>JBPCJX010000023.1:0-76620 GCA_051004875.1 Bryobacteraceae bacterium
TGGCGAAGCTGCCGGAAGGTATGGAGATGGTGATGCCGGGCGATAACGTCTCGCTTGAGATTGAGCTGATTACGCCGGTCGCGATGGACAAGGGGCTGCGCTTCGCGATCCGCGAAGGCGGCCGCACGGTAGGCGCCGGAACCGTTACTGAGATCGTGGCCTAAACCGATGGCAATGCAAGAACGCATCCGCATCCGGCTGAAGGCCTATGACCACCGAATTCTGGATCAATCGACGGCCGACATCGTCGATACCGCCAGGCGCACGGGTGCGACAGTCGCAGGGCCGATTCCGCTGCCGACGCTGAAGAATCGGTACACTGTTTTGCGCTCGCCCCACGTTGACAAAAAATCGCGCGAGCAGTTTGAAATTCGTACGCACAAGCGGCTGCTGGATATTCTCGAGCCTAAGCAGGAAACGGTGGATGCCTTGATGAAGCTCGATCTTCCCGCCGGTGTGGATGTCGAGATTAAGGCGTTCAGTAAGAGGTAGGCGTTAAGAGTCAAAGCTCAGAGTAGAAAGACATGAGTCCAGGAATTCTCGGCAAAAAGATCGGTATGACGCAAGTGTTCAATGCGGACGGGCAGGTGATCCCTGTCACGCTCGTCAAGGCGGGTCCATGCGTGGTCACCCAGCGCAAAACGCCCGCTATCGATGGCTATGATGCCGTGCAGCTTGGGCTGGTCGAATACGCAAAGAAACAGAACAAGCCCTTGACGAACCACCTGAAGAAGTCGGGTGCGGAAGGGGTCAAATTCCTGCATGAGTTCCGGCTCGACCAGGGTACCGGCGACCTGAAGCAAGGTGACCGCGTGCTCGCCGACGAGTTTAAGGAAAAAGATATCGTCGACGTCATCGGGACTAGCAAGGGGCGGGGTTTTGCGGGTCTTGTGAAGCGCCATCATTTTCGCGGCGGTCCGGCTTCGCACGGGTCGATGTTTCATCGAGCGGCGGGTTCGATTGGCGCATCCAGCTTTCCCTCGCGTGTTTTTCCGGGAATGAAAATGGCAGGCCGGATGGGAACACAGCAGGTGACGGTACGCAATCTCGAAATCGTTAGTGTAGATCTGGACGACAATGTGATCGCGGTGAAGGGCGCCGTTCCCGGACCGAACGGCGGATACGTGATGGTTCGAAGAGCGAATCGATAAGTTCTAAGGAATTTCAGACGATGCCGAGTGTAGATATTGTGGACCTGAACAACGCAGCGGTAGGCTCGATTGAGCTTTCGGACGCTGTGTTCGGTGCCGAAGTCAATGAAGCGCTGCTCTACGAAGCCGTGCGGCAGTATACGGCGGCCAGGCGATCCGGAACTGCGGCCACCAAGACTCGCCATGAGGTTTCCGGTTCCGGTAAGAAGCTGTGGAAGCAAAAAGGAACCGGGCGGGCGCGTATGGGTTCGATCCGTTCGCCATTGTGGCGGCATGGCGGCACGGTGCACGGACCGCAGCCTCGCAGTTACGAGTACAAACTGCCCCGCAAGATGGAGTTGGGTGCGTTGCGCGCGGCACTTTCGGCCAAGCTGCGCGACGGCGAATTGAAAGTCGTCAAGGCTTTCGAGTTGTCTGATCACAAGACGAAAAACATGGCCGGTGTCCTCGGGAAACTCGAAGTAAAAAAGACCGTGCTGCTGGTTGAGCTCGGTGACAACACCAATCTCACGCGTGCTTCGCGGAATCTGGCTGGTGTCAAGCTGGTGCCGGCCAGGCAAGTAAATGTCTATGACCTGCTGGCGCATCAGCAAGTGCTGCTGACCGAAACCGCGGCCAGAAAGCTCTCGGAGGCACTCGCGTAATGAACGTTTATGATGTAATCCGGAAACCGATCATCACTGAAAAGGGCCATGCCAAGCGCGAATCTGAACGCACGCTGTGTTTCGAAGTGCATCGGGATGCAAACAAGATTGAGATCCGGCAAGCTGTAGAAACTCTTTTCAGAGTCAAAGTGGCAGAGGTCAGAACCGGAAACTTTGCCGGAAAATTGCGCCGTCGCGGCCGCTTTACCGGCTATGCATCGGATTGGAAAAAAGCGTACGTGCGCTTGCAGGCCGGGCAAAAGATACCCGAATACGCCGAGATATAGGAAGAAAGCAGAACGTCATGCCCATCAAGAGTTTTCGACCAGTAACGCCGACCCGCCGGTTCCAGACCTATATCACGCGCGAGGACATCACTAAGGACACACCCGAGAAATCGCTCGTTGAGGGCAAGAAGCGTACCGGTGGCCGCGATGCGCATGGTTGGATATCGAGCCGTTTTCGCGGGGGCGGTGCGAAAAAGGCTTACCGCATCATCGATTTCAAACGCGACAAGGCTGGAATCGTGGCGAAGGTCGCCGCAATTGAATATGATCCAAATCGCTCGGCGCGTATTGCGCTGCTGCACTACTCCGATGGCGAGAAGCGTTACATCATCTGCCCCATAGGTCTCGAGGTAGGCCGCACCGTCAGTTCGGGATCGGAGGCCGACATTTTGGTCGGCAACGCTTTGCCGCTTAAGAACATTCCCGCCGGTACCGTGGTGCACAACATCGAACTGAAGCCGGGTAAAGGCGGTCAAATGGCTCGTTCGGCTGGGGCGCAAGCGCAATTGGTTTCGAAGGAAGGTAATATCGCGCTGCTAAAGCTACCGTCCGGCGAAATTCGTAAGGTGCAAATCGAGTGTATGGCCACCATAGGCCAGGTCGGTAACGTGGAGCACGAGAACGTGTCGCTAGGCAAAGCTGGCCGCAACCGCTGGCTTGGACGACGTCCTCACAATCGCGGCGTTTCAATGAATCCGGTCGACCACCCGCATGGTGGTGGGGAGGGAAAAACGTCGGGCGGCCGTCATCCAGTCACACCTTGGGGTCAGCCAACGCGCGGCTTCAAAACCCGTAACAATAAGCGAACGGATCGTTGGATTGTGACGAGGAAGGCTAAGAAACGGTAATCAGATGAGAAGTCGAATATGAGTCGATCGCTGAAAAAGGGACCGTTCACGGATGACCACCTGATCAAAAAGGTGGAAGAGCTGAACACTAAAAATCAAAAAACGGTGGTGAGGACCTGGTCGCGCCGCTCGACAGTGGTGCCGGACTTTATTGGACACACGCTTGCCGTCCACAACGGGAAGAAATTCATTCCCGTGTATATCACCGAAAACATGGTGGGCCATAAATTAGGTGAGTTTTCGCCCACGCGAACCTTCAAGGGTCACGCAGCGAAGTCTACCGAGAAGGCGGCGAGATAACTGATGGCGAACCAAACAGCAAGTCTCGCAAAAGCGGAAGCCCGCTATATTCACGTCTCGCCGCAGAAGGCTCGTCTGGTAGTGGACATGATCCGCGGTCAGCAAGCGGGCGACGCCATCAATATCCTGAGTGGCACGAATAAGCGCATTGCGCCGGTGATCGAGAAGGTTTTGCGATCGGCGATTGCGAATGCGGAGAATAAGTCGGAACATCTTGACGTCGACAAATTGTTCGTTACTGAAGCGTATGTAAACGAAGGTCCACGCGTAAAGCGCATCCGGCCTGCTCCCATGGGCCGGGCGTTTCGATATCAACGGCGGATGGCGCACATCATCGTGAAGGTCGGCGAGAGAGCCGAAGCGGAAGTAGTGGAGGAATAGTCAGAGCATATGGGCCAGAAAGTACATCCTTACGGATTCCGCCTCGGCGTGACCAAGACCTGGCGTTCGCGCTGGTTTGCTAAGCAGGAATACTCCAAGCTCCTGCACGAGGATCTGGAGCTCAAGGAATCGCTGCTGAACCGCCTCAGGGCCGCTGGTATCAGCTCTGTTGAAGTGGATCGGCCGGGCAACAAGCTTCGCATCACGATTCGCACATCGCGTCCGGGAATCATCATCGGCCGTAAGGGCGCCGAGATCGAGAAATTGAAGAGCGATCTCGCGAAGAAGACCAAGCGCGAGGTTTTCATTGACATCCAGGAAGTACATCGGCCTGAGCTCGATGCGCAACTAGTATCGGAATCGATTGCTTTGCAGCTTGAAAAGCGCGTCGCGTTTCGCCGTGCCATGCGCAAGTCAGTGGATTCAGCTCTGCGTTTCGGTTGCAAGGGAATCAAAGTTCGCGTCTCAGGACGGTTGAACGGTGCCGAGATTGCGCGCAGTGAATGGTATCTGCAGGGTCAACTTCCGCTCCATACCTTGCGAGCGGACATCGATTACGGCTTCAGCCAGGCGTACACGACTTACGGTGTCATCGGCGTGAAAGTTTGGATTTACAAGGGCGAAGTGCTCGATGGCGCAAGCCGGCGGGACTCGTTGCGCAACGAAGGCGAACCCCGGCGCCGGCGTCGTGATGACCGTGATCGCGATCGTGAGCGCCGGCCCATGACGCAACCGCCTGCAGCCCAGCCTGAGCCCGGTGGAGCGATCATTCAGCAGCCTCCGAGCGAGATGCCGAAACCCGCATCATCGCCCATCATTCCACCTTTGGCGCCGGTTGCTCCAGCCTGGAAGCAAGAGCAGAAGCGCGAATTGGGCGAGGCCGAGCCCACTGCCCAGCCGTCAACAACTGCCGAGCCGCCCGTAACGGACGAAAAGAAGGAGTCAAACGAGTAAGCCGCGTTGCTCGTTTAGGAGTGAATCTCTATGTTGATGCCGAAAAAGGTCAAATATCGAAAGCAGCAGCGGGGCCGCATGACAGGCAAAGCTTGGCGCGGATCGCAGCTCTCGTTCGGCGACTTCGGATTGAAAGCACTTGGCTGCGGCTGGGTGACGAACCGCCAACTTGAAGCGGCTCGAATCGCCATGACGCGCTTCATCAAACGCGGTGGTAAAGTCTGGATCCGTGTTTTTCCGGATAAGCCGATCACAAAGAAACCGCCTGAGACCCGAATGGGTAAGGGTAAAGGTGCTCCGGAAGGTTGGGTCGCAGTTGTGAAACCCGGCAAGGTGCTGTTCGAAATGGAGGGTGTAACGCTTGAGACGGCGACAGAGGCCATGCGGCTCGCGGCAATGAAGTTGTCCGTTCCGACCAAGTTCGTGATGCGCAACCAGGCAACTGAAGAGGCGAAGGTAGGCTAAGCAGATCATGAAGGCAGAAAAATTTCGCGGCATTGACATGACCGACTTGCAACGCCAGGTCCAGGATTCACATGATCAACTTTTCCGGTTTCGCTTCCAGATGGGCATGGGCCAGATGGAAGGTTTAAAGAAGTACCGGAGCCTAAAGAAGGATCGTGCGCGCATGCTGACCGTGCTCGGGGAAAAGCACGCAGCCGGTGAAACTCCCGCCCCAGCAGCGCCCACGAAGGCGGCGAGTTCCGGGAAAAGCAGCGATAAGAGGAAGAGATAGAGCCGATGGCGGCAGCACAGCAAAGCACTCAGAATCTCGGTCACAAAAACGAGAAAGTGGGCGAGGTCGTCTCGACGAAGATGGCCAAAACCATTGTGGTGGAAGTGACGCGGCGCGTGGCTCATCCCGTCTATAAGCGAATTGTGAGCAAGCGGAAAAAGTTTTACGCGCATGACGAAGCGCAGTCCGCGAAAGTCGGAGACGTGGTCCGCATCGTGGAGTGCCGTCCTTTGAGCCGCTTGAAACGCTGGGAGCTTAGGGACGTGATTCGGCGCGCTGTCCAGGTCGCCGTTGAGCACCCGGCGCTTGAGGCAGAAGCCGACACACGCGTTAAAAAAACTGTGAAGCGAAAATAGCGGAGTGGTGAAGCTCCGCTTAGGAATTCAGGGAGAAACGGCATGATTGGGATGCGAACGATGCTGGAGGTGGCCGACAACAGCGGTGCGCGCAAGTTGCAATGCATCTTGCCCCGCGGCGGCGACCTCGGCCTTCGCGCGGGTTTGGGCGATGTGATCACCGCGAGCGTAAAAGAGGCTGCGCCCGATTCCAGTATTAAGAAGGGTAAAGTTGTTCGTTGCGTCGTGGTGCGGATGCGCAAGGAGACGCGCCGCAAAGATGGTACTTACATTCGCTTCGATTCGAATGCCGCTGTGCTCATCAATGAAGTTGGCGAACCGGTTGGGACGCGCGTATTCGGCCCCGTCGCCCGTGAACTGCGCGACAAGCGTTTTATGAAAATCGTTTCGCTCGCGCCGGAGGTGCTCTAGCTATGCCGAAAACTGCATATCAGCGGCGCCAGAAAAAGGGTGAGCGCACGCCAGTCCGAATCAAGATCAAGAAAGACGATCTCGTCAGGGTGATTGCGGGCCGTGACAAGGGCAAGACCGGAAAGGTGCTCGAAGTCGATCGGCTGGCGCGTAAGGTCACGGTTGAAGGCATCATGGTGGTGAAGCGCCATACTCGGCCGAATCCATCTAAGCAGATCAAAGGCGGAATCGCCGACAAGCCGATGCCAATGGACGTCTCGAATGTGATGATCTTGACCTCCGGCGGTGTGCCAACGCGTATTTCTTACAAAATGGAAACGGTCGGCGGCAAAGTACGGCGTGTTCGAATCGCGCGCAAGAGTGGCGAAACACTCGAAAGAAAGTAGAAGTAAACGTAATGGCTAAGAAGACGGAAACAGAGCCTGGAAAGGCAGCAGCCAAGACCGGGAAAGAAGCCAAAGCTGGTCGAGAAGCAAAGGGTGGCGCGCAAGCGAAAAGTGCGCCCGAAGCAAAACCCGCAGCCGCGGAAGCAGAGCCAAGAGCCCGGACAAACACAAAAGCCAGGCTAAGGGAGCACTATGCAAAAGCTGTGGTTCCGGCTTTGAACAAAGAGTTCGGATACAAGAATTCGATGGCTGTCCCTAAGCTCGAGAAAGTATCGATCAACATCGGTCTTGGCGAAGCTACCGGAAACAGTAAGTTGATGGACGGCGCGGTGAACGAGCTCGGGGCCATTGCTGGTCAAAGGCCTGTGATTACCAAAGCAAAAAAGTCGATCGCCGCTTTCAAGCTACGTGAAGGCATGTCGATTGGGTGTATGGTGACCTTGCGGGGCGACCGCATGTACGAGTTTCTCGATCGGCTGATGAATGTCGCTCTCCCGCGTGTGCGTGACTTTCGTGGCGTTTCGCCGAAATCGTTCGATGGTCGCGGGAACTATACGCTCGGACTGCGAGATCAATTGATCTTTCCCGAGATCGATTACAACAAGGTGGAAAAAGTGAAAGGCATGAACGTCTCTATCACCACCACCGCCAAGACCGATGCCGAAGGGTTGGCTCTGCTGCGTCATATGGGCATGCCGTTCCGTCAATAAGAAGGTTTATTCATGGCAACTACTGCGAAGATCGCGAAAGAAGAAAAGAAGCTAGCCGAAATTGCGGCTGGCAAAAAGGCCGGAACGCCTGTCAGGTTCAAATGTCGCCTGCGCAACCGGTGCAAGCGTTGTGGGCGGCCGCGCGGCTTCTTGCGGAAGTTTTCCTTGTGCCGGATTTGCTTTCGCCAGCTTGCTCTGGCCGGCGAAATTCCCGGCGTGACAAAGGCGAGCTGGTAACGAGGTAAGTCAAACCATGACAGCAGACCCCATTGCAGATATGCTGACTCGCGTGCGCAACGCTCTCATTGCGCGTCACCCGAAGGTGGACGTGCCGGCGTCCCGGCTCAAGAATGAAATCGCTCGCATCCTCAAGGAGGAGGGCTACGTTCTCAATTACAAGCTGACGGAAGAAGGTGCAAAAAAGTACATCCGCTTGTATTTGAAGTACACACCATCCAATCTTCCGGTGATTTCGCGGGTCGAGCGCGTCTCCCGTCCAGGGTGCCGTATTTACGTGGGCAGCAAAGATATTCCCCGCATCCTTGGTGGCCTCGGAATCAACATACTCACTACACCTAAGGGCGTGATGACCGGAAGTACGGCTCGTAAAGAAGGCGTTGGCGGCGAAGTGCTCTGCCAGATCTGGTAAGGAAAGAAGTTCATGTCAAGAGTAGGAAAGAAACCGATTCCGCTACCGCAGGGGGTCAAGATCAACCTCGGCGACCAGCTCGAGGTCGAGGGGCCGAAGGGTAAACTAGCCGTTCCGATCCCCGCGGGAATTAGAGTTGAACAGAATAACAACCACCTGGAGCTCGTCCGCGAAAACGACAAGCTTGCCGCGCTTCATGGACTCACTCGAGCGCTTGCGGCGAATGCCGTCCAAGGTGTTTCGACTGGATTCACGCGCGAACTCGATGTGGTCGGAACGGGCTACCGCGCCGACGTGAAAGGCAAAGTCGCTACGTTTACGCTCGGATATTCGCACTCTATCGAGGTAATTTTGCCGCCAGGTGTAGATCTTAGGGTCGACAAACAGACGCACTTGGTCCTGACCGGTTACGACAAGCAGGTCGTGGGACAAGTCGCTTCCCAGATCCGTTCCCTGCGTCCACCCGACCCGTACAAGAACAAAGGGGTCAGGTACACGGGCGAAGCGCTCCGTAAAAAAGCCGGGAAGACCGGAGCAGGAGGCAAGTAATGGCTCGCGAATCTCGCAACGATATTCGTACCCGGATTCACAAGCGCATCCGCAGCCGCGTTTCTGGCACGCAGGAGCGCCCACGTCTGGCAGTATTTCGTAGCATCAATCACATCTACGCGCAGGTAATCGATGATCAGCGGGGCCATACCATGGTCGCGGCTGCATCCATCGAGAAGGATCTGCGTGGCAAAGGCGGCAATGTTGACGGAGCCAAAGTGGTCGGCAAGATTGTCGCAGAGCGTGCAAAGGAAAAGGGCATAAGAAAAGTAGTATTCGACCGTGGCGGCTATCTCTACCACGGTCGCGTGAAGGCGCTGGCCGATGCGGCGCGAGAAGCGGGACTGGAGTTTTAAAGAATGGCAGTAAACGGCAAGGCCAAGCGTCTCGATACGCATAACCTGAACCTCAAGGAACAGGTGGTCAGCATTAACCGCGTCACCAAAGTCGTCAAAGGCGGCAAGAATATGAGCTTTTCAGCGCTCATCGTCGTCGGAGATTCGGGCGCTAAAGTTGTGGGCTACGGCACGGGTAAAGCGAAGGAGGTTCCTTCGGCTATTAAGAAAGGCATTGAGGCTGCCAAGAAGAATCTACGCAAAATCAACGTTGTCGAAACGACCATTCGCCACCAGGTTGTGGGACGTTTTGGTAGCGGTCTGGTTTTATTGAAACCTGCTCCGGAAGGCACTGGCGTGATCGCAGGCGGTCCTGTGCGGGCGGTAATTCAAGCCGTCGGTATCACAAACGTGCTTACTAAATCCCTTGGCTCCCATAACGCTCATAACGTTGTGAAAGCGACTATAGACGCTCTCGAGCAGCTTTGTGACAAGCACGCGATTGCCGATATGCGCGGTCTTCCGATCGAGAGACTTTAGGAACAGAGTAGCGCTCAAAGTTTGAGGCAGCAAATGGCTGAAGGAAAAATCAAAATCAAGCTGGTGCGCAGCCCGATCTGCACGCCCCAAAAGCACAAAAATATTGTGAAGTCTCTTGGACTTCATACGATGAATCGTGTGGTAGAGCGTCCGGATACTCCTGGGTTCCGGGGAATGGTAGCGAAAGTGCCGCACCTGCTCGAAATCGTTACCGAACCGCGCGCGTCAGCAAGCGGTCCCGTTAAAGGAACAGCCGATGAACCTATCTAATTTGCGGCCTCCCAAAGGCCAGAAACATAAAAAAAGGCGCCTCGGCCAAGGTATGGGCACGGGTCGCGGCAAGTACTCGGGCCGCGGCGCAAAAGGCGCAAAGTCGATTTCGGGGTACAGCAAGATGCGCGGTTTCGAAGGCGGCCAGATGCCCCTGCATCGTCGGCTTCCCAAGCGCGGGTTTACCAACATTTTCCGCAAAGAATACGCCATCATCAACGTAGGATTGCTTGAGAAACTCGATGGTGACGCTTTTACTCCCGAATCGCTCATCGCAAGCGGCGTTGTGAAAAAGCTGAATGCCGGGCTCAAGATTTTGGGCAATGGCGAACTGACGAAGAAGATCAACGTTAAGGCGCATGTGTACTCCAAGTCTGCGCTCGACAAAATTCAAAAGCTTGGTGGTAGCGTCGAGGTTCTTCGAAGGCCAGCGGCGCGTACCGAAGAAATGGAAAAGAAGTAAAGTCAAAGCACCGGCCTGGCTTGCCAGTCTGGGAAGTGTGAACGACGTCCATGACAAAGTTTCTTGAAGCTCTCGCCAACGTGTTCCGGATTCCGGACCTTAGGAAACGGGTTCTCTTCACCTTGGGTTTGCTTGCCGTCTACCGGATTGGCGCGTACATCCCAACGCCTGGGATCGACACGAACCGGTTCGGAGAATTCTTCGCCCGGAATGCCGGCGGCTTCCTTGGATATGTGGATCTGTTTAGCGGCGGCATGCTTCGCCGCATGACGATTTTCGCGCTCGGCATCACACCCTACATCACGGCTTCCATTATTCTTCAGTTGTTGACCGTCGTGATCCCCACCCTCGACAAGCTGCAGAAGGAGGGCGAACTCGGGCGCCGCAAAATCACGCAGTGGACGCGCTATCTCACCGTAGCCCTCGCCATTATTCAATCGATTGGCATAGCCGTGGCGCTTGAAAAGTCGGAAGGCAATTTCGTTCTGAATCCAGGTTTCAGTTTCATCTTCCTGACAATGCTTACGTTCACAACCGGTACAGCGTTCATCATGTGGTTGGGTGAACAAATTACGGAGCGCGGCATTGGAAACGGCATGTCGCTGATCATCTTCGTCGGTATCATCGTCGGTCTTCCGCGCGCCATCGTCAGCATCTACCAAAACACCTTCGTCACGCATCAGTGGAATGCGCTTCAGATGATCATCATTTTGGCCGTGATGGTCGCGGTAGTCGCTTTTATTGTTCTCGTAGAGCGTGGCGAGCGACGCATACCGGTGCAATACGCCAAGCGCGTGATGGGCCGGCGCATGATGGGAGGCCAATCTACGCACCTGCCTCTCAAAGTTAATGCGGGGGGTGTCATTCCAATTATCTTTGCTTCGTCGTTGCTCGCGCTGCCGCAGACGGCCCTCCAGTTTCCAGTCGTAAAGAATAGCCCCTGGCTGAGCAGCATGCTGGGCGCTCTGGGCGGCTCGGAACCCCTCTACTATTTGGCTTTCGTCGTGTTGATTGTCTTCTTCTGCTTCTTTTACGTCTCGATCATTTTCAATCCGAACGAGGCGGCGGACAACATGCGGAAGTATGGCGGATTCATCCCGGGCATTCGGCCAGGCAAGAACACAGCCGAGTATATGGACAAGATCCTGTCGAAGATCACCGTGGTGGGAGGGCTGTATTTATCGATCCTAGCGCTCATTCCGCAGATCATGATCTCGGGAATTAAGCTGCAGCGCCTGCCTTTCGTCGGCAACTTCATCGATGCGCATTTTCCGCGCTTCCTGCTCGACGGCTTGGGCGTAAATTTTTATTTCGGCGGCACGTCGCTGCTGATCGTTGTCGGTGTCGCGATGGATACTGTGAATCAGATTGAGGCGCAGTTGATTATGCGTCACTACGAAGGTTTCACCCCGCGCACCGGGCGCATCCGTGGTCGCCGCACCACCACTGTCTAATCGCTTGGGTGCTCCAATAACCAGCCGGCCAGCACCGGCAATTATATTGTTCGGCTCCCCTGGTTCCGGAAAAGGTACCCAGGCCAAATTGTTGTGTCGTTACCTTAAAGTGCCGCACATCTCGACCGGTGACATGCTGCGAACCCATATCGATGCCGGCGACGACATTGGAGAGCGGACGCGCGGACTTCTCAAATCCGGCAAACTCGTTTCCGACGATCTCGTTAATCAGTTGGTCGAAGCTAGAATCGCGGCACCGGATTGCCGCTCGGGCATCATCCTCGATGGCTACCCGCGCACGGTGAATCAGGCCGCCGTACTGCTCGAGATGATGCAGCAGCATGGGTTTAAACCTGCCGTGATACACTTGATGGTTGACTACGAGAAAATCGTAGCCCGCCTGACTGGCCGCCGGCAGTGTCCCGTTTGTGGAACCCTCTATAGCATAACCACGCATCCTTCTAAAGTTGCGGGAGTTTGTGACCTGGATGGAGCTGCATTGGAGCCGCGGGATGATGACAGCGAACCCGTCATCCGGGAACGACTCAAGCAATACGATATGCAAACGCGTCCGCTTCTGAACTATTTCCGCCAGGCGGGCGTTCCGGTCATTGAAATCGACGGCGCAGCAGCATCACCTAAGAAGATTAAGCAGCAGATCTGCGAGTCGCTCGCTTCCTTGGGCCTGGTCGACCCATCGGTCGTTGCGCGCGAGGCACCCGAGGCGAGCGTCACGCCATGATCGTCCGCAGAAGTGCAGTTGAACTTGAGAAACTCCGCCGCAGCGGGTTGTTGGTCTTCCGGATTTTGCAGGATCTCAAGGAGATGGTTGTCGAAGGGATTACTACTCAGGATCTTGAGTCCGCAGCGGAGAAGATGATTGCGGAGGCTGGGGCCAAGCCAGCTTTCAAAGGCTACCGGTCGCAGGCTGCGACGACTAAGTACCCGTATGTTCTGTGCACGTCGGTCAATGAGGAAATCGTGCATGGGATGCCGTCCTCCCGGAGGAAGCTCAAACGGGGCGACATCGTCTCTATCGATACGGGCGTCTTGCTGGATGGCTATTACGGTGATTCGGCCATAACTGTGGCGGTCGGCGAAGTGAATGATTCAGTCAAAAGGCTGTTGAAGATCACCGAAGAAAGTTTGGAGCTGGCAATTGACCGGGTGCGAGCTGGAAATCGTTTATTCGATATCTGCGGGACCGTAGAAAAGCACGTCCGCGCGAACGGATTTTCGATTGTCCGGGATTTTGTCGGGCACGGGATCGGCACGTCGTTGCACGAGGAGCCTCAGATCCCCAACTATATCGACCGGAAGGGTGAAAATCCGCGCTTGAAGCCGGGGATGGTTTTGGCAATTGAACCGATGGTGAATGCTGGAAAGCCGGACACCGAGCTTCTTCCGGATAAATGGACCGCGGTGGCGAAAGATCGCTCGTACTCGGCGCATTTCGAACATATGGTCGCGGTAACCGATAATGGACCCTGGGTCCTGTCGCGGCCTTGATTTTTATGACGGGGAGCGATCGAGCGCGAGGCCGGATTTTGGAGTTGTTGAAGGGGAAAATGGGATGAAAGTGCGAGCATCGGTAAAAAAATTGTGCGATAAATGCAAGGTGATCCATCGCCACGGGGTAGTGCGCATCATTTGCACGAACCCGAAGCACAAGCAACGGCAGGGATAGGGAATCGTTTATGGCACGTATTGCAGGCATTGACTTACCAGCGAGAAAACGGGCAGCCATTGGGCTGACCTATATATACGGCATCGGCAGGACTCGTGCGCTTTCGCTCCTCCACCGTGCAAGCGTCGACCCGGACAAGAAGGTTGCGGATCTCAGCGAAGAGGAAGTGAATCATCTTCGTAACCTCATCGAAGGCGAAGGGGCAATCGAGGGCGACCTGCGCAAGGAAGTCTCGATGAATATCAAGCGCCTCATGGAAATGGGTGCGTATCGAGGCTTGCGCCATCGGCGTGGCTTGCCGGTCCGCGGACAACGCAGCCATACGAATGCGCGTACTCGCAAGGGTCCGCGTAAGGGCACGATCGCGAATAAGAAGAAATCGGCATCCAAGACATAGTCGGAGATTAGATGGCCAAAGCACCTGCCAAATCGGCTAAAAAGAAAAGCTTCAAAAAGAAGGAAAAGAAGAACGTTCCGTTCGGGACCGTGCACATTCAGGCATCATTCAACAACACGATCGTCACATTCACCGATCCCTTAGGGAATGTGTTGGCCTGGTCCAGTTCCGGTTCTTTAGGGTTCCGTGGCTCTCGAAAGGGAACTCCGTTTGCCGCCCAGCAGGCGTCTCTCACGGCGGCGAATAAAGCCAAGGAAGCGGGCTTGCGAACCGTGGAGGTTCGAGTGGCCGGTCCTGGATCTGGCCGCGAATCGGCAGTGCGGGCTTTGTCGACTGCCGGAATCGAAGTAAGGTCGATCAAGGATGTCACGCCCATCCCCCATAATGGTTGCCGCCCACCGAAAAAGCGGCGAGTATGAAGAACTTTAAATCCCAGAGCGCAGCGATGGTTTGGGTTGCAAGGGAGGTTTTGTTTGGCACGTTATAGCGGCCCGGTCTGCCGGCTTTGCCGTCGCGAGGGCATGAAGCTTTTTTTGAAGGGTGAGCGCTGTCATACAGAGAAGTGCGCTATAGAGAAGCGCAACTTCGCTCCGGGCCAGCATGGCAAAGACAAGAAGCCCAAGCTGGTCGGATATGGCCTCCAGCTTCGCGAGAAGCAGAAGGCACGTCGTTATTACCGGGTTCTGGAAGGTCAGTTCCGGAATCTTTATGAGAAGGCTGTCAATCAAAAAGGTATTACGGGCGAGCTCATGCTTGCCATGCTGGAGCGGCGCCTGGACAACATTCTCTACCGTATGGGCCTTGCCACCAGCCGCGCGCAAGGACGGCAGCTTGTCCGCCACGGCCACGTCAATGTGAATGGCCGCAAAGTGGATATCCCTTCCTACACAGTTAAACCAGGTGATGTGGTAGACATTCGCGAAAAGAGCCGCGATAATTCCGCGATTCTCGCGGCGCGCGATGCAACCGCCCATACACCCAGCCCATCGTGGTTGGAAGTAGATCGCGAAGCGCTGAAGGCGCGAGTCTTGCAGCAGCCTAAGCGGGAAGAATTAGTACAAATTCAATTGAACGAGCAGCTCATTGTCGAGCTGTATTCGAAGTAAGGATGAGGATAGGGAATTATGTTTAAAGGATTTCAGAAGCCCAAGCGTTTAGTTGCAACCACCGAGACGCTCACTGAGCGGTTCGGTCAATTCTCCGCGCAGCCGTTTGAGCGTGGATTCGGGTCGACTATCGGCACCGGTCTGCGCCGCGTACTGTTGAGCTCCATCGAGGGTGCTGCTATTACCGGCGTCCGCATCGAGGGCGTATCGCATGAGTTCAGCCCCATCCCAGGCGTCGTCGAAGATGCCACCGACATCATCCTGAATCTCAAGCAGGTGCCGTTCAAGATGATGGGCGAAGGCATGCGTATCGCATATCTCCGGGTTGACTCTCCTGGCGAAGTAATGAGTAGCCAGATCGAGACCGACGCGGACGTCGAGGTGCTTGATCGCAACCTCCACATCGCGACTGTCGGCGAGGGCGGGAAGCTCAGTATTGAAATGCGCATCAAGAGCGGGCGTGGCTATGTGTCTGCGGATCGCAACTACGATGAAGACCTACCGCTCGGCTACATACCGATCGATTCCGTTCACTCGCCTGTTCGCAAGACCAACTACACAGTGGAAGCGGCGCGGCTTGGTCAGAATACCGACTATGACAAGCTCACGCTCGAAGTCTGGACTAACGGCGCAATCTCGCCGCAAGATGCGGTTGGCCAAGCGGCTAAGCTTCTCAAAGACCACATGACGATCTTCATCAACTTTGAAGAGACTCCGGAAGTTGTGGAAGAGCCGGCCGAGCGTGCCATCAACCAGATGAACGAAGTTCTGAACCGCTCGGTGGAAGAACTGGAGCTCAGCGTCCGCTCTTATAACTGCTTGAAGAACGCCAATATTCAGACCATTGGCGACCTGGTCCAGAAGTCCGAATCTGAGATGTTGCGCACCAAGAATTTCGGCCGCAAGTCGCTGAATGAAATCAAAGAGATTCTTTCAGGTCTGGGCCTTTCGTTCGGCATGAAGTTCGACCAGCAGGGGCGCTTGATCGGTTCCGCGCCTCCGGCATCAGCTTCGGACTTTGCGGCTAACGAGAGCTACGCCGGAGCCGAGGAATAACATGCGGCATCGGAAGGCCGGGGTAAAGCTCAAACGTGATATCAGCGCCCGGCGCGCCCTCCTTCGCGGGCTAGTGACCAACGTAATCGAAGAAGAACGGATTACGACCACCGTTCCCAAAGCGAAAGCAGCCAAGCCGCTGGTCGAGAAAATGATCACGCTTGCCAAAGAAGACAATTTGCACACTCGGCGGCAGGCGGCGGCTTTTCTTGTGAAGCGGGAAGCCGTTGACAAGCTGTTTGAGAAGCTTGGCCCTCGCTTCAATCAGCGGAATGGCGGATATACCAGGATCGTTAAGCTTGGCTGGCGCAAAGGCGATGGTGCTGAAACCGCTAAGCTCGAGCTAGTCGGTTCAGAGCTTGTGAAACGAGCGGCAGACCGTGCTCAGCGTCGTGAAGAACGCCTCAAAGCTTTGCGCGAAGGCACTGCAGGCGAAGAAGGCTCGTGAGGGCCGATCTTGCTTAAAATCCGATCGTGAATCCAGTGCTCATCCCACCATTCGATGGGATTCACCTGAATGCCTGCGATGAGCATGCTGAAGTGTACGTGATCTCCGAAAGCCATACCAGTTGATCCGCTAACTCCGATCTGCTGGCCCTTTTGGATCGTGTCGCCTACCTTCGCGCCGATTTTGCTCATGTGCCCGTAAAGGGTTTGCAGCGTGTAGCCGTGATCGAGGATCACGCAGTTGCCATAGATGCCGAGGCGGTCCGCATAGATGACTTTTCCCGAGTTGGCGGCGAGCACTGGCATATTGCTGGTCTGTGCAAGATCGAACCCAAGGTGAACCTGTTCATCGACCTTCTGCCTCTTGTAAAAGTAGCTGCGACGGTCTGCAAAATACGATTCTCTGGCGCCCTTCATGGGCTCGAACGGTCCTGACCATAGCATTCGATTTTCCGTCTTGGTCCGAAGATCGTAAATCTGCTGATTGTTCGCCCGGCGCATCTCGCGGTTGAGCCGCACAAACCGTTCGATCAAGCTGCCGGTCCCTTCCGGATCGAGTTCGCTGTCCACTTTTTGGAGTTGTCTGTCGTTCAGCTCGATGTTGCTTTCCCGAAATTTCTTCGGGAACACTTTGACCCAGAACGTAGTCGTCGCTTCGGTTCCGGCGATATTCCGAACGAAAGCGACCGGGATCGTGTCTGGCGAGAGATCCCAGGAATAAGGAAATAGCGAGAAGCGATTGTTGCTGTTGTCCGGCTCACCCGGCATGGGAAACGAGCCTGCGGAGTATCTGCCCGCTCGAACACCGGCTTCTGTCCAGGAGCCGCCCACATCCATTGTCACGAGTTCTGATCCGCCCTGATTCAAGTAATGCTGACGGCCATCCGCGACGATGCTGGGCGGTCGAAGAACCACCTGAATGTCCTGCGAGAGCGTGGTTGTGCGCCCCCGGAAATCGTTCGACGCTGCTTTCAGGATTAACTTGGCGGGTCCCTCCTTTAGAAACGAAGCCTGCTTCTTCCCCGCCGAAAACGTGTACACGCGGCTGGCCTGGTTCGATCTCGTCTCATCCTGGTACACGGTTTGGCTCTGTCCGTTTTGTTCGACCGAAGCCGAAAATGATTTTATGCCCTTTGGGCCGCTGGCTTGAACGCTGATGATGCTGTCGTTGCCGATGGCGGGCACCGGCCGGGCGAGTTTTAGGTTGACTTCCTTGCCTGAGTACCAAACGAACCCAAAGGCGATCAGGATCAGAATGGCGACGATGGCTAAGACACGTTTCAGATTCAACACCTATTTAGTAGCGTTTAAGTCCTGATCACTCTCCGGCCTTCGATCCGGTAATTCCCTTTGAGCACCCAGGCGATGGCCTCGGAGTAGATTCTATGTTCCTCGACCAAGATTCGCGACGACAGAGCTTCGAGCGTGTCGTCATCGAGAACCCGGACCGCCGACTGAAGGAGAATCGGGCCGCTGTCCAGATCCTCGTTGACGAAATGGACGGTGCAGCCCGTGATCTTCACTCCGTGCGTCCAGGCCTGATACTGAGCATCGAGCCCCGGGAAGGCTGGCAGCAGGGAAGGGTGGATATTAAGGATGCGATTGGGAAATTGCGAAACGAACTGTCCGCTGAGGAAGCGTAGATACCCTGCCAAACAAACCCAATTGACGCCATGTTTCTTAAGTAAATCAACAACTTGGCTATCGAAGGCTGTGCGCTCGACCCCAGCCGAGTCAATCGAGCCACAGGGAAATCCGAGCTCACGGGCACGAGCGAGACCGGGCGCGTTGCGCTTATTTGAAAAAACGAACCCAATCTCGCAATTGAGCCGGCCGGAAAGCACGTTCTGGGCGATGGCTTCGAAATTCGAGCCTCTGCCCGATAACAAGATTCCGAGCCGTGTCACAGATACACTACCTTGGGCTGCTTTGAAGATTTCGAACGGATGACATGGCCGATTTGATAGAACGGCTCCCGAAGCTTCCTCAGAATTTGCGAAACGAACCCAATTTTCTGGGGCGCGACGATCAGGACCATGCCGACGCCGAGATTAAATGTACGACGAAAGTCATCCTGGGGGATATTGCCCCGCTGCTGCAGGAGATCGAAGACAGGCTGCTGCGGCCAGGAGTGAGGATCGATCTCAACCGCACACGCGCGGGGAAGGATGCGAGGAATGTTGCCGGTGAGTCCTCCGCCTGTGATGTGAGCGGCACCTTTGAGTAGTTTTGCGCCGTGGAGGGCCAGGACGGGAGCGAGGTAGGATTTGTGGATTTTGAGAAGGTCGTCTGCAAGGTCGCGGGAAAGTTCGGCGTCAGACAACAATTTTCGAACTAGCGAATAGCCGTTGGTGTGAAGCCCGTTGGAGGGAAGGCCCAAAAGGAGATCGCCGGGTTTGATATCTGATCCTGTCAACATGCGCTTGCGCTCGACTCCGCCGACAATGAAACCGGCAAGATCGTACTCGCCCGTGGCGTAGAGGCCGGGCATTTCAGCTGTTTCTCCGCCGATCAGCGCGCACTTGTTGGCTTTACAGGCACGCGCCAAACCGGAGACGACTTGACTGCAAACTTGCGCATCGAGTTTGCCCACCGCAAAATAATCCAGAAAAAAAAGCGGTGTAGCGCCCTGCACTGCGATGTCGTTCACGCAGTGATTGACTAAATCCTCACCAATGGTGTCATGACGGCCGGTTGCGAACGCGATTTTGAGCTTGGTGCCTACCCCATCGGCAGAACTGATCAGGACCGGATCGCGCCAGCCTTTCAATGAAAACCCAGCTCCGAAGCTGCCGATCGAGGTTAGGACATTGGCATTGAGAGTTTTGGCAGCGAGACGCTTGATCTGCGATACGACACGGTCTGCCTCGTCAATGTTGACGCCAGCATCGCCGTAGGTGATTTGTCCCTTCACTGCTGAAGGAATCAGTTTAGCGGATCATTTGTAAACCCGCATAAGGGCGCAGAAGCGCTTTGTGTGGTTCGGGAAGGGGCAGACGTTGAAGTCCGCCCCGGGTTCTTTTAGCTTTGCAGGAACGTGTTATCGGAGTTGTAGCCTCCGCCTGAATCCTGCCCCAATCCGGCAGGTTTCAGGGGGACCGATCCGAGTTTCGAGTTCTGTTTAGGGACCTTAGAATTGGTCCCGTGTTGATTGACGAGTTTTTTCAAAAGAGGTTTAATTGCAGGTACTTTTTTAGGGGTTGTCGACTTCATGACGGCACGCTAGCATGGCGGGCGTGAAGAATGGGGGCGAGTTGAAGCAGGCGCAACTTTGGTGTAGGCGGAAAGTAACTGTAGTCAAAGGGCCTTCGCCCCTCTATGGCACAATTGGAAATTTCGTTTGCGAGTGTGACTGGAAAACAAAGCTTCGTTAACGTGCGGTTCGCTTCCTGATGCACGGATTCAGGTGGTTTCATGGTTGCAGAGTGGCGCGGATCGCGTTCATAGCGTTTTTGATGCTACTGCTGCCATATGCTGGTTGGCCGCAAGAGCTTGCGCGAATCTACGTGTATGCGCCACGGGAAATGCGTGCGCGGTCATGGTTACTGATGCTGTGCGACGGAACGGTAGTTGCGAAGATCAAGCGTGGCACGTTCTTTGCAATCAATGTGACGGCTGGAGGTCATATTCTTAGCGCCAGGAACGGCGTGCCGTCGTTTGTCGCTGTGGGGGCGGGGGACGAGTCATTTGTTCGGCTCGATTGGCAAATAGAAATCGGAGAACAACCAACGTTAGTGTTCGACAATGTTCCGGCCGGCGTAGCTCGCAATGAAATGCGCTTTGTAGTCTACATCGATTCGAAACAAGTGATGTCCAGTTCGGTTTCGAAGACAGACCCACGACCCACGCCAGAGCTGCATTTGAAGCGACGTGATGACCAACTTTCTATGTCACAATAGAGAACTTCTTTGCGAGTTGTGACTGGAAGCGAGTTTCAATGAGATGCATTTTCTTGTTAGTTACGGCGTGCCTTTGGGTTGTCACACTTCGTTCCGAAGTGCCGTCGGCGATTGCGATTAAAGATGCACGTGTTGTGACGGTCAGCGGTGCGGAGCTATCAAAGGCAACGGTAGTGCTGCGCGACGGCTTGATTCAGGATGTAGGACCGAACGCCGCGATTCCGGCGGGAGCTTGGGTAATCGATGGGAGTGGATTGACGGTGTATCCGGGCTTTAACGATGGATTGAGCACGTGGGGAATACCGGGCGCGGTGGAAACACCAGGCGGAGGCAGACCGGCGGGCGCACCAGGACCGGCTCCGGCACCCGCGCAGCCAGCACCGGCGGCACAGATCACTCACGCCAGTGGACCGGAGGATCGTCCGCAAACATATGCGTTCGAACATGCGGCCGATCTGGTAAGCCCGACGGATCACAGGCTGGAAGCAGCGCGCGCAGCGGGTTTCACATCGGCCGCGACATTTCCGAATCGAGGCATTTTTGAAGGTTTGGGAGCAATGGTGAATCTGGCTGGACAGCGAGGCCGGGATATGGTGGTGGCCGAGCCTATCGGACAGCAAATTGTGTTTCGGACGGGGGGATTTTTTTCTGGATTCCCAAACTCGCTGATGGGAAATATCGCGTACATCAGGCAACTCTATTTAGATTTGGATCACTATAAGCAGGCGCAGCAGATCTATGCAGGGCACGTGAGGGGCACTCGCAGGCCCGAGTACGACCACGATCTGGCGGGATTAGCGGAGTCCGGACGCGTGCTCCTGCCGGCCATGGAAGCGCAGCAGATCGATCGCCTATTGAGCTTCGGGCGGGAACTCAAGACGCCATTCATTGTGTATGGTCTTCACGAAGCGTACAGGCGCATAGACGAGTTGAAACAGGCAAGCGTGCCCGTGCTCGTGAGTTTGAAGTGGCCGGTAAAGCCGAAGGATCCAGACCCGACGGAGATTCCGAATTACCGCGAGTTGGTGATGCGCGATCAGGCCCCCGGCGTTCCGGGGATGCTAGCCAAGGCTCAAGTAAAGTTCGGCTTCTACTCCGACGGGGTCGACACAGCTCCCGATCTGAAGAAGGCTCTGAAAAAAGCATTGGATGCGGGGTTGTCGAGAGCAGATGCGATACGCGCATTAACGCTGAATGTGGCGGAGATCTACGGGCTATCAGATCGGCTAGGAAGTATTGAGAAGGGCAAAATCGCGAACCTCGTGGTGATGAAGGGCGATGCTTTCGAAGATAAAACGACCGTTGAATACGTGTTTATAGATGGGACGGAGTTCAAGCCAACCAAAGAGGCACAACAAGGACCTGAAAAGAAGGCGATCACTGCGAATTTCGAGGCACGGAATGGAGCGTGCAATTGATCCGAGGTTTCGCTTCACTAGGCTTGCTGATCACCATGGCTGCGGGGTCGAGCCGTGCCGAAACCATACTAATCCGGAATGCCACGGTCTTAACTGTGACCAAAGGCGCGATAGAAAACGGAAGCGTGCTGATTGAAAACGAAAAAATCGCCGCAGTCGGAGCGAATGTGGGCGCTCCTGCGGGCGCGACGGTGGTCGACGGGACGGGTAAATACCTGATGCCGGGAATCATTGACTGCCATTCGCACACGGCCGTCGAAGGCAACGTGAATGAAGGGAGCGTTTCGGATTCCTCGATGGTGAACATCAAGGATGTGATCGATCCTTATGACGTAAATATCTATCGCGGGTTGGCCGGTGGGTTGACGGTTTCGAACGTATTGCACGGCAGCGCGAATGCCATCGGCGGACAGACGGTCGTGATCAAGCTTCGTTGGGGAAAAGATGCGGAGGGATTGCCGTTCGAAGGCGCGACACCGGGGATCAAATTTGCACTTGGCGAGAACCCCAAGCGGCAAGGCTATCCGGGTGACGTATTCAGCCCGGGACCGGCACGTCCGCGGCGATTTCCAGGGACACGCATGGGGGTTGAGGACGTGATCCGGCAAAGTTTTACTGAAGCAAGAAATTATCAAGCGGATTGGAAAGAGTACAAGGAACGGGTGGCGCGCGGAGAACGTCCCATTCCGCCTAAAAAAGATTTACGTCTAGAGCCGCTAGTCGAAGTTCTGGAAGGCAAGCGGTATGTGCATGCGCACTGCTATCGATCGGACGAAATTTTGATGTTGATCCGGTTGGCCGACGAGATGGGATTCAAGATTCGCACCTTTCAACACGTTCTGGAGGGGTACAAAGTGGCGAAGGAGATTGCGGCACACGGGGCGGGCGCCTCGACGTTTAGCGATTGGTGGGCGTACAAGGCGGAAGTTTACGATGCAACTCCGTACAATGCAGCGATTATGACGCGCAAGGGCGTGACCGTATCGCTGAATTCGGATTCCGATGAGCTGCAGCGCCACCTGAATCTGGAGGCCGCGAAGACGATGCGCTATGGCGGGCTCAGCGAGACGGAAGCCTTGTCGCTGGTGACGATAAATCCCGCGAAGCAGTTGGGGATTGAGGACAAGGTTGGTTCTATTGAAGTCGGGAAATCAGGCGATTTGGTGCTGTTCGACAAACATCCGCTCTCGAATTACTCGAAGGTGCTGAAGGTTTGGATCGACGGACATGAATATTTTGACAGAGACAGAGACCTCCAGATACGGAAGGAACTAGAGCAGAAGAAAACGGCGCTGTTGGAGAAGGAAAAGGCGGAGGCGAGTAAGGCGGAGGCGCAACCGAAAGCCGGGCGGAAGCCTCGTGAGAAGAAGGAGAATTCTGATTCGGTACCGGAGGCGGTGCGCTGATGAGGATCGCGAAACTTTTGGGGATCGGGTTGCTGTGGGCTGTGCCGGGCGTGTTACTAAGAGCGCAAAGCGATTCGGTGAGGATTACCCATGTGACGATACATCCGGTGACTGCACCTGAAATCAAGAATGGAATCGTTCTGGTTGAGAACGGAAAGATCACCCAATTGGGGACCGAGATTTCCTATAACGGCCCACTCTTACGCGAGGTGGATGGACATGGTCTCGATCTGTATCCGGGGTTGATTAACGCAGCGACGAATATTGGTTTATCGGAGATTTCGTCTGTTCGAGACACGGTGGATCTGGACGAAATCGGTCTGTTTAATCCCGAGTTGAAGGCACAAGTTGCCTACAATCCATCGAGCGAGCACATAGATGTTACGCGTGCATCCGGAATCACTACGGTGATGAGCCTTCCAGGGAGTGGTGGTGGCGGGTTCGGGCGTGCGGCTGGCTCAGGTACGGTGATCACAGGCCAAGGCGCATTGATGCACCTGGAAGGATGGACATGGGAAGAGGCGGCGATCAAGCCGAGCGCCGTGATGGACATGCTGTTTCCGCAAATACAAACCGTTCCACGGCAGGTTGCGGCGTTCCTCGGGACTCAGCCGCGTACGTTCAGCGAACTGCAAAAAGAATACAAGGAACGGCTTCGGCAGCTGCGTGATTTTTTTGAGCAGGCGCGGCGTTATGAGAGAGCGAAGGCTGCAGGCGGGTTGGATTTCCGGAGCGACACGAAGCTGGAAGCAATGATCCCGGTGATCGAGGGGAAGATGCCGATATATGTGCGGGCGGCGAAGGAGCGGGCGATCAAGGACGCAGTCGAGTTCGCGGATAAGGAGAAGGTGAAAATCATCATTGCCGATCCCCGGGAGATTGGAAGCACGGGTCCGCTGCTGAAGGCGCGAAATATTCCGGTTGTGCTGGGAAAAACTTTTCAGTTGCCGTTGCGTGATGACGATCCGTATGACGCGCCCTACACGCTGCCAAACGATCTCTTCAAGGCCGGAGTCAGAGTTTGCTTTGGGACTTTCGACGTGCAGTTTGCCAGGAATGTGCCATTCGAAGCGGCGCAGGCCGTGGCGTTTGGATTTCCGCGTGATGAAGCGATACGCGCGGTGACGATTAATAGCGCGCAGATCCTCGGCGTGGGGGATCAAGTGGGGTCAATTGAGAAAGGAAAACTGGCGGATTTAATTTTGACGGATGGCGATCCGCTGGAAGCGAAGACGAATATCAAGCAGATGTTCATTGCGGGGAGGGAAGTGAGCCTGGAGTCGCGTCACACGCGGGAGTATGAGAAGTGGATGAAGCGGGAGTGAAAGGGTTGTGGACGGGTGATCAGCGACTATCCGGGACTTGTAAGTTGCGCTGAACGCTGATGGGCGACTTGACTGCTGGTTGTCGAAGGTAATGACAGAGGCAAGACAATACCGTTCCATGCGCCGTTCTGTTTGCTGCCAACGATCAATGCCTCTTCGTTTCCCGTAGTCGCGGCCACGAGGTGGCCGTCCTCAGACCAAAGGGCGCTCTTGCCTGCCGATACCGACCCACCGGTCGCGCCACTGTAGTTCGCCATCAGGACAGCCATCCGGTGCTCCAGTGCATAGTTTCTCAAGAGCGCCACTTTACGCGGATAGCCGTTCTCGTCGATCATCACACCGACTGCATAGACATTTGCTCCGCTCGCCGCAGCGCTTGCCGCGTGCTGCGGGTGCGTCGCATCCGCGCAGATGGCCAAAGCAACGGTTGCATCCTCGACTAGCAGCGCGGGACCACCGGACCCGGGCGTGAAGACTTCTTCTTCGCTTTGATGGATGTGCTCTTTTGTGTACGTCGACACCGAGCCGTCGGGACGAATAGCGAGCGCCGCAATGTGCAATTCGTTTTTGTGGTTAAGCACCGGTGCGCCGACCACCACGGTCATATGGGCGTGTGTTGCCAAATGCTGCAAAGAATCCAAGTCAGAGCTATCCGAACGGACTGCATTCGATCGTGCGATGGGTAGTTCATATCCAGTCAAGGACAACTCCGGAAAAATTAATAATTGAGCTCCATGCTCCGCGGCCATTGTGCCAAATCGTAGATGGTGGGCGGCATTCCGCGAAATGTCACCAGGGATCGATGTCGACTGTGCGGCCGCAATGATAAGGCTCATACTTGGCACTCGTCCTCTGTCATGGATTGAGAACGCCTTTCTCTGACAAGGGTACCTCGGATGGGTTACGTCGCCCGCAGTCGGCGGTCCACTACCTAGGACAAGATACACGCCGCACTTTCAGCAAGATCGCCTCAAAATAGACTGATCAGTTCCTGAATTGCTGTCGATAGTAACGCGTGTGCATTCGTGCGGATGTGATTTGAAGGGTAACTCGTTGCTTCTAACTGAACAAGATCGGGAAATCGACAGCTTGAAGAGGCAATGCTTGAATCTCGGCCGCAAGCAACAGAGCCCAGGCGAGGCGAAAGGTTCATTCCTTCTGTTCCGCAGAGCCTGGCAGATACCGGGTTGCCGACGTCCATCATCGAACAGCTGATCTTGAAAATACTCTACTTCAAGGGGGACGTGATGGGTGGCGACCTGTGCCGGGCGATGGGACTCAGCTTCAGCTTGATTGAGGACATGATTGACGGGTTTAAGTTTAAACAGCTGATTCAAGTGAAGAGCTCGCTCGGCTATGGCTCGATTTCGGCGGTGCTTGCGTTGACCGAGCAGGGGCGACATATCGCACGAGATTACCTCGACAACAATCAATATGTTGGGCCCGCGCCCGTTTCAGTGACTCAATATTGTGACTCTGTGCAGGCGCAGCGAATGCCCGCTGTCTGGCTAACACGCGAACGGCTGGCGCAGGCGTATTCCGGGATCGTCACAACTGACGCCATGCTCGATCAGATCGGGCCAGCAATCAGTTCCGGCAAATCACTTCTGATATACGGTCAGCCAGGGAACGGCAAAACACAGCTTGCAGAAGCTTTGTCGAAGATTCAAACTTCCGATATTTACGTTCCTTACGCCCTTGAATGTCAGGGGAACATCATCCAGCTCTATGATCCGATGTATCACAGGCCCGTAGTGCAGACGGAACAAACTTTGGATTCTGCTTTCCAACACGACGGACGCTGGGCGCGGTGCCGGCGGCCGTTTATTGCATCGGGTGGAGAGTTATCGCTCCCCATGCTTGACCTGAGTTACAACGCAGTCTCGAAGATCTATGATGCTCCGTTTCAGATGAAAGCGAACAATGGAATCTATTTAGTTGATGATTTTGGCCGTCAGAAAGCTACGTCGGCCGAAATTCTAAACCGATGGATTGTCCCAATGGAGCGCCGGGTCGACTATCTCTCGTTTTCGAATGGCGGCAAAATGACTATTCCGTTCGAGACCTTTCTTGTTTTTTCCACCACTCTCAGCCCGAACAAACTGGGAGACGAAGCCTTTCTTCGCAGGATTCAATACAAGATGCTTCTCCGCAGCCCTAGCGTAGAAGAGTTCCGCCTTATATTTTGCGAGTTTTGCAAATCACAAGGAATCGACGCGCCGTCTAGCCTAATGGATGCTTTTATCTCAAAGCACTATGTCGATACGGGGAAAGCATTCCGCCGCTGTCATCCGCGAGACGTAATCTCCCAAGCCATCGACCTCATTCACTTCAAGCGCCTTCCTCACGAATTGACGGACGACTTGCTTGACCAAGCCTTCGCAAGTTGCTTCCTTTCGACGGACGAGCTTGTAGACACTTAGTTTCTGACACCTACGTATTTGAGCGACTCGGTGGGTTCAGTCGCGTGATGAAACATCATTCTTCATGTGCAATTCCAAGCTGGGCAAGAAGAGTTTTCAGGCGCTCCGCACTGTATGGCTTTTGCAAAAATGCGGTAACACCACGATTCTGAAATCCCTGGAGCGCCTCCATTTCGCTGAAGCCACTCGAAAGAATGATTCGAGCATCCGACCGAATTTCGAGTAGAAGGGGAAGTGCTGTTTGGCCGTCCATTACCGGCATGCTCATGTCGAGCAACACAGCGTCAATCTCGGCAGCTTTAATTCGGAATAAATCGACTCCTTCCTGTCCGTTTCCGGCGCTCAAAACATGGAATCCAAAATGTTCTAGCAGCGCTCTGGCAATTTTCTCGACAGCTTCGTCATCCTCGACCACCAAGATCGTGCCGGCACCGCGAATATTGCGCGATTTCTCTGCAGCGGATCGGACCGCCTCGCCAGCTGCTACGGGAAACAAAACCTTAAATAACGTCCCGCGGCCACTTTCGCTGTAGACTTTCAGCGAGCCTCTATGCCCACGGACAATCCCCAATACGGCAGACAACCCCAAGCCTCGTCCTGTCACCTTGGTTGTAAAGAAAGGATCGAAGATCTTGCCCACTGTAGCGGGCTCCATTCCACAACCGCTGTCCTGGACTTCCAAACAGACAAAGCTTCCAGGCTGAACATCAAACACGGGATTCAAGGTCTTCAGATACTCCGAATCGAGATCGCAGGCGGAGGTGGCCACCATCACAGTTCCCGGTTTGTCGCCGACCGCCTCGGCCGCGTTGATGATCAAGTTCATTACGAGCTGCTGGATTTGAGCGAGGTCAGCGTCGATAGGGGGAAGTCGATCCGATACGTGCAGGTCAACTGTTACCGACCGTGGGATGGAGGAATGAACGAGAGCGATCGTTTCACGAACCAATTCAGAAAGATTCATTCGGCCGAGGACGAACTTCCCCCGGCCGGAGTAGGCAAGCATTTGTCTCGTTAAATTGGCAGCGCGCTCACTGGCGCGAACGATTTCATGAAGCGGGGGTCGAAGCAGATGTGAGCCGTTGATGAGTTCGAGAGCTAGACTGGCGTTTCCGAGTATTCCTGTTAGCAAATTGTTGAAATCGTGTGCGATGCCGCCCGCGAGCACTCCTACACTTTCCAGCTTGGCGGCTTCGCGCAATCGTTCTTCAACCAGCTTTCGTTCCGTGATGTCAGACAGGATGCCGATCAGACGAGGCGGTTGGTCCGGTTCTGAATTACGATATCCGCGAACCCAGACCCAGCGAACCTCCCCGTCCACCCGGCGGATGCGGGTTTCAATATCCCAATTTTCTCCTCTTTCGAGTGCGCTTCGAAACCCTCGGTCAACAAGCTCGCGATCTTCGGGCATGACATGTTGCAGGAACGTATCGAAATTCCATTCCCGCAGCGGCTCCTGATACCCGAAGATCCGGTCATGTTCCAAAGAGTGGTAAGCCTGGTGGGTTGTCAAGTCTAACTCCCAGCTCCCCATTTGGCCGCACTGCAAGGCGAAGCGCAGTCGTGCTTCACTTTCTCGTACGGCCTGCTCATTTTTCTTGCTCTCCGTGAGATCGAGCAGGAATGCCACAGCTTCTCCAGGCGTATAAGACGCACCACCGATCAGGATGGGAACCCGCCTTCCATCTTTACGAAAGAGTTCCTTTTCAAACGGCTCGAATCTTCCGGTCGCTTTGATCTGTCGAAGAGCTTCGTCAGTGGCGGCTATTGACTCTGGAGGCGTCATTGCGGCCCAATCCATTTGCCCTGTATCGAGATCGGCCCGGCTATACCCAACCATTGAGAGGAAAGCATCATTGGCCCAATGGATGTGGCCGCAGAAATCCCATGTCGACAAGCCAATCACATTCGAGTCAGAGAGAATCTGGAATCGGATCTCGCTCTCTTTTGATAGCTTTTGACGAAGTTGCGCAAGTTCAATGTTGGCGCGAACGCGTGCCAGGAATTCTAGCGCGCTGAAGGGCTTTACGAGGTAATCGTCTGCCCCTGCATCCAGTCCTTCGATGCGCGATTCTTCGCCAGCGCGCGCGGAGAGCAGTAAGACAGGCACCTGCTGAGTTCGTTTGTCCTTCCTCAGTTCTATCAGGAGGGCGAAGCCGTCCAGTTCCGGCATCATTACGTCAGAAATGACGAGATCGGGAAGGTGCTGTTGAATGGCCCGACGCGCCTGCGCTCCATTGGTAACCGCGTCTACCTCGTAATCAGGAGCGAGAAGATTCTGCAAATACAGCCGCATATCGGCGTTGTCATCAGCAAGAAGGATTCGCCCGGACGAAGGTGTTCCTCTCAGAGGTCCGCCTTGCTTTTCGACCCCATTCCCAGTTTCTGAGATGCCCTCGGGTAACCAGCGAACAGCTTCTTCAGAAAACGCCCAAGTGCCCGGGCCAAGCAAGGCAGCAGTGGAAGGCGGCGCTAGCTTCTCTTGCGGAAGATGAGTTGATCCATATGGAAGCGTTACGAAAAATGTACTTCCTACATCCATCTCGCTTTCGACATGCACGGTGCCGCCGTGGAGTTTGACTAGTTCCGCGACCAATGCGAGCCCGATACCGGTACCCTCATGCGTTCGGCCTCGGGCACCCTCAACCCGGTGAAATCGCTCAAATAGATGTGGGATCTCTGTAACAGGTATTCCTATACCTGTATCCGACACAGAGAAAACAACGCCACCGTGTCCCTCCTGAAGTGTCGCGCGAATCTCACCGTGAAAAGTGAATTTAAAGGCGTTCGAGAGAAGGTTGAAGACCACCTTTTCCCACATGCCTCGATCGACGTATACCGGGTCGGGCAGAGGCGGGCAGTCGACCAGGAATCGGACTCTCGCCTTCTCGATAACGGAGCGGAAGACGCTGGCCAAGTCACGCGTGAGAGCCGAGAAATCAACTGGTTCGTATAAGGCTTGAACGCGGCCGGCTTCGATGCGCGAAAAATCCAGCAGAGTATTAACCAGCTTCAGCAGGCGAAGACTATTGCGGTGAGCCAGCTTCAATTGCTCCCAGTCCTTAGGCGCCAGGTGCCCATTGTTCTCTTGGGCCAGTACCTCCTCAAGTGGGCCCAGCATCAAAGTGAGCGGTGTCCTGAATTCGTGACTCACGTTCGAAAAGAAAGTCGTCTTCGCACGATCTAGTTCTGCCAACGCTTCAGCGCGTTTACGTTCCTCCTCATAGGCGCGAGCGTTTGCCATCACCGCAGTAACAGCGCCACCTAACAAGTCGTAAAACCCGCGGTAGACGTCGTCGAATGGAAGCCTCGGACTGACTCCGGCAACAAGAACTCCTGTGGCTTGGTCCGTGCCGGACCAAAAAATCGGCAGCAAGGCCGCTTTGGGGGCGTATTCCGGATAAGGTCCGGAGGGCCAATCGTGAAAGTGCTGCTGGAGATTCTCAACGTACTGTGTCGTGGCTGATCTCAACACGTCTGAAAAGGGCCAGCTTGTACCCGGATTGTCTAAGTCGACAAGGTGCAAGCTGGCGGGGATCTCCTCTGGCCGGGGTGCGCTGTTCGCTAGGCGCGCTGTCTTCTGGTCTGCATCGAGCAGGTAAAAAAGAACGAAAGGAAGATCAAATGGATGTTCGCTTAAGGTCGTGATTGCAAGATCACAGGCTTGGCTAACGCTCTTCGCCTTTCCGGCGCGATCGGCCAAATCCCGCAATGCGCGCGTTCGCCGCTCGCAGAGCATCTGTGCGGTAGTTTCCGTTACCGGGTGGAACAATCCGGCGATCTCACCGGTCTCATCGCGGATCGGGCTGAAAGAGAACGTAAAAAATGTTTCTTCGAGGTAACCGTTTCGATCTAAAAACATGCGCTGATTTTCCAAAAACGAGGTTTCGCCCTTGAGGGCATGTTCAAACGCCTCGCCGATTGTCGGCCACGCCGACGCCCAGCATTCCGTAAAGTCCTGTCCCATGCAAGCAGGGTGCTTTGCCTCACAAATGACGCGATATCCGTCGTTATAGATCTGAGAGTGCTCCCGACCCCAGATCAGGCAAAAAGGGAAATTTGATGCGAGACAGAGACTAACGGTCGTGCGTAAGCTCTGCGGCCAAGTCCCAATGGGACCAAGCGGCGTACGCGACCAATCTGTGGCGAGAACAGTGTCCCGCATCTCTCCGCCGCCTGTGAGGAATTCCACCGCTCGATTCACGTGATCAGTCTCGCTTCATTTCTTGATAAAAGTTTCGACACGTGGCAAATAGATCTTGAACGTGCTCCCGGCATCAGGCTCCGAGCAGACCGTGACCGTTCCGCCCGACTGCTGGATCACGCCGAGCGCGGTCGCCAAGCCTAAGCCGGTGTTCGTGCCAACGTCTTTGGTGGTAAAGAACGGTTCAAAGACTCTTGCCTTTGTTGCATCATCCATGCCGGAACCGGTATCGCTGAACGCGACAATCACATAACGGCCAGACGGAAGGCCCATCAGCGGAGCGGAATCTTCGTCTAACTCGCTGTTGTGAGTTTCAATTGCCAACTGTCCGCCGTTGGGCATAGCATCCCGCGCATTGTTGGCTAAATTGACCAGAATCTGTTCCAACTGCGCCGGATCTGCGTGCACTTCGCCCAGGGCGGGACTAAGCTGCAGTGAGACTTCGATATCGCCGCCCAAGAGTGTTCGAAGCATCTGGCATATGTTCGAAACGACAGTGTTGAGATCCAGAATTTTAGGATGCAAAGTCTGTTTCCGGCTAAGTGCCAGAAGTTGACTGGTGAGATGGGCGGCGCGTTGGCCTGCTGCTTGAATCTCCAATACTTGGCTGCGCAGCGGAGAGTTATCGTCTAACTTGCCGAGGACGAGGCTACTGTAGCCCAAAATGACCGTGAGCAGATTATTGAAATCGTGCGCGACGACTTCCGCGAGGCGTCGTATAGCTTCCGTCTTCTGCGATTGTAATTGCGCTTCCAGGCGTTTCTGTCGGGTGATATCTAGGTTGACGTCGGTTTCTTCGCGACGGAGGCGGATGCGCATTTCGAAGTAACTCCTTTGAGGACCAGTCCAATTCCGCAGTTTCCAGGGGACAGGTTTTGGTTGGTTTATCTTGGCCCTTTTAGGCACAACGCTAAGGGACGCGTTCAGCGGAAAGACAAAAAATCGGGTGAATGCGCTGATTTCAAATGGAATTTATTTGAAGCGAGTTATGTCATCGGCTCACGAAGCTGGCGTATGAAGCCTCCGAAAAGCAGCAGCCCTTCCCGTCGTGAACAACGGGGAACACGGCATGGGGACAGCTGAATAGAACATTCAGTTTCGGTGCTAGCATGAGGGTGGTGAAGCTCGGGCACGCGTTTCGACTGGCGAATCGGTACGCCAACGTCGATAATGCAAAGAAGTTCGCGCAGCATGTGGTGCCGGAAGTCGTACGGCCTGCGCGCATCATTTGGAATCAGGCCATTGGTGCTGTTTTCCTGCTTCTTGCGATCAGTTTCGGTGGGTACGGAGTTATCCATTCCAATAATGTCGGCGGGAAAGTAGGCGGTATTTTCCTGGGGCTTGTGATGGCGTTTTTCTCGGTGACTTCATTCCTTAAAGCCCGGCAAATCTCCCGGCTGCGCTAGGATCGTTTTGCCTATCTTTGAGCAACCTGGCAAATTTCCGTTTACGCGCGGGATTTATGCCGACATGTATCGCCGCCGGGTCTGGACCATGCGTCAATACGCCGGGTTTGGAACGGCGGAGGAGAGCAATAAGCGGTACAAGTTCCTTCTGTCGCAAGGCATCACTGGACTGTCTGTGGCGTTCGATCTTCCGACGCAGATGGGCATGGATTCGGACCATTCACTTGCGGCTGGTGAGGTGGGCCGTGTTGGGGTCGCGATTGACTCCCTGGCGGATATGCAAGTGCTGTTCAACGGGATCAAGCTCGAAGAAGTCAGTACGTCCATGACCATTAATTCCACGGCTGCGATTCTGCTGTGCTTGTATGTTCTGGTTGCGGAGAGCCAAGGTGCGGACCGGAAGAAACTCTCCGGGACCGTTCAGAATGACATTTTGAAGGAATACATCGCTAGAGGGACTTATATCTATCCGCCACGTCCAGCGATGCGCATCATCACGGATTTATTCGCGTGGGCGGGCCGCGAAATGCCCGAATGGAACACGATCTCGATCAGCGGGTATCACATTCGCGAAGCCGGCTCTACGGCAGTCCAGGAAGTGGCGTTCACGCTGGCGAATGCGATTGCCTATATTGAAGCAGCGGTTGTGGCCGGGCTCGACGTGGATGCTTTTGCCCCGCGGCTGAGCTTCTTCTTCAACGCGCACAATCATTTTTTGGAAGAAGTTGCGAAATATCGCGCAGCGCGGCGGTTGTACGCCTATATCATGCGGGATCGGTTCGGCGCGAAGTCAGATCGCGCGTGCATGCTCCGGTTTCACGCGCAGACGGGCGGTTCTTCGCTTACAGCGCAACAGCCGGAAGTGAACGTCGTGCGTGTCGCTTTGCAGGCCATGGCGGCGGTGCTCGGCGGCACGCAATCGCTCCATACGAACGGGCAAGATGAAGCGTTGTCGCTCCCGACGGAGAGATCGGCGCGCGTCGCATTGCGGACCCAACAGGTGATCGCATACGAGAGCGGAGTCACTGCGGCTCCCGATCCACTCGGTGGCAGTGAATACGTGGAGAGGCTCACGGATGAGATTGAGGCAGGCGCCCGCGAATACATTGAGCGCATTGATGGCATGGGTGGAACGCTGGCCGCGATCGAGAAGGGCTACGTTCAAGCCGAGATACAAAACTCCGCTTATCGGTATCAGAAGGCGGTCGAGGAAAAACGGCAAATCGTAGTTGGCGTAAACAAGTTTCAAACGGACGAGATTGAAACGCCGAAGCCGTTTCGCGTCGACCCTGAACTCGAGCATCAACAAATAGAGCGGCTGCGGCAAATTCGAGCTTCGCGCTCGGCTGACGATGTTACCTCTGCTCTGGCGCGGCTTGAGAATGCTGCACGCGGGACAGACAATCTGATGCCGTGCATACTCGAATGCTGCCGGTTGCTGGCTACGGTGGGCGAGATTTCAGAGATGTTGCGAAGAGTTTTCGGCGAATACCACGAAAGTTTCTAGAATAAGGATTGGACGAGATACAGATCATTGGGGCAGGTCTCGCCGGGTGTGAGGCCGCTTTCCAGGCGGCTGAAGCGGGTGTGCGCGTTCGACTGCACGAGATGCGGCCGCAAAAACGAACGCCGGCGCACAAGACCGACGCTTTCGGGGAGCTGGTTTGCAGCAATTCCTTAAAAAGTGAGCAGGTTCATTCGGCGCCCTGGCTGCTGAAACAGGAGATGCGGCGATTGGATTCGCTGCTCTTGCGCGCGGCAGAAGTGGCGCGAGTTCCGGGCGGGCATGCGCTCACCGTGGATCGAGAGATTTTTTCGCGCGACATTACAGCCGCGGTCGAATCGCATCCGCAGATCGAAGTTCTGCGCGGCGAGATCGTCCAAATTCCCGTCGAAGGCGTTGTGATTATTGCAAGTGGGCCGCTCACGAGCGAGCCTCTGGCTACGGAAATCAGCCGAATTACTGGTTCCGACCGGCTTTATTTTTACGACAGCATCAGTCCTATCGTCGCGGCTGACTCGATCGATATGTCGGTCGCGTTTCGCGCGTCACGCTATGGCAAATCTCTCGATGGCACGGACGATTACATTAATTGCCCGTTCAACAAACAACAATATGATGCGTTCGTGAGCGCGTTGCTGGAGGCGGAGCGCTATGAAGCTCATATTGAAGAAGATAAGATCCCGTTCTTCGAGGCATGCCTACCCATCGAAGAAATTGCGCGACGTGGCCGCGATACGCTTCGTTTCGGGCCGATGAAACCGGCGGGGCTGGACGATCCTCGAACGGGTAGATGGCCGTACGCCGTCGTGCAACTACGGCAAGAGAATCTGCGTGCCGACAGCTACAATCTGGTCGGGTTTCAGAATCACTTAAGATTTGGGGATCAAGCGCGGATCTTCCGCATGATTCCAGGTCTCGAGCGGGCCGAATTTTCGCGGTTCGGGCAGATGCATCGCAATACTTACATCAACTCGCCCGCGTTGCTGAGTTCTACGTTGCAGTTGAGGAGCGATCCTAGAATCTTCTTTGCGGGGCAGATTTCCGGAGCGGAAGGCTATGCGGAATCTATCGGAACGGGCCTGATCGCAGGGCGTAATGCGGCAGCGTTGGTGCGAGGCGACGAACCCGTAATCTTTCCGCGTGAGACGGCGCTGGGGAGTTTGTGCCACTACATTACGAAGGCAGATGCACACAGCTTTCAGCCGGCGAATATCACTTTTGATCTGCTGCCATCGCTCGATGACGAATTGAAACGAAAGCTGCGGCACGATAAAAAGGCCCGGCATGCGGAGGTGTGCCGGCGAGCGGCTGAGGCGATGGACCAATTTTTAGATAGCGGGACACATGGCAGCATTGCGAAACTGTATTCCGAAGTATCTGGGTGAACTGGAGCGGCGGGGCGCGTCGAAGCACACGCTGCGGAATTACGGCTCGGACCTGGAACAGTTTGCGACCTATTTTGAACCTCCCGGCGAGACTGCGCCCGATGTGGAGCAACTGGATCTGCCGCTGCTACGCGAATGGCTGGCGAGTTTATACGATCAAGGGCTGGAGGTGGTGAGTGTACGGCGGAAACTGGCGGCCGTTCGGGCGATGTTTAGGTTTCTCCTGCAGGAAGGCGTGCTTCAGAAGAATATCGCTAAGCGGGTGCGCACCCCCAAGGCAAAGCAACGGCTGCCCGACGTCATGAGCGCGGAAAAGACGAATAACTTGCTGGATGCGGTTGAGAGAGGGCAGGCGATCGAAAAACCCTCCAAAGAGCGAGATATCGCCTTTCTCGAGCTGCTTTACGGTTGCGGAATTCGAGTGAGTGAGCTGGTCGGCATCAACCTGGAAGATCTTGATCTGAAAGAAGGCTGGCTCCGGGTGCGGGGAAAGGGAAATAAGGAGCGACAGGTTCCAATTGCGGGGCGGGCTGTGGCAGCGGTCGAGCGGTATTTGGAAAAGCGGTCGGCTGGGCCGCGGGAGCGAGCGTTATTTGTGAATTCGCGTGGGACGCGATTGAGCGACCGGCAGGTTCGGCGGCTGGTGAAACTCTATGCCCTGGTCGTGACTGGCGATTCGACCGTTCATCCGCATAGCTTCCGCCATGCCTATGCGACGCATCTACTGATCGATGGGGCGGATTTGCGCGCAATTCAAGAACTGTTGGGGCATGCCCGGCTGTCGACCACTCAGAAATATACGCAGGTTTCGCTCAAGGATCTTCAGGCGGTTTATGACAAAGCTCATCCTAAGGCGTAGGACGAGGGTTTGGCGTTGGGCTGAAGCCGAATTTCGCGAAGATGGACTGGGCGTCCTTGCGAGCGAGATAGTCGAGGAACCTGCGGGCCGCTTCTAAGTTCTTGGTTCCCGCAACAATTCCGGCCTTTTGGACGATAGGCCGGTGCCAATCTGCCGAAACCACGGCCACGTTTTTGCCCTGTAGGAGCGCGGCGGCGGTCAGGACGGCATCGGCGTTTCCGCTTTCAAAGAGCTGAAGGGCCTGCCGGACGTTCTCCCCGTAAACAACCTTTGGCTGGATCTGCTTCCATATGCCGGCGTGCTCAAGTGCCTCCTGAGCGGCCACGCCGTAGGGGGCGAGCTTGGGATTAGGCAGCGCAACGAAACGAACCCAATTTTCCGTTAAGTCGCTAATTCGGTGCTGCTTGCCGTCTTTCCAGAGAATGCCGACGCGGCCCACGGCATACGCGACAACGGAATTGGGCCGCAATTTACCAAACGAACTCAGGCGGTCCACAAACTGGGCATTGGCGGACAGGAAAACGTCGTAAGGGGCTCCGTTTTCAATCTGTTGCGAGAGGATGGCGCTAGCGCCAGTTACGAAACGAACTCGTACTTGAGTCTTCTCCTCGCTGAGATGCGCGGGCTCATCCACCCGTGGGTTCGTTTTTTCAAATTGCTGGGCTAATTGAGGTTCGAGGGCCGAGAGGTCTGCGGCGGCGGCAACCGTCAAGGTAGTCTGGGCCGTGGTGAGGGAAGGGAGGAGAAATAGGAAGATAATTGAGAGGTAAGTTGACAATCGTACACTCATATACCATACTGGGACTGTGCTAAATGATACATGGTCGCCGCTGGCGATCAGCGGAGGATTCTTCACATGAGTAAGATTATCGGAATCGACCTGGGAACCACAAATTCGGTGGTGTCGGTCATGGAGGGCGGGCAGCCTGCGGTGATCCCCAACCAGGAAGGTGGTCGGACCACGCCATCGGTGGTTGCGTTCACGAAGAGCGGGGAGCGGCTGGTCGGCCAGGTGGCAAAGCGGCAGGCGGTAACGAACCCGGAAAACACCATTTATTCGATTAAGCGGTTTATGGGTCGGCGTTTCAACGAAGTGACGGAGGAGATGAAGCTCGTTCCCTACAAGGCGGTAGCGGGCGAGAATGGCGATGCGCGGGTAGAGATTCTAGGCAAGAAGTATACGCCGCCCGAGATTTCAGCCATGATTCTCAACAAGCTGAAGGAAGCGGCGGAAGCGTATCTGGGCGAGAAGGTTACGAAAGCTGTCATCACGGTGCCGGCGTACTTCAATGACTCACAGCGCCAGGCAACCAAGGATGCCGGGCAGATTGCGGGTCTCGAAGTGATGCGCATTATCAACGAGCCTACGGCGGCGGCGCTGGCCTATGGGCTGGACAAGAAGAAGGACGAAACCATCGCGGTATACGACTTCGGCGGTGGCACGTTCGACATTTCGATTCTCGAAGTCGGCGATGGCGTTGTAGAAGTCAAGTCGACGAATGGCGACACGCACCTGGGCGGCGACAACATCGACCAACGAATCATTGATTGGCTGATTCAGGAATTCAAGAAGGACCAGGGCGTTGATGTGTCGAAAGACCAGATGGCTCTGCAGCGCCTGAAAGAGGCTGCCGAGAAGGCGAAGATTGAGCTTTCGACGCTGCTCGAGACGGAAATCAACCTGCCGTTCTTGACAGCGGATGCAAGCGGTCCGAAGCACTTAACGATTAAGCTGACGCGCGCGCGCTTTGAGCAGATGGTAGACGATATTCTGCAGCGGTCCGTCGGACCTTGCAAGCAGGCGCTTCAGGATGCGGGTGTGACGCCGAAGGACATCGATGAGGTGGTCCTGGTGGGTGGTTCCACACGTATTCCGAAGGTGCAGCAGATGGTTCGCGACCTGTTCGGGAAAGAGCCGAACAAGAGCGTGAATCCGGACGAAGTAGTGGCCATCGGCGCGGCGGTTCAGGGCGGTGTTCTGGGCGGCGAAGTCAAGGATGTGTTGCTGCTGGACGTGACGCCGCTATCGCTCGGAATTGAGACGCTGGGCGGTGTGTTTACGAAGCTGATCGAGCGCAACACGACCATACCGACGCGCAAGAGCGAGGTCTTCTCGACGGCTGCTGACAATCAGACCTCGGTCGAGATCAAGGTGTACCAGGGCGAACGGGCGCTGGCCCGAGATAACCGGCTGCTGGGAGTGTTCCAACTGGTCGGTATTCCGCCAGCACCGCGCGGCATTCCGCAAGTTGAGGTGACGTTCGACATTGACGCGAACGGAATTCTCAACGTGACGGCGAAGGATCGCGCGACGAACAACGAGCAGAAGATCACTATCACCTCTTCTTCGGGCTTGAGCAAAGACGAAGTGGAGAAGATGGCGCACGATGCGGAATCGCACGGGGCGGAGGATCGCAAGAAGAAAGAAGAGATCGAAGCTCGAAACCGTGCCGATGCCATGATGTACAACGTCGAAAAGACGTTGAAAGAGCATCGCGACAAGATTTCCGAGGCCGATGCGAAGGAAGTAGAGTCGGCGGTCGAGGAAGTCAAGCAGGCGATGGCGGACGGCGGTTTGGAGAAGATCACGTCGGCGACCGATAAGTTGACGACGGCCAGCCACAAGCTTGCCGAAGCGATGTACAAGTCGCAGAGTACGGCGGGTCCGAACGGCGCGGGGGCTCAACCTGGAGCTGGTGCGGATCAGGCTGGCGCGCAAACGGGCGAGAAGCCTAAAGACAACGTCGTCGATGCTGAATTCGTTGACGTTGAAGACAAGAAGTAGAGACGGCTGAGTAATCAGCTGGGTTTGAGAAAAGGGCGGCGGTTCCGACAAGTAGGGCCGCCGCTTGTCCATATTAAACGCGCACGACGGGGCCAGACGCCCTGTGCGCTTGGTCAATCAAAATGCCTACTGCGACAAAGAAAGACTATTACGAGACCCTGGCGGTGGGGCGCGGTTCGGATGCGGAGGAGATTCGCAAGGCGTATCGGAAGCTGGCGCGCAAATACCATCCGGATTTGAATCCCGGGGACAAGAGCGCAGAAGAGCGCTTCAAGAAGGTTCAGGAAGCGTACGATGTCTTGAGCGATGAGAACAAGCGCAAGGTTTACGATCAGTACGGCTTCTATTCCGACAACATGCCACCGCCCAACAGCGGCGGCGGATCGAGCGGCGGCCCAGGTTTCGGCGGATTCGATTTCTCCGAATATCTTCGGCAGCAGCAAGCGGCGGGCGGGGGAGCAGGTGCGGGTGCAGGCGCGACTTACGAATCGCCGGAAGGATCTAGCGGCGGATTCCGCGACATCTTCAGCCAGTTTTTCCGTTCGGGTGGACGCAAGGCGAATACTCAACCTGAGCGCGGCGCCGATCTCGAGTATGGGCTGAATGTTGATTTCTGGCAGTCGATCAAAGGAACGCAAGTAAAGCTCAACATTTTGCGCCAGGAGACGTGCGAGACCTGTCATGGCACGGGGGCGTCCGGCAAGAACGTGACGGTGTGCCCGGAATGCGATGGAACGGGAACGGTCACGCAAATGGCTGGGGCGATGAAATTCAATCTTCCGTGTCCGCGGTGTGAGGGCACTGGACGGCTGAAGAACGCGTGTCCCACGTGCCGCGGCGAGGGTCTGATATCGCGTTCGGACTCGGTCGAAGTACGGATACCGGCAGGGGTGAGTTCGGGATCGCGGCTGCGCGTGGCGGGCAAAGGAAATGCGGGCGCGGGCGGCGGTACGCCTGGAGACCTATATATTACGATTCGCGTGGAAGAGCACCCGTTCTTCAAGCGCGATGGGGACAATATCGAGGTTCAGGTGCCGCTCACGGTGGCCGAAGCGGGGCTGGGAGCGAAGATTGAAGTCCCGACAATTGACGGGCGAGCGATACTCAAAATTCCGCAAGGAACGCAGAACGGGCAGAAGTTCCGGCTGCGTGAGAAGGGCGTGTTCAATTCCCGAAAGAATTCGCGGGGCGATGAAATAGTAGAAGTGGTGCTGCGGGCGCCCGATGTGCACGATGAGCGTACGCGAGAGTTGCTGCGCGAGTTAGCGCAGGTACAGAAGGAGGATGTCCGTTCGGAGATGTGGCGGCACGTGCAGCCTGCCGCTTGAATGGACAAAGAGCAGCTATGACAAAGGCAAAAGGGAAAGCGGCGTACATGATCTCGGCGGTGGCCGAGCAATACGAAATTCATCCGCAGACGTTGCGCCTTTACGAGCGTGAAGGGTTGCTTGCTCCGTCTCGCAGCGAAGGCAACACGCGGCTGTATACGGATGAAGATCTGGAGCGGCTGGAAGTCATTCTAAAGCTGACGCGGGAGCTGGGCGTGAATCTCGCGGGTGTGGAGATTATTCTGAACATGCGCGAGAAGATGGAAGCGATGCAGAAGCAGATTCAGGGATTTGTCGAGACCTTGAATGAAGAGCTTTCGCAGAGGGCGGCAAGGCGGCCGATGGAAAATAACTCTTTGATGCCGGTGATTCAGATCAATTCGATGACTTCGACGCGGGCGGAGGGGAAGCGCGGGAGTGAGGGGAAAAGGAAAGTAAGGTAGGGCGGAACCCTGCACTCGGTAATGGAATGCGTATTGAAGGCCTAACATTCGTTCTACTTCTTGCTCTCGAAGACTGACCTTGGAAGCTCAGACTGCCGAATGATGCTCAATAGCGTGCCGGGTCATGAAGCGGAACGGGAACGGTTATGGTGGTTGTCTCCAGAAGCCTTTGCATAATGCGATGGCTCCCCCGCTGGCGAACGGCGATAGATCCATTTTGTTCGAGAATCTGACATATCTCCAGGCCCGAAAGAACTCGGAGCCTACCCAACCGGCACCTCAACCTGTGTTACGAAAACTTCACTGTGAGTTCGCCGTGCGATCTCTGGCGCGGACGCCGTTTCAAAGAATAGCGTGAGCGCCTCAATAAGGTTAGTTCGCGCCTCTTCAATCGACGTACCCTCGCTGGCAATGTCCAGTTCAGGGCAAAACGCAACAAAACCATCGTCCTCACGTTCAATAATCGCGGTCAGGCGCTGCACTGTTTTCATAATCCGAGTCTAATCGAGCTCACCGGTTGGTGAATTGGTGTGAATCTTGCGGGTGCCGAGATCATTCTGAACATGCCGCGAGAAGATGGAAGTAAGCAGATTCGGGGATTTGTTGAGATCTTGAATGAAGAGCTTTTGGAGCGCACGGCACGGTGGCTGATGGAAAATCATTCGTCGATGCCGGTGATTCAGATTAATTCGATGACGGCGACGCGGGTGAAGGGGAAGCGTGGAAGTGAGGGGAAGCGGAAAGTAAGGTAGGGGCTTAAATTGTCCGACCGCCGACGAACGAAGAGCTGAGCGCGGCAGAACTTATGCCGAAGAGTCCTCAACCCGGTCGCTGGTCGCGCTACCCTGCGCCAGCCACTTGAACTGTCCCGCCTGACGCAGAGTCTTAAGGAAAAAATCGAAGTCTTCGGTCGTTGCGAGATAAAAGCGCAGGTTGCCTCTCTTGTGATATCGGAGGTCTGCGTGAGATAGCACTTTGCGCCACAGATCCTCATCCTTTTGCATCTGAGCAGTCTCAAATCGTCCTATTTGGGTGACACCAGCACGTTGGTGTCTGACCTCTACGCACCAAAGGATCTTTCCGCTTGCTGGAAAAGCAAGTGCCATATCACCGGTACCAGCAATCCGACCCTCCTTTAATTGCTCTAATTGCTCATGAAAGAACTTGAAAACGGCAGGATTTTCACATCTGGCAAGCCTTTCGGCCCATGATTTGATACGCACCACATCCACAGTTGCACGTCTCGCATCGCTCGCATTAAACACTCGCTCAAACCATTGCTGTGCGGTCAGCTCTCGTTTAGGAACAACTGGAGCTGTCTCAGCAGCTGCTTTCTGTTCCGTGGCGGCTCGTTGGGCTGAGAGGGAGGCCGGGTGCAGCACCGCGTGCAGCGGCACATTCAGATACCTATCGCGAAGACGGTCCATGGCCTCCAAAAAGTACTCTGGCGTGATGATGAGTCCGTTGTAGTGCTTGAGTGCAGCGAGCTTACCAGTGAGCTGGTTATCGATGGCAGACTTGCCGAAGTGGAACCCTTCCAGCATCAGCGGCACGATATTGCGCTTTCGCTCAACGGCGGCCTCGATCTCGCGGCGCAACCAGTCTTCCCGGTCGCCGCAACGCTCTAGTGCGGATGGAGTGAGCAGAACGAGGAAATGCGCCCGTGAAGCTATATTTCCGAGTATGACGCGCTCGAAGTCGCCGCTGGCAATACCGTTGTAATCAAAGAAGGCATCATATCCGTGCTGAGTTAGGTTCTGGAAAATAGCGAGTGCCCAAGGAAAATTGGTGCGGCGATAACTGACAAAGACGGTTTTATCGACGCGTTCCATATCTGCGTTTCATACCCCATACGCTGTTCCTCACGCGGAAGGGCAGAATTGAACGATATCAGAATGGCAGTTTGCACTCCACGGTAGGAGGGGGGCTTCCCACGGTAGACTGACGTCGAGGCTGAGACGTGTTCTATCGAATTTGCGTTTATTGTGGCTCCAGCTTGGGAATACGGCCTGTCTACGCCGAAGCTGCCCGGATGCTGGGGCGTCTACTTGCTGAGCAAGACATTGAATTAGTCTGCGGCGGCGGGCGCAGAGGATTAATGGGTTGCCTCGCCGATGCGGTGCTGGAATCCGGCGGTCGAGCAATCGGTGTGATGCCGCAGGCATTGGTGGATCTCGAAGTGGCGCATCAGGGGTTGACTGAGCTCCGCATCGTGAGATCGATGCACGAACGGAAGGCGCTGATGACGGAGTTGGCAGATGCCTTCCTGATTTTGCCTGGGGCGTGGGGAACGCTCGATGAACTGTGCGAAGCGCTGACTTGGTCGCAACTCGGAATTCATGACAAACCGTGCGGGCTGTGGAATGTGAATGGGTACTATGATTCGTTCCTTGCTTTTTTGCGGCATGCGGTCGCGGAGGGCTTCGTGAAGCAGGAGCATTGTGACCTGCTACTGGTAAGCCGCGATATCGATGATCTGCTCAAAATTATGCGATACTCGAACCACACTGGGGAAGTTCCATGCAGCACCGCTTTGTAGCTATTTCGATCCTTGCCTTATTTTGTAGCGTAGTCTTTGCGCAGAAGCCAAGTGGAGGCGGCGGAGGCGGAACGTCCGGGGGCGGGGGACGTCCTGGTTCGACTGGCGGGGTAGGTTCGCCGAGCGGCAGTCCGACGACAACCACTCGGAGTCCCAATTCGTTTCCAAGCACAAACCGAACGTACGACACAACGGGGCCCTACGGATCGCGCTCCATATTTCTATATGGCACAGTCATGTTCGATGACGGTTCGAAGGCGAGCTCGGACATACGAATTGAGCGGATATGTAATGGCAGCCCGCGGCTTGAAGGGCACACGGATTCAAGAGGCCGCTTCTCGTTTCAGCTGGGACAGGACATGGCTGTTGATCCGGACGCAAGCGAAGAACAATCGGGAAACTTTGGTGGTGCGAACGGGCGGCCTGCGTCATCAACGGGTTCAGGTTTAGGCCGGAATAGTACGGGCGCGTTGTGGAACTGCGAGCTTCGGGCGACGTACCCTGGATACCGGTCGGACATGGTGAGTCTCGCGACGCGGAAGTCGATGGATGATCCAAACGTGGGCACAATCGTGTTGCACCGCTTGGCGAATGTGCAGGGATCGACGATTAGCATGACCACGGCTCTTGCACCTAAGCACGCGCAAAAGGAATACGAAAAGGGATTGAAACTGGCGCAGGGGGGCCGCGTTGAGGAGGCGGAGAAACACTTGAGCCAGGCTACTGACGCCTATCCTAAATATGCAGTGGCGTGGTATGAGCTTGGGCAGGTGCAAGAAACCGCAGGCAAGACTGAGAATGCACGGGAATCGTATCAGGCAGCCATTTCCGCGGATGGGAAGTATGTGAGTCCTTACGAGCACCTGGCGCTGCTTTCGGTGCGCGAAGGGAAGTGGGAGGAAGCGGCAAATTTCAGCAAGCAAGTAATTCAGCTGAATCCGGTGGAGTTTCCCAGTTCGTATTTCTACAACGCTTTGGCGAATTACAACTTGAAGAAGGTGGATGAGGCGGAGAAGAGCGCCAAGGGAGTTTTGAAGCTCGATACAGGGCATAAGTATCCTCAGGCCGAGGGGCTGCTGGCGCAGATCCTGATCCAAAAGGGCGATTATCCGGAGGCGGCGACGCATTTGCGCGCGTACTTGACGCTTGTTCCGAATGCGAAGAATGCGGATGCTTTGAAGCAGCAACTGCAGAAGCTGGAGCAGGCGAGTGCCGAGGCGAAGAAGTAAGGGGCTCAGGCGGAAGTTTTAGCTCAGGTCTGTCTTGTCTTTTAGGCGCGCAATGTCGGTATCGTGCTCGTAGATTTTTGCGAGGATGAGGTCGAGTTTCGTGTTGATTTCTGAACGCAGACTGTTCACCTCGGTGCGGAGGGCGTTCATCTCACCGCGGAGACTGTTCATCTCGCCGTGCAAGCCGTTGATATCAGCGCGCAGGCTGTTTACGTCGCTTTTGATTCCGGTTATCTGAACAAGGTTCACGACGAGAGCCACAATAATTGCGAACACGGGTAGGCCGACTGCCAGAGACGACAGCAAGTGGGTCATTTGTGTGTTGGGTCTCGACTGCCTCTTCAGTTTACCTATGCGCCCGGTCCTTCGATAATTGAGGGATGAGCGGGATACTGCGGAGCGCATTTGCGATCGCGGCAGGTGATGCAATTTTCGGTCTGACTGCGGTTTTATTGTTTCGCGCAGGGGGGGCGGGAACCTCATGCGCCGCCACCGATAGAGTTCATGATCGCAAGCGTGGCAGTCGGTGTAGTCGCTGCTGCGATTGGTGGTTGGGTGACGGCGGCCATAGCGAGCCATCATCGGCGAGAGCACGCCGCTGTACTCGGGATTTTGATTGCATCAGGAGCCCTCATCCCGCTAATTCTGCGACCGGGCACAGGAGCAATTTGGACGCAGATTGCGGCGGTTGTTCTGATGGGACCAGCGGCGCTGGCAGGTTCGTGGCCATGGTGGTCGAAAGCCGCGAGTTCACGTCCAAAATGATTTACTGAGGCTGAACAAGAGGCCGCGCTACCCTGGATTTTGATGGCGTTATCTGAATCTGCCTCTGGTGGGGCGCGAGAAAGGCTCATAGAGATCCGGGAGACGTTACTGGTCTTGCACAAAGCGCTGCTAGATTCCGAACGGACCTCCTACGAGATTGTGCATGGGCCGCTTGCATCACCCGCGGCATTTTTGCAGTTGTTGATCAACGATAGCCGGTTTGCATGGCTGCGGCCGATCACGACACTGGTGGTGCAGATTGACGAGACGTTGGCGGCCAAGAAGCCTCCGGCAACATCGCAAGATTTCGAAAGATTAGTGAATGATACGCGTGCTCTGTTATCGCCGTCGCGAGATGCGAATGGGTTCTGGCAACGCTATTCGGGGGTGATGCAACGCGATCCGGGCGTTGCGGTGGTTCACGAAGAAATAGAAAAGAAACTGGCCTAATCCATAGCGCGAATTTAGCGGTAGGCCGGGATACCAGTTATCCTCTCGCCAATTACCAGCGTGTGGATGTGGTCGGTGCCCTCGTAGGTCTTGACGGTTTCGAGATTGCACATGTGACGCATGAGGGGGTATTCGTCCATGATGCCGTTTGCGCCGAGTAGATCACGGCTAAGGCGGGCGCACTCGAGAGCGATTGCGACGTTGTTGCGCTTGAGCATGGAAATATGAGCTGCCTCGACTTTACCGGCATCCTTGAGCTTCGCTACTTGCAGGGCGAGTAATTGCGCTTTGGTGATTTCAGTGATCATCCAGACAAGTTTTTCTTGTACGAGCTGGTGGCCGGCAAGAGGTGTGTCACCGAACTGCTTGCGTGCGAGAGTGTAGCCGCGGGCGGTCTCATAGCAATCCATGGCGGCACCGAGAACCCCCCATCCGATGCCGAATCTCGCCTGGGAGAGACAGCCGAGAGCGGCCTTCAGACCCTTGCCGCAAGGCAATTGGTTCTGCTCCGGAATCACGCAATCAGAGAAGTGCAAACTGGACGTGATGGAAGCGCGCATCGACAGTTTGCCGTGAATGTCGATAGCGGAATAGCCGGACGTGCCTTTCTCGACGAGGAAGCCACGAACGCCTTCGGGAGTGCGGGCCCATACAACAGCGACATCGGCAACGGAGCCGCTTGTAATCCAAGTCTTTTCGCCGTTCAGGATCCAATTACTTCCCCGCTTTTCCGCCGTAGTGCGCATTCCGGCGGGATTCGAGCCGAAGTCCGGCTCAGTGAGGCCAAAACAGCCGATGGCTTCGCCAGATTGCAGCTTCGGAAGCCAACGCTGCTTTTGCTCTTGTGACCCATAGGTATAGATTGGGTACATCACGAGAGCGCCCTGTACGCTGACGAAGCTTCGGAGGCCGGAATCTCCGCGTTCTAGCTCCTGCATGATCAGGCCGTATTCGACATTATTCATGCCAGCGCAGCCGTAGCCTTCGAGATTCGCTCCAAAAAAGCCGAGATGGGCCATTTCGGAGATGAGCTGATTGGGGAAGACAGCATTATTGAAGGCGTCGCGAATGATGGGAAGAACGCGATCGTCGACAAACTGGCGGGCGGTTTGGCGCACCATGAGTTCCTGTTCGCTCAAAAGTGAGTCAAATTGCAGGTAATCGACGCCAGGGAAACGGGGCATGAAGCTTCATTTTAGCGAGTTAACCGGTAGCTGCGCGCGGGCCTGAGAATCCCGGTTGCGTGGAGCAACTAGCTAACAAGGAATGCTAACTCGTTTTGCACCTCTTTGCGTGCTGCTGGCGGGAGTGATTTCGAGCTATGGGCAGCAAGTGGGAGGCGATGAACTCACGAAAGCCTATCAATCTCTCGCGCAGAAAGATTACGATTCAGCGATCGCCCTATTCCGTAAAGCTCTGGCCCAGCAGGCGGGGAACGCGGGTGTGCACAAGGACTTAGCGTACACGCTCTTGAGGGCGGGCGAGAATGCGGATGCTCGGGATGAATTCGAGAGCGCGTTGAAGCTGAACCCGAATGATGAGACTGCGGGACTCGAGTACGCGTTCCTTTGCTTCGAGACTAAGAAGCAGATTGAGGCGCGGCGGACGTTCGATCGCCTGCGGCACCGGGGGACTGCGGCTACACGCGTGACAGCCGAGCAAGCGTTTCAGAATATCGATCGGCCGCTTGCGGATGGCATCGCGCGATGGAAACAGGCGCTGGCGCGAGCGGCGAATCCGAACGAGCTTCCCATGTTCAGTGCTCATTGGGAATTAGCTCAACTGGCGGAATTCCGCGACGAACTGCCGTTAGCGGCGGAACAATATGAGATTTGCCGGAAACTGAAACCGGACCTCCAAGAACTGCTGCTCGATTTGGCGCGGGTATGGCAGCAACTGAATCGGGTCGATGAAGCGCGAGCGGCTTTACTGGCAGCGTCGCGGTGCAGGGAATCCCGAACGGCGGAACTGGCGTTGGATGAGTTGGGATCGCGGTATCCGTATCCTTACGAATTCGTGAACGCCGTTAAGCTCGATCCTCAGAATGTAGGGCTGCGGAGGGAATTGGCCTTTCTCTATTTGGCCATGCATCAAGAGCGCGAGGCTACGGAGCAGTTCGAGCGCGTTCTTGCGATCGATCCGAAAGACGAATTATCACGCGAGCAGTTGGATGGGTTGCGAGGTGTGAAGAAGCGTCCACAGGCCAGTGTCAGTCCCGCTGCTTCGGGAGCTACGTCGGCGGCTGGGAGGGACGCGAAGAGCATGGGCATGAAGAGCCTGGCGGCTGGATATATTCCGGACGCGATCAAATACTTACAGCGCGCTCACGAGGATGAACCCGAAGACGCGGAAGTGACGCTGAAGCTCGGGTGGGCGTACAACGCCGCAAAGCGGGATGAGGAGGCGCGCCAGTCATTTGACGAAGCCCGGCATGCCGATGACAGCGCAGTTGCCGTGCAGGCAAGTAAAGCATTCCACACTTTGAACGGTGATCCGGTGGCCCAAACAACAGTTTGGGTGTTGCCAATGTTTTCGACGCGCTGGAAGGATGCGTTTACGTATGGCCAGATAAAGCGGACCATTCCGCTTCCCTGGTTGGGGAACGCCAATAAGTTGATTTCGTTCTATGTCTCGATGCGGTTTGACGGAGACGTAAGAAGCGGCCTGCCTGTTGCTGTGGCACCGACGTACCTTTCGCAGAATGCGTTTATTATCGGGGCGGGCGTGTCGTCGCGGACATGGCATCACGTCACGGCGTGGGGAGAAGCTGGGGAAGCGCTGAGTTACTTGCCGGGGCGACACGACGTTGGCATTGCCATTCCGGATTACCGGGGCGGCGTCAATGTCACGAAGGGGTTCGGCAGCTTGTTGGGCGGGCATAGGCCGGGTTATTTCTACGAGACCAGTGCCGACGGAGTTTATGTCAGCCGCTTTAATAAGGACACACTCTTTTACTTGCAGCAACGAGGCGGCCGCACATTCCGCATGTGGGGCAATACGTTCGCGCAGGCGTTGTTCAACGTGAATTTCACCCAAGACATCAAGAGGCAGTACTGGGCAGACACCGTAGAAATGGGACCGGGCTTGAAAATGCACTTACCGTGGATGCCATCGAACGTTTATCTGTCGAGCGACTTCCTACGCGGCGTTTATACAAATAACATCTCTAATCCGCACAGGCCAAACTATTACGACGTCCGTATAAGCCTCTGGTATGCCATCTCGAAATAAAATGCGCAGTGCACAAGTAAGCCTCATGATCGTGATCGCAGTCTTGCCGGCATTTGCCGCCGCACCAACCTATCGGGTGACGGGAACGGACGCTATGCCATGGGGCAGGATATTTGAATCCATAGGAATTGCTAAGAGCGGGCCGGACGATCCGGGTGTGGTGGTTGCCGGCGCTAAGGAACAGATTGAGGTTGCAAAGCTCGCCGAGCGCCATATTGTGGTTCTCGAAGGCAACACGGCAGCTTCGCGGAGCTTGGGATTCATTCCGAAAACACAGGTGGTAGACGTACGGCGGATCTGTGATGTGCACGCGCCGAAGATGAATATCATCTGGGAGCAGGCAGTAAGCGTTTCGGCAGTTGGTGTGCCGAGCGGCTTTGAGGTCTTTGCGACTGAGAAGTGGAAGGGCATTCCGGTTCTGGCGGGAAAACGTACCGCACATGGAGCCATTCTGTGGATGGCTACGCCGCCGGGCCGAACGGGGATCGAGCGGTATCCATACCTGCTTCAGGCGCTGGTTGACTTGGGTCTTGAGCTGCCGGTGCGCACCACGAACCTATGGGCATTCTTCGATTCTTCTTATCGGATTCGCGCGGACGTTGATTACCTGGCAAGGCGTTGGAGGCAGTCAGGTATCAGTGTTCTTCACGTGGCGGCGTGGCACAACGTGGAACCGGATGCGGCGCAGGATGAATTTCTGAAGAGGCTGATACAGGCGTGCCATCGCAACGCGATTTTAGTGTATGCGTGGCTGGAGTTGCCGCATGTCAGCGAGAAGTTTTGGGCGAATCATCCGAGTTGGCGTGAGAAGACGGCCCTTGAACAGGACGCGCAACTGGACTGGCGCAAATTGATGAACTTGCAGAATCCGGATTGCCACCGGGAAGTGGCGAAGGAAATCGGTGCCCTGCTCGGGAGGTTTGACTGGGACGGCGTGAATGTTGCGGAACTATATTTCGAGTCTTTAGAAGGCGCATCTAATCCCGCGCGGTTTACGCCGATGAACGATGACGTGCGGCAGGAATTTAAGGCAGGGGCAGGCTTTGATCCGAAGTTGTTATTTGATCCAGCATCGTCGCATTCCGCGGCGAAGGATCCTGCAGGTCTGCGGAAATTTCTCGACTTCCGGGCTGGGCTCGCGACGCGGATGCAAGCAGATTGGCTGAGCGTTATCGATCGGACGAGATCGTCTAAACCGTATCTCGACGTGGTGCTCACTCACATTGACGATCGTTTCGAGCCTGGCATTCGCGATGCGCTGGGAGCAGACGTGGCGCGTAGCTTGCCGCTGATGCGGGCGCGGCAAAGCACGTTGCTTGTTGAGGATCCGGCGACACTTTGGGATTTAGGATCGGAACGTTATTCGAAGCTGGCCGAGAGGTATCACGAATTGGCACCGGATCTGAATCAGATCGCAATAGATATCAATGTTGTGGAGCGATATCAGGACGTCTATCCAACGAAGAAACAGACGGGAATTGAGTTATTCGAACTGGTGCACCAAGCCGCAGCTTCGTTCCATCGCGTAGCGCTGTATTTTGAAAATTCGCTCGAGAAGCAGGATCTTGCGCTGCTGCCCAGCGCGGCGACTACGGCAACAGTAGTCGAGAAGGGCGTCGATGAGGTGGACGTCAATGCGTCTGAGGGGACTCGAGTTCTCTGGCAAGGACCGGTTGAGATTGATGGGAGGCTGTGGCCCATCCAGAGTGATGAGTCTGTTCTTGCGCCGGCGGGGAAACACCGGCTCCGCACCGGAACGGCCGAACCCGCCGTGAGGATTTCGGACTTCAATGGCGAGGTTTTATCCGCGTTGGGATCGCAAACGAGCGTCGATGTGTCGTATTCAAGCCGCAGCCGCGCTATAGCATTGTTTGGTTCACCAGTTTCGGGAGTTCAGGTAGATGGCGCGCCGTTTTGGAAGCGCGTTGGAGATGAGAAAACGAAGTCAATCGTACTCCCGTCCGGGCAGCACGTCGTGACGTTTGATCGCTAGGCGATTTCAGGCTGTCACGGCCGCGCTGGTCGTGAGTACGCCGCCCTGGGATTGAAATCGTTCGAGCACGTCCTGCTCATCCGATGCACTGATCCCGCTAATCGCATCCGTGACAACTTCTACTCGCGCTCCCGTCTCGAGGAGTCCGAACGCGGCGGGTCGAACACAATGCTCGGTTGCAACGCCATAGACGAAATAGCGGTTTGCGCCAATAAGATCCAGCAAGGGACGCAGATTTGGGTTTGTGAAACAATCGAGCATCTGCTTCTCAACAATGATCTGGGCGGCATTGGCGATTCGGGAACGTATTGCATCGAGCGAGTTAATATCGGTATTCAAAACGAGCGACTGATTGAGGAGAGTGCTGCCGGCCTTTCGCTGTCCCGCAGTTCCAACTACGCAGTGAGGCTTCCAGGTTTGAAACTCGAGATCGTCTTCGGAATGGGCGTCAGCGGTTGAAACGATTGGCAAGCGATTAGCGGCTGCAAATCGAGTCAATGCGCCCAAGGTTTTGAGGATCTTCTCTGCGCCGGGAAAATATAGCGCACCGGCCGGGAATAAGAAGTCGATCTGAGTGTCAACGTCGAAAAAGACAGTCTTCACAACTCAATTATCGAACTGGTGATATTAGGTATCTGCGAGTTGGTGCTGGGTGCGAATGCTTTCGGCCACCTCGAAGAGACGGGGGCTGATTTCGACAGGATAGGAAACGGCCTCTTCGAGCGAATGCAATTCTTGGGGCAGGGCGGCAACAGCAGATATGGCGTTTGACCGCAGATTGGTGATGGGCGGAGAAGGTTGCAGCAATTCGCCGTTAGTCAGGATAGGGCGCAGTAGAGGCTCGCCTTGGAAATCGCTGTTGCACTCGCTGTACAGGGCGATGACGTCGCAATTGTGGTAACGGTAGATCTGTTTCGCGCCTGGCAAGGTGCTCTTTTCGTCGCTGAACTTGGCTTTGTAGTGAAGCGTGTTGTCTCTCGTCAGCTCGACTAATTTATAGACGGCGGAAAGACTGGGGGCGTCAGCAGAGGTGGCGAGCTCGGTGCCCACGCCGAAGATATCAATAGGCGCGCGGGAACGCACCAAGTCGGCTAAGCGGTACTCGTTCAGGTCATTGCTCGCGATGATTTTGGCATCGTGCAAACCTGCTTCATCGAGGATAAGTCGTACTTGGCGAGACAGTGCGGCGAGGTCGCCACTATCGAGGCGGACTCCCCAAAACGGCCGGCCAACACGCGCAGCAAGACGCGCGCCTTCGATGGTGTCGTAAGTATCAATCAAGAAGACGGTGGAGTTACCGAGCAGGCGCTGAAGGGCTCGGAACGATTCTTCCTCATTGGGAAAAGCCATAGTCCAAGAATGTGCGGCTGTACCGGAAACGGGAATTCCGAAACGCATTCCTGCCTCTGTGTTGCTGGTTCCCGAACATCCTGCGACGTAGGCTGCGCGGCCTGCGAGAACGCCAGCAGCCGGCGAATGTGCGCGGCGGCTGCCAAATTCGACAATAGGGCGACCTTCTGCGGCAATTAAGCAGCGGGCCGCTTTCGAGGCGATAGTTGTCTGAAATGCGAACGTGGAAAGCAGATATGTTTCGACGAGCTGCGCTTGGGCGAGAGGCGCGCGAACGATGGCGATCGGCTCATTCGCAAAGATGGGAGTGCCTTCAGGAACTGCAAATAGGTCGCCAGTGAAACGAAGTTTCGTGAGAAAGTCAAAAAATTCAGAGGAAGTGTTCTTGAATTGTTCGAGTGAACGCAAGTAGTCGAGCTCGTCGGGCCGAAATTTGAGTGTTAAGAGGAACTCGACTGCCTGTTGCAGGCCTGCAGCTACGAGGAAGTTTCGTTTCTCGGGGAGGCGCCGTACTGAGAGTTCGAAAGTAGCGAGTTCTTGGGATTTCCCAGCGGCAAAGTATCCCGCCGCCATCGTTAGCTCGTAAAGGTCCGTGTTGAGAGCAGACATGAGGGCCTTGCGGCCGCAGCTACTTCTTCGGGGCAGAGGCCGTTTGCTTGATGTTACTGTTTGCTTCCAGAATATCGTTTACCGACTTGCCGTCGAGCTCATAGAGAGCCGACTCATTCTCTCGACGGGCAATGTAGCCATTGGCGGTTTTTGCGAACGCGACTTTTTCGACACGCTTGCCGTCGTTTGAAGTGACTGCAATGGTTAACACAGGTGTAGTAAAGCCGTTTTCAACAAACTTGGTTGCCGAGAGGTCTCGCAGCTTATCGATAAATGCTTGAATTGAACGCGGGTCCATGACCTTGCCGTTGAGCTTCCAATCCTGACCGCTTTTCTGGTAGATTTTAGCAGTGTCGCCCTGCTGAGCTTCTATTTTCGTAGGATCACTGAATCCGAAGTCGAAGACCTTTTTGTTGCGAAAGTCGTCAGTAGGCTTTTCAAGCTGTTTCCCGAGATCAGCAGGGATCTTGTAAATACCCTTAACAACGCTGCTCTGTGCATAGTAGTCATCCTTGTTCTTATGGACTTCGAGCGTTTGCGTGCCCGCAGCATCGCTGACCTTCGCAGTGGCAACGCGTTGCCCACTGTCAAAAGAGGCATCTGTTTTCTTGGCATCTGCTGAGGTGCCCGAAAGATCCATTTTTGCATCGGTCAACTTACGCAAAAGGTCTTCCACCTGAAAGCTGTCGGCCCGATAGGGCTTAGGCTTGAGGATCTGCCACTCATTTTGATTGTTCTTACCGAATTCGATGTCCGACTTACCCGAGATAAGCTCGACGCGAGTTAGTCGGTTTGAATCGAAGGTAAGTAAACGTTTGTCACGGAGGTCATGAATACCTTTGTCGAAGGAGCTTTTTACGGACGATGATACGGTGTAAACCGCGGGTCGAGAATTAATACTGGCGTACACGAGCGATCCTGCCGGAACATCATCACCGAAGAGGAGTTGATCGGTCTTTCCCGCTTTTTCTTTGATAGTAACCGTCAAGCTGGGCGTGGTGAGGCCGTACTTAGCCAAATCTGACGGCCTATCTTCGACAATACTATCGGCGGTAACTGGATTTAGCGACGACACTATGGTCGAGACCGCGTCCTGATCGGCTGAAAAAGATTCCGGAGCGGTTATTGACCATTTGCCGTTCTTGCGGTAAAGCGTAACCCTTGAACCATCCTTCTTTCTAAGCTCTATCTGCTGCACCGTGGAATCAGATATGTCCGCCAGTTTGGGGGCGGGAGGAGTATTGGCAGCGGAGCCGGCCGATTCGGGATGGCGCTTGGCCCACCACACAACTCCGCTGAGAGCAGCTAGTACGGCGGCTGCCACTATTAGATTTCGCAGCTTCATACTATCTCCGCTTCAGGAGAATCGATACGCCCCACACAATGATGAGCAGGGGAATCGCGATGAGGTCCGCGTACATGAAGACGCTCATCTGCCGCTGCGTCGCGTTCAGACGGCGGTCCTCCGGCTCCTTGGGACGGATCGAAATGAGGTCTTCGTCAGAGGAAAGCCAGTTGACGGCGTTGACCGCAAGATCCCGGTTCCCCTGAAACCCGATCATCGCGTTATCCACAAAACCAGAGCTGCCGATGACCACGAACCGGCCCGGACTATTAGGCTTACCGGTATTGTAAGTGCCAGCGGCACCAAGAACGAAGGGGCCTTTCTTATTGGCGGGATCGGCCGGATTTACCTCGTTCGTGTTCAGGCGCGTTGTCGCTATGGCGCGATCAGTCGTGGAAAACAGCTTTTCTACCGTCGTCTTGTCCCCGTTCTTGACGTCAAGCGAACGAGAGACTGGAAAACCAGTATAAGCGCCTTTCAAATCACTGACGATGGGTTGGGCCTCATATTTAGATACCAGCGGAATCTCAGGTCCAAAGCCGAAGAGCTGCGCCATGGCATTCTGCTCAAGGACAAGGTCGTCGGCAGGTGTAACGCCCCAGCTCTGAAGCAGCTTCATGAGGCCTTCGTTCCGTGCAATATGTTCACGACCAAAGTCAAGAGGCGGGTCGATGAGGAACATCGCGCGACCGCCGCTCTGGACGTAGTTCTTGATTGCAGTTACTTCGTTGGGGGTGTAATCAAGCTGGGGGCCGGCATCGGCAAGTACCGTGCAGTCTTTCGGAACTTCTGTTTTATCGATCAAAGAAACCGCTTCAACTTGATAGTTGTCGCGCTCGAGGAGAGTTTTGTACCGCGACAATCCGTTTTCCTGAGTATCGTCGAGCGCATGCTGTTTACTGCCGCTCACAAAACAGACTTTCCGAACGCCTTTTAGGTCTTTGAGAAATGCGCCTGTGAGACCCTCTTCGGTCACGCCTTTCGCTTCCTCACGCCGTTGGCCGATTTCGACGTAAGCCGTGCCGAGAAAGCGCACGCCATAGCTACGAGCTACGGTCGGCTGCTTTTGCGCGTCGATGTATTGCAGATGGATCTTAGGCGAGAGATTCGCGTAGCGATCGAGCATACCCTTGGCCTGGCCAAAGTTACTAGCTTTATCGATGTAGGTGATCGTAGCGTTGGATTTGAGACCTCCGACAAGCTTCTTCGTCTCCTGAGATAAAGTGAATCGCTTATTGCTGGTTGTGTCGTAGCTCTTGTTGTAACGATTCGCGAGCCAGTTGACCGTAACTAATACTGCAATCACGACAAGGGTGTACAGAGTAGCGGTGGCGCCGTAACGCGTTTGACGCGCTGCAACCGAACTTTTTGATTTATCGACCGCCATTACGCCCTCCACCGTAACGATTCAAGTGAGCGAGTTGTCAAAAATAAACCAAGAAAAATCATCGATAAATAGTAGATAACATCCTTACTGTCGATCACACCTCGCGCAAAGCTATCGAGGTGGCTCAGGATCGAGAGATAGCTCATGACCTGTACCGTCGGAGAGTTGCCGAAAGAGGTTGTCCAGTCCAGTATCCATAGCAGCAAGGCCAGCGCAAAGCCGACCGCACCGGCGACTATTTGATTTCTGGTGGTAGTCGAAATAAATGTTCCTAGCGCCAATAGGCATGCACCGAATAACAAGACGCCTAAGAAACCAGTTACTACCGGCTTCCAGTCGGGTTGGCCGTATATAAATAGGAAAGAGTAATCGATAAGTAACACGAGAAGCAGTGCGGAGTACATAATTACGGCTGACAACCACTTGCCTAAGACGATTTCCAGGTCATGCACTGGGGAAGTGATTAGCAGCTCGATCGTGCCCTGGCGCTTTTCCTCCGCAAATAGACGCATACTAATAAGCGGAATCAAAAATAGGCCAATTACTGCGACGTTCGAAAAGAGAGGTCTGATGACCTGCTCATTGACGTTCATCGGAAAAGATTGTCCGGTCATCTGGCCTTCCAATGAAGCCCTGACAAAACTAGCCGTAATAATGTAAGTAAACGCTCCGCTCAGAAACGCAAAGATGGTGAGTAAGACCCAAGCGATCGGTGAAACAAAATAGCTGTAAAGCTCACGCCTGCAAATTGTCCATACGTTTCTCATTGGATACCTTCTGCAATGGTTGAACTCTGGGGCTCGGAGTTGGATCCGGTAAGTTCAAGAAATACTTCTTCGAGGCTATAAGTGAGAGACTTCAACTCAAGAAGATTCCAGCCAGAGTGGACGACAGCACGCGCCAGGTCGGCACGCGCGTTCCGATCGGGCAGACTTTCAACTTCGAAAATGAACCTATCGCCCGCGGCCGGTTTATCGAGTACTTTGCTTACCCCAGGAACTTGCTCGAGCCTTTGATGGACTGCGGTTGCATCGCCATCACCAGCTGTATCGATTTGCAATTGGACGACGTTGCCCAGGCCGGCTCGATGCTTAAGATTCTCGACCGAATCTGTGGCGACGAGCTTACCTTTATTGATGATGATGACCTTCTCGCAAACCGCCTCTACTTCGGGGAGAATATGGGTGCTGAGAATGATGGTGTGTTCGCCTGAGAGCGATTTTATAAGCTCGCGAGTTTCGTTAATCTGCTTGGGGTCGAGTCCGGAGGTCGGCTCATCGAGAATCAACACGTCGGGGTTGTGGATGATAGCTTGAGCCAGCCCGACGCGCTGACGATACCCTCTGGAAAGCTTCGAAATGAGCTTGGCCTTGACATCGGCAACAGCGCAGCGCTCCATGACCTCTTCGGTACGGGTTTTGATGTGTGAATTCGGAATATTTTTCAGGCGCGCGACGAAAGTCAGGTAGTCGACTACGCTCATTTCCGGATAAAGAGGCGGCGCTTCGGGAAGGTAGCCGATGCGCTTTTTGACTTCGAACGGCTGCTCAAAAACATCGAACCCGGCCACCGTCGCCTTGCCCGCGGTAGGCGGCATGAAGCATGTTAAGATGCGCATCGTCGTGGTTTTTCCGGCACCGTTGGGACCGAGAAATCCCACTATGGCGCCCTTTTCCACCGAGAAGGAAATGTCATTCACCGCGACAGTGCGCGCATATTTCTTCGAAAGACCTTCAACTTGAATCATATATTTGTTTTGTGAAGACTTAGCTCAAAGAAGGTGGGGAACCCGGTTCTTTGTTGAGTCTTCGGAGCGCTACCGCGCTTGGAACCACCAGGATAATGAAGCGTAAAGAGCTCTGTCAATTGAGACGAATGACCGACGGGAGCGTTAGGTGTCTTTCTATTCACGCCACCGTGCTCACTGTAAACCTAAACCGATTATTTGGAATCCCGCGTCTACGAATACTATATTTCCAGTGACGCCCCGGCCAAGATTGCTGGCTAGAAACACTGCGGTATCGGCTACTTCAGCGGGATCGGTATTTCTTCGAAGCGGTGCATTTGCAGCCACGCCGTCCAGGACTTTGGAAAAATCTTTAATCCCGCGGGCGGATGCAGTTTTGATGGGACCTGCAGATATGGCGTTGACGCGGATGTTGGCCGGTCCGAGGTCGCTTGCCAGGTAGCGAACGCTGGCTTCAAGGGCGGCCTTGGCAACTCCCATGACATTGTAGTTTTGCACGACGCGAGTTGAGCCGAGGTAAGTCAAAGTTGTAACAGATCCACCCTTAGTCATCAACGGGGAGATTGCTCGGGACACTGACACGAGTGAATAGGCACTTACTTCCTGGGCAAGGAGGAAACCGTCGCGACTGGTTTCTAGAAACGGGCGGCTCAAGTCGTCCTTATTAGCAAACGCGATGCTGTGGACAACGGCGTCAATAACGGGTGAACTCTGCTTCAATTCCGAGACAAGATGCTCAAGCTCATCAGGTTTCGTGACATCGCAATTCAGGATCTTCGAAGCGTTCAACTCGGAGCCTAACTCTTCCACTGTTTGACGTTGGCGTTCGCCTTGATAGGTGAGAACAAGAGAGGCGCCTTCGCGAACGAATGCAGAAGATATCGCGTAAGCAATGCTCCACTTATTGGCGACGCCGAGGACCAGCGCGGTCTTGCCGGCGAGTAGCTGTGGCATGAAAGTGCCATTGTAGCGTGCTAGCCGCAATTTCCCGGCGGTTTGGCTATGAGCGCAGGCCAGGAATATTTTTCTCGGCGATGCTGAGATGCCAACACTCTAACGTTCTGAAATGTAAAGTACAACGAGGTTGGCAATCCGCTTGCACGCCAGTTTGGCGGAGGAGATAAAAAAGCAATGAAATACATGATTGCCTGGGTTCTGGGTGTGCCGGGTGGACTTATCCTGCTCTGGTTCCTGTTCAACCACATGCACTGAGAACCGGCAGCTAAGGAGCGCCGACGCCTACCATCTTCAGAACGTAGGCCTCGCGGTACGGAAGCTTTGAGCGAAGCGATTCAGGGACTTCAACGCGTAGACGGCTTCCCTGAAGGTGCCATTGCAGCTCCTCGCCCGATTCGAGTAAGGTGACTCTTGCGGTGTGGCGTGGGACGAGGTCTTCAAACAAAATCTCGTTGGCAGGCCAGCGTGGAAGGATTGCATATATGACATCGTCCTTGGCAGTGAAAAAAGCTTCTATTCGCGCATAGCCTGGGCGCGGGGCATCAACTAACTTCGTGATGTCATATTCGGCCATGAACTGTTTGTCTTCCATTCGCGGAACGGTTCCATTGCTCCATTGCCGGCTTCGCGCGAAGGCGTGTGTTCCGTAGATGGCCTCAGCGTTTGTGCGGAGCCAGTCTCCCATTGCAACCAAGCGCTCTTCCATAATCACCGGAATGCGGCCGTCTGCGGTGGGGCCGATGTCCAGCAGAAGGTTGCCTCCACGGCTTACGATATCGATGAGCATCAAGAGGAGCTCGCGGTTAGTGTGATAGTCCTGCAACGTCTCCATGCGGTTATACCCGTATGAGAAACCCATGCCCCGGCTCTCTTCCCAGGGATGCTGGGATTGCTGGAGACCGGACGTGTATTCCGTGGTGAAATAGCCGCCGTCTTTGTGGCGCGTATCTTTCCCCCAACGATCGTCAATTACGACTTCATCGGCAACCGGCGACTCATTGAACAGCCATGCGAGCAGCTCAGGCGACCGCCATTCGGCGCTGGTCAACTCCCATTCACCATCGGAAAAGATAATGGAAGGCTTCACGTGCGTGACTACATCCTTGAATTGCGGAAACAAATGTTCGGCCACGTAGCGCTTCTTGTCGGAGAGCCAAAGCGGGTTGTACCACTCGTAAAGCGAATAGTAGATGCCCATACGCAAACCCCGGCGGCGCCCGGCTTCGCTGAGTTCTAATACAAGATCTCGCTTAGGGCCAATGTCCACGCTGTTCCAGGGCCGGCGCCAAGCGCGATTTGCTTCGGCACTGCGCCACAGTGTAAAGCCTTCGTGATGTTTCGACGTGAGCGCGACGTAGCGAGCGCCTGAGCGAAAAAAAACATCAGCCCACCGGTCCGGATCAAAGAACTCGGCGCGAAACATGGGCGCGAAATCGAAATAGGGGAATTCGGCGCCATACACCCGCTTGTGAAAGGCCCACGTAAGCGCGCCATGTCCAGTCGATCCTTTTGCCTTTTTGCCTTCGGTAAGAGAATGCCAATACCATTCGGCGTACGGGGTTTCGTCTTTTACGTTTACGGGAGCAAAGGCAGGAACGGAGTAGACACCCCAGTGGATGAATATGCCAAATTTCGCGTCCGTGTACCAGGACGGCATAGGCCGCGAGTTGAGGGATTTCCAGTCTGCGGTGTATTGGCCAGGTTGAGCGGCAAAGCGAGCTGCGGGTGTCGCACGGGAATCCATGGCAACTCCAAGCGGTACAGCGGTGATGGCCTTGAGAACGTCTCGTCGTCGCATCGGTCTGCCGGACATCGTATCAGGTGTGCCGGGCCTCCGTCGTTATATCGCCGATGATTGTTTATCAAGCTCACGAGGTTTATCAAAGCTCACGGGCAAAGCACTTAGTCCACGGAAAAGAAGATGACTGCGCCATATTAGTCCCTCTCGTTCAAGCCGAAGATTGGGTAAATCCAGGAGGCATTCGAGGGCGACACGCATCTCCAGCCTGGCGAGTACGGCACCGATGCAGAAGTGAGCCCCCCAGCCCAACGCAACGTGACGGTTGTCCGATCGTGTGAGGTCGAACCGATCGGGATCTGGAAAACGCTCAGGATCACAATTAGCCGCACCAAGCACCGCAATTACTGGCTCGCCGGCGCTGATGTCCTTTCCTCGCAGCTCTATGTCGCTGGTCGGGATGCGCCCGGTTAGCTGGACAGGCGAGTTGTATCGAAGCAATTCTTCTATGGTGGGAGCGAGAAGCGCACCGTCTCGGCGCAACATTTCCATCTGCTCGGGATGATTGAGCAGTGTAAGCAGACCGGTGCCGATCAGATTTTTCGCCGTTTCATATCCGCCGACCAGCATTCCGATCGAGTTCGCGACGATCTCATCCTCGGTTAGCGTATCTCCGTCGACGTTTGTTGTCATGAACGAACAGACGAGGCCGTCGTTAAGCTTGTGTCGAAACCGGGAAATGCAGTCGCGAAAGTAACTCGTCATCTCGCCGCACGATTGCAAGATTGCGGATGTACGAGCGGGGTTTTGCGTGAAGTTCCCGAAAGTTTCTGCGAAGTCGGATGCCCAAATACCGAGCTGCCCGTAATTCTCTTCCGGAACGCCGAGCATCACGGCAATCACCATTTCGGGAAAAGGATCTGCGAACTCCGCGATGACATCCATTTCGCCACCGTCCAGCGATCTCGCCAGGAGTTTCCGGGCAATCCGGCGAATTCGCTCTGTCAGGCCGGCAATTTTATCGGCTGTAAATGCCGAAGCCACAAGCCTGCGAATGCGCGTGTGATATGGCGGATCCGAAAGCAGCATCTGCTTTTCCATGACAGAGGTGATTGGCCTGAAGTGGTCTAGCCCCCGCTCGGATAGCCGATCCTGCGAAGGAGTCCGGCTGGCGGACAGATTACGCAGGACCCACACTACGTCGTCGTAGCGGGTGACGACCCAAGCGCGCAGAAAAATGTCCCATCGCACGGCATCGTTCGAACGAATACGATGATAGAGCGGATGCGGGTCGGCCACCAAATCCGGATTTAACAGTTGGCAGAGGCTTAGTCGAAAATCGGCATCTTCGGGAAGCGGTTTCACGGCAAATCAGAAATCTCCAGTTTGCTTAATCTTAGAAAATTCACTACGGTAGCGCCGGCCTTGACATCTATTCCTCTTGCGGTTAGCTTTTTGGGGAGTGCAACAGAGACCGCTATTTTTTTCTTATCCGCCATGGCACGTTCCAATAGAGTTCCGAACTTCTTCGTTGTAGGCGCACCGAAAGCCGGAACTACTTCGCTTTATCAGTACCTAGCTGAACATCCCGAGGTCTACATGAGCCCAATCAAGGAGCCGAATTTCTTTGCCTCAGAGATACGGCCCGAGAATGTGAGCGAAGAACTTCAAGAACGAGTCAGGCGCGATATGGATGCACTGAAGGCCTATCTTGAAGGCCCGATGTCCGAAAAGCGGTTTGGAGGAATGCTTCTGGAATGGGAAGATTATCTGAAATTATTCGAGAAGGTCAAAGAAGAGAAAGCTATTGGTGAAGCAAGCGTTCTTTATCTTTGGTCGAAAACCGCAGCTGGAAACATTTTTTCTAGAATCCCGGATGCCAAGATCGTGATGATTTTGAGAGACCCTGCCGAGAGGGCGTTCTCGCAATACCTGCACAATGTGACGAACGGAATTATCTATGAATCCTTCCGCCGACATGTTTACGCCGGTTCACGCAGGAAGAGCGAAAAGTTTAGCATAGGGTATCCGTCGCTCGAGTTAGGCCTCTATTACGAACAGGTCAAGCGATACTTGGGCATCTTTCCAAAAGAGAACATACATATTTTATTTTTTGAGGATTATCGGCAACAACCCGCCCGAATGTTGAAAGAGCTTTTTTGTTTCCTTAATGTCGATTCGCGTTTTACGCCCGATATGTCCAAAAGAGAGCTCGAACCCAAAGTTCCCAGAGCAGTCGTATTTGCTCATTTCCTAAAAAGGTACGGCGTGTGGCAGCGTCTTAAGAAGCTGAGTCCACGTGTCTTTCGATCTCATCTTCGGACCATTGCCTTCAGAAAGCGTAGATCTCTTGTGATGGACAGTAAAGACAGAGACTATCTGCTGGATTACTATCGAGACGATATTCTGAAGTTGTCGAATCTTCTGGATCGAGATCTTCGTCATTGGCTTACTTGACGTTTGAGGGTAAAGTGCTCACGCCTGTCGGAAGTGGTGGGCTTTGCAGGACTCGAACCTGCGACCTTCTGGGTGTAAACCAGACGCTCTAACCAACTGAGCTAAAAGCCCGGCGCTAACTCTTCAGCTTACAGCAGTGGCCAGGGCGGATAGGGCCGACATTCGCTGCGCTTGCTACGCTGTCGGTGGATACATATGGCACGCACAGAATCGACCATGCTTGCGCTTGGGACGCCTGCTCCCGAGTTCGAATTGCCGGACGTCATATCGGAGAAATCGGTCAAGTTTGGAGACTTCAGTGAAAAGAAGGCGCTGCTCGTTATGTTCATTTGCCGGCATTGCCCGTTTGTGAAGCACGTTCAGAGTGAGCTCGCTCGACTGGGCAAGGACTATGCTTCGCAATTGCTCGGGATCGTCGCCATTTCTTCAAACGACGCAGATGTGTATCACGACGACTCACCTGGGAGCCTACGGGAAATGGCTACAGAGCTTGGCTTCAATTTCCCGTTGTGCTACGACGAAAGCCAGGATGTAGCCAAAGCTTATTCAGCAGCGTGTACGCCTGATTTCTTTCTTTTCGATGAGAAACGCCGGCTTGCGTACCGTGGCCAATTAGATGACAGTCGTCCGAGTAACGGAAAGCCGGTGACTGGCCGCGACCTGCGGGCTGCGATTGATGCTTTATTGAACGGCCGCCCCGTCAACCCGAACCAAACACCCAGCATCGGTTGCAATATTAAGTGGCGCTGAAGGATGGGGCCAACGAGTCCTACCGTAGATGCAAGCTCTGACCGATCCCTCAACCCTAAGCTTCGGGACGCAGGTTCGCCGGATGCTGATACTCGCCGTGCCGGTCATTTTTGCGGAATTGGGCTGGATGTCGATGTCGGTCGTGGATACCATCATGGTAGGACGGCTCGGGCCTGCTGCGATCGGCGCGACAGGCGTAGGCAGCAGTGCCTTTTACTCGTTCGCGATTTTCGGAATGGGCTTGTTACTTGGCCTGGACACGCTGGTGTCCCAGTCCTACGGAGCCGGGAATCGGGAAGCTTGTCATCGGTTCTTGGCGCAAGGCATTTATCTTGCCTTATTCATCACGCCAGTGTTGATGATTCTCTTTGCGTTCATGCCGCCGCTCTTCTATTCGCTTGGCGTGAACGCACAAGTTAGCGCACTGGCGGGCCCATTCGTGACAACACTCGGTTGGGGCACCTTGCCTCTGCTGCTTTATGCCGCGTTCCGCCGGTATCTGCAAGGTATGGGACATGTGCGGCCAGTCATGTTCGTACTGGTCAGTGCCAACGCCATAAATTGGTTCTTCAATTGGTTGTTGATTGAAGGGCATTGGGGACTGCCGGCGCTGGGCGTCACTGGCTCCGCACTGTCCACTTGCGTGGCACGCGTTTACATGGCAGCGATGCTGGCGTTTTTCATTTGGTGGTTTGAAAGAAAGCTTGAGCCAGGTCTCAAGAGCCTGTTTCGCAAGCCCGATCCCGCGCGGCTGTGGCGGTTGTTGCGTATCGGCTTTCCCGCTGCACTCCAAATCTTGCTCGAGATCAGTGCATTCGGGGCGGCTGCCGTGCTCGCGGGACGGTTAACGCCGGTTGCCTTGGCGGCTCACCAAATTGCGCTGAGTTGTGCCGCACTCAGCTACATGATCCCGCTGGGTATCTCTTCCGCTGCTGCTGTTGCAGTCGGTCACTCCATAGGTCGGGGTGAAGGTCGTGTGGCGCGGAGAAGCGGCTTCATCGCTTTAGGCATCGCCTGCGCTTTCATGTCGTGTTCGGCGGCCGTGTTTCTGTTCATACCCAAGCAAATCCTGCATGTCTATACGAGCGATCCCGGTGTTGTGGTGGTGGGCACGGGTCTGCTTGCATTAGCAGCTCTCTTTCAACTATTCGACGGTATTCAGACGGTCGCGACTGGCGCGCTTAGAGGTTTGGGGAATACGCGCGGGCCCATGCTGATCAATCTCGGTGGCTATTGGTTCTTCGGGTTGCCCGTCGGCTATTTACTCTGCTTTCATTACCGATACGGAGTCTATGGACTATGGTGGGGCCTGTCATTGGCTCTGATCGTGATTGCCCTTATCCTTTTACATGCCTGGGACCGAAACTCTCGTAGCTTATGGAGTTTGAGTTCCTAGACCATCCCGCTGATATTGGCTTTAGGGCATATGGCGCAAACGTTGAAGAACTGTTTGCAAACTGCGCTCAAGCGCTGGTCTATATCATTCTCGATGGGTCGAACATACAGTCCGTTCAACAGGTCTCTTTATCGGCAGAGGGCGGAGATTACGAATCCCTTCTTGTTAATTGGCTGAATGAAGTGCTCTATTATGTGGACGGCAAACGCATCGCTCTCTGTGCTTTTGACATTTCACAATTGAGTGAGACGCAGATCGAATGCATCGCCACGGGCGAAGCGCGGAACCCGAAGAGACATCCGCCTAAACTTGCCGTGAAAGCGGTGACATATCACCAGCTCAAAGTTGAACGAACAGAAAACGGTTGGATCGCTGAAGTGTATGTTGATGTCTGATGGCGAACACGCGGCTGGAGCCGATCGATGCATTCCGGTATCGCATCCCCCGCGACGAGAGCTTGGGCATGCGCACGGACGTTGTAGTCTACGCGAGTGCGGCACTGCTTGAGCAAATCCAGAAAGATCAATCGTTAACGCAGGCTATGAATGTGGCCACGCTGCCCGGCATTGTGGGTTCAAGCCTGGCTATGCCGGACATTCATCAGGGCTACGGTTTTCCGATAGGCGGCGTTGCTGGGCTTGATGTGGATTACGGCGTCGTATCACCAGGCGGGGTCGGATTCGATATTAACTGCGGGGTGCGGTTGGTGCGCAGCACGTTGACGGAAACGCAGGTTCGCCCCCGGCTGAAGGCGATCATCGATCAGATCTTTCGCGACGTGCCATGCGGCACGGGCTCTGAAGGCCGGGTAAAAATTAAGCCCGGCGAAATTGACGACGTTCTGCGACGAGGGGCTCGCTGGATGGTCGAGAACGGGTATGGAGACGAGCGCGATGCCGAATTCACCGAAGCGGGTGGGGCGCTTGAAGGTGCGCTACCCAACAAGGTTTCCGCTCGCGCCAAAGAGCGAGGAGCGCCGCAACTCGGCACACTAGGCAGCGGCAATCATTTTCTGGAGCTGCAATACGTAGAACAGGTGCACGATCGAGCAGCGGCCCTCGCGATGCGCATCGAGGAGGGGCAAGTGGTCGTGCTCATTCACTCTGGGTCGCGCGGTTTAGGGCACCAAGTTTGTACCGATTACGTGGCTTTGATGAATCAGGTGATGCCCAAATACAAGATCACGTTGCCTGACCGCCAGCTAGCGTGCGCACCGATCCGTTCCGAGGAGGGACAAGCGTATCTGGGCGCGATGGCCGCTGCCGCTAATTTTGCCTGGGCGAACCGACAGGGCATCATGCATTTCTTGCGCGGGGCGTTCCGGAGAATTTTCGGTGATAACGCGCGACTAGAGCTGATCTACGACGTTTGCCATAACATTGCGAAACGCGAGACGTACGAAATAGAAGGGCGTAAGCGTGAAGTCCTGGTGCACAGGAAGGGAGCTACGCGAGCATTTCCGCCCGGCCATCGTGAGATACCTCCGGAGTATCGATCAATTGGGCAGCCTGTCTTCATTCCGGGCAGTATGGGGACGGCATCGTGGGTGCTGGTGGGGCAGCAGGGCGCAATGCTCGAGACCTTTGGAAGCGTATGCCACGGAGCAGGGCGTCTTCTGAGCCGGACGGCGGTTCGCAAGGGAAAAAATGCGCGCGACGAGCAACGCAAGCTTGAAGAAAAGGGAATCATGGTGAGAAGTGAATCGCGCGATGGAATCCTCGAAGAACTTCCGGAAGCCTACAAGAATGTGGACGAGGTGATCGAAGTGGTCCACAATGCCGGGTTAGCAAGGAAAGTGGCACGGCTGAGACCGATGGGCGTGATCAAGGGATAAATTAGTCCGCCTCGTTACCCGACGTTTTTTCAGGTATAAAGGTAAATACAACAACATTTTTTAGCGCGCCGCTCCACTGGGTTGATCGCGCCAGGAGGTTTCCATGCGCTGTTTTTCTTTGGCGGTGGCAGCACTCGCCGCGCCTTTACTCCTTCCATTGCTCGTATCGGCAGATCCCGATAATCCGAACTTCACAGGCGCTTGGCAAATGGACGCCGCCAAAAGTCAGGTCGTAGACGGGCGCCTTGTCACTCTAACGATTGAGAACGTCTCGAACAAACTCAAAATGGTCAGAGTCGTTCGAGACAAGGACGGGAAGCAGGTGACTTCGCAGTTCGTGTGGAACCGGAGGCACTGAATGCGAATACGACGAAGCCGGGCATAAGGCGAAAGTGTCTGTCTGGTACAACGGTCCTGCGCTTGTCGTCTTGAAGACTGAAGGGCTAAAAGAAAATGCCAGTGATGAGTGGACCATGAAACTGTCGCCCGATACGCAGACGCTTACGGTGGCGCTGGAGCATATCGATCCAACTGGCAAAGAAGAGACGCTGATCTTCAGCAAGCAGGCTTCGCACTAGCGAACCCGGCCGGATTACCTGGTGACCTTGCTACTCGTCTCGCAAAGCTTGCATGGGATCGATTAGCGAGGCCCGCCGTGCGGGCACATAGGTCGCCAGCAACGTGACCATAATCAGCGTCAACGGCATTAGCAGAAAGATGATGACGGCCTCTTCCATAGAAGTCATGGCCGTTGAGCCGCCGAACAGAAAGCCCAAAACCTTATGCGCCTGGACGCTTCCGATAACCCCAATCGCGATGCCGCTCACCGCGAGTATCAAGCCTTGCTTCAGAACCATTCGTGCTACTTTTGTGCGGTTCGCTCCGATTGCCATGCGGATTCCGATTTCGCGCGTGCGCCGGCTGACGGAATAGGCCACTAGCCCGTACAACCCAACCATCGCGAGCAGGAGTCCCATGAGGCCGAGGCTTCCGACCGTTTGTATGATTATCGTTGTCGTCTTAATGGCCCGCTGTCTGTAAAAATCGTCCATGGTGCGGATGCCGTAGATGGGCATATTGGGATCTAGGCTTTTGACGGCCTGTCGCAGAACCGGTACGAGGGCGGCCGAATCCGATTCCGAGTGAGCTATCAGGGTCATACGTGGTTGCGGGCGCTGGGCCAAGGGCAGATAGATGTACTCGGTCGACGGCTCGGCGATCCACAAATACTTTGTGGTTTTGGCCATCCCGACAATTTGAATCAGGGGACCCCTTGGATCTGACAAATGGAAGCGCTTGCCAATTGCATCTTGATTAGGCCAATAGTGTTTCGCAAACTGCTCGTTGACCACGGCGACTCGTGGCGCATCTGCGGTATCGGATTGCAGAAATGCGCGCCCACGCACAATCGGGATACCGATAGTGTCGAAATACTGGTCGCCCACGGTATCGGAGAACACGTTAGCCGTTTTCTGTCCCGGCGGGAATTGATAACCTTCGGGCGCCACGCTATCGCCGTCTTGGTCTGGCCTGAAAGGAATGTCCAAGGTCCACGCTGCCGACTTTACGCCAGGGGCTGAGCGCGCTCGTTCCAACAATTGCTTGTAAAACTGCTGCGTTTGAGCATCGGTGTAGCGGACCAGCTTCGGATTAAAGCTCATCATCAGCAGATGATCTGTGCGGAAGCCAGGCGCTTTGAGCTGCTGGGCAAACCCTCGAAAGAGGATCGTCGAGACCGTGAGCAGGATGAGCGAGATCGCAATTTGGCAGACGACGAGTAGATTACGCCCCCAGAGACGGTGTCGCGCAGTCATGTCGGCATCCGCAGCTTTCAGCGCAGGAACAAGGTCCGCTCGGGTGCTGCGGATGGCCGGAGTCAGTCCGAAGAGAATCGTGCTCGCCAGCGAAACGGCAAGCGTAAAGAGCAGAACCCGGCTATCGAGGTGGGCGGAAATGACGATTGGCAGGTCCGAGGGAATCTGTATTTGGTTGAAGAATTTCGTACCGCCGTATGCGACTGCGACGCCGAGAGTTCCACCAATAAGCGCGATCAGCAGGCTCTCGAGCAGCAATTGCTGGATGAGACGTCCGCGGCCCGCGCCGATGGCTAACCGCACGGCCATTTCACGAGAACGCGCACGGGCGCGGCTAAGCAAGAGACCCGCCACATTTGCACACGCAACCAGAAGCACGCTCAAGGCCAGGGTCAGCAGCATGGCGACAAGCTGGGAGTCCGGCTGGTCTTGTTCAATCCGCACCTGGAATTCGGTTTGCACCCTCGCTTTTTGGTTTCGGTTCGTGTCAGGATACATTCGCGCGAGAGCCGAGGTGATCGAGACAAGATCAGCCTGTGCTTGCGGCGCCGTGACTCCCGGCTTCAGCCGTCCCTTAACATTCAGCCAGCGATTGTCGCGCTTCTCGAGCGCATCTTGCTGTCCGACGCGTGCCGACATCGCGATCGGCACGAACAAGGCAGGCCTGAAATACTGATCCACTCCCGTAAAGTGCTCAGGGGCGACGCCAACGATCGTGAAATCTGTTCCGTTCAGTCGCACTTTCCTTCCGATTACGGAACGATCGGCTCCGAACTGAGTGACCCATAGATTGTGGCTGAGCACAACCACGGCATCGCGCCCTGGAATTTTATCTTCATTGGAACGAAATCCGCGGCCGAGGACGGGTTCAACACCCAGCACGCGAAAGAAATTCTCCGACACAAAGAGGCCGTATTTCAGGTGTGGCAAGCTATCGGGTTTTTCGCTCAGCCCAAACGGAGCCAGCGAATATGCCATTAAGCCATCGAAGCTCCGGTTGTGATCGCGAAAATCGACGTAATCGCGATAAGAAAGATTGTTTGAGGGATCGGATGGCGAGCTTGAACGGACGGTAACGATCTGCTGGGGCTTGAAAACCGGCAGCGGACGCAGCAGAAGAGCATCCGCCCAACTGAAGATGGCGGAATTCGCGCCAATTCCAATCGCCAATGAACAAACAGCAACAAGCGTAAAGCCCGGGTTCTTCCGCAGCATTCGGAAGGCAAAGCGGAGGTTTTGTAACATCAGCGCTCCTGACGACGAGATACGTCGTCAATACTCAGGCAGTTCGAATACCGAACGCGCGAATCGATCCAGCGTACGTCATCAGGGAAATACCTGTAGCGATGCCTGCTCGATGTGTTCGGTTCTGGGATCAGAATCACCCGGTTTTGAACATCCGCCCGCTGTTCATGCAGCTATGTCCGGCCCGGTATACTAATATGTCTGTGCAACTCACGTACTTCACGTCGACTGAACTTCGCCGATGGAAGTGATCACTGTCGATCAGTGGCCTGCGCCTGAATGGCGCGATTACCGGCCAGAGTTGGAGGCCGGAAATGTCATCTTGTTCCCAACCACGCCGTTTGCGTTATCCGATACGTCCAAGGAATTCCTGCGGAGCCTAAACTTTGCGGGCGGAGCCGTTCACAAAAACATTGCTTACCGGCCGGCGCTCGACCGGGTCACAGGAGTCGACCCGAAGAGCGTCGAAATGGCGACTCTTCACAACGTTTTTCAAGAGTATTCGCGTAATGTTATCGAGTTCGTGCGAGAGATGCTTCCTCAATATGCGACGGCCTGGAAGCTCGATTACGCAAGCTATCGACCGCTCGAGGAGAAGGGGCGCGATCTGCCGTTGAATAAGCGGAACGATTTGATTCATACGGATGCGTTTCCAACCCGCCCTACTAACGGGGACTTGATTTTGCGCGTTTTCACGAATATCCATCCGACCGAGCCTCGCGTGTGGATCACTTCCGAGCCGTTCACCATCGTGGCGACACGCTATGCACGAGACGCTGGACTGGATGACGTGGCTGCCCGAGCGGCATCGCCGGTGAGTCGCGTCCGCAATAAAGTAGTGCGGGGGCTTCGCAAACTGCGGCTGCCAGTTGTGCCTCGCTCCGCTTACGACGAGTTCATGCTTCGGTTTCACGACTATCTGAAGCGTAACGAGGAGTTCCAGTCGAGCAAGACGTATCGATTTGACTTTCCGCCGGGGTCTACCTGGTTAGCTTTCACGGACGTCTTGCCGCATTCCGTGCAATCCGGCCAGTATGCGTTGGAACAAACGTTTATCGTGGCGCGCAAATCAATGGCGACACCGAGCAATGCGCCGGTCGCGATACTCGAGCGCCTGTCCGGGAAGCCGCTGGTGGGCGAATCGGTATGAAAATTAGGGAACCGCAGCGTTTTTTACTCGTATCTCCAGACGGTAAGCGACGCATGATCATTTTTCTGTTGTGGTGCCTTCTCTTTGTGTTTTCGTGGCCTCTGGCGATCATGGCACTTATCTGCTACCCGATTGTGTGGCTACTACTGATCCCGTTCCGGCTTCTGGGAATCGCGGTGCATGGAGTACTGGCGTTCGTAGCGGCAATCATTTTCCTGCCGGTCCGGGTCGTACGCGCAATTGCTTAGTGGGCTGTCCCGGTGATTTCCATAGCGTCTGCAAACCGCTTGCTTACGCGCCGGTTCCGTACCGCTTTCAGAATCGCGACCGTGAGGGAGCGGCAATGCCGCTTACGATTTGACCGGGAAATCCCACTAGCGCGTCAGGTTCTGAAGCTCGCGGACGACAAGCCGGTCCAGATCGAACATACCGCGCGCGAGGTCGTGGCCTGCTCCTTGTATCACTACAAGCTGTGTTTTCGCCGGGATCACGTGAAGGGCGGCACGCATGTGTTCGATTGAGCCGAACTGATCCCGAGTTCCGTGCACGAATAGCACGGGAATTCGCAAATTGGGCAAATGATCCGTCCGTAGCTGCCTGGGCTTATTGGGTGGATGGAGTGGATAGGAGAGCAGCAGGAGAGCATCAACCAATTCAGGTTCTTCAGCGGCCAGAATGCTTGCCTGTCGCCCTCCGTAAGAGTGCCCACCGAGAAACACCTGCCCCGATCCCAGGGCTCTGACGGCGGCGACCGCATCCCTCAATCCGGCCCGATTTTCCGGGGCTGTAGCGGGAGTTGGCGGCCCAAATGGCTTGCGTTGCCTAAAGGGGAGGTCGCACCGCAATACCATTACGCCCGCTTGGCAAAAAGCCGTCGCGACGGAAACCAGGAGCGGTCCCTCACAGTTCCCTCCTGCCCCGTGGGTGAGGACCAGTCCCGCTGTTGCTGAGCCGGTCGGTGTGTGACGGAATCCTCGCACAGAGCCCTGCGCGAATTTGGTAACGATGCCTGGTTCGGCCATACGCGGCGTCCTACCCGCACAACTTACTTGCTTCTTTTGTACCTGCCCATCAGTTCTCCTTGGGCGAGTATGTGACCTTGCATGGCAGCAGTAACGTCCTCTTTTGAGGAGCTGGCGTTGCCTAGCGACTCTGTATCGAGGGCGTAGATTCGAAAGAAATAACGGTGCGTTGCCCCAGCTGGAGGGCAAGGCCCACCATATCCTTTCTTACCGAACCCGTTCACGCCTTCTTTGCCCCCACCGGATGACCCCTCGGCCAATTCCTTCGTTGTACCCGGGAGATCATAGAGAACCCAGTGAGTGAATGTTCCAGATGGGGCATCGGGATCTTCGCAAATGACGGCGATGCTTTTGGTTTTTTCAGGCGCCCCGCTCCATTTGATTGGCGGAGAGACGTTCTGACCATCGCAAGTATACTTTTCGGGGATGGATTGACCTTCGGAAAACGCGCTTGAGCTTACATCGAGTGCCATGGTCTTTCCTGCTGAGTTTGAACTAAGGTTGATTCCTAAGAACGATGAAATCAGAACGGTAATGAGAAACATACCTTTTGAAGGAGAGATGCTATATCCTACAACGAGTTCGTTTGCGTCTGGAGATCATTCATGAGTCATGACAAAGCATGCTTGTCCGCAATTGCCATATGTCTGTTCGTAGGCGCATCTCTCGCGGGGAGCGCCGAGCGGTACGAGATCACAGTCGAGCGCGGCGCTATCGCCACGATGCGCGATGGCGTCATACTCCGTGCTGATATTTATCGGCCGAAGGGAGAGGGGCGCTTCCCGGTGCTTCTCCAACGCACGCCTTATAACAAGAGCGGCGAAGCAGAGTTCGGCTTTGAGGCTGCGGAACGCGGTTACGTCGTCATCGTTCAGGATGTCCGTGGCCGCTTCACTTCTCAGGGCGAATGGTACCCGTTCAAGTACGAATCGCAAGATGGGTATGACACTGTTGAATGGGCGGCATCGCTACCGTATTCGAACGGCAAAGTAGGGATGTTCGGCGGGTCCTATGTCGGTGCCACGCAGATGTTGACCGCGATCGCTCATCCGCCGCATCTTGCGGGGATATGCCCTGTAGTAACGGCCAGCAACTATCATGATGGGTGGACGTACCAGGGCGGGGCATTCGAGCAGTGGTTTGACCAATCGTGGACGTCCGGGCTCGCACAAGACACATTGAACCGCACGGTGCAGAAGCGCACGAATGCTTTGGAGGGAGCGTGGAAGCTTCCGCTCGCGAGCTATCCGTTGTTCAACTTCGAGGAGGCGCCATCCTCTGCGAGTTTGACTGACTCGCTGGCTCCGTACTTTCTCGACTGGCTCGCTCACCCGAGTTATGACGAGTATTGGAAGCGCTGGTCAATCGAAGAACACTACGGGGATATTACGGTGCCCGCGCTTACGATTGCTGCTTGGTACGACATTTTTCAGGGAGGATCGCTGCGTAACTACGTGGGCATGAAGGGAAAAGCCGCAAACCCGGCAGCCCGTGAAGGTCAGCGTCTGTTAGTGATTATTGGTGGCCACGCGGGTGGTGGGCGTAAAATCGGCGACGTCGATTTCGGTCCTGCCGCGGCTAACTCGGATGAAACGCCCGTTACTTTGCGCTGGTACGACTTCCTTCTAAAAGGCATCGAGAATGAATTTGCGAAAGAGAAGCGCGTGAAGATCTTCGTCATGGGCACGAATGAGTGGCGGCAAGAGGATGATTGGCCTCTGGCTCGGGCGCGCAGTACCAAATACTTTTTGCATTCGACTGGAAGTGCGAACTCATTACGCGGGAGTGGCACTCTCTCGACCAAGGAGCCTGGTTCTGAACCTTCTGACCACTACGTTTATGATCCCGCTAATCCCGTTGCAACCATTGGTGGCCCTCTGTGCTGTGATTCACAGCATCTGGCGCCGGGGCCGCGGGACCAACGGCCCAATGAAGCCAGAGATGACGTTTTCATTTTCTCTACTGCGCCACTTACTCGTGATTTCGAAGTAACGGGACCTTTAAGCCTTGAGCTGTATGCTAAATCATCGGCGGTTGACACCGATTTCACTGCCAAACTGGTTGATGTCTGGCCGGATGGTTTCGCTCAGAATCTGACGGAAGGAATTGTTCGCGGACGTTACCGCGATTCACAAGAGAAGGCGCAATTGATGAACCCGGGACAGGTCTATAAATTCGCTATTGACCTGTGGTCGACCAGTGACGTTTTCCGCAAGGGGCATATGTTGCGCCTGGAGGTTAGCAGCAGCAATTTTCCTCGCTTCGATAGGAACTTGAATACGGGCGAAGATACTGAATTCGCGCGGCGGCATGTCACTGCGACAAATACGATCTATCACGACGCACAGCGCCCGTCGGCGCTGGTATTGCCGGTCGTAACGGCGCAACAGTGATGCAAAAACTGCGGACTTGTGTACTTGACAAATCATGGCCCGAGGTAGGCATTGGCCGTCAACGATTCCTCGACCGGAACTGGTTCAGAGCAAGCACGGCCATCATCCCCAACCATGCGCTCATCACACGGGTCAGACGATTCGGAAATATCCTGTCTTCGTATTCGGTGATGGTCCTGATGATCTGACTCTTGTACAAATAAACGTACTGCCCACCAACGATACTTGCGCTCGTTGCGCCCCTGGTGGCCTATAGAGGAAGACAAATGATAGAATGGCGTAGAAGAGAAGCGCAAAGCCGAAAATTCCCCAGTTCCGCGACGGCGTCTTAAAGCGCAGTTCAGACTTGAACGCCTGGGTGCAAAGCACTGCTCCGGCTAGAAGAGCGAACGTAGGAAGAATCCACACAGGTGGGACTAGCGTAATAAACGTTGCGATATGCAAAGCATCACAGATTGCAGCGGCACCAACACATAGTGCAAATCCGAGCTTGCGCAAAATCATTTAGCCCTTTGGCGTGACTTGCGTTTCGATGGTGGCTTCTTCTTCGGAGCCTTCGGTTCCGGCTTCACTTTCTTTCCCATGATTTGTCAAGGTTAAAATTCCGAAAAACTGACTCATAACGTGGCAATGCCGATGACGATCAGGCCTAGCATATAGCCGGCGAACATCAGAGCAATCAGTGGCGTTATCCCCTTCGGCGCGGCACGGAATTCTTTCCAAATCACTACACCCCAAATCGCCGCTACAAGCGTTGCACCCTGGCCGAGCGCGTAAGAGATCGCCGGCCCGGCCACGCCCGATGCAAGGATATTGAGGCTTAAGGCGAGCATCCAAATTGCCCCACCCAGCACGCCCGCGGAATGGAGTTTCATCGTACCTGCAAAATATTGAGCGTACGTTTTGCCGCCGGCCCGCATGAAAATCGTATTCACAATCACGTTGCTAACCACGAGACCAATTGAGAACAAAAATAAAGCCGTGTACGGAGTGAGATAACCGGGTTGAATCGGGTTGACGTTGAAGCGCGGCGAAATTGAGCTTTGCAACTGCGGATAGAAAAAGCCCATCAGGCAACCTGCGATGACGCTGAAGAGGAGTCCTTTCCTCCGATCTTGTCGACTCGCTCCGGACAATCTGCTATAAGCTAGGGCGGACATGATCATTGCGAAAAGAACCAGCACGACGCCTGAGAATAGTAGGAGTGGGTCGCCTTTGGGAGTCTGCGCGTTGCTCACAACGGTTCCAATGACGAGCGCCAATCCAATTCCGACGGGGAAAGCGACGGACATTCCGGCGGTATCGATGGCGACCACCAGCAAAATGTTGGCGAGGTTGAACAGAGCTCCGCTAAAGATTGCTCTGGCGACTGGCCCATGCGATGCTTGCTGCAGATTCTCAATAGCACTCATGCCAGTCGAACCCATGCTGCCGAGCGTGAACATGAAGATGATGCTCAGTAGAAGCACACCTATCACGTAATCCCAGTAATAGAGCTCAAACGGCCAAGCAGTTTTCCCGGCTAGCTTTTGCGTGTTTGCCCACGAGCCCCAGCCCAGCATCGTTACGACGCAGAACAGAATCGCCGGCCCAAGCGATACAACCGTGAACATGCTTGATCCAATGTATCGAATGCCGGGAGATTCACTGATGGGCACGAAAGATGCCAGAATAGCTGGACAGAAATATGCTTCGCGTGAGAAGTCGGGTACGGGTCGACTGGAGAAAGAATTCGCTGTCCATTTTGATGGGTCTGGTGTTGGCGGTCACGAACCTTGGCGCGTCACGGACGCGGGTTCTGCCCCAAGGCTGGCGAATTACTCCTGTTGGGAGGCACACGCAGTTGATGGGAGATTTCCCCTCCCGGATTATCGTGTCGCCAGACGGGGGCCACCTTGTCGTGCTTACATCCGGATTTCATCATCAAGGCGTAACGATCATCGATTCCAGGTCAGGCAGCATCGTCTCTAGCGCGAACCTGGGTAAGGCGTATGGCGACATGGCGCTAGATTTCCGCTCTAAGCAGTTTTTCGTATGTGGCGGAGGTGCTGTAGATGCCGCCAAGTTGGAGAAGCGACTGGCTTCACGCGGCGAGCAAATCCCTGCACCCCAGTTTGATGCCGCAGTGCTACGGGCGAGGCTCGATGCAGCGAAACTCTCGTTCGCAGCACCGATCGGCATCGAGCGGCTTCCAGCCACGGATCGATTCATCAGCGGGATAGCGATTGGCAAGGACGGGGCTCTTTTCGTCGTGAATATCAACAACGACAGGATCTATCGCTTGTCCCCGCCCGATTACAAAGTTGAAGCAAGCGCCATTTCCGGGTACGGTGCTTATCGGGCTGCGATTTCTCCGGACGGGATGATTCTTGCTGTCTCAAATTGGGGCAATGAGTCGATCAGTCTTTTCAGCACGACAGGATTAGCGCCTATCGCTCGCGTCAAGGTTGGTATTCATCCAAACGATTTGGTATTCGGTCCTGACGGGCGGCTCTTCGTCTCGAACGCGGGTTCGAACAGCGTCAGCATCATCCGGCAGAAGAAGGTGGTTGAGACGATCAAGACATCTCTCATTCCATCCGACCCAGTGGGGTCCACTCCGGACGCGGTTGCGGTAAACCGTGATGGAACGCGCCTATTTGTCGCAAACGCTGACAACAGTTGTGTTTGTCAAATTCTGCAAATTCGAGTGGGTCAGACAGGACCTTTGATGTCGG
>JBPCJX010000024.1:0-6890 GCA_051004875.1 Bryobacteraceae bacterium
TTTCTCGTGCGATGTAGGTTTTTAGCAGGCGCAAGGCGGCACGTTTAGTTTTTCCTTCACTGATTCGGCTCTCTACGAACTGCTTAGAACGGCCGTCGACTCGTAATCGAACAAGAGCAACGATGTATTCTGAACGGGGAGGAATCGCGGAACATATCGGTAGGGGAATGAGCGTTGCTTTTGCAGATTACGACGGCGACGGATTCACGGATATTTTCGTCACAAATGACAATCTGCCGAACTCTCTTTTTCACAACCGAGGTGACGGAACTTTCGAGGAAGTCGGGTTGACAGCGGGTGTTGCGCTGCCGGAACACGGAAGAGCAATTGCCAGCATGGGAGCCGATTTCCGCGATTACGACAACGACGGGCTTCCGGACATCGCGGTGACTGCGTTGACCGGAGACACGTTTCCTTTGTTCCGAAACAACGGGCATGGGACTTTCGAAGATGTGACCTACTCGAGCCAGATCGGACCGCAAACGATTCGATGGAGTGGTTGGGGCAACGGTCTGTTCGACTTTGACAACGATACATACAAAGACCTGTTTACTGCGAACGCACACGTCAATGACAGGACCGACTCCTTCGAGGCAACGCCCTACAAGCAGGCGAATCGGGTATTTAGGAACCTGGGCAATGGCAAATTCCAGGATGCTTCAGGCGAAGCTGGGCCGGGATTTGATGTTGCGCGCGCTCATCGGGGAAGTGCTTTCGTAGATTTCAATGGGGACGGGAAAATCGATGTTGTAGTCTCCTCGCTCGGAGAACCAGCTGAACTATGGGAGAACGTCGGCACTTCCTCAAATCACTGGCTTATTCTTTGACTGATTGGAAGCCGCAGTAACCGAGATGGAATCGGTGCGCGCATCTGCATAGGGCGCCAATCGAATCTAATGACGACCGCCGTCAGCTACGCGTCTTCGAGCTATTCTGGTGTGCACTTCGGATTGGGGCAAACGAAACAGATCGACGCGATCAAAATACGCTGGCCAAGCGGGACCGTTCAAGTACTTAGCAATGTGAAGGCGGACCAGGTTCTCGAGGTTCGCGAACCGAAGACTTGAAGCGCTCATGCCCGCTGATCTCACACGGGCATCGTCAACGGTTTGGTTCTTTCCGCAAGCAGTATGGCGAGAAGTTTAGCTGGCTTCACTGAAATCGCGTTGCGCGAAACGGAGTGAAGTGGCCGGCGTTTCCATCCACATCTCGCCGGTTTCGTAAGTCTTCTCCGGTTCGTCGTCGACCTTTGAAGATCCGAGACGTACCATGCGCACTGACTCTGCATTTGATTGTGAGTCCATCGGTAGAAAACCAGTAAGCTCGAGAAGTCTCGATTGCAACGTTATCTCAGCAGAAATTCCGAACACGGACTAATCTATGGGAAGAGGTAGGGAAACACATGGAATCCAGCAAAATACCGAGACGCGAATTCATCGCGGGGCTTGCAGCACTTCAGTTAGCGGCTTCACTCGAGGCTGATACTTCCAACGGAATGAGTTACCGGAAACTTGGGAGTACTGGTGAACGCGTGTCCGCCATCGGACTCGGAGGTTATCACATCGGCGTCCCTGAAGATGAAAACGAAGGAATACGAATCATCCGCAGTGCAGTCACGAGATTGTGTGTGGCTGATCCAATGCAGGCAATATCGGGACGCCCGTTACCATCCAGGTCCGAGACGGCACAGCCGGCCGCCGAAACTCCTCCCTGCTCGAGCACTTGCCGTTTCCACTTCGCCCCGTCCCAGCTATATATATAAACCCCGTACGGCTTACCTCGGAACCCAATCACAATCTCATCGTTCGTGTCCTGATTCAGATCCACGACTTCAATCGTGTGCGCATCGAGCAGTGTGTCATCGATCATCTCCCGACGCCACGAACTCCCAGCACCTCGATAAACGACGACTGCATTTCCGTGCCATGGCTCAATCCCCGCCAGGAAACGCTCTTTCCCGAGCCTCCCGACGCTGACATCGCTCGTTCCGCTTTTGGGCCAGGGTTCCGGACTGCCTTCTGCGATCGGCGTTCGCGACCATGTGCCATCCGAACCGAATTTATAGAGATGAATACCGAGGAAGCTGCCGATCAAAATCGCGTCCCGCCCGTTATGGTCCCAATCCGTCACGCAGATCCCATGCACGATGCCCTCTTCGGCATCACCGATCAGGCGCCGTTTCCATTCGCCGGGACGGTAATAAGCGAGCGGTACATGGCCGCGGTAATCAGGAGCCTGAGCGTTAGCACTCGCAAGTGGTGCGTTAATCAGAACCTTATTGTGACTTCCGTCAATGTTCGCCCAACGCAGGCGATGCGATGTTGGGAGCCTGTCGATCTCGGTCAGTTTCCATGGCTGGCGGGGATCCCGATTCGGCGTCAACACCGAAACGATTCCTAAACTTTCCTGTGGGTGCATCGAAAATTCGTACGCAACCGCAACGGTTTGAATGGAATGCAAATCCCGAGCCCAGCAAGCCACGTTGATCATGCGCGGAAGATTCGTCGCCATTACATGCCGTTCCCAAGTGGTTCTCGAACCAAACCAGATCCGACATGCTGCTCGCCAAAGCGACAAGGTCTTGCTTTCCGTCGCCGTTGACATCGCAAGCGATCACCTGATAGCCACCGGTCAGGTTGTCTGCTAGCGTGTGTTTCTCGAAGTGCATAGGGGGCGCTGAAGAGAGCAACATCGTGATAAAACCGGCAAGTAGACCGATGACCAACTTAGATAAAACGCTTGGCATCCAGGCACTCAACCAAATCGCGCTCAAACAGTTGACTTACTGCCATTAAGTCCGCGCAGGTATCGGAGTCTGGTAAGGGTGTTCCAGCGGTGTGGTCGGATTGATGAACGGCCAGCAAAGAGTACCGATCAGATACATAGCCGCCATCGAATACAGGAATACCTCGTATCTCCCACCTGTTGCTTGGAGGATGTAACCCCCAACTACCGGTCCCACAAACCCGGCAGGATTACCCATCGTGTTCATTGACCCGGATAGCGTGCCAGCATATTTCCCGCCCACATCCATACAAGTCGCCCATGCGCCGGGCATCACGAGATCGTTACAAAAACTCGTCAGGCCGAGGAAGGCAATCGTGGTGAGCGGATGGGTCATCTGAATAGAAATGCACAGAGCGAGGGCTGCGCCAAAGAAGCCGGTCATCGCCAGCGCGCGCCGAGCCCGTGCGATACTTCCCATCCAGTGAACTACACGCGGTGCCAGCAATCCGCAAAACAGAGAGCCGAGTCCACCGAAAAATAGGGGGACGAATGCCAGGGCTGCTCGTTGGTCGTCGGAAAGCTCTGGATATCGGGTGCGGAGGAACTGGGGCAGCCAGGTGATGTAAAAGTACCAGGGATAAGCCAGACAAAAATACTGCGCCCAAAGCAGCCAGACCGTCCTTGATGAGACGAGCTTTCTCCAAGGCACATCTGCATGTCCACCGCTCAGGTCTTCGTTTCCCGCGAGCAGAGCCAGTTCTGCTGCGTTCACAGATTTATGTTCACTGGGCTTATCCCGGAACCAACGAAAGAACAAAACGGCCCAAACGGCCCCGAGCGAGCCGAAGAGAGGAAACGCAACGTGCCAACTCACTAACTTCAGAACCTGCACTGCCAATAGTGGCGTTATGGCGCCCGCCCAGCGCGCCGCCATCCACATGATGCTTTGCATTTTCACGCGCTCATGAACTTGTAACCATGCGCTGAATGCTTTTGTCAGGTTTGGAAAACAACCTGCTTCACCCGCCCCAAACAGAAACTGAATAATGACCAGGGAGGAAAAACTCCAAGCCGCCCCCGTCAGTGCTGTAAAGCAGGACCACCAGATCACCACGCGCATCAGCACTCTGCGCGGTCCTAACCAATCTCCCATCCAGCCGCCTGGCATTTCAAACAGGGCGTACGCTATTGCGAATGCACCGAAGATATAACCTCTTTGCCAGGACTCGAGATCTAACTCAGCTGCGACTCCTCTCGGTCCGGGCATAGCTTGCGACATGAGTACGCGGTCGATGTAGGACAAAATGGCGAGCGCAACTGCGAAAACCACCACCCAGTAGCGCGTGTGCGTCGGTTTCTCGCCGGGTGCGTATTCCGGCGATGTGAATGAAGCATTCCGACGATGTGAATAAAGTCGGAGCGGAGCGACGCTGGCACTTAAATGATGGCTGAAATTATTCACATGAGTCAACAGTTTTTATGTTTTGAGCCGGGATGGGGGTGTGGGGCAAGGACGGCATTTTGAGGGCCTTGCCCCACCTCAGCACTGTAGAAACTGTTTTTCACGTTTCCTCCTCTGGTTTGCGTCCGCGTTTCTTGCGCATGGATTCGCCATTGAGTTCGATTCGGTAAGCGTTATGGACCAGCCGGTCGAGGATGCTGTCGGCGAGCGTAGGATCGCCGATCTGTTCGTGCCAGTGGGCGAGCGGCAACTGCGAAGTCAGGATCATCGATCGGCGCTGATAGCGGTCATCGCAAAGCTCCAGGAAGTCACGCCGTTCACCGTCTTTCAAGGGAGCCATGGCGAAGTCGTCCAGGACCAGGATGTCGATGCGCGAGAGCTTAGTGAGCTGGCGGCCGAAGCTTCCATCGACATGCGCGACGGCGAGGTCGCGGAATAACTCAGCGGCCCGTTTGTGCAAAATGGTGAAGCCGTCGCGACAAGCTTTTTGCGCGAGTGCACAGCCTAACCACGTTTTCCCGATTCCAGTTGGGCCGATCAGCAGCAGATTCTGATGCTGCCGTACCCATTCGCTGCTGGCCAGGGTGCGGATCAGCTTGCGGTCCAGCCCGCGCGCGTGCTGGTAATCGATATCTTCGACAACGCCCCGTTCCTTGAGTTTGGCGGCACGCAAGCGCCGGGCCAAGGCGCGGTTTTCTTTCCAGAGCCATTGCTGATCGACCAGCATGGCGAAACGTTCTTCGAAACTAAGTTGGCTCGTGTCGGTGGTTTCCAGTTGCGCACGGAAGGCATCCGCCATGCCATGCAGCTTCATAGTCTGGAGTTTTTCCAGTGTAGGTTGATTCAACATATATTAAGGTCCTTTCCGGAAGTGACTGCTATTGCAGAAACGTGTTCGGTGGATCGTAGTAATCGGCCCCACGCACGTTTTCATGGCGGGGACCGGACTTGTTGCTGTCTGGCTCGAGCAAGAGCTGACGATCCAGCGAGTTCTTCAGGATCGAGCGCAAGCTTTGGTATGAGAAGGCCCGCAGCTGTAGAGCGCGCTGACTGGCCGCTTCCAGCCGCTCATTGGAGTAGGTCTTGGCCAGGCGCAGGATGCCGAGACAAGAACGATAACCCATCTCCGGATGCGGCTTGGTTTCGAGAATGCTGTGTACGATCTGGGCGGTCGCGGGGCCCACCGACTCGGCCCAGTGAATCAGGCGCGAAGGCGTCCACTCCAGATGGGCCTGGTGACTCTTCGGGCGATGCTCGGGATTGGTAGTGTGGCGATAAACGGCGCTGCTGCGCGGATGAGAAGCCACACGCACGCTGCGATGAAAGACCTCAACGGCCGTGGCTGTGAAGCGTGTTTCCAAAGCCCGTCCGACTAGCTGATACGGAACGCTGTAATAGTGACGGTCAATCTCGATGTGATAGTCGATGTTGGCGCGCACGCTTTTCCACTCGGCCAGTTGATAGCGTTCTACCGGTAGCGGCTGTAGCGCCGGTCGATCCAGTTCGTCGAACAGCGAGGCGCGCGTGCCCTCCCGTTTGCGGAAGCGGCGGTGGTTCAGCCGTTCCAGCAACTCGGCAATGGAGTCGTTGATCTCTGCCACGGAATAAAAGTGACGATGCCGAAGAGCGGCCACAATCCAGCGCTCTACAATCTGAACGCCGACCTCCACCTTGGCTTTATCCCTTGGCTTGTAGGGCCGCGCCGGCATGATGGCCACGCCATAGTGCTGCGCCATTTCGTGATAAGTGCGGTTCAGATCGGGCTCATAGCGGCAAGCGCGATCGACACCGGTGCGCGGATTATCTGGAATGACTAACTGGGGAACACCCTCAATGAACTCGAAAGCTCGCACGTGGCAGTCGATCCAGCTCCGCAGATCCTGATTCCGCGTGGCATAAACGAACGTGTAGCTCGATGCGCCCATCACCGCCACGAACAGCGAAGCGGAATCAATCTCGCCGGCTTCACGATGGTGAATCGGAATCTTTGCTCCGGCCCAATCCACAAACAGCTTTTCGCCGGCTCGATGCTCTTGCCGCAAGACAACATCCTGGGTGTCCTTCCAAGCGCCATACAGCTCGCAAAAGCGGCTGTAGCCATAGCCACTCGGTTCGTGCGTGCGGTACTCCTCCCAAAGCAGTTGCAGCGTAAGATGTCGGTGCTTCTGAAGCTCGGTATGCAGCGCTGCAAAATCGGGAGCGGGGCGATTCTCGCGACCGGCCGGACGCCCGCGGCGTGTGGCGAACAGCAGTTTCTCCAACTGTGCCTCGTCGCACTCGGCTGGTAGCGGCCAGCTTAACCTGGTGGCGCTAAACCGCTCCAGGTAGCGATGCACCGTCGACCGACCGATGTTGCAACTCCGAGCGATCTGATCCTGTCGCAGACCGAGATCGTATCGGAGGCGAAGTAGCTCTTTGATCTTCCGCATGGACACCTGTTCTTGGGCCACGAAATCTCCTCCACGCCCAGTGGAGGAAGTTCCGTCCCCGGTTGTCCAGCGTCTCCCCCTAGATGAAACTTTCTTTAGAAAATCATTCCGGCATGTGAATAACGATTCCGATTCGGCTCCTTTTCTTATTCACTTCCCGCCGGAATCCTTATTCACATCCCCGGAATCTTTATTCAGAATTTATCGGAACGCCCTATTCACATCCCCCGGAATCCGCACGGGTATAGGAATTCGTTCGGGAAGAGAGGCCA
>JBPCJX010000025.1:0-7216 GCA_051004875.1 Bryobacteraceae bacterium
TCCGGGCCGAATGCGCTCGAAGACGCCGAAGAACTCGCCACTGGTTTCGAAGAAGAGGTCCTCGTGCAGCAGGTCATAATCGAGCAGGGCGCAGGCCTGCTCCCAGTAACTGACTACCATCATGAAATTGGTCCCGCCTTCGGTTCCGGGAGCGGCGATCCTCATCGACTCTTCAAAGGTCTCGGGCCAGTAGTTCTGGAAGAACCAGTCGCGCGCTTTGCGCAGGCGCTCTTCCCGGCGCTGTTCGTAAACCTGGAGGTGCAACTGGGCCTGTTCGAAAGTCGGCTTCGTTTCCATTTTCAGTCTCCTTTTCTCTGATCGATAGATGAAAGTGTCTACCTACATAAGGTAGTCGAACCCGAGGTGGGCGAAATCGACACTACCGGCAATATTTCTTGCCCGCTGATTAGTTCGCCCTGCCGGCTCGCCAACCCTGGCCTTGCGTTTTTGCGGAGGCTAGCGTGAAATCGTTGTTGTGGCATGCATCTGGCCCACCGTTTCGGTAGTTTGGGAACGAATGACGCGCCGACTACCCGCCCCGGAGGGCTTTTTGTCCCCATTTCTGCCACACGCACGAGCCAATGCGAACGCGGTTCGGCGCACGCCAGTATACCCAGTATATAAGGACAACGATCAAGGAACTAGCAGGTTCATGGTACAAGAGACTGGGTTCGATCACGAGGAGAACCCGAATGCGAAACATTCCCATGGGCGGTGATACAACTCCATCATTCAATTCTCCGGTTCGATGGACCTTTGGGACCATCGAGCGATTTCGGTAGTACTCGCGCAACTTGTGTAGGAGTGTGTCGGCACAAACTTTCAACTATCATTTTGGGACAACTAATCGCAGGAGCTTCAGAATGCAACGATTGAGCCGGCTCACTCTCGGAGCCATCGTGGCCTCCCTGGTTTGCGCGTCCGCAGCATTAGGTCAGCAACAACCGCCATCTGAGATGGCGGCACTGGCGATCTCCGCCAACATCCAGGCAAAGCACATGCCGTTCGGCGCGATTCTCGATCCTGTGTATGCAGCTCCCGCGAGTGATGAAATTATTGGTTACACACATTGCGGCGATTCAGCGCTCTGGACCGGTGCGTATCTAGCGGCAGAGGCATTCCGCTATGGCGTTACACGATCACCAGACGCGCTGACGAGCGTGAAGGCGGCTCTGTCCGGCCTAAAGGGTCTATCTGATGTGACGGGAGATAACCGGCTCGCGCGTTGCATGTTCTTTTCGGATTCGCCTTACGCGTTTGGGATGGAGAACGAAGAGGCTCACAACACTATTCAGCAGAACTTGCCCTGGATTTGGATCGGCAACACGTCGCGCGATCAAATTGTCGGGGCGTTCTTTGGTTTGGGAGTCGCGTACGATGTGGTGGACGATGCTTGGGTAAAATCTACCGTCAGCGATCTCACGACACGTCTTATCGGCTTCATCTCTCGCCATCGGTGGTCGCCCAACGACGACTATTCGAGTACATTCGAGCTTCGGCCCGAATCATTGCAGATGTTGCTTCAGGTGGCCCGCCACGTCAATCCTTCAAACTCAGTTCACGGGCCGTTCTTTGTTGCGCCAGTAGATGCGGCGGTGTTTGTGGACGTGCAAAGCAACGACTCCTATTACAAGTTCAACCTCGATTACATGAGCCTTTATCATCTTGTCCGGCTGCAGGACAACGACGATAACCGGCGAGCGTACGACATTCTTCGAAATTATACAGCCTTACATCAGAACGCGTTCTTCGATATTGTTGATCGCGCACTTGGAGCGGTGAACTTCACCCGCGATGCTGAGCTGTGTGCGCTGCTTGGACAGTGGCTGCAAAGGCCTAGGCGCGCCGCCTATGTCGATCTCAAATCCATGCTCCCCATGTGCGGCTCCGACGCCTGCACTGTGGTGCCGGTCGTCCTCAGGCCGCCAAGCGATTATCTCTGGCAGCGCAATCCTTTCCAGGTTAGTGGAGGCTCATACGAAATCATCGAAAATGCCGGTATCGACTATATCCTCCCCTATTGGATGGGCCGCTACTACGGAGTAATTGCACCTGATCCCGTGCAACCTGCGGCGCAGTAACAATTCAGCTATTAGCAGCGGCAAATTCTTATAGCTACTCTATTCCGGTGAAAGCTAACATCGGGCGCGTGGGGTGCAGTGATCGGTGAAAGGTTGACGGGTCACGGCGTAGCGCGAGTGGTGAAGCGCTGTGCAAAAGCGTCCGGCATGGCAGTGAACTCGTTTTCCGGCATAGCCTTCGTGCGGGTTTTGTGACGAACGCCGCTCGCCCTGGTGAACCCGAACGCGTATCATGCGTCAGACGGGGCACATCAACCGAGATGGTCTTGCACTACGTGCGCCAAGCGAACGCTTTTAAGATAACGCCGCATTAGCGCTGGGACCGTAGACGAACGAAATCGGCCAGCGGAAATGGCAGCGGAGTGATGGTCCAGTTTGAGGCCGCAGAGCTGTCGTCATTTCTCAAACGCCTGTTAATGCCTAAATCTCGCCCACCGCCGACTGCTCGCCCAAATTCGATTACTTCCGAAACCGACGACCCGGGAAGGATCACGGGCGTTACGCTCTTAGGGTTAATATCAAAGCTCTGTTTGCCGGCGACTCACTATTTAGCACGCTCTCTCACGACCGAAATTGGTGCCCGCTATTCCAAGTCCCGGTACATTCACGGCCACTCTGGATACCCGCAGAGAGAACGAGTGCGGTTGATCTCGCCGTCGGTCGTATAAGCCCGTTAGCTACAGCCGGTCTGGCCCCGGGAATCCCCAGGATCAGGCGGCGGCCACCGGTTGCCGCTCCTTCACACCCATGATGATGAGCCACAGCATAATAGCGAGTTCACCGAACATGACTGGGAAAATCCAGTTAGAGACCCTCTGCTCATATTGCGGCCACAGTATCCGTGACGCTCGTAGCCAAATATGCGAAGCAGTTGAGTATCAGCCAGACGCCAAGTAAACGCGGAAGGAACCTCGACCTGTATACCAGCAGGCCGAAGGGAAACAGCCAGAGTCCCCAAAATACCTCGTTCGCAAGTATCCCCTGGCCATGCATGCGGAGGAACACCATGACAAGCGCGTCACGCTGCGGCTTGTCGAAGCCAGAGAGGAAGCTTGCCCCACGGGCGAGCAGCAGTGCGGCCGCGTCATTGATCGTGTTGAGGAAGTAGATAGGGGTGACCATTAACCGCCGAGGATCACCATCAGCCGAGCCATGCCTTCGTCCACCGCCTTGAACAGCCGGTAAAGCGCCAGAGTGAGAAATATACCCATCGTCGCGGTGAACAGGTCGCTCAGAATGCCGAGCCGGCAGAGCGTCTCGTGCGCGGCGATATTGTTGGCCGTCGCGCTCGAATTCCCAGCCACAAACAGCTTGCTGGGAATGTAGATGAGGCGCAGGGGCGCAGTCATGAGTATGAGATATAGGAATCCTGCGACTCTGACATTTCTGCTGAGCGAGGTCATGTGTGCTCCTATGGACGCGATTTTAGACCTAAGGACGGCGCCCGAGTTCAAAAGTTCCTCAGCTTGCGGCATTCACTATTCTGCGCAGGGTAGGGGCATCGCTGGTTGTGGCGAGTGGTGCGATCTGCAAGTTGTGGAAGAGTGGCCGACCATGCACCCAGAAACCATCGCATTCAATTTCATGGCTCGAAAGCTTCGACTCCCCATGTTCGTCAGCCGATCAGAGCGCACCCGCCAAGCGAAGAAATCTAGTGCCCTTCAGTGGTGGGCGAGTAGCCGCCGCTGGTCTTACAACCGCTGCTAGCCCCGCACATTGCGCGCCAGCGTGAGGGATCCGTCGGCGTTCGTCTTCTGCCGACAGGCCCACGTCATTGGATACCGAACGCCTTTCACCTCCAGTTCCGCTTTGAGCCTGAGGCTCTTCCAGTCTGTTCCGGGCGGCAGCATCAGCATCGCTTGCCGGATTCCCGTGGGCTTTGGATATCCCGGATCAACACATCCGCTGCTATTGACAGCCCCATTCTCGCTGAAAACTGTCAGTCGCAACACACCCGGCAGACCCGCGACGCCGTTATTCGCCAGCCCAATCACCAGCCCGGGCGTCCCATCCCGTTCGAAGCTCCAGATGAATGATGGCCGAACCCGATACCCGATATGCCGCGCAATAAAGTCGATCGGCTCCGGATATTTTTCGTAATAGCTCAGGACGTTTTTCGCCGCTTCGTTATGCCAGTTCCACACCGACTAGTAGTTCGCGCCGACATCTAGGACATGTGAAGTGATCTTTTCGTTGTAGGTGACACCCTCATCTAGCGCGACGACCTGCGGATCGCCGGTAGTCATGCCGACCTCGCACATCGCCGCCGTCCAGGGCGGCCGGTTGCTTAACGCTTCGATCTGCGCGTTTTCGATAAAGATTGTGTCCGTTCGAATCCAGTTGTGAGTGCGTATGGTCCGGTCGAGCAGGTCAGCGTTGCCCACACGGCTGAAATCCGGCTGCGTATTTGTGACCAGAGGAACTTTGGTCCATATTTCGAGCTGGGTCTCGAGCATCTTCGTCCAGGTCTGCTCGGCGATGACATTGCTCGGAAATATGTTGCCTTCGAACGGCCAGGTGTGCCCCTCGCCCCAGAAGCCGTACATCATGGTATCCATGTACTCGATCCGGGGATTCCCATTGAACTCAGCCGCTAGCAGTTCGTTCAACTCGCGAAACGCGGCCTGATACTCCGGGTAATCGTAGCGCGGCATGCGGTGCTCTTTCTGATAACGCGTCTCCGACCGGTTGCCTTTCCACTCGCCCTTGAGTTTCACATAAGGAACCTTGCTCATTAGGAACTCCGGTATTCCCGGGTCTGGGGAATCCGGGTTCTCCAGCATGATGCGAAAGCCGACCCGCTTGTTGTACCGTTCCGCCAGATCGAAGGTGACCTTCCACCAGTCGGGCACGTCCAGCCTGCCGGGATTCTTCTGAACGTCTCTCCAGTTGGGCCGGATATAAATCTTCTGAGTAAAGGGAATCTTCACCAGGTCTTCGAGCGATTTCTCCAGTCTTTCTCCTGGCAAGTGCGGCGGTCCGGTATCGCCCGAAACGTAAACAACAAGACCCATGCCGTAGTTGGGAACGATCTCCGTCGAGGGCGTGGTGACCATTACCACGTCGCTGTCGGGAACCACGGCATCAGTGGAGTATTGCGGGAACGGCCCCTGGTACAACCTGTCGCTGACCGGTGGGCCCGCGCCGAAATCATATCCTTCCCAGTTGTGCTCCGGAATTGCGGCTTGCCCCGCAACAGGCGCAAGCGTCGCGGCCGATCCGGCGGCCAGCGAATATAGAAATCCTCGTCGATTCAAGCTCTCCTCCCCGCCGCTACTCCGGCTTCGCCTCGATCAGCAGATGCGCCTTAAAGTCGACAACCAGTGTCGCTGCCGGACCCTGAACCGTACCGAAATCCTTACCGTTGACATAATCCGTTACCCGGTAACTCCGCGCTTCCAAACCGCGCAAGATGACCTTCCCGTTCCACTGCGGCGCATAGAACGCGTAATACATATTGCCGCGCGTGCGGATGGCGTGAGTTTCCGGCTTATCGAAGCCGATATCATAGAGCGCGCCTAGATACTCTCCGCGCGACAGCATTTTCGCTTTATAGATCTCGATCCATTTCGCGAAGAGTTGCTCGCGGTCGGGCGTCAGATCTTTCCCCTCACGCGACGATCCGGATCCAGCCGGCCAGCGGAAGTTTGTGCCCACGACCCCGCCGACCCCGACGGTGGACGCCAGGTCATCCTTCACGATGTCGACGTGGTCGCCGAAGTACGCCATTCGGTCGCCCTGCAGCGCCTTCAGTGTCTTGCCTTTCAGCCGCACCTGCCAGGGGGATTCCGGGTCCGACGCGACAGTCATATTCATGAACGGCAGCGTGAAAAAGTTGTATCCGGTGCCGCAAGGGCAGAACTCGACGAGCGCGTCCGGCTTGATCTGGCGCGCTGCTTGATAAATGACGCGGAAAAATTGAGGCATGCCTTCCACCGATTCCTCAGGCCGCGAGTGGTGGTGTGCCGGGTTATAACACGGTGGCGCGCCGTTCATAAACTGGCCATCGAGCTTCAGGCCATCGAATCCCCAGTCGCGAATCGCTTTCACCACGATCGCTTTGTGATATTCAACTACCACCGGATCTGTGGGGCAAAGATACCAGGAGTTCCAGTAAGAGATTTTCTGTTTGGTGCCGTCGGCGTTCAACAGCAGCATCTCAGGATGCGTGTGCGCCAGTTTCGAGCCGGGATCAGCAGCCAGTGGCGCCCACCACAATTGGGCTTTGAAACCTTCGGCATGGATTTTGTCCACCATCGCGCGCATATCGGCGTCACCACCTGGATATTTTTGCGGGTTCAGGAACCAGTCGCCCTGCGCCGTTTGCCAGCCGTCGTCTAGCGTGACCCAAGTGAATCCCAGCTTCTTGACCACCGGCAGCGTGCCAAAAAGCTGGCTGCTCGTCATCTTGCGACCATAACCCCACGCGCACCAGATGGGACCAAATGCGCTTTCGGGCGCAGCATCGAAATGTACGCCCTGCGCAATCATCACATCACGATAGTCGCGCAATGGCTGGAAATAATCGCCGCGATGAACCGCGACGAAGGTTCGAAAGGTCTTCATCGTTTCACCGGGCTTGAGAACATGAGCGTGCCTGTATTCCACCGCTAAAGTTGCGTGGTTGGCGTCGGGCATTGTCACAGGCAGAGAGACTAGTTTTGGAGCGCGCTCCAGGTGACCTACCGCGAGCCCGACGTCGCGTCGCCAGACATCCACCACGGGAGTACCGCCGCCGTAATCGGACGAGTTCATACCCATGAAGTTCTCTTGCCTGAAACTCGGCGTGAGAGGAAGCACCCAATCGGGACGCTTTTCATACGAGCCGCTTTGATACGACCAGAATGCAGGCTGCTTCGCTTCGGCATCCGAAGCAATGGCGTAGTGTTGGTTCATCCAGCCGCTTACCTGCAGGTCGTCCGTTCCGGTGTTCGCGTATTCCACATCAACAATCGCCATGCGCGGGAATGCATCGTAAATGGTAACGGCTTCAACTTTCTTCAGAGATCCCGCGGCGCCGGTGACGACCGTTCGTGATCCGGAGCCCAGCTGGTCCCGAACCGATTCGCGCCTACGGGCGAGGATCGAAAAATCCGGAATGTTCGCGTTCGAGACCCGAATCGTTTCCGAAGGTG
>JBPCJX010000026.1:0-10778 GCA_051004875.1 Bryobacteraceae bacterium
TTCCAGCATTCGTTGACGAAGTGGGGTCACAGAATCTCCTTTCTGTGATTCGAAGCTATCGCTGTTCTAACTCCCCGACCACCCACGCCACTGCGTCCGCCGCGTCAGCGGCTTAGTGCTAACGCGCTTTTCAGCCAAGTGGACGACCTGCAGCAGCACACTCGAAATCATCTTACGCCCGTGTCGCACATTACGGTTTCGAACGTCAAATCGAAAACCATTCGCACTCGCGGACCCGAGCGCGGCACGTTGCCGTACTATCTTCCTACCCCCTGCACCAAATTCCCATTGATGTCTGCTATCCCGAGCCCGGTGGGTAGTGCGTCAGTGTGAGGCCGCGTTTTCAAATCCCCATCTAGTCCACCGGTACGAATCGGCGACTACGCGGACAAAGTGGATTGACGAACGCAACGGCGTTTTTCCTTCCTCGGGAACAAATTGTCCGGCGTCGACGAAGACCGCAGCTTCCGAAAACAGGGGTCTTGCCCGCCCTGATTGAAAGGGTCCGGCACGATTCCGCCGAAGAGACGAGTGCGTCATAGCTCTACCTAAACCCTTAGAAATTCATTTGCCAGGCGAAACATTTCTGTGCTATTCTGTTCTCTGTCGTTTTCCCCCCGGCACGGCAGGTAGGAGCAGTATGGCCAAGCGCCGTATCAAGTTTAAATTAGAAGAGATCAAGATCGCAGGTGTTGAGCTTGATCGAGGACGAACGCGAGCAGGCAACCGCCGCATTCGCGACGTTCCAAAATCAACTCGCTGGTGTAGTGCAGCCCGCAATTAGCAAGGCGCTGTTGGGCATCAGTCCGATAATCGATCCGCCTCCAGTAAATACTCAGAATGGATCAACTCCGCCCACACGAAAGCGCCGCAAGCTAAGTTCGTCCGCTAATGGCAAGACTGCCGATAGCAGTGCTGAGCCAATCGCGTTCGTACACGACCCTGCTAAGTTTGGGAATCCGCAGGAAACTTGGTCCACGCCCAAAAAGGGTGTCTGGCTACTTTGGATTGTCGAGCAGGCAGCGGCCAGAACGCAGTTAACGATCAGTGAAATCGTCAACACGTTCAACCAGCATTATCGGCAGTTCGGAACAATCACAACGTCTAACTTGGCCCGTGACTTCGGCGCACTGCGCAAAAAGAATCCGCCACCCGTAGGTGTCGATACAAATCGTGAGCCCCAACTTTGGTATTTACACGACAACGGTAAAACCTGGGCTGAACAACTCGCAAAGGGCAGCGATAACAAGGCTGACTAGTGTGTGACTATCGAGGGCTTCCGAGACGAGGCGAACCTTGACGGTCTCAACGAAATCGGCAAGGTATGCCATCTCGCGTTCTATTTTCTGAAGAAGACGAAGACCGAAGAGTTCACGGCAGGCGATGGGGCCAGATGGCTGACTGAACTCCGATACTCCAAACCAAATGTTTCTCGACTTGACGATAATCTCCGATCCAGCCGTGACACCATTCGTGGGAGCAGAGACAATACGTTTCGCCTCCAGGCCAATTTTGTAACGACGCTTGAAAGAAGGTTCCCCCAATTATCGGAGAAATCTCAGGATGTAGTTGACGCTGGTGCGATTCTGCCTGAAGTCGATTACCAAAAGACGCGAGGCTACATCGAGACTCTCGCAAAGCAGATCAACGCTTCCTATGAAAATAACTTGTTTGATGGCTGTGCAGTCCTTATGCGCCGTTTAGTGGAAGTGTTGCTGATCCTCTCGTATCGATATCTCAGGATAGAAAGTGCGATTCAGGATGGCCACGGCAATTACCGGATGTTAGATGGGGTGATCAATGATGCCAAGGCCAATGCGAGTTTAGCGCTGTCTCGCAACAGCAAGGCCTGTGTGGACACGTTCCGGCTGCTCGGTAACTTTTCCGCGCACAAGGTTGAATACACCTGCCGTCGTGAATACATCACGCCCCACATTCAGGAGTACCGCGCACTGATAACGGAGTTGTTGCACAAGGCGGGAATTCGCACTTAGAGGCTCTCGACGTCAGTTTACGTCGGAGAGACGGGTTACAAGCAACGGTGGCTCGTCAGCAACCGAACCGGATTACTAAGGGTAAATCCGCTTCAGGCCGCCGTCCTCTCGACATCTAAACCTCTAACACCTACCTCCCAAAACCGCCCCAGAAGTACGGTTCAGGCAACGACAGGAGCCCTGCAAGCCTGACAGTTACTCTCCAGTCACAACTCTCGAACATTTTTCTTTCCTCACCCCTGGAACTACTTAGAAGCCATTCCCGCCCGCGGACTCCCTAATGCGGCGCCTCGCCGTGCTATCTTCCCACCGGGCAGGAACAGCCATGCGGCCGTCTTCTGCCTATTTCATTTTCGGAGAGCGAACAATCATGCAGCCTTCTCAAACTCGTAAAGAACGCCGCGCGGCCGAGCGCAAGGCGAAAAAACTCGCCCGCAAAGCGATTCAGCCTTTCGCTGCATCGCCTATGCCCGTTTCCGCGGAAGCCGCTACCCAAGGCCCCGTAGCCGGTCCTTGCGCTAAACACGGTTTCAGCCCCGAACTCGAAGACCAGTTCTCCCCCGATTTCCGAAACCATGCCAGATCCCCCTACGACTGTTTCGAGAGCAAAGCCGCGGCGCGCCGCAGCGCCTCCCACAGAGAACACGAGCCACAAGAAGCAAGCTCACCCGTTCTCGAAATCTTCGCAAGACGCGAAATCATCCCCGAGGTCGCCGAATCCGTCGCGCCCCCTCAAAGAAACAAATCCACCGGCCCTCGCACACGCGCTGGAAAATTGGCTTCGTCCGGTAATTCGCTGAAGCACGGTCTCGCCGCTCCCCGCCTCATCATCCCCGGTGAAGATCCCTCTGCATTCGAGGCGCTTTTAGCTGACTTGCTCGCTGAGCACCAGCCCGCCACTCCCACCGAAGAACTCGTTGTCCATGAAATCGCCCAGTCCTGGTGGCTCACCCAACGCGCACTCCGCCTTCAGAACGAATGTTTCACTGCTGAAGGAGTGGACCAGAAGCGCTTATCGCTTTTCTGCGCTACCAGACCACGCATGAGCGTGGCTTCCACAAAGCCCTCAGCACCCTGATTCGACTGAAGAAAGATCGAGCGCGTGGGTTCGTTTCGCAATACGCCGCTCAAGCCCGGCTTGAGCCTGGGTTCGTTTCGCAAAATCATGCCGAGGCATCCCGCCTGGACCAGTTCGTTTCGCAAAATGCCGGGGTGGCCGCTGCCTGCGATCAGTTCGTTTCGCAAAATCAGGCTTCAGAAAATCAGTTTGAGGGTAGCGCCGCCTAAAAAGCAGCCTCAAACCAAGTTCACGAAATCCGTAGAACAGTTGGAGTGCGTTTACTCCTGGGCCGCCATCTGTTCAGCGCTGCGGCCTGTCAGGCGTTTCAACAGCGACACGGCCTTTCGTATGTCCGCAGCACGCTTCTTTTCATCGGATTCCTCGCGCTCAATGCTCAGGATGCCTGTATATCCAATCTCCTTGAGCTTCGAGATGAAGTTTGGAACGTTGACACTGCCTTCTCCGAGTGGGCGCTCGGTGCCCAATGCAGCGGGCTTATCGAGTGGCGGCCAATCGCCATCTTTGCCATGCACAGAGATCACCAGATTCCCAAGCACCCCGAGGGCATCAATCGGATCGCAGGTTACGTAAAGAATCATGTTGGCCGGATCGAAATTGATCTTCAGATTTGCGCGCGCAACGTTTTCAATAAATCTCAAAAGAACTTTCGCCGGTTCCTGGCCCGTTTCAAGCGTAAAGGCCTGTCTGTTTTTGCCGCAATGATCGCAAATCTCTCGCGTCACATCGCGGATCTCTGCATAGAGAGGTTCGCCCTCGTCATGCGGCACAAATCCGATGTGGCAAGCAACACTCTCGATACCGAGCGCGGCGGCAACGTCCGACACCGCCTTGGTTCTGGCGATGCGTTCGGCGCGAGTCGATTCCGGAACAAGCCCTACCGTGCGTTGAACAGTCGGCACGTCCGTGTAATCCTCGCCAAGATAACTGCATACAGCGGTGACCACCGAAAACTTCTCTTCTTTCAGGGCGTCACGCCAGCGTTCCTTTGCTCCCTCGAGCGACAGTTCTCCCGGAAAACCCAACTGACCCGAGCGCACGCCGAATTCTTTGACCTTTTGAAGAGTCTCCCGGGCGTCCCGGCCAGCCCAGAACATCAATCCGATTTCCAGATCCTCTAGAGCACGCATTTGAGCTGTTCTCCTCCTTGCGCCCTTGACTGTTTCAGCAGCAGAGCCAACTTTACCGCTCGACATGAATCCTCCGGCATACAGCGTTGCGGCTGGCTGTTGGTGCGGCAACACTCCAGAAAATAGGCCAGCTCGGCTTCATAGGCATCACCGCCCGTAGCCGCAATTGGTTTCCTCTCGCCAGCCTGATTACTAAGGTATAAACCGTCCGGCGTTAACTCGAGTTCTGCCCGATCGGCACGCGCCTGAAAAGTCATCGAGAGAGCAGTACCCGGAGCAAACCACCCGCCTTGAATGCGTACCTCAGGTCCACTTGGATAAATGAGAGTAGCGGTGATCGCGTCCGCAGAACCAAGTCCTTTGGCTGCGACCCGATCGGGTGTGCCAAACAGCCAAAGCGCCTGGTCGATGTCGTGGATGAGTAGATCCAGCACCGCACCGCCGCTCCTATTTTCATCAGGCAACCAGCGGCTCCAGTCCGGCAAACCACAGCGGCGCACAAATGTTGCCGATCGAATTCCACCATATTCGCGTGATTTCACTAAGCGTTCGAGATACATGTATTCCGGCCAGAATCGCAGCACTTGTCCCGCCATCAGCACGCGATTGTGCTTTCTCGCTTCACTCGTCATCGAGTCGCAATCCCCCGCCGTGAGCGCCAATGGTTTCTCACAAAGTACGTGCTTACCCGCTTGCAGTGCAGCAATTGCAATTGACGCGTGCAGATCGGTAGGTAGACAAATATCCACGGCATCCAGATCGCCATCGGCCACGAGTTCGCGCCAATCTGAGCACTTGTGGACTGCTGAAAAGTCATGGCCTGCAGTCTCGCGATTCAGGTTGCCGCCGCTGTGGCGAAAAGCTCCCGAGAACGCTTGCGGATTATGTGTGCAAACGGCAGATACTTCGACGCCCTCCATTTTCGAGAACGCATCGAGATGCGTACTACCCATGAACCCCAGTCCGATAATTCCGATTTTCACGTGACTCCTATTTAACGAAATTCCAGCGTAGTCCCACACGCCACAAACGCGGCTCACCCGTATCCGGAAATGGGGTCAGGGCAACAAGGTATGTTCGATCTAACAGGTTTTCAAATGCAGCGACGGCGGAGAGACTCTTCGTCAAATGCTGCTCTGCAGCCAATTGAAGGGCTGCGTAGCCAGGCAGTTTGAATCGATTCAGATCATCATCAAATTGAAGCCCGAAAGCGCGGATGCCGAATGAAACCAGAGTTGATTCGGCGCTATACGCCACCTGTGCCGTGCCTTGTTGTTTTGGCACCTGAGGAATTCGCTGACCTGTAGCCACGCGTGCGTCGGCGAAGAGATAGCCGGCCTGGGCACTCCAGCGATTCCAGCGATGAAGCACGTTCGTTTCGATTCCGCGAGAAAGCCCGGCGGAAATATTGCCGCGCTGACGCAAAATCAAGTCTGGAGTAATTCGCACCGTGACGTTATTGACGAGGTCCTCCAGGTCGTCTCGGAACAGCGTAAACGAAATCTGGGTTCCTTCGTGGGTCCAGTCCACACCTGCTTCGACGCCGGTCAGTTTCTCTGGCACAAGAGCGGGATTCGCGAGCGTGAGCACGTTGCCAACCCGAAAATTCCGGTACAGTTCGTTCAACGTTGGAGCCCGAAAGCTTCGGTATCCGGAAGCGCGAAAACGAAACGGCCCTGCGCCAATTGCTATGCCACCGTTCGGACTGACAAAGGTATCGCCGTGTTGCCCCGTAAATTGATGACGGATTCCGGCGAAAAATCGGATTCGCCCCACGCCGAGATCTGCCTGACCGAACACCCCATGCTTGAGAAGCGTGCCCCCGCCGGGCGTCAGTTTCTGTGTGCTGTACGAGTAGTCGTAGCTAATTCCATGAGTGTCGTCGACATCCGCACCCACGATTGTGTTCCATATAATCCCTCGATTTTGGGCGTGATGCTGCCAGTAGAGTGCGCCGCCGATGTCCTCCGTCGGGACCGTTTGGCGCGATGTCTGCCTTTCTGTCTCTCGGTCCGAAGCCACGCTCGAGTAGGTGCTGTGGTACTGCTCGCGTGTATGGAACGCGAGGAATGAGATTTGATCGTTGGTCCAGGAATGCGAATAATTTGCTCCCAGGGTGCCGAGACCCGTCGAATTGTGCGTAAGGACAGTCCCGTTATGGCGCTCTTCGGCGAGCACGTCGAAGTGGAGCGCGAGCCTGTCCGAACCGCCTAAATAATCGACACGTAGATCTCCAGTAGCGAAGCGGACGTTGGCACGATCGTCAACCGTGCCGCGAAATGGATTGGGCGTGATGTAGTAACCATCAGTCGAGAAGTCTCGCGAATGAAGCGACAGGCCCCAGCGGCCCCAGACATTCGAGTAGGCGGCAGAAAGATCGTGAGTATTCTCGTTGCCGCCGAAATAGTTGGCGAAGAGATGTTCGTGCTGGGTGCTCTGGAAACTCTCCTGAGGAGAAAAGAGCGAAATAGTGCCGCCCATGGCTCGATCACCGAAAAGGCTGGTTGACGCGCCGCGATCGATCTCCACACGATCAATATAAGAAGGATCGATACGCGTCCAGTAAACCCAGCCCCCGAATGGATCGTTGATGGGAATACCGTCCCATAGCACGAGCGTTCTGCTGGCCCCGGACGAACCGCTCGCGCGCAAAGAAACACCTTGCGTCGTGGGATTCGCGACAACGCTGGATGAACGGCGAAAAAGGCTGAAGCCTGGCACTTGGCGAAGGCGGTCATCGAGATTGGTGCCGGGTGTCTCTCTGATGCTTTCCTGGTCGAGCACAGTAATCGAAGCCGGCGCTTCGCTTGCCAGCGTGGCGTTCACTGTCACGGTAGTCTGCACTCGAGGAATCTGATTGTTGTTGGAAGGCTGATTTTGGGCCGAGTTGCCTTGTGCGAGGGCAAACGATCCAAAGCTCAGCAGTAAAAAAGCGATATAGATGGGGCGCAGGGGAACGAACATTTGTTTTGACTCGTATCCTAAAGGTAAATGATGACTGAATACGCGATTGAAGCGGCAGGTCTTGAGAAGATCTACCACTCGCGGTTTCGGGGGCGCGAAATCAAAGCAGTATCGAACCTGACACTACGTGTGCCAGCCGGAGTCAAGTTTGGATTACTGGGCGCAAATGGGGCAGGGAAGACCACCTTCGTCAAGATGCTGCTTTCTGCAGTAAACCCTACATCCGGGTCAGCAGCTCTGTTTGGTAAAGACGCGCGGGAGGCTGAAGCGCGGCGTCCTGTCGGATATCTTCCAGAGAACCACAGATTTCCTACGTATCTCACCGGCTGCGGCATGTTGGATTTTTATGCTGCTCTTTCCGGATTAGAAGTGATGCAGCGCAAAAAGCGTATACCGGAGCTTCTGGATCTCGTCGGCCTCAAGGACTGGGGCGATGTGCGTATCAAGAAATATTCAAAGGGCATGCTGCAGCGATTAGGACTAGCACAGGCATTGATTCACAAACCAAAGCTCCTGGTTCTGGATGAACCAACGGATGGCGTAGATCCCGTTGGTAGACGGCACATCCGAGACATACTCAACGGCCTTACCGGAACCGGAGTAACAGTTTTCATCAATTCGCACCTGCTGAGTGAGGTGGAGGCATTTTGTGAATACGTCGCGATTCTAAAAAAGGGTGAACTGGCGCTCGAAGGTAAGATTAGTGTTTTGCTAGCGACGCGCGGTTATCGAGTTGTTGCTTCAAGTGTCCCCGAGCAATTGCTGAACGAGATTCGAACAGACGGCGCATCCATCAGTCCCGCAGAGGACGGCATCGAAATTCAAGTGACGAACCGCGAAGAGGCGAATCTGGTTATCGATAAGGTCAGACGGCATGGAGGGCTTGTTGAGAGCGTTTCTGCCTCTACGAGCAGCCTAGAGGACGTATTTATCCGCACCACGGAACCTGAGAGAGCAGCGTGACCGCCGATATAGACCGATCGCCGGCCAAGGTCGTGGTGGCGCTAATCTTGGACACCTTTCAAGAGGCGCGGGCGCGCTGGCTATTCTGGGGCCTGTTTGGCCTTTCGAGTCTGCTTATTGCGATTTTTCTATTTGTCCTAAGAATCGATCTTGTGCAAGGTGCTGTGTCGCTCATGGGCATCGAAGCAACCGCTCACCCCGTTTACGACATCCAAAAGTTTGTCAACATTTCCTACGCGTGGGTTTCGATCGTTCTCTATATTTGGGGAACCTTTCTAGCCATATTTGCTTCGGCCGGTCTTATTCCAAGCGTCCTTGAGGCCGGCCGGATTTCGCTGTTACTTTCGAAGCCACTTAGTCGAACAATGCTGCTGATGGGCAGGTATTTTGGAAATGTTTTTATCGTCGTGATAAATCACGTCTATTTGATCTGCAGCATTTGGATCGTGATCGGCATCAAAACTAATATTTGGGATACGCGCTTCCTACTTGCGATTCCGATTAGCGTTTTTATTTTCGCCGTGCTACTCTGCGTGGTCGTCCTGATCGGTGTTGTGTTCGAGAGCGCTGCGTTATCGGTCATGGTGCCGGCCGCATTAATGCTCATTAGCGCGATTCTCGCTCAGCGCCAAATTGTGATACGACTGTTGGATTCCGATTGGTCCCGGCAACTGTGGCTTGCGTTTTACTGGATTATCCCGAAGTTCTTCGATTTAGGTGCGGCGATGAAGCAGATCGTTCAGTACGATCATGACGCGAATTTGATCACGCCAATGTGGACATCCGCGGTGTTCGGCTTGGTCGTGCTTTCAGGAGCCATTTACGTGTTTCAGAAGCGAGATTTTTGAGGTGAGATACCTATCTGCTCTTTGTGTGTTATCGGCGTTGGTTGCCGCCTCGGCTTGCGGCCGGCTCGTGACGAAGGGCGTGGTGGTCGATTCCTCTTTCGAGCCCTTCATACCGGCCGATACGAAGGTGCTGGCCGGGGTGCAATTTACGAAGCTGCAGGGGGCTCCGCTTTACAGGGCCCATAAGGAACAGCTGGATCTCGGGCAGCTGCAGGCGTTCTCTGAACGGACCGGACTCAATCCAATGCGCGAATTATCAGAGATCTTGATTACATGGGACGGTACACACTACTTGGCGATGGCCCGAGGCCATTTCAGTCAGGCCAAGGTCGGACCAAAGCTGGAGTCGCTTGGTGCCCGCCGGAGGTCCTACAAAAACTACACGTTGTTTGGGGGCGACAGAAACTCGCTTGTGTTCATGCGTGAGGGCCTCCTCGTGGCAGGCTCATCTCAGGCATTGCGCGATCTGATCGATAGGGGGAACAAAAGCGAGGCCGGAATACCCGCGGAATTGCAGCCGCGATTAGAAAACATTCCCAAGGCCGACCAGTTATGGGTAGTGAGCAGAGGAGGGCTTCCTGTGAACGGAATTGCGATGCGGTCCGATATCGACTCCGCCCTATCCAACATTGTTGGTTACGTCAGCAACGCGGCCATTGGTGTTGCGATCGATACCGGAATTCATTTGCAAGCCGATCTAACCTGCATTTCCGATCAGGGTGCGCAGCGGGTTCGGGATGCTTTGCGCGGCGGCATCGGTTTGGCGCGCCTCACGACAAAGGACAATCAACTAGAACTGCTGCGGCTCTACGATTCGGTGCATGTCGACCAGGAAAAGTCGGCGATTCATGTTCGAGCTGATGTTGCGCCGGACCTTGCCGATAAACTCTTCTCGTATATCCCGCGAATGAAGAATGGCGCTGGGCGGATGTTCGAAAGAGTTCCTTAGACTCCTGTACAACAAGACTAATGTTTCAGGAGATCGAACGTAACGTGTCAGCCGCAATCGAGCGGCAACTAGCCTCGAAGTTCAAGGTGAACATTAAAGTAACGCTTGAACAGCCGAAGCAGAGCTCGTTCGGGGAGCTGGCAATCCCGGTAGCCTTCCAGCTCGCGCGCCAGTTGAAGCGACCACCAAAGCAAATAGCGGACGAGCTAGTTGAAGGGCTTGAAAAGGTTCCGGGGATCGCATCCCTAGAGATCGCCGGAAACGGTTATGTCAACGTCCGCTTGGACAGAGCAGCTTACATATCCTCACTGCTCAAGGGCGTAAAACCCCAGGGGAAGGAGTCATCAGGAAAAATCATTGTTGAGCATACCAACATCAACCCAAACAAAGCAGCGCACATCGGGCATCTCCGAAACGCCGTACTGGGCGATACACTTGCCCGAATGTTGCGAAGGCTCGGTCATTTCGTCGAGGTGCAGAACTACATAGACAATACCGGCGTTCAAGTGGCTGATGTCGTTGCTGGCTTTCACTATCTCGAAAATAAAACGCTGGCCGATGTGCAGGCGTTGATCGACGATCCCAGTGCCCGCTTCGATTACATTTGCTGGGATCTGTACGCACGAGTTTCCGCGCACTACAAAGATCATTCCGAGTCACTCAAGTGGCGCGACGAAACGCTCCATGCCATCGAATCAGGTGAGGGAGAAATCGCAGCATTGGGGCACGTTGTGTCCGACTCAATCGTGCGCGCCCATCTCTCGACTATGTATCGATTAGGAGTCGAATATGACGTGCTCCCGAGGGAAAGTGAAATCCTTCACTTGAACTTCTGGGCGCGGGCGTTTGAGC
>JBPCJX010000027.1:0-3228 GCA_051004875.1 Bryobacteraceae bacterium
TTCCAGCATTCGTTGACGAAGTGGGGTCACAGAATCTCCTTTCTGTGATTCGAAGCTATCGCTGTTCTAACTCCCCGACCACCCACGCCACTGCGTCCGCCGCGTCAGCGGCTTAGTGCTAACGCGCAAACCGTAGATGTGAGCCTCGGCGCGGATAGATCATGTGTGATGGCCCAGTATCGATCTAAGGAGGATCGGCTGGACCATCGCGGATAACCCGTCACTTGCCGACTGATCACGGGTGTCAGACTCTCGAAGAGGGTTCAATGCGGCGCATACGATATTCAGTTGCAATGAGTCTTGATGGTTACATCGCTGGGCCGAAGGGAGAATTTGACTGGATCAAGACGGATCCGGATTTCGATTTCAGTGCTCTGTTCAAGCAATTCGACACGATCCTCGCCGGGCGCGGTACGTTTGAGCCCATGGCGGCCGCGGGCCGCACTTCGATGCCTGGCATGAAGACAATCGTCGTGTCGACAACGCTGCGGCCAGAAGACCACCCGGACGTGGCGGTCGTAAATGGGATCGAAGCTTTGACTGATCTGAAAGCGAGCCCGGGAAAGGACATCTGGCTATTCGGAGGCGGGAAGCTTTTCCGCAGCCTTGCAGACGCGGGAATGGTAGACACAGTAGAGGTTTCCGTCATGCCCATTCTCCTAGGGGATGGTCTCCCTCTCGCCCCGAACCTTTCGAAATGGATCAACCTTTCCCTCGTGAATCACAAAATCTATTCGTCGGGAGCGGTTTCGCTGGAATACACTATCCGCCCGAGCAATCCGCGCTGACGGCGCAGTATTTACGAATGTTGCCGCAGCCCTCATAAAGTGGCGCGATCGAGAATACGTCCGATAGCTCCAGAGAGAGGGCTCGGGAATCTATTTGCGAGGTGGAGATGTTGCAGTGAAACTTAGCATCCTCACATCAGTCTCGAATTAGTATTGCGATGCAAAGCCGAGATTGTCTTTCTGGAGATTGCCGCGCCAGAAAAGCGTATGGCGGCCATCGGACGTCAGGTTGTAGTCGATGCGCGCAATATAGGTGTTGAACCGTCGCTTCTCGTTGGCCGCGAATCGGAATCCTGCCGTGTTGAAGCCATCTCCTACGGTCGGATCGTTTGGCAGCGGATAACCTTGCAGGACCCCTAACACCGCTGGTCCTCGTCGATGCCGAGAGGGTCGATCTGTTTGATTTGACCCGGCGTTAATGTCGTGATTCCGCCATTGCTGTTTTGATATGTCAGGAATCCCGCCCGCATGCTGGCCGTGGAAACGGTGCGTACCGTACTTACCGCTTCACTGTCCCGGCGCCTTCGTAGTTGAAGAAAAAGAACAGCCGGTTTTTGAGAATCGGGCCGCCGAGCGAACCACCAAACATGTTACGAATCAGTGGAGAGCGCGCGTTCGGCTGGCCAGAGGCGAGCTCGGACGTCTTTACGAAATAATTCGCCGCGAAATCCGTGTTGCGGTTGTACTCGTACAGCGAACCGTGGAACGCATTGGTGCCGGTCTTGCTGACAAGTGCGACCTGGGCCCCGGCAGAACGCCCCGCATCGGCATTGGAATTGCTCGTCGTAACACGAAATTCCTCGACGGAATCCTGTGTGTTCCGCAACACGCTTTTGAAGGCGAGCCCGTTGTTCTGATCATTCACGTCAACGCCATCAAAGCGTCACGTTGGATTGGTCGCTGCGTACGCCATTCACAGCCCCGCTCCGCGTATCCGACGTTTGGTCCACTCGATTGCCCAGGTACAGAACGCCAGGCTGCAAACTGAGCAGCTCAACTACATTGCGCGCCTCTATCGGCAGCTGACCGGCTATGAAGAAAGGGGAGCAATTTATTATCAAACAGCGTGAACGTCTTCGACGAAATGAAATATGTTTTGCACCAGTAAACGTCGGGCAGCGGGTGCTCAACGTGCGAATGACGCGATAAATTCGCGTTTCCACGGTCTGTTTCCCAACAAGTTCTGGCCCCGAATGCCAGATCCCGCGGCATCTCTAGCGGCCTGAAACTCGATGACGAGGCGAAGACGACAGCAAAAAGGCCTCACCTTCAAGGTTATTTGACGTTGTTTTGACGCGAAGCAGCGAGCAGATGCCACAATTCCCGTGCGCAAAAGTACCTCCAGGGCGGCAGCTCTTACTCATCAATGTGCCCGGCAGCGCCACAAGTCCTTCGGCGCTGAGAACCGCCAGCACTTGTGTGAATAGCTCGTCCAGCGCCGCCCTATGCTCAATTCGGAAGTCAGACAGAGTGTGATAGTTGACAACCTCAGGCCGGTTAACCACTGGAATGGAGGCTCGTACTCGCATCGTCGGGCGATCTCTCGCGCGGAACTGATACTGCGGCTGTATGCATACAACCACAAGCTGATAAGCAACTGCGGATCAAACGCAGGTCGCCCCGCCTGCCCCTGCACAGATCTGATCGGAGCAAGAAAACTGGTCAGGTCGAGTCTGCCAACCAACTCCCAGATTGCGCGAGCCGAGTGATCATCATCGATGAGCCGCTCAACGTCAACAGCTTGCCAACACATCTGAGCACGATTTATATAGCGCAGTCTCGGCACATCGGAACCACTGAGACCATTCTCCGAGCCAGCGCTGATTTGATCTGATTGATTCACGAATACAAAGACGAATCCGCAAATGCTCCTGTTACGCGGATCGGTGATTTCTTCACAGCTTCTCTGGAGATGGGTGCCGCAGTATGCTCCAGAATTGAATGTGCGAGTCCGCCGAGAGCTAAAACCGACGAACGGTTCCTGGCGAACTGACGAACGGTTCCTGGCGAACTGATGAGACGTACGTGCGGGTAGCTAGGCGCTGGACCTATTTGTATAGAGCCGTTGATTCGAGCGGGGCAACGATTGACTTCTTGCTTTCTGAGACTCGCGATCCTCCTAGTGCTCGGCGCTTCTTCCAGAAGGCACTTGCCGCTCCCGGGCATCCTCGCCCACGGGTTATTAATGTGGATGGGAATCCTTCTTACCCGAACGTTGTCGAGGAGCTTAAGCGGGAGCGCGTGCTTGGTAGAAGATGCCGCTGTCGCATTGTTCCTTGTCTCAATAACATCGTCGAGCAGGATCACCGCTCGATTAAGCGACGGGTCAACGCTAGTCTGGGATTCCGTTCCTTTGATGGCGCACAACGCACGATTCAGGGCTACGAAGCAATGCACATGATTCGCAAAGGGCAGGTTCGGTGGTTGTCAAAGGACGATA
>JBPCJX010000028.1:0-8023 GCA_051004875.1 Bryobacteraceae bacterium
GGCCTAGCCACCGGAACCCGCCACGACGTCCGAACAAACGTCCGAAACGGTAAGGTACCTTGATGCGAACGATGCGTTGGCCGCCGCGGGTGTCGAATATCATCGCGTGGAACGTGTGGAGGGGAGCGCCTGTCTGTTGCGCGCTTGCGTCAACGAGCGGCCGCCTCTCCCGCATGTCGAGGAGGGGGCTCTGGCCCGCAAAGCGGGCGCGAACCCGCTGGAATTCCACCTCAGCCGTCTGTGCCGACACATGTTCGCTGTGATGGTTTGCAAAATAGAAGAACAGAGCGCATGCCAGAGTGCCCGTTCCAGCGAAAGCCATTCCCACGACGATCCATCTGGTCATCTGCATCGCTGCCGCTCCTTTCAAAACATCCACCGCATCCCACCAACTCGGATCCAAATCGTCCAATAGAGCGTAGAACTCATCGCCGTACCGTTCCTTCCAACTTCGCGGGTACAACCTGGAGGCAAGCCGAATGAGACGCCTCACGTTTCCCGCAACCTCCTGAGTCCGGTGCGCACCACCTGACTGAGTTGCGCGAGCTGTTCTTGCAAGGAGCGTTTCCCCGCTGCCGTGATCCGGTACGGACGGCGACGATCGTCCGAATCAACTCGCTCGATCCAGCTGCGTTGTTCGAGGCGAGTGATCGCTCCATACAGCGTTCCTGGGCCGAGGCGAACATCGGCGAATTGCTGAATGTCTTCCATCATCGCGTAGCCATGCTTATCTCCATCAGCGAGGCTCGCCAAAATCAGCAAAGACGGGTCTATCATGGGGCCGCTTTCGGGTTATTACGCGATACGTAGTATCGTAGCGCGTAATAGTGGCGGCGTCAATGGCTGATCCCGGGTTCCGGTCACTTTCTACTCGGGCGGCGCAGCGGTAGCTCCCGAATAACGCGCCAAACGGAAGTTGACCGACAGATAGGTCCTGAAAACGCCGTATCGCCTGCAATCTTCCTCAAGAATGTGCGATGTGGGGGCCTCCCCTGCCTCGGACGACGGACACAATCCCCTAATTGGCATGGTGGATCTTCTGGATTGCGATGATGGGTTCGGTTGCTTCCTTCAGCTCGACAACGCCATCTATGCTGATTGCCAGTTGGAACGTCAATTCGATTCGCGCTCGCCTGGAGCACGTAAAAAGTGGCTAGCTATGCACAACCCAGATGTTCTTCTGCTTCAGGAACTCAAAGCAGCGGACTTTTTTGTAGAGCTGTTTAAGGAGCTTGGTTGCGCAAGCGCGGCCGTTACGCAGAGACATACCAACGCTCATTGGCGACGAAACAGACAGTCATGCGCGATTTCTGGAAATCGTGGTAAACGACATTCGCATTCCCAATATCTATATTCCCAACGGAAATGCCCCAGGCGCACACTTGAAGCACGTGCAAGCACCTCATGAGGTCACTACCGGATAATTACCTACCGAAAACTGCGCGTACTCGTGCGGAGGGTCAACCTGTTCCCCTCAGCTGCTCCAGCGCCCGGCCGGCTCACCGTTTCTAATCCCGGTCATCGATATGCTGCGGTTCGTTAACTCTGCTGCTCAGGCCGAGTTCTTTGTTGAACCACCTTCCAAAGCGCGCGGCCTGGAAACAGGACAAGTACAGCCAAGATCAGCAGGCCGGGACCGTACGCCAACAGGAAAATCAAAATCGCAATCGCCCCCTCAATTACACCCCTGAACCCTTCGACTGCCGCATTTCTAATTCGCCCTAACGTCGAACTGTGGTCAACCCTGAGCGCCTGCCGGCATTCTTCCGAAACCTGCAACTGAATCGTGGCGAGTGTAATGCGGTTCGATAGGTTCTTCAGTTCCGCATTCATCCGCTCGATCTCGCCCCGCGTGCGATCAATCTGTTCCTCCACCGCCAAAACGTCCGAAAGCTTCCCTGTACGCTGCCGAAGAATTTCCGTAAGCCGCTCTTCGGTGTTGCGCGCGTTTTTTAGCCGTGCCGACAAGTCAATATACTGCTGTGTTACCTCCTCGCCCGCTTGAGACTCGCTCTGTATCCGGCCAAGCTTTCGCAACTCGGAAAACACGCGATCTAGCTGCCCTGCCGGCACACGTAACGTCGCACTTAAACTCCGCCCGTGATCCGACGGGCTATTCATCGAGAGCTGTGCGATGTAACCGTCATGGGCGTCGACTATTCGCGTCACTTCCGGACGAGTTCTGTCAAACTCTCTGGTCGTGATACTCATCTCCGCAGTACGGACGATCAAAGGACGCCCGGTTTGGACTGCTTCCTCCGGTGGAGGCGCCGGTGCAGCCTGAGGCACGTTGCCGATCACTCCACCCACCGCACCGCTCGTTGCCGATTCCATCAGCATCGCTCGCATACTCTGGGCCAACCGCGCCGGTTCAGCCCCATCGCTCTGCGCAAGCTCGTGGGGTATAACCAACCGTTCGCTCTCGCGCGACCCGGTCTGCCAGACCATCACACCTACCAGAATCAAAACCGCGGCGGTACTCGCAGCCCATGTCCACGGCCGCACGAGCAGATAAGATCCCTTTCGCCGCGTATCGGTCTTCGGCTCCTCTACGGCCTGCAAAGCTTCCGCTAACCAGTGCTGCAAGACAGAGCTAGATTCTTCGATTTGCCATTCCAATAATCGTCGCGATACCCTCTGCAGATCGGCCGCAAGACCCTGGCACTCGCGGCAGTGTTCCAGGTGAGCTGCAACCCCAGCGGCGCGCTCCACCGTCAGTTCACCGTCGAGATACGCCATTAATTCGTCACCGGCTATTGGATGCGTGGTCACATTCACCTCTCCGCCCTATTCACCTGAGTCGCGGGCTCCAGATGCTCCTTCAACGCCATGCGCGCTCGGAAGAGTCTCGACCGCACCGTATTGACCGGTAGTCGCAGGATCTCCGCGATCTCCGAATAACTGAGCACTTCGTATTCCCGGAGCATCAGGATCTCCCGCTCGGTTGCACCAAGCTTTTGAAGCGCGTCGCGAACCAGATTTCTGAATCCGATGAGGTCGTCACTGAGGGTTCGCGCAGCATCTCCGCTATGCATTGTTTCGCTTGTTTGCGCCGCTCGGTCGCGAGCAGGTTCAAGGCAATGCCATATAGATATGTCTTTACGCGAGCTCGCGGCTCATATCGTGCGCTCCCTTGAATCACCGCAACAAACGTCTCTTGTGTAAGATCTTCCGCCCGCTGGCCGTTTGCGAGCCGCCGGCGAAAGAAGCCATAGAGCGGCTCACGAAACCGGGCGAATAGTTCCTCGAGGGCGTCCCCCGACCCGCGCTGGAAACTTAGCATCAGATTTTCGTCACTGACCAAAAGAGTCCACGCTTCCTGCCCGCCTCTCGCGGACTTTTGCGTTCCCCCTTCACAAACTGTAATGTCTTAACGGCTATGAAAGTTCCCGGAAGGCCCGCTCCTCGGCCTCGCTCGTGCCGGGAGTGCGGCGTCGAACCGCAGCGGCGACTATGCGATCGCATTCTCGACCGCACCGCTGGTACGCATCCACACTGGCGAAAAATCGCTGACCCGGCAGGTCGAGGTGATTACCAACGGCGCGATGTCGCCACTGTTTCTCGCTGCGATCGAAGCCACCGAAGAGGCAATCTACAACTCCATGTTTCGAGCCACGACGACAACCAGGAATGGACACACAGTAGAGGCTCTGCCGATCGACAAAACGGTTGAGATACTCAGAAAGTACAAAGTCATCGAGTGAATCGCGCTCGTATCTCGGAGCAGCAGAACGAGCGAAACTTCCGCGGCAATAAGGCGATTCGTTCATCACCGAACGAGGATTGCTTCCCCGCGCGTGTAACGCACGTCGAACATTTTGGGACACAAGCCGACTTGCGGTCCCTATGTGGCTGCTCGGTGGTCCTAGAGTGACTCAGAAACTAAGTGCCATGCCGTTATTTAAGACGGACGCCGCCTGCCTCTCCATTGCTGCTCGTTACTATTCCGTGCGGAGTGCCTGCATAGGATCAACGCAAGCTGCTCGTAGCGCCGGCAGGTAAGTTGCCACGAGCGCGGTGAGTAACAGCAACCCGACAGCCGCTAACATCACAGTTGGGTCTAACGTCCCAACCTGATATAGAGCACTCTGCATGATTTTGCCAACAACAAAGGCACCGAGCAGGCCGAACATCAGTCCGGCGGCCGCTAGCCGGAAAGCTTCGCCGAGCACCAATGCTGAAACGCTACCCCGGCTGGCTCCAAGGGCCAGCCGCAACCCGATCTCCTGTATTCTTTGTGAGACGCTGTAGCTCATCAATCCATAGATGCCGACCGCTGCCAGCACAAGAGCCAGTGCAGCAAAGGCGGCAAACAGCCGCGCGGTAAATTGGTCCTCCCCAAGCGCCTCCTGTTTAACCTGATCCATCGTGCGCACATGGGCTAAAGCCACATCCGGATCAACCGAGTGCACGGCCGCAGTGATGACGTGCACCATGGCCGATGGCTCGAGAGCAGTGCGCACCCCGATCGTGAAATTGGGAGATATTGACTGTGCAAACGGAACGCTGACCTCCAGGCTTGGGCCACGAAAGTCACCATACCGGACGTTGTGCGTGACACCCACAATCTGCCACTCCTGTGTGGCGCCCGTCTGCGATGAGTCGGGAATCAGCTCATCGATGGCAATCCGTTGCTTTAGCGGGTCCATGCCTTTTAGGTAGCGATCGGCAAAATCCTGATTCACCGTTGCCACGCGCATACTCGTCATCGTGTCTTGATCGGTGAACGTTCGTCCCTTGATCAGCTCGATCCCAAATGTTCGGAGGTAGTCTGGCGAAACAGACTGAAAGCCAGTATCCGGGCGCTGCGAATGATCCATTTTGGTTTTAGCGCCCAGAATCTCGAAGCCCATGCCAACACTGAAATAACGCAGAGGCATTCCCGTCGCTGCCGCAACACTCACCACGCCGGGTACACTGCGTACCGTACGCAGCAATTGCTCGTTGTAGGCAAGCATCGCTGCTGGATTAGCAAAGCGTCTGGCACGTTGCTGCACCTGAAAGGTAAGTACATGCTGAGTACGTACACCCAAATCGATGCGGGTCAGCTTCCAGAAGCTGTGCATTGCGAGTCCTGCTCCAGCTAGCAGCGCAAGTGCTAACGCAAACTCGCTCACAATCAGACTGCGCCTCAACCGCTGACTACTGGTATTTGCGGTGGAGCGGTTCCCGCTTTTCAATGCCTCAGCAGGATCGACGCGCGAGGCATACCACGCCGGAGCGCAGCCAAAGGCCACGCCACATACCATGGTCACCAGGAGTGCAACGGAGAGCACATGCAGGTCGAGTTGGAAGTTGGCTTCAGAGGGCAGGATGTCTTCGGGAACCAACAGCACAATGCTGCGCAGCAATCCCGAACCCAGGCCGACACCCAGGGCGCCACCAGCCAGGGCCAGCGCAATGCTCTCGGTTAGTAGCTGAGCAAAGATCGCCGCCTGCGAGGCTCCCATCGAGCTTCGCACGGCCATCTCTCTCTGCCGTGTAGCGCCACGCGCGAGCAGCAGATTGGCGATGTTGACACACGTGATCAGCAAAACAAATCCGACTGCGCCGAGCAAAAGCCAGAGGTTACGAACCCGCTCAGGCGGAAGAAAGTCACCTTTGAGTGGCTCGACATTGATACCCCAGCCCTTGTTCGATCGTGGATAGGCCTGTGCAATACGCTTTGCGATGCTGTCCATTTCTTGCTGCGCTAGACCCATTGACACCTCAGGCTTCAATCGCCCGACAACGAGCAACCCATGAAAGTTGTGATTGATCTGCTCGGGCGTGAACGCAAGTGGTGCAATCATTTCCACCCCAAGCCGGTCTGCAATACCAGGGGCGAGCACCCCCACTACCGTGTACGGTAATCCATCCACCCGGAGTGACTTGCCCACAATGTCGCGATCGGCTCCCAACCTGCTCCACAATCGATGCGTCAGGATCAAAACATGTTCTCGGCCTGGTACGCCCTCCTCCGGCAGGAAGTCGCGCCCGGCCAAGAAGTGAAAGCCCTGCAGGTTGAAATAGCCTGGCGTGACTGCGCGCCCGTTCACATGCTCCGGCGTGTTGTTGGTCGAGAGATTGAAGCTGTGTCCAGTCCATGCTGCCATCTGCTGGAATGAGGTGCTCTGGCTCTTCCAGTCCAGAAAGTCGCCTACCGAAACTACATTCCGGCCTCCACTCACCCGCGACCAAATGATCACCAACTGCTCGGGGTTTGGGTAGGGCAATGGTGCAATCAGCGCTGCATACACGACCGTGTACATCGCTGTGGTCGCCCCAATCCCAAGCATGAGAGTCACGAGCACGGCGGCTGTCAGGCCCAAATCCTTGCGCAAAGTGCGCAAGGTGAAACGAAGATTACGGACTAGGCTTTGCATCATGTGGACTCCTGAGAGCGAGGATGATGCACGTCGAAGCCCATGGTAAAGCAAAGCCAGATTTCCCCTGACCTCTGCCAACACTAGGGCGCGAACGGGCTGAGTTGGCCTGGCATGTTCGAGATCAGGAATAGGGCGTTCGTTTTTGAACAACCCACGAAGATGTTCCGACATAGCCTATTTTGACGAACGCTGCTCGCTGAAGTCATGAGGCTCATCAGCTGATCTCAATCGATCGTGTCTAGTTGAGTGACGGACCTATTGTCCTTTATCACACGCTGAGGAAGATCGCAGACTAGCATGCCATGAAAGACAGGAGGTGCTCGCATGCATCGGCCACTGAGAAGATCGATCTTGACGGGAAAATAAGCATTACTGCTCAGCAGACAAGCCGCACCCTGATTACGATGAGTACTTGATTCTAAGATATCGAGCGACTAACGAATCGCCATATCCATTTGAATGGGTCACTACGCCAGATAGAGGAGGATCAAGGAAACAATGCAGACTGTCACGGTGGTGCGCGGCGTTGACGACGAAAGCAATGACCAGATCTTGCCGAGGTTTTCCCGCACGAGAGACGCAAATCTAGCAATCTTTTCGGCAACCCCAGTTTGTTTGACATCTATAGCATTCACGCGTGACAGCAACGCACCGCGTGGCACCACCTAACTGATGGTTGGGGTGTATGCAGAACGGTGGTTCTTTGGAGATTACTCCCGATAAACGCCGAAGCATTTGTCTAGGCGGCATGACCGCAGAATGCGGGCATGCGCAAGAACAAACGTAAGCGAACACCAAAAACCGTTCTCAAACTGCCCGATCTAGAGCAATCCAAGTCAGCCGTCCTAAACAGTCTTCCGTCCGTGAGTTCTCGACGATCTTACGATCACGCAATTCGCGAATTTATTGATTGGTACTGTTCGGAACCGCGCCTTGCGTTCAACAAGACTGTTGTTACGCGATACCGCATCTATTTAGAGCAGGCACATTATGCTTCTTCAACAATCAACCTTCGCTTGGCAGCGGTGAGACGACTCGCGTACGAGGCGGCTGATGCCGGTCTTTTGAGCCCAGATTTGGCCGCCGGAATTCGCCGCGTAAAAGGAGCCAAGAAACACGGCGTCAGGATCGGTAATTGGCTCACAGCGGAGCAAAGCAAATCTTTGCTTGCCGCATTCACATCCGAAGGCTCAGAGACACACGAGATTACGCCATAGTCGCCGTACTTCTTGGATGCGGTTTGCGTCGTGCCGAACTTGCGGCAGTAACCGTGCAGGATTTGCAACAGCGAGAAGAGCACTGGGTATTTGCAGACCTCGTCGGCAAAGGCGGCCACATCCGAACGGTTCCCATTCCAGATTGGGTAGGAATCGCCCTTCAAGACTGGACATCGCAGGCGGCGATCACAACTGGGCCGATCTTTCGAGCCATTAACAAAGCCGGACGAATTCCGCCACACGGCTTTACTCCTAAAGTGATTTGGGAGGTTGTGAAGCGCGCAGCATCCGGGTGCGGTTTGTCAAATGTGGCGCCGCATGATCTGCGACGCACGTGCGCAAGACTGTGTCATCTTGCCGGAGGCGAGTTAGAGCAGATTCAGTTCTTGCTTAGTCACGTCAGCGTACAAACGACCGAGCGATATCTCGGTTGCAAAC
>JBPCJX010000029.1:0-8339 GCA_051004875.1 Bryobacteraceae bacterium
ACACCCTGCGCCATACCTTCGCGCTCGGATACCTCAAACAAAATCCCGGCAAACTCATCGAACTCGCCACGCTGCTCGGACACGAGTCGCTCGACACAACGGCCCTCTACGCACTGCCGGCCGAGGAGGACCTGGCGGCCGATGTGGAACGAAGCGCATCTAGCGTCGCTGCCTGAACGGCGGCAGCAGACCGGGCTGAGCTTACCCGAAGATCCCAGCGAAGAAGAACTCGCTCGCGACTGGACGCTGTCGGAAGCGGATCGTGTGGAAGTGCTGCGTTGCCGTGGTGATGACAATCGCCGCCGTTTCGCCCTCCAGTTATGCGTGCTGCGCCACTACGGCCGCTTTCTCGATCGGTACCAAGAGGTGCCGGTTCGAATTCTGAATCATCTGAACCGGCAACTCGGACTGACGCCCCTAGTCTCCTTGCCGGAGGCCGAGCGCGATGCTACCGAATCGGGCCATCAACAAAGGCTCCGGGAATACTTCGGTTATCGCACCTTCGACGAGGCCGCCCGGACTTTGTTAGAAGAGCATCTGCGCTCTCGCCTCGCCCAGGGCGCTTGGCCGGAAGATCTCTTCGATTCGGCCATAGACGCTTTGCGCTTCTGGAAAGTGGTTCCGCCGGTGATGGCCACCATCGAGCGGCTCGCCGCCTCCCTTGGCGCGGTGGGGCGCGAGGAAATGTTCGGACGGATTACGTCGCGCTTGGATCAATCGACCCGGCAGACTCTGGAACGAGTACTGGAGGTGCAGCCTGGTCACAGCCGGTCCTTGCTGTTCCGCTTCCGGGAGTATCCGCCGGAAGCGACGCCCGCCTCTCTCGCGGACTATCTGGACCGGTATCGAGAGATTACATCAGTCGGTGTGGGAGTTCTCAATCTGAGCGGCACCCCCTCCGCCGTCATCGAGCACTTAGCGCAACTGACGCGGCGATACGATGTGCGGGCGCTCAAACGGTTTGCCCCGGAGACCCGGAGCGCCATGCTGGTCTGCTTTCTGGTGGAGGCGCATAAATCCCTGCTCGATCATCTGATTGCGATGCACGAGCAGTACATCACGGGCCTTCTGCGCCGCACCCGCCACGCCTTTGACGAACGTCATGGGGTAGTAGCCACATCCAACCGAAAACCTCCGTTAAGGATTTTTGCCAGAACTCTTCCTACGCCTTCCGAATTCGATCCAAGTCGAAATGGTATCGTCCGAATGGATTGAGGTGCTTCCGAAGGAGCGGCGTGACATGGCTCAGTGGTTCGTCGTCGATCTCATGCCCTTCGGCCTGCAATTGGCCAACCAGCTCCCCGATCTGAATCAGGTTCCAGGCTACAACGGCGTTGTGCAGAACCGATAGACAACTGAAGGTATGCACCTGGTCGCCGAATTCGCGGCCTCGCAGCACGCCTTCCTTACCAAAACACAGAAACCGGGAGAGATCATGCGAGGCCTCGCCCTTGTTCAATTCGCGCGCCATCCTGCGCCGATAGTCTTCATCATCCAAGGTCTTCAAGATGTGGACTGTCTTCTGAACCCGGCCGATTTCCGAAAGAGCCTGATAGACACTGTTCTGGCGGGCATACGAACCAAGCCGGTGCAGCACCAGCGACGGCGAAACGATCCGTTCCTCAATCGAGGCGATTACCCGGACTGTTTCGTCCCAGGCATTTCGGATCAGGTGCGGTTTGATGGTCCCCGAAAGAACAGAGTCCAGATTTGCGTAATGCTGCTGGCGGTCCATTTTATAAAGGGTCTGATCCTTGATGTCCTTGATACGCGGCGCCAGTTCGTATCCCAGGAGCGCCGCCGTCGCCATGACCACTTCGGTGTAGCCGTGTGTATCGGTGTAGCAAACCTTGGGATCGAGTTCAGTATCGTGCTCCATCAATCCGTCCAGGCTGAAGGCCGCCTCCCGCAAGCGACAGGGAATGGGTTGCTGGTGCATTCGCAGGAAACTATCCGACGTGTGAGCGTAGAGAGTGACGCCTCGGCCCTGAAGCACATGGCTGTAATCAGCCGCCAGGATATGGATGGGAACATAGAAGCGCATACCGTCTGCCGAACAGGTCGCACCACGGCCATAAACACAGCTCACGGGAATCCGCGAGGCGAAGTTTATGATGTCGATGCTGGCGGCCTTGAGCGTCTCTTCCGTCAGATACCAGTCGGCAACAAGGCTGATCTCATGAAAGTTCAGCCCAGAAGCCAGCGCCATGCGCTGGCTTCCAATGTTGCAGCCGATCGCAAGCAACGCGGCCAACGCATCGCGACGACGGACAACCGTATCCGTGCCAGGCGGAAGAAAATGTCGCAGGAAATTCGTCCGGTTATCGATATCGATCAGAACGTCGGCCAAGTCGGACCTTGGAAGTCGCGACTCGATCAGATCTTTGAGAATCTTGATCGCGTCCGGCTTCTCCGACGCTTTCAAGGCCGCGAGGTGGAACTCATCCTTCTCGGCGTCGATGGTGAGTGCCTTGTTGCCGGGAACCCGCCGATCCACATCGTTCGTCACTTGTTTCAGGTGATCGTTCAGCCGGACGAGATATTCGTCTGCTTCGATTGGCAGTTCGAGGTTTGCATAGTGTTCCATGCGCTTCGCCGCCCAGAGAGATCGAGGGATCAGGTAGTCCTCAAAGTCCGTCCACCTTCGAGAATGGGACACCGTGACGTCGCCGGACTTCAGCCGCTCATTGAGCGTGGTCAGTAGAGCCGGTTCGTAATGTGGCCGCGAGAGCACGACTTCGCCCTCTACATCCTTAAGAACGACGTGCTTCATCCAGCGGCGCGGCAGAAAGTCGAACGGCGCACCGGCAAACGATTTCCCTTTTCCACCGGCATTTAGATCTTTTAAGAAGATGACCGCACGCCCGATCGGAGAATCTTCCGCGAACTGGAACGGCGTCTTTTCGAGCAACGCCGGCGAGTACTTGCGCGTGTAGCCGTACCAATGGTTCACCAATCCAAGCGGCGAACCATCCGCACTGGCTCGCAGATTCCGGCACCCTTCCACCAATCTGCCGATATCCTCGCTCGGCAGTAGATCGAAGATATACTTGCGCAGCTTGTCGTCTGGAATGGAATCGTCCAAAACGAGGGTCCCCATTCCTTCGAGGACTTCGACGGCACGGGTCCGCGCTTCTTCCGTCGCCCACAGCAGTTCCTCGTAACGCTTCCGGGCTTTGTTGTGGACGGAGGTAATGAGCTTGTCCTGCATTTCGACGATGCCGTCGGTCATCTCAGCTCTCGCAGCTTGCAGAAAGCAGATTACGATTCCGTTTCGTTTGGCGACGGAGAACCGGCGCAAATTCCAAACACTGTATCGGTATCCCCAACCGGCAAGGAGCCTCCGTGTGGCGGGATGAACATCAGCCAATGCGGGCCAGGCAGTCAGCCCCAGCGAACGAACGTCGCTGAGCTGATCGAGCAAGACCAGAAGCGCTTCGGGCGACTCTTTCCGGGCCACAGCTTTGAATCCTTCTAAGCGCGACCGCATTACCGATTCAGTTTCAGTTTCAGTTTCAGTTTCAGTTTCAGTTTCAGTTTCAGTTTCAGTTTCAGTTTCAGTTTCAGTTTCAGTTTCCGTTTGGGCCGGTTCCGCCAAAGGAGCAGCGGCGATCAGCAACGAGTCGATTTCCTCCAGTTGTCTGGGAGATAAATCTTTTGAGAGCATCGCGTACACGTTTTGCAAGGCGGCTTCGCGAGCGCTAACGATCAAATCACGCAGGGTCGTGCGGCCGGGCCGAACAATTTGTTCCTGTTTAAGCCAACGGTGGGCGGCCTGGCGCAATGCCGTCGCCCGGGTTAATCCTTGCGCGATGGCTGTCAGGTGGTTCAGCAAGCGTTCCCGCTGCGGTGCATCACAACGAACGAACCCGAGATGTTGGCGAATGCGCTCCAGATGTTCGAAACGGGTCTTTTCGTTCTGTGGGTAATTGTCCGGAGCGATGGGCAACAGAGCCAATTGAGAGCCGATCATTTCGAGTACGGAGGAGGGAATGCCGCGCGTGTCAGGCAGAAAATAGCCGTGCCAGCGGAGTGTACAAAGCTGAATGGCGAACCCCAGTTTGTTGGTGGGCCCGCGGCACTGATCCACCTGCTCCAGGTCTGCTTTGGTCAGCGTGAAGTACTTGCGGAGTGAATCGTCGTCGATTTCGCCCGGCAGGCGATCCGGCTCTTCTAGTCGATCATTTGGGCCGGAATCATTGACGCCGGATGCGGCCGGCTTCACGGCTTGGGGCCATTCATGGCACGCAGATAGTTTTCTCCCAGTGCTCGAATACTGGTCTCGGCGTAAATCTGTGTCGTTGAGAGTTGCAGATGTCCCAGGAACTTTTGCACCTGATCGATGGGCACTTCTCCGGAATCGAGCAGAATCGTCGCGATCGAATGGCGCAGGAGATGAGGATAAACGCGTTTGTCGATACCCGCCTCCCGCGCCTCGGATTTGACCATCGATTGTATGGTCCGGACCGAGTAACGGTCGTTCCGGTTGGTCTCGAATAGATAACCCTGGCGACGCCCGTTCAAATGAGTCCGCAGCTCCTGCGCCAGTGCGGGCAGAACCGGTACATAGCGGTTCGACTCCTTTTTGCAATGACTGAGAAAGATCTGCGGCGGGTCGCCATCAAGATACAGATCCTCGACTCGGATGTGAACAAATTCATCCACCCGCGCCCCGCATAGGAAAAGCGTCTTGATCATGAGGCCGTACTTATTGTGCGACTGGTACGTGCTGCGGATCAGCCGTTCTACTTCCGGCTTGTCGAGACGGTCTACCGTCCTTCGGCGAGTCCCTAGTGGCCGCAGCTTTAAACGCCGGCAGACCTGCTCCACTACGTATTTGGTTTGGTCATACCTGAGATTGTGCTTGCGCCAGATCCGGACCGTCTCGGCGACAGTTTCAGCCAGGCCCAACTCAAAGTGCGTCTTCGATTGATTACCACGCACTTTTGCCCGTTTTGGACCATCGTGTCCCGCCATGAGGCCTCCTGAGACCGGAATATTGCGCAGTAACCTTATTCTGCGCAGTTTGAATTTTATGCCGTTTGGGGTCGGCGCGTCAGTAAACCCTGGGCCGTCAGGGCGGATCAATCTTCCGACATGACTTTGGCATTCGTACACCGTCTGCATTTTGTACATGCATTGTCTCGACTCTCGCCCGCTTTGTGTTGACATCTTACCTGAAGCAAATCCATACTGATGTCAGATGTCGACACGTGACCCAAAGAATCGCCTTACTCTTTTGCAAGGGACCTTAGACCTGTTGATACTGCGAACTCTGGTATTTGGCAGGCAACACGGGCAGGCTATTGCCCGAGCGATTCAGGAATCATCGGGCGATGAACTTCTAGTGGATCACGGCGCGCTGTATCCGGCCTTACAGCGTCTGGAAAAGCAGGGCGCGATTACGGCGGAGTGGGGGATTTCACAGGCCAATCGAAAAGCTCGCTTCTACCTCTTAACTGCCAAGGGCAGGAAATTGCTAACTCATGAAACAGACCGTTGGCGCCGGATGACACTGGCGATTGGAAACGTGTTGGGTCCACAGGAAGGATAGTGATGGGACTATTCCGAAAACGTCGGGCGCAGGCAGACTTTGCCGCCGAAATTGAAACACACATAGCCGCCGAGGCGGATCGATTGCGCGACGAAGGCATGAGCGCGCTTGATGCCGAGCGTGCGGCGCGCCGGAAGTTCGGTAATGTCCTTTGTGCTCAAGAACGTTTCTATGAGACTGGACGCATTTTGTGGTTCGAAGATCTGCGAAAGGACGTTCGGCAGGCGCTACGCCTCTTCCGAAAGTCACCTGCCGTATCCGTCACCATTGCGCTGGTGCTTGCACTTGGAATCGGGTCTACTACAGCCGTCTTCAGCATTGTGGATGCTGTTCTCTTGCGGGCATCACCGTACCCTTCGCCTGACCGTTTGGTGCGGATTGAAGAAAGGAGTGCCGGGGACGCACCCTCTTCTGACGTGTCGATCGCAGATTATCAGCGCTGGGCAAAGCGAAAGGACATTTTCGAAGAGGTCGCCCCATACAGCAGAGACATCGTCACCCTCACCGGCAACGGTGAACCGGAACAGATTACAGCGCTGCGCTCCTTACGATTGTTTCAGGTTCTCGGGGTTCCCGCGCGACTAGGCCGAACTCTTCTGGCCTCCGATGACGAACACGGCATTCAAAACGTTGCGGTACTTAGCGATCGATTGTGGCGTCGCCGCTATCACGCAGATCCGACCATTTTAGGCCATGAAATTACAGTTTCCGCTGAAGCCTACACGATCGTTGGTGTCATGCCGGCTGACTTTGAGTTCCGTTATCCCGAAGCCGAACTGTGGACACCGCTGCGGCTAGCCGTAACGTCGCCGTGGCCTCAGGTCGTAGCGCGCCTGCGTGCGGGAGTATCGGTCAGGCAGGCCCAAAATGCGATGGAGATCGTAGCGCATCAGATGCAACGGGAAAAGCCGAAGGAGCGAGTCGGCTTCAAAATCACCGTGACGCGCTGGAACGATCTGCCGGACCAAAAATATAAACTGACTCTCATCTTCGTGTTTGCCGCGATCGGTTTGGTCATGTCAATTGCTTGCGTCGATGTGGGCGCTCTGCTGCTGAGCCGCGCGGTACAGCGGCAGAAGGAAATTGCGATTCGCGCCTCGCTCGGTGCCGGGCTATCCCGCATTGTGCGGCAATTGCTAACAGAAAGCCTCGTGCTTACCGTCTTCGGGAGTCTCGGTGGCATCTTGGTCGCGCGCTGGTTGATGGACTTCCTGGCGAAGCAATTGGCAGCGCTTCCAATCGTGCTCCCCCACTTACACCTAATAGGGCTCGACCGGAGAGTTCTGGTGTTCAACACCACGCTGTGTCTGCTTCTGGCTGGTCTGTGCAGCTTGGCCCCTATCCTTTTAGCAGTCCGGATCGACCTGCAGGCCGTGTTTCGCGGCGGATATGCCGCCGAAGGATCTCGCGGTTCTTCTCGGCTCTTCTCTACCCTTATCGGCCTGGAGGCGGCCTTAGCTTTCCTGTTGCTCGTGGGATCGGGTCTCATGATTCGGAGCCTGGTGCTTTTGCAGCAGACCGACCACGGCTTCCGTCCGGACCATGTGCTCACTGTACGCGTTCCGGTTGCCACACGCACACAGCCTCGTCCAATCGGCAAGTACGATACTCGACCTCAGCAGATGGCGTACTATCGCGAGATCCTTAACCGTGTGAAAATGCTGCCCGGAATAAAGGCCGCGGCCATCGTCAACAATCTGCCGCTTTCAGGTGTTAGCACTTCCCTCACCTTTGACCTTGGTGATGCCGGTAACGACTCGTCAGCGCGCACCATCAGCCCCGAGTACTTCGCTGTCATGGGAATTCCGTTAATCGCAGGCCGCACTTTTACCGATAGCGACCAGACGGGAGCTCCCGATGTCGCGATCATAAATCAGTACCTCGCCCGCCGACTCTTTCCGAACAGAAACCCCCTTGGCGAAAAACTGAAGGAGGGATCGAGGCCTGGACCGACCATAGTAGGCGTGGTGAAGGACTCTGCCCAGACCAGTTACGAATTGCCTCCCAAGGCGGAAGTGTACATTCCCTATCAGCAGTTCATTTTTGCCACATTCATGGCTACCGTCGCCGTGCGAACGGAAGGCGAACCGCGGGCACTCGCCGCCGCTCTTGAAAAACAGGTTTGGGCGGTGGACTCGAATCAGCCCGTGGTCAGTGTAGAAACGATGGAAGAGGTAATCGCTGCTTCCATCTGGCGTCCACGATTCTCAGCATGGATTTTCTCCGTCTTGAGCGGATTGTCTGTGCTTCTGACGGCGTTGGGCATTTACGGAGTCGTCGCCTACACATCCAATCTGCGGGCTCACGAAGTCGGGATACGAATGGCGCTCGGTGCGACTGCAAATAACGTTTTAGCCTTGATCATGCGCGGAGCGATGATCCCATTACTCTTTGGCGTGAGCTTGAGCGTCGTGGCCGCTCTGTTGCTTTCACGTCTCCTCACAAACCTGCTCTACGGAGTCAGTAGTAGTGATCCCGTAACATATCTCGGTGCGGGAGCCCTGCTTCTGGCAATCGGAGCAATCGCCAGTGTACGCCCTGCGTGGCAAGCGGCAATTCGGGATCCACTTCAGACATTGCGCTCCGAATAGGGCTGTCACGCACCTTGATCGGCATCGCTGAATCTTTCTTGCGATTGATCGCGCAAAGTCGCCCACTGTTTACCTATTGTCGAAAAGCGAACTTGCAGTCGATCTATGGTTCAGCGGGGCGTCCAAAAACCAGAAATGTAGAGGGATCACGATTCCTTAACGGAGGTTTTCGGTTGGATGTGGCTACTACCCCG
>JBPCJX010000030.1:0-74398 GCA_051004875.1 Bryobacteraceae bacterium
AGGGGGGGGCTTCTCTCCTTGGATCTCGGGCTCGGGCGGAGTCACAGTGCGACCTGACCCGTAGCCTGGTTTCCCTCGCCTCAAATTCAAATACTGTTCGGGACCTGACACCCTGCCCCCCCCCCCCCAGCCGAGCACCCAGTTCTGATACCTAGCCTTAGGACGGCAGGAAACTTTGCCGCACTGTAGAAAGTACCTGATTTGTCAGTCGCGTCGGGCCCTTAAACACTTAGCGGCAAATTCCAAAACTTTGGCTGTTAGCGCGCTTTTACAATTCACTTAAGGCAGACATTTCACTTAATATGAAAGGGTTCGCTTCAAAAACATGAGAGTGTTCGCATTCACCCTAGTCACGTTCTTACCGCTCGTTCTGTTCGGACAGGAACCAAACCCAACTCAATCCGGCACTCAACAGCCAACGCAAACGGGTCCCACCCCGATTTACCGTGTACAAGTAGTCTCGCGCTCAACCGCCGCGATCAGCTATCGCAACAGTAGCGGTTGGACCAAGGTCAATTTCCAAGGCACGTCTCTCGCTCCCAAGGCTAAGGGAACCGCAGAGGTGAACAGTCGCTTGGGACATATGGAGATTAAGCTCGACGTCAAAGCGCTTCCGGCAGCAACGACTTTCGGACCGGAGTTTCTCACTTATGTACTCTGGGCGATCACCCCGGACGGCCATGCTGCAAATTTGGGCGAAGTCGTCCTCGATTCGGATGGAAATTTTAAGGGCACCATAACTACTGAATTGCAATCGTTCGGATTGATCATTACGGCCGAGCCTTATTTCGCCGTCCGGCAGCCGAGCGACGTCGTCGTTATGGAAAATGTAGTCCGGGAAGATACGAGGGGCAAGGTTGAATATGTGAATGCGAAATACGAGTTACTCCAGCGTGGACAGTATACTTACCAGGTTCCCGCTTCACAGGTGCATCCTATCGTCTTGGATTCCAATAAAAAGAGTCCGCTAGAACTCTACGAAGCGCAGAATGCAATCCAGATCGCCCGCTATGCCAAAGCCGACCAGTACGGAGGCGACACCTTCCAGAATGCGGTAAACCTTTTCAGCCAAGCGCAAGATTATGCGGTGCGTAAGCAGTGGAGGCCCTCCATCATGACCGCAAAGGAGGCCGTCCAGAAGGCAGAAGATGCACGGATCATCTCTCTAAGACGGCAACAGCAGCTTGCGCTCGATCAAGAACGCCAGGACGCTGCTGCACGCCAAGCCGCGGCCCAGCATCAAACAGAGCAAGAGGCTCGTCAGCGGCAGGCAGCCGAGCAGCAGGCACAACAGGAAGCTCAACAAAGAGCAGCTGCTGAACGAGCCAAAGCCGAAGCGGATGCTGCCAGCGCCCAATCTGCGGTCGAGGCACAGAAGGCGCAACAGGCTGCCGCCGAGGCAGACCGGCTCCGTCAGCAAGCTGAAACCGAGAAAAATGCCTTGCGCGAGCAACTGCTACAGCAATTCAACGCCGTCCTGCAAACTCGCGAAACTGCTCGCGGTCTGGTCGTGAACATGAGCGATGTTTTGTTCGATACAGGTAAATACACCTTGAAAGAACCGGCTCGCGAAAAGCTGGCCAAGATTTCTGGCATCGTGATCTCGCATCCCGGGCTCAACCTCCAGGTGGAAGGTTATACCGACATTACCGGAAGCGATGAATTAAACCAGCGTTTGTCTGAGCAGCGCGCTGACACAGTGCGCGAGTTCCTTGTCAGCCAAGGGATTAATCCCCAGAGTATTACCGCCGTAGGGTACGGCAAAAACTACCCCGTAGCTTCGAACAACACGCCTAGCGGTCGTGCCCTTAATCGCCGGGTCGAGCTTGTGGTTTCCGGAGAAGTCATAGGCGTCAAAATAGGCGTCCCGCCAGCGCAGACACAGCCAACTGCCCCAGCAGAAACGCCCCAACCGCAGTAGAGTTCTCAGACCAGGGCGACAACTAAATTCGTGTCGTTAATGCTCCTTTACGTTATCTTAATTAACGTATTTGGGGCTGTCCTTCGGGGATTCCTAGTCATCTAAATGCTTCAGTACTCATCAAAGAAATCAGACGTTCCTTAACTTGCGGGCTTGTGTAATGGTTCGTGTATAAACAGCGGGCACCCTTGCCCCGAAAATCGACGGGAAGGATTGGTTACACGTATTTCGGCCAGAGTGGGCACCGACACGATTCAGCGTGAGTGAGATCGAGCCGGAGCGAAGCGAACGGCCCCATCGTGGTGCAGGCTAAGGCTGACCCTTGCCTATACTTTGTAGGATTGCCGCAAGGATAGTTGCGGGTGAAGTCCTCATACTTTTGACCGGAACACACATGTATTCACAGGCCGAAGACCTGCTGCATCCTACCGCATGATGCTGAACCTAGGAGCGTACGGCCATGGCGGCGCATTCGGGACTCAGGGCTGGATCAATCCGGACAATGAACTCATCTCGACGGTGCACTGAGCCGGGAATATAAAGCCGTCTAGAACGAAGCCGCCGGCGCGCGGACGCTTTGCGGATGCACAGCTCAAACCAAAATATCTTTTACAACGACGGCTCTTTTTTCCGTGCCCGTTAGCTTCTGGTCCAAACCTTGGAACTTGAAGGTGAAGCGCTGGTCGTCGATGCCGAAGCGGTTCAGGATAGTGGCCTGGAAGTCGCGTACGTGGACCGGGTCTTTGACAATGTTGTACGAAAAATCGTCAGTTTCTCCATGCACGATACCGCCCTTGATACCGCCGCCAGCCATCCAGACAGTGAAGCAACGAGGATGGTGGTCCCGGCCATAGTCGGTCGTGGTCAGCTTACCTTGCGAATAGACTGTACGGCCGAACTCCCCGCCCCAGATAACCAGTGTCTCGTCTAAAAGACCACGAGCCTTCAGATCCTGAACCAAAGCCCATGATGCTTGATCGATATCGCGGCACTGACTCGGCAACACCTCGGGCAGAATGGAATGAACGTCCCAACCGCGGTGGTAAACCTGCACGAAGCGCACATCACGCTCCATCATGCGCCGGGCCATTAGACAGCAATTGGCGAATGTACCTCCCTTACGCGCATCGTCCCCATAGAGTTTGAAGGTACTTTCGGGTTCTTTTGAGATGTCCGCAAGATCTGGTACCGATGCCTGCATGCGAAAGGCCATCTCGTATTGCGCAATCCGAACCGGCGTCTCCTGGTCGGCCAGCTTCACGCTTTGCATGTGGTTCAGCTCGCCCAGCGCGTCCAGCATCCGGCGGCGCATTTTCACCGGTACGCCTTCGGGATTGCCGATATAGAGCACGGGGTCGCCGCCCGAGCGCAGCGCCACGCCCGAGTATTGTCCGGAGAGGAAACCAGCGCTCCACAATCGGGCCGAGATCGCCTGCACATTCGCTTTTGGATTGGAATGCGTTGCGTTCAATACAACGAAAGTCGGGAGCGACTGATTCATACTGCCAAGTCCGTAAGCGAGCCACGAGCCGATGCATGGTTTGCCCGCGATCATAAAGCCGGTTTGCAGGAAGGTGATAGCGGGCTCATGATTAATGGCGTCCGTGTGCATGGTGCGAACGATGGCTATATCGTCCACCATCTTGGCGGTGTATGGAAGCAATTCCGAAACCCAGGCGCCGCTTTTCCCGTATTGCTGGAATTTGAAAATCGAGGGCGCGATAGGGAAGCGAGTTTGCCCGGATGTCATAGTAGTAAGCCGTTGGCCGCTGCGGACGGACTCGGGCAAATCTTTATCAAACAGGTTCTGCAATCCAGGCTTGTAGTCGAAGGTTTCCATCTGGGGTGGGGCGCCGAGCATGTGCAGGTAGATGGCGCGCTTGGCTTTTGGCGCATAGTGCGGCAAGCCAGGGAGTCCGCCGATAGCCATTTTAGCGGTGGCAGCTTCCGCTTTCTGATCGGCTAACAGCGAAAAGAGCGCAAGGGAGCCCAGTCCACGAGCGCCACGGCCGAGCAACTGACGCCGCGTTTCCGCTAGTACAGCTTCATCCTCTTGATGCATCACAAAAGACTCCTTGCAGCTTACTTCACCAACACTTCATCGAGGTTCATCAGCTCGTTAGCGACCATGGTCATCGCCGCCAACTTAGCCATGGGCAAACTTGCCGCGGGCTTGGATTCCCCCACGCTGACCAGCTTCGTTGCATCGCCAGGATTCGACTTGTAGTAGGCCAGATAATCGCGATAGGAGCGCAAAACAACGGCGCGTTCTTTGCCCTCGAAGGTGCGCGCTAACAAACGGCTGGCCATATACTTCACTTGCCGGTCGATATTGCCGCGCGTTGTGAGAAGCGCGTTTTGCGCCAGCACACGCGCCGCTTCGACGAACTGCGGATCGTCCATCGTCACCAGCGCCTGGAGCGGTGTGTTAGTCCGCTCGCGGCGCACGACGCATTCTTCGCGCGAGGGAGCGTCGAAGATATCCATGGAAGGGGGCGGCGCGCTGCGTTTCCAGAACGTATATAGGCTACGTCGGTAAAGGCCGTTCCCTGTGTCCGGTTTGTAGATGCGCGTGTTGCTGTTGTCCATCGCCACTGTTTCCCAGATTTTCGGCGGTTGATAAGGCTTAACGCTGGGGCCGCCGATTTTCGCAACAAGCAGTCCACTCACAGCGAGCGCATAATCGCGGAGCATCTCGGCATCCATACGATAGCGGGGCCCACGCGAGAGCAGTCGGTTGTCGCGGTCATGCTCAATCTTGTCGGGCGTGGCTACTGCTGATTGACGATACGTTGCGGAGGTGACCAAAAGGCGGAGGCTTTTTTTCACATCCCAGCCGGATTCGCGAAACTCTACCGCGAGCCAATCGAGCAGTTCCGGGTGTGAAGGCGATTCCCCTTGCGATCCGAAATCCTCTGCAGTTTTCACCAGACCGGTACCGAAGACCTGCTGCCAAAGTCGATTCACCGTAACCCGTGCCATTAACGGGTTAGACGGATCAACTAGCCACTGCGCCAAGCCGAGACGATTGCGCGGGGCAGATTGAGGCATTGGCGGCAGCACTGCCGGCACGTTTGGATGAACTTCTTCCTTCATTTGGTCGTACTGCCCACGGTTGAGAACGTGTGCCACTGGTTGCGTGTCGGTGCGTTCTTCCTGCACGAACGTGACGGCGCTTCGGCGCACAATCTCGTACCGCGATGCATCCACGTCATGAAGCTGCGCTACAGCCTCTTTTGTTGCGGGGTCCACTTCGGCAACATAGTATGTAAGCAGAGCGTGCCGGTCTGATTGCGACAGCTCAGACGTATCTTTCTGCGCAGCGGCTTCAAGCGCGTCGGCGACGAATAATAACTTGGCGTCTTGTTCATCCGTGCGCCGGCTGAGTACCCGGAAGTCTGTCATTGCGCCGCCCTCGAAAAATTCCTTTCCCCGATTGCCTAGATACAGCGGGGACGTGGTTCGAACCGAAGTCTCAAGGAGCGCAAGGTCTTCGCCGGTTCCATAGCTAGGGACGATATTCCCATTGATATAAATCCGGAAGCCCCTTTCGCTGCGGCTGCCATCATACGTGAAAATTACGTGATACCAGGTAGCCGGCTTCAGCCCATAATTCGGGGCGGGCTGCGCGCTGATGTACTTCCCGTCGCTCCCTTCAAGTTTGATTGAGAGTACAGACGGTTCGCTGTTGTTACTGGTAACTCTTGCACTCCAGCCCCATTCCTTGGTCGAATCGCCTTCCTTCTTGGATTCAACCTGACTGGCAAGGATGTAACTTTCGTTCACCTTAGGAATCTGCACCCAGGCCGCAATGGTGAATGGTTTGTCAGTATCGATCTCCGGGATATTGGGCAGCTTGACCCCAGCTTCCTTTCCAAAGTGGAGGGCCTTCCCCACCCCAGGGGGGCCATCTCCCAAAGTTACGCCCGCCAGCAAGGCTAAGGGCACGGACTGTCCGTTGCGAACTGCTTGTGCGTCGTTGCTTACATGCAAAAGCCGCGACGAAGCAAATGGCGAAGGTATTTGACGCCGCTCCTGCGACCCCAGCCAGGTCTTAAACCCGGCATTCACTTCACTTTGAGTGCTGGACAGCGTGCTCTTAAGATTCGCCCGGCGCATTTCCAATTCATCCCACCTCTGCCGGTCTTCCGCCGGCGGTACTGTCACGATAGGTGGTGTGTCCGGAACATTGCCGTCAAGAGGGTATTGGGTCGTGTTACGGAAGAACGACGTCAGAGCATAGAATTCCTTTTGCGCGATTGGGTCGAATTTATGGTCATGGCAGGTCGCGCAACCCACCGTCAGGCCCATCCACACGGTGCCCACGGTATCGGCGCGGTCCCTCGCATACATCGCCTCGACTTCAGCTGGAATTGATCCGCCTTCATTCGTGGTAACGTTACAGCGCGAGAAACCCGACCCGATCTTCTGATCCAGAGTAGCTTTCGGAAGAAGATCCCCCGCCACCTGTTCTATCGTAAATTCATCGAACGGCATGTCCCGATTAAACGCTTGAATAACCCAATCGCGATACGACCACATCTCGCGGTAATTATCGATGTGCAATCCTTGCGTATCTGCATAACGGGCCGCATCCAACCAGTAATGAGCTAGGTGCTCGCCGTAATGTGGCGACGCGAGCAGCCGATCGACAACTTTCTCGTAGGCATGCTCAGATCGATCCTTCACGAAGGCTTCTACTTCAGCGGGCGTTGGCGGTAAACCTGTCAAATCGAGCGTGACGCGCCGGATCAAAGTGCGGCGGTCTGCTTCCTGTGCCGGTTGCAAGCGATTGGCTTCTAGCTTCGCGAGAATGAAAGCGTCGACCGGGTTCCGCACCCAGCCGGCATCCTTCACCGCCGGCAGGTGAGGCCGCACCGGCGCAGTGAACGCCCAGTGATCCTTCCAAGGAGCACCTTGTTCAACCCAGCGGCGTAAAATGTTTTTCTGTTCTGGAGTTAAAGTTTTGTGGGCAAATGTCGGCGGCATGCGAAAGGCCGCATTATCGGAGAAGATCCGCTTTATCAAAAGGCTTTCGTCAGGTTTACCAGGAATGATAATAGTGCCGTTTTTGCGCTTCGCGAATGCGCCTTCCCGGATGTCGAGTCGAACCTCAGCCATTCGCGTCCCCTTATCCGGTCCATGGCACAAAAAACAGTTATCGGACAGAATGGGCCGCACCTGGCGTTGGAAATTGATAGCGGGGCCACCGCTAACCGGATTGGCCGCTGCGGGTAGATCACCACTAAGCAGACTGATGCCCAAAATCAGCAGAAAACCATTACGTAATTCGACTAACAAAAATGACTCCGAACCGCCCAGCCTGGATTGACCGTAACGTTATTTATATTTGACCCTAACGTATTTATAACAGTTGCATATTGCCGGTGCGAGCGCCATTTTCGATTGAGGGGACAACGGCCGTCTGGAATAACGCCGACTACTTCCTTGAACCCAGGGTCGGCTTGATGGTGAGCTCGAATGTCTTGATTTCGTAGGGCTTTAACTCAAAGCTGAAGCTGTCCCCCTGTGCATCGATCGGTGCGCCGGCATCCTCTATAATATTTGCTTCATGCACTTGGCTCGTAGTGGCGTGCCAGGTCGCGCGGACCGCATGGCTCGGCTTGCCTGCCGCCTCATAGACCCTCATGACCACAGTTCCATTCTTTCCCGGTTTCAGGGCTGAAGTCACTACGTTATCGTTCGATACTTCTAGCAGCCCCCATTTTGCAGGCAAATCGCCGGGGTGAGGCGCAACGGTCTGCGCGACAAGCGGGTTATTGAACTCGAGTCCGGTCCGCCATGGCGTTGCAGAGCGCCAGTCGCCTGAATGCGGAACAACGGCGGAATTCAGAGTGTATTTAGCGCCAAGCGCAAGCCCCGTATCCGATCCGACACCCGGCTCATAGCCGCCACTAAAGCCATAAGAAATCAGCCGCGCAGAGCGCATCAGAGACAGCATCAGCGTATCGTCAGCCACGTTGTTGCCCGGCAGGCCCTGGTTGATCAGAGAAAGACCATGCGGGCCATCGCCGTAGTCGATCCAGTTCTGGGCGGGAAATTCCTGGCGCTGCGGCCGCTCGATAGCGCCGAACGGAATTTCTTCCATTGCGGTCCCGTTCCGAATCGTGGTCGGAAAAATCACGCGATAGCGCACGAACTCTTCCTGATTCGCAAGGTTCGTACTAATATTAATCCTGCGTAGCCTTTATATATGCGGACACGCGTCCCAAACTGGTTCTTCCCAAACGGGTGCGTGATGTGGAACTCGGAAAACACGGCGCCAGAATCTGTCATACCGCTGCCACCTACGAAGTCGCCGCGCCACTGCGTGTAGCCCGGTCGCGGAGGCAGAATCTCTTTTTTTATGGAGGTGAATCGTGCGCCGTTTAACGTTCCATAAAGTTCCCAAAAGTCGCCACCATCGTATTCGCGCGCGACCACATTGCCGGGGTTTGCCAGCACCTCCCAATTGTTTTCTTTCAAAACTAGACTGGTCATTTCGCCGGTCCATAGGTTGAATGACACGCGATAGAACTCGTTTTCAATTAAGGAGATATCGTCACGAGTTGTGTCATGGGACTGGGCCTGGGGCTCCGGAGGACCGGGAACATTGGGAACAGCGTGGTAAACAGAATACCCCATCGCAGGGACCTTGCGCCTGATGAACGCGATGTGCGCCTGTCGAATGCTGCCGTCCTCATTGCGTAACAGGCTAAGGATCTGAACCGGTACGGCGTTGTTTTCGGCATCGAAAAGCGCGAATTGGCGAACTGGAGAATTGGCGAACGATACGTCAATTTCGACCACATCTGTGCGGGGCCAACCGAGAGTATTAAAGACCGCAATGGGGACGCCTTTACCAGACGTATTAACGCGCGCGAGGATACACTCCAGGCTGCGGTGGATCAGTTCTTCCGTCAGCAGACGTGCATGGGCGTAACGCTGCATAGAGTCTTCGTACACTTTGTCCACCATTACGCCTGAAGTCAGGTCGTGCGTTTGATTGAACAGCACAGGTTCCCACGCCTGGTCGATCAATTCGCTGTTCTGCGCGCCGCCGAGCACCCCGGCGATAACGCTTAGCTTCTCCGCGGTCGTTAGCAACCGCTCCATATTTCTGATCGCCTGCTTCACTTCGATGCGGCTGCTATAAATACCCTGAAATACCGGATTCATTTCGCCGCCGATGACTGGTCGATCCGTTCGTTTAGCCGCCAGCGCTTCGAAATCGGAGGGCACGGCAAAGCGGGCCGTAAAGGACTCCCTCCCAGATCGGTTGAATTTATCGATCATTACGGGAAGGGCCTCTTCTGGCTCCGATACATCTGCTCCCGCTAGCAAGGCGCGCTCGTGACCGCGCGTGAATGGCGTCAGGCTAGTAAACCGGCTTTTCAGCAGTTCGTTGAAATCAGTTTCGTTGGCCGGCACACCATAAAGTGCGCCATAGCCGATCGGCAACCAGAACGCCGGTATCTTCGTACCATCAATGCCTTGCCAAAGGAATTCGCTAGGAGTGTCGACAGCCATTACGCCGCGCTGGAACCAGTACGACTTCATACCTGCGAGTTTCAGAATTTGTGGCATCTGGGCGTTGTGGCCGAACGTGTCGAGCGCCCAGCCTGTTGTTACGTCGTAGTTCAGCTTCTCGAGGAAGTACCGCTTTCCCAAAAGATATTGCCGTACGATCGATTCTCCTGAGGGCATGTTGTTATCGTGCATCGTGTCCGTCCCGCCTGCGATCTGCAGCCGCCCTTGCGCCAAAAACTCACGAAAAATTGCGGCTTCGACGGGATAGCGCTCGATGAACGGCCGCACGTAACACATCTGGTCCAGGACAAAGCGGTAGTTGGGATACTTCTTTAGAAGGTAAAGCGCCTTCAAAATATTCGGAAGGCCGATTTCTAGATACTCGTCCCGGGTTTTGAAGACGGCTCCCTCCCAGTGCGTGTGCGGAATTACCAACAAAACGTCTGGCGAAGATGGTTGGGCTGAGACCGTGTTGCAGAGTGCCACGCTGAGCGCCAGCAGCCCGCCAAAAACCTTTACTTGTACTTGCATAGTTTTACCTTCGGTGAATAAATTCAACGATAACTGAGAGACATTCAATCAGTTTCGCAGCTCTTTGCAACTCTCACAGACCCACGTTTAATTCTGGATGTCTTGTAGCGAACCGTTTGGTGTCTCCAATATTCCTGGATACTTTTGATCGATATCGAGTTCAGCCAAGCTATAGCTTTCGACAAACGGACAGCACTCTCGACGAATGATGTATAACGAAGAAGCAGAGTAAGTCAGGTGTGTGTTCTTCAACAAAACCGTGAGGTGCGGGCTCGGTTCCAGAAGGTTCACGCGGCGGGCGTTGAAGTTGTAAGGGTGTTCCGGACTCAACAAAATTTCTTCTTGCGGCGTTTAGGATTCCCGGACCCCTCCGGCTACTTGCAATCGGGTACAAGCGATGCGATAAGGCGATGCAAATTCTTCCTCTCTACCCTTCTGGCGATGAGTCTTGTTGTCGGTACCGTAAAGCCGCAGGCTCCTTCAACGAGTTCGGCTGATGGCAGCCTTGAGGCTACCGTCGAAGCCACGCGTGAGCTGATCCGCAAAGGGAACATAGTTGCTGCGCTTCAGAATCTCTCGACGATTGGGAGTCGAAGCCCCGATGATCCTGAATCAAAATTCGCAGTGGGCGAGATTCTCCAGGAGCTAGCCGCGCTAAGGGCTGAACAGTTGCAAAAAGTCGCTCCGGAATCGGCCGCTGCTCACGAGTTGCTCGGGAAGTCGCTCGAATCACGAGGAAAACTGGATGCGGCCTTGACCGAATATGGGCGTGCGCTAGACAAAGGCCCAGCCACACCGGGGCTACACTTTCTGATCGGCAACGTGAATTGGAAGCTCAGGAACTTCGATGCAGCGCAAGCCGAGCTGGGCGAGGAGCTAAAGGTCAATCCGCATCATGCAACGGCGAATCTGCGTATGGGCCAGATTGCTCTCACTACACAGCGCGACGACCCGATGCGGGCGGTGACGTTCTTACAGGAGGCCGTAGCAGGCGCTCAGAGTTCCCTTGAAGCACATCGTGAATTGGGCAAGGCCCTACGACTGGCGCATAAGTTCCCTGAGGCTTTGAGAGAGCTCCAATACGTGGCGTCAAAGGCCCCGAACGACGACACGATCCATGCCCAGCTTGCGGTGCTATACAAGGAAACAGGCGATCGGGAGCGAGCTCGTCAGGAAATCGAGACACACGCAAAAATTCTGCGGGAGAGGCTACAAGCGTCACAAAAGGTACATGCTGAGCGGGCGCCTTGACCTTACCGCCGAGCGGCAGGATGGTCGTGAAGCAGAGCTTCGACGCGCTCAATGGATTCGTGCAGTCCCGGCCGGCCTGGAGCCAAGGCCAGCGCGGCGCGATAAGAATCGAGTGCCCGACCGTACGCACCTTCGAATTCGAACGCCTTTCCCTGAACCGTAAGTCCGGCTGGTGAGTTCGGGTATTTCTCGCCAACATCATTAAGCAGAGCGGTCCCGAAGTTTGCGTATGACTCGGCGAGCATGCGCAGGACCTCGGCGTTTGAGGGGTCTCGTTCGAGGAGAGTCTCCAGAGTTTCAAAGCCTGCCATGAAATCGTGCCGCGCAAGTTTTGTCGCTCCCGACCAAAACATGATTTCAGGCTCACCGGGGTGAAGGCGATTCGCGGTTGCCAGATGAGCATCAGCCGCATCGAATCGATTCATTCGGTATAGATCGATCCCTAAGAATAGGTGCGAACTCCAAAGAGAAGCATCGAGCTTCACAGCCTGCTCGAACGCTTCGGCAGCCGAGCTGAACTTATTTTGCATGTGACGAACCAGGCCTAAACGCTGGTAGAGCGCGGCGTCAGCGTGAACCGAAACCAGTTGAACGTAGATCGCTTCGGCTGTTGCGAAGTCTCTCGCCTGCTCCGCTTTCCGGGCAGCAGACAAGTCCGGTGCAGAACTGGTTTGCTGCGCTGAGAAAACAACGAAAAGAAACAGTTTCGCAGACAGCAACACGGTCAGAAAGAGAGCTTCAACGCAAACTGAATCTGCCGCTGGTCCGTCTCGGTGCCGGTTATCGCACCAAAATTTGTATCGCCCAGCGTGCTATCTGGGTTGCTGAAATTTACATTGTTGAAGATATTGAAGAATTCAGCACGGAATTGCAAACGGAAGCGTTCAGTCAGGTTGAAGTTCTTGAAAGCGCCGAGGTCGGTGTTGTGAAAGGCTGGTCCGTGCAGCGCATTCCGTCCAAGATTTCCGAAATGATACTGCGGAGCTACCTGGAACGCAGCCGTGTTGAAGAATGTGCCGCCGGGCCCATAGGTGGACTTGAAGCCGGACGGGAAAGGATCGCCGACCAGATCGGGGCGTTGATTATTTGAGCGCGCCCCATTGTTCGCGTTGTCGAAGTTTATTCCGATGTTGAAGGTGCGTCCGGTCTCGAGCGTGGTGATGCCGGCCAGCTCCCAACCGCCGAGCAGATACTTTACAAAACGATTGGGGCTGCTGCCTCCTGGCACAACGTAAATGTAACTCGCATTGAAAACCTGGCGCTGATCGAACCCGGAATCACCGAGATCACATTTGAAGCAAAAATCATTCTGGGGGGAGCTCCCGCCAAACTCGGAATTGAGATCGATCGAGTGGGACCAGGCGTATGAGCCCAGCACACTGAAGCCCTTCGAGAACCGCTTTTCGACTTTGGTTGTGAGCGCCGCGTATCGGGAGGTTGCGATGCCCTTCAATTCGCTGAATGCTCCAGCAGCGGGCCATCTCCGGCGGAGTTCCGGATCGCCCGGTCCGGGTGGTGCATCGTTTGAATTCAGGAAGCTGGCCAGATGCGTCCCTTTCGAACCTTGATAATTAATCTCAACGAGCAAATCCTGAGCGAACTGGTGCTCCACTCCGAAGTTCCAGTTCTGCATGTACGGTGTTTTCAAATCACGCGCCACAGTGTGCTGGTTCTGAGCAACGGTATTCGCGGGGTTGAAGCTTTGAAATAGATTCTCCGTAAAGGTCAAGGGACTGCCGGCAAGGTTGAGACCCCTGAGATTGTCGGAAACTGAATACGGCCAACCGCCACGCGAAGAGCTCCATTCCCAGGAAAAATTGGAATTGTAGAAGATCCCGTAAGAAGAGCGAAGGGTCGTATTCGGGGTTACTCGATAAGCTAACCCGATCCGAGGAGCGAAATTCTTGTAGCGCGGATCTGCCACCTCCGGGCGCACGTTCGGGGCTTGCCCGGTGATGGGATTTCTGGATACCCAGAAAAGTTGGCCGGTTATGGTGTCAAATCCACTCAGACGTCCACGGATATGATGCGGCCATTGATCGTATTCCCAGCGCAATCCGAGGTTCAGAGTTAGTTTCGAATTCACTTTGAAGTCATCTTGAATGTAAATGTGATGCAAAAATTGACGCAGATCGAGATCGTCCTGTCCAACAATCCGGCTGGCTGTGGAAGGCAGGCCGAGCAGGAAGCTTGCCATCGCCTGGCCCGTATTGTCAACATTCTGCGGATCGGCCGTAGGTGTGGACTCATACCCGAAGTTGCTAAACACCGAATCATGAAAAATACGAAAGCGCGTCAAATCATAGCCGAGAGTGAAGCTGTGGCGGCCAATGATTTTGTTCAGACTGAGGGATCCCTGGTATGTAAAGTCCGGACCGTTGACCAAGTTTCCGAGGTTCGGCTCGTCGTAGCCGCTGATTGTCAAGCCGATCGGATAATCGAAGTTCCGAAAGGTCTCCGGCGTATTTGTCAGGCCGGCAGCCCGATACACTTGGATGAAATGTTCCGTTGGACCTTGCCCAAGATTGGCTCGCAGGTATCCGAAACGAAAATTCAGGATCGTATTGGGATTAAAAAGGTGAACATCGTTCAGCACGGCGCCTATGTAATCGTTGAAGGTGCCCACAAATGCTTTGGGAAGACGCCCCGGCTCGGTCTTGCTGAGATTTGATTTGGAAAAGCGTGCATAGAAATTATTCTTCTCCGAAACTCGCTGGTCGACTCGAAGGTTGATCTGATCGTCGTCCTGAGCCGTGTTGCGAGCGTCGATGAAGTTACTGGCTTGACCGGGAATCAGGTTCGTGGGAAACCAATAATTGGCATACGCCGTCGCGTACGGCTTGATGAGATTCGTCGGGATGATGTTCCCGGGAAACGGCGCACGCGTCGGGCTCAACGGATTGTAAATCGGAGGGGCCACATTTCCGGCTTGATCATGCGATAGGTCGCCGGCGATCATCGCTGGAGTGGGTACTCGATAAAAGTTCGTGTTGCCGCTCCGAATGCGAGTTCCCTCGTAATTGAAAAACCAGAAAGTCTTGTCGTGGCCGTTGTAAATCTTGGGGATTTGAATAGGGCCGCCAATGGTAAAGCCGAACTGATTTTGCCGCAGCTCCGGAACATTCTGCGCGAAGTAGTTGCGTGAGTCCAGCTTGTCATTGCGCAAGAACTCGTACACAGTGCCGTGATATTCGTTCGTTCCGGGCTTAATCATGACGTTGATGTTCGCCCCGGCAGCCGCACCGTACTGCGCGCTGGTGTTGGTCGCAATTTTAAATTCCTGGATCGCGTCGATAGAGGGATGAATGGCCGCTGTCTTGAAAAACGTCCCGTTGTTGTACATGCCATCCAGCGCGTAGTAGCTGTTGTCGCTCCTGTCCCCTGCAACAGCGAATGTCTCTCCCTGGATAGTTTCTGCGCCCGCGCTGGTGCCACGCACCGCGCCCGGCGTCAGCCGCGTCAGATCGTTGAAGTTACGCCCGTTCAGAGGCATCTCGACGATCTGCGCATTCGATATCAAAGTTCCTACGCTGCTTTCCTCTGTCTGGAGGAGAGCACCTTGGGCTTGGACTTCTATCTGTTGACTTACCTGGCCCACAGTGAGATGGAAATCGAGACTCACGGTCGCTGAGACATCCAGCTTGATGTTGTCTTGGACTTGTGCGGCGAAGCTAGGGGCGGAGACTTCCACCCGATACATGCCGGGAACCAGTGACCTAGCAGCAAAATCTCCCTGTGAGTCGGAGGTCACTTCACGGACGACGTTCGTCGCCTGATTGGTGACTTTTACAGGGACCCCGGGAATTACTGCCCCTGCTGGGTCAGTTACCCTTCCGGCGATTGTCCCGAGTTCCGTGGTTTGCGCATTCAGCCTTGGCAAGACTACAGCCAGACAGAGTGAAAAAAGAACGAAGCGGACCGTGTAGGCAACGTGACGACGCATCCTGATTCCTCCCCAGGGTGGATATGCGAGTAAAACTTCGGGACTACATTGGGAAAATCGTATCACTAACGCATGGGATCGGCAATGTATTTTCACGTTCTCCTTTCTTCCAGGCTTTGTGATAGCGTGGACCTGATCCTAGGACTCGGCAGGTAAGAGCGATAACGAATGAGTCGGGTTAAGAAATTCCTGCTCGCGGTCTTCCTGGCAGCAGGGACGCTCTGTATGGCCGCGATCGATCGCTCTGCTGTACTGCGTCAAGTGCGGCTGCTCATTGAGAGGCGTGAATTCACCAGGGCCTTACCTGTTCTGAATACGGCCAAAAAGGCAGATGGGATCGACTCGGGGTTGCTGTATCTGCGTGGCTATGTGCTGTACCGCCTGGGCCGACTCACAGACGCAAGACAGCAGTTGAAGGAAGCGCTCAGTCTCGATCCGCAGAACCTGCAAAGCAGATACATTCTGGGGCGCATAGCGCTATCCGAGGGTCATCTGGCGGATGCCATCCACTGGCTTGAACCCTGTGCGGACGCGGATCCTCCCATCGAGGATGCACAAGCCCGGATATGCAAGTTATATTGGGAAACCGGCGAAATCGAGCAGGCGCGCGCTTGGACTGAGAAAGCCGTTTCGGCCGCTCCCTGGGATGGAAGCCTGCACTACCGGCTCGGGCGGATTTACCAACAGGTTGGACGAGAAGAGCTGGCAAAGAAAGAATTCGCGGAAAGTATAAAGACAAAGACAGCCGATTCGGAAGGCGTTCAAAAGCTGATGGAGTGCTCACGCGCCTTATCTACTCAGGATATGGCGGCCGCCCTTAGGATACGCAATGATTTTCTGAACGGGCCTACATTGGATCCAGACCTTCTGGTAGCGCTCGGAACCTCCTTCGCGACATCAGGTGCACCCGAGCAGGCAATCGAGCTGTTTCAGTCAGCCGCAACGCGTGATCCTAAGTCTTTTCAGGCCCAATTCAATCTCGGATTGGCCATGCTCAATCTGAGGCGCCCGCAAGAGGCGGTTAGACCGTTAGAAGCCAGCTTGCATCTGGTACCCGAATCAAAACAAGCGAATGCGGCTCTCGCCCTGGCATACGTGATGCAAGGCAACTTCAAAGAGGCTGTGACGCCGCTCGAAATCGCGAGGGAGGCCGACCCGCATGACAGAAAGACCGCCGGTTTGTTAAGCGTGGCATATTATCGCAGCGGCGCGGCTGCAAAGGCGATTCCAATCTTGCAGGAGTTCCTCAAGCAATCGAAAGATGATCCCAAATTCTTTTTCCTTCTGGTCGACTGCTTGAATGCGACAGAGAAGCAGCAAGAGGCCCTAACCGTCGCTAGCGAAGCTGTCGAACGCTTTCCGGCGCTTGCTCAGGCATGGCTCGGCAAGGCACAACAACTCGCTCGCCTGGGAAAGTATCACGAGGCGGGACCCTTGTTTGCCAAGGCCGCCGAACTGGCACCGGAGCAAGTCGAAGCTTTGCTGGGGTTAGCCGAGGCACAGCAGAAAGACGGTGACTACCAGGCTGCGCTCGAAACATATCAGCGGGCCGCGGCGAAAGATGGCGATATCACTGCGGCATTGGGGGCAGCCAGGAGCCTTGTCTTCTTAGGGCGTGTGACTGAAGCACGCAGCATTCTGGAGCAATCCGCTGCCGGAAACGCAAGTAACAGCCAGGTGCATTTTGAGCTGTCGCGCGTCTATGCGCGGTTAGGGGAAAAACAACTTGCGGAAGAGCAGACACGCATTGTGCAGCAACTGCGAGAGCGGGATACACAAGGGGACCAGGCCGCAAACGCGCGTAAATGAGCTCCGGCAGAACATTGATCGTGAGCGCCTTCGCGCTGAGCGCCATTTTGCCGGTACTCGCGCTTCACGGGGTTGAGATATCCAGCGTAAGTTTCCAAGATGTAGCAAATAATGCAGGAATTCACTCCCTGACCATCTCCGGGGAAAAGAAGAAAAACTATGTTCTTGAAGTGAATGGCAGCGGCGCTTGTTGGTTTGATTACAACAACGACGGGTACATAGACTTGTATCTGGTGAATGGCTCGACTCTCGAGCAACTCCAGCACAAAAGCCGCACGCCTCCCGAAGAGCACAACCACCTCTACCGTAATAACGGAAACGGAACCTTTACTGATGTAACAGAGAGCGCCCGTGTCGGGGGAAGCGGTTGGGGCTTCGGATGCGCCGCCGCCGATTACGATAACGACGGTAGGACAGACCTACTGGTCACCACGTTCGGTCCGAACATTCTCTACCATAACAACGGAGACGGCACCTTTACGGACGTATCGGCGCGGTCCGGCCTGGCAGGAGCCGATATCTGGCATACGGGAGCAGCGTTCGCCGACTATGACGGCGATGGCTGGTTGGACGTGTACATAGCTGGATATTTAGATTTCAATATTCTCCATCCGGAGCTCAAGACGTGCGACTATCGCGGTGTTCAAGTGCATGCTTGCGGGCCTCTTGGTTATAAGGGCGTTCCGGATGCGCTGTATCACAACAACGGGGACGGAACGTTCACGGATGTAACCGCCAAGGCAAAGGTCGCCGATCGGCCTTTGTACTTCGGGTTCTCGGTGGTCTTTGAGGATCTGGATGGCGACAATCGCCCCGATATCTTTGTGGCTAACGACTCAAACCCGAATTATTTCTACAGAAATCGGGGCGACGGCACGTTCGAGGAGAGCGCAGTCTCCGCAGGTCTGGCATACAACGGAGACGGAAAGGAGATGTCCAGCATGGGCGTTGCCGTGGGCGATTACGATAACGATGGACGCACCGACTTATTTGTGACAACCTTCGCCAATGACAATTACGTCCTTTATCACAACGATGGCAACGGCCTCTTCTCGGATGTTTCATTCCAGGCAGGTGTGGGTGAGCCGACTGTGTCGTATCTAGGCTGGGGCACCTTTTTCCTGGATTACGACAACGACGGCTATAAGGATTTGTTTGCGGCTAACGGCCATGTTTATCCGGAAGTGGATGGCAGACTCAATCGCGAGACTTACCGCGAGCCCTTGCTGCTGTTTCACAATTTGGGACACGGCAAGTTTCAAGAAGTCGGTCAGGCTGCCGGTTTGCGGGGACTGCCTCTTCACTCCGCGCGCGGCGCGGCGTACTGCGACTACGACAATGATGGCGATCTCGACATCGTGGTGTCGAACATAGACGACCCGCCCCAGTTGCTTCGGAATGAAGGCGGAAATCGCAGACATTGGCTCGAGATGCACTTGATGGGTACTCGGAGCAACCGTAACGCGATCGGTGCGCTAGTCAAGGTTCGCACAGGAGATCTCATGCAGTGGGACCGAGTCAGGACGGGCGGCAGCTATATTTCGGGTAACGATCCGCGGTTGCACTTCGGCCTAGGTGATGCCGAGGTGGCTGACGGTATCGAAATACGATGGCCGAGTGGTGTAACTGAGAAATTGGAGAGAGTTGAGTCCAATCGAATCCTCACGATTGAGGAAGGCAAGGGCATAATTTCGTCCAAGACGCCTTTGAAGCAGCCAGCAAAAGACACGAAAAGCTCAAGATGATTTGAATGTGTATATTGATCGCATCACGCGCACATTGTGAATATCCTAAACGCTCCTATTTTGTCACGATCCGAAGGGTCACAACTTCAAAGGGCCGGAATGAAAGCCGAACGCTGTTTCCTTCAACCGCTAAATTCCCGATATCATCCTCAACACCGGAGCATAACTGAGCCGACGCGATGCTCGATTTCAGGTGAGGGAAACGTACGATGGTGTTTGATGGCCTGCCAGACAGTTCCTGAAGGCGCAGGATCATTCCATTTTCGTCTTCAGCTTTTTTCCAAGTAATCAGCGCAACGTTGCGGTCGGCGATCTCGACGAAGCCCTGACCTTCCGCAGGTAGCGGGCGCGGTGGATTCCCGAACTTATCTTGAGATACAACATAGTTCAACTCCATCGGCCGCATCTCTTCCCATGCCAACTGACTCAATCGGCCCCCATCGAGTTGCTTGCTGCTCGTGATCGCATACCGGAAGGCGAAATCTCCACCCTGACCCGCCCGGTAATTTGTGTGCCAGTAATTGTTCATTGCGTAGGAGAAGATCGTTCCGCTCTTCGGGTGAAACTCGCCCGGCCATTTGCCGCGATTGATGTCACCAAAGCTGGCTAGTGAGGCGTCAAGCGGGACGATGCCCACGGCGAAGTCGGGGTTGCTCACAGCCATCCAGTCTTGGACATTGAACCACTCGAGACTCCCACCTTTCATGAGATCTCGACTGGGGTCGATCCAACCCTGTTGCGTTGCGAAGCTGAAGCGAGGGTTTGAGGCCGCTACCGGAAACGCGAAATAAACTGCCTCCTTATCGGTTGTGTAGTCCTTATGCACCCGATATCGGAACTCAAGTTTTTTATGATCATTGAACAGAATAATTTCTGTTTGGATCTCAGGTGTTTTCAAGCCGGAACTGGTGAGCCGAATCGATTGCCCCCAAGGCATCTGCTCGACGTCTACAAGCTTGCCCTGCTGAGAGGCCGGATGAATGGTGAGCTCGCCTGGCGGCAAGGCGGGAAACGGATTGATCATCTGAGTATTCCCATCGCCCCCGGTCACATATAGATACTGGCCGAACTTGAAGGGACTACTCAGATCCACGATCTCGCGTTGTAGCTGCTTGTCGTAGATACTGCTCAATGCGCCACTACTCTCGTCGACTGTTAACCGGTAAAAGGGACTTTCTATCGTCCTCTCAGTCGATCCGTGAGTCTGCGCTGGTCCTCTTGTTCCGTAAGTAATACTAAAGCACTTGTATCCGACGGCGGGTACATCTTTTGCGAGAAAACGGACGTGTAAAAATTTCTGCTTCTTATAAAGTACTTGGAGTGGAACCTCTTGATGCGTCGTCAGATCAATTAAATTGGGATCTTCAAATAGGTCTGTTTCGACGATTCCGTCACGCGGCCAGCTCACAGAGTTAAACACAACCAGAGTGTCGGCCGGAATGTGAATTTGATCGGCTAATTGACTCAGCGAACGGTTCATTACATCTTCGATTTCCAGTGATGCTCGATCGGCGCGATCGTCTTTCACGCGCAGTTGCTTGACTGACTCGTCATGATCTGGCTGCGAGACAGAGTTGTAGGACAACCAGGTGTGTTCTGCAAACAGGATGATATTGCGCCAGATGTCTGTGAATATTCCAGCGGGTGGATTCAGGTTCGGATCTGCCGAGTGCGTTACTGAGGAGAGAATTTCAGCCGAAAGCACGCGGTTCTGGTTCTGACGGTCTTCAGCCTCAAAATAAGCATCGCTGCCTAGCCCGTCTTCCCAGTAACCGCCGCCGTCGCCCTTGAAGGTGGTTAAATCACTACTAAAATGCGAGTCGATGTAGTGAAAAAAGTCGGGGAAGGTAGCATAATTCAGTCTTGGAAAAGCATACTGCTTGTTCCACTTAGTCGCAAACGTAGCGGTCGATGGCACCAGATCAGTGTTCTCAACCTGTGTGCCGAAGAGTAGTGCCACGTCTGGCTTGTAGGTCGGCTTGGCATAAGCCTGCAAATAAATTGGCAGGGACTCCCGAACCGCGTTTAGCTGGGGCGGCAACCCGAACAAAGTCTGCACCTGCTCATAATGGCGTGAGTACCAGAACAAGACTTTCTTGCCATCTGGTCCTTCCCACCAGAAAGGTGATTTTTCGTTCCATTGATCGTAGAAAAAGATTGGAGCACGGTCATTATTAGCGGCCGCAACCCAATACTTAACGCCACTACTTGCCAGGACGGAGGGACAGGTTCCCGAATAAGTCGGAACGTCCGTAATGTTGGCATATTCGAAAGGCAGTTGGTAGCGACGCGCGAGTTCCTTCGAATAATAAAGAGAACGGTATAGAGTCTCGAGCGAGGCATACCCCGTAAGCAGATTGCAATATTGCACCGGCATCGCCATCTTTCCGCTACGAATGAGGCCAAGAATCTCATCTTGTCTCGCCTTCGGTCGTGTCTCGAGCAACTGCTGCAAATTCCACGATCCGTCCATAGAAAATCGGAAATCCGGATGATCGTGGATAAGGATATCGGCCTGAGTGAGAACTCTCGGCTGGGTCTCGGCCACTTTGCCTTGATAGTCTGTATAGCCTACATCGAGGTGAGTATGCGGTACCACGAAGATGGTCCACTTGCGTTGTGCCGTTAAGCTGACGTCTGTTGTACGCTTACTTCCTGGATTTACTCGAATCGTGCCTTGAGTCGTTCCAGTCCATTCCGAAACGTCAAGAGACACTCTGAATTCTCCAAATTGTCCGCCGGCAAAGGGAGCGCTATAGTGCTTATCACCGATCTCTAGATCTACCGTGCCAGGTTGCCAGGGGTGGGCGAAACGAATGAACGCATCTACCACCTCCGTGATCCCCGATCCTGAATTACGGAAAAAGATAGTCGGTTCCACGTCTATCTTCACGTCAGGCAAGTTGGCTCCTCCGGATACCCCGTTCTGCAGGGTCAGCGCATCGTAGCTGATTCCTCCGATCTCCTCCTCACCCGAAGGGGTTTCTGGATCGTCGATGGGAGTTATGATCAGGATGTTTTCTCCTCGCTTCAGGAAGGCCGAAGGCAAATCGATGCTCACAGTACTTTGAGCTTCATGGGGGTCGAAGGCATAGGAAAAGTCGCTCCGCGAATAACTTAGCTTCGGATGCAAGTAAAAGCTGCCCGCATGCCCATTTACGTCAATCCGAAGAGAAGGAATTCGGGGGCGATCTATAAGAATTCCGATCTTCAGAACATACGGTCCTTCAATAGCTGAGAGCGGGAAAAGAACTCGATAAGGCACTCCAACGCCCTGACGACCTGGCCAATTCTTGCTCGCATCGCTTGTGCCCACGTGAAAATCGACCGTCTTCGCTGGCTTTTCTGAGAACTCCACGGGAGATTGATCGAATTTGCCGATCTGCCAAATGGTTCGCGTTTTGGCTGGTGCTTGAATCAGCGGCAGTAAAAGGAGAAGAAGGGAAAGCCCACTGAACTGCGTCATCGCCTTGAGCTCTCTTTCGTGCAAAAACCGAAACAAGTGCGGCTGAGAAAAGGGGTGAGGCTGAACGGTGCCCATTTTGTTTTATGTGGACTACAATAACGCTTGTTCACTTCCTTGCGCTAATGCCATTAATCCGTGAGACGCGCTTCGCGCTGCTTGTCTCCACATGCGTTTCTTCTCTGGGCGGTTTCCTTTTTGGATACGACAACATCGTTATCAGTGGTGCAATCGGCCATCTTTCCCGGTATTTCAATCTTGAGCCCGCGGCGATTGGCTGGGCAGCTAGCTGCGGCCTGGTCGGTTGTCTAGGAGGATCAGCTTGCGCGGGGGTTATCGCAGACCGCTTCGGCTTGAAAAAAGCGCTTTACGCGTGTGCTGCTTGCTTTGCGCTTTCATCGATCGGCGTTTGGCTGGCTGGGACCTTCGCCCTTTACGTCTTCTGGCGTGTGGTCGGAGGCATTGGGATCGGAGCAGCCTCCATCGTTGCTCCGATGTATATCGCCGAGATTGCGCCTGCGGCTGTTCGTGGCAGGCTTGTCGTGCTTTACCAGTTCGGCATCGTCTCTGGCATCCTCGTCGCTGTCTTCGTCAACATGCTCATTGAGCGTGCTGGGAGCGAGACGTGGGGAACTGAGCATGGTTGGCGCTGGATGTTTGCCGCCGGGGCAATACCGGCGATCGTCTTCGCGCTCACCATACTGTTCTCCAGGGAGAGCCCTCGCTGGTTGATGAAAGTGGGTCGAGAACGACAAGCCAAGGAGGTGCTTGGCGAAATTGAGGGCTGCGACGTCGCCGCCCAGGAAGCGTCGGCAATCACTAACTCCCTCGCCGAGGAACGGGGGGATCTGAAGGAGTTGCTCGCTGGGCCGTTCCGGCGCGCCCTCTTGATCGGGTTTATACTTGCCGCGTTTTCTCAAACAAGCGGCATAACTGCACTTCTGTCTTTCTTGCCTGAGGTGTTCAAGAATGCGGGCCGCAATGCTGCTGAGGCTTTCCTGCAGTCTGTGCTGGTTGGCATTGTCAACCTGGTGTTTACGGCGCTCGCAATTTGGTCAGTAGACAGAGCAGGCCGGAGGACCCTTCTTTTGCTCGGCACCGCCCTGCAAGCAGCGGCCTTGGCGAGCGTCGCTTACCTGTATGCGATCAGAGGCCCCGGCGTCGGCATTCTGGTCGGGATCATGGCTTTCGTAGCTGGGCATGCGATAGGAAATGGCGCCGTGTGCTGGGTCATTATCTCCGAGATCTTTCCTACCAAAGTTCGCGGGGCTGCGATGTCAATAGCCACCACGGCGATTTGGATTTTTGCATACCTGGCAAATCAGTTGTTTCCGATTATGTTGCAAGACCTCGGGAGTCAGGGTACGTTCTGGTTTTTCTCGAGCATGGCAATTATTAACTTCGTTTTCGTACTTGCCTGGGTTCCGGAAACGAAAGGCTATTCGCTTGAAGAAATTAGCAGGCTTTGGTCTCATGACAAGGCGGCGGCGTAAGCTGCCAGTTGAAATGATCGGCACTGCATTGCCCGGTGGAGATCTACGATGAAGCTCGGCTTCGGTCTATACAGGCACATGCTGACGCCGGATTATGTCGCCTTCGCACGGCAAGTTGGTGCGACCCACGTCGTAGTTCACTTGGTGGATTACTTCAATAAGAGCAACGCAACAAATCCGCGCCGCGATCAACCCGTGGGCGAGCTTGGAGGCTGGGGTCACGCGGGAGATCCCGACCGGCTATGGACGGTTGAAGAGATGCGCGAAATTCGCAAACAGATCGAAGCTTCAGGGATGGTCTGGGAGACCATCGAAAACTTCGACCCGGCGCATTGGTCCGACATCCTGCTTGACGGGCCCAGGAAAAAAGATCAGCTCAACGGCCTCAAGACGATCATTCGCCGCGTCGGAGAGGTCGGCATTCCGATTATCGGTTACAACTTCAGCATCGCGGGCGTAGCGGGCCGAGTGACAGGCGCGTTTGCGCGGGGTGGTGCCTTCAGCGTCGGTATGGATGGTCCAGTTGACACTCCCATCCCGCGGGGCATGGTGTGGAACATGATTTATGATCCCGAAGCGCCTGCGGGAGTCCTACCCCAAACGACGGTCTATCAATTATGGAAACGTCTGGAAGAGTTTCTTGCAGAATGCCTGCCCGTGGCAGAAGCGGCTGGCGTTCGTCTCGCGGCTCATCCGGACGACCCACCAATGCCGTATATGCGCGGGCAGCCTCGGCTGGTCTACCGTCCCGACTTGTACCAGTCGCTTATAGATCTCAATCCGAGCCGCGCAAATCAGCTTGAGTTCTGTGTCGGTACCACGGCCGAGATGCTCGATGGTGACGTCTATGATGCTATAGATCGATACAGTGCCCAAAACCGAATTGCATACGTGCACCTTCGAAATGTTCGCGGCAAAGTTCCTCACTACAAGGAAACGCATATCGATGACGGCGATTTGGACGTGCTTCGCGTGATGCGAATTCTGAAAAAGAACGACTTTTCCGGAATCGTGATCCCTGATCATGCTCCTCAATTGACCTGCGAAGCCCCGTGGCACTCCGGCATGGCCTTTGCAATGGGGTATCTACGCGCGTGCCTGAAAATGGTGGAGGGTGGTGATGGCGTTTAGTGATGCTGAAATTAAGGAATTCGCAAATAAGGTCTGCATCGTAACTGGCACAACCGGCATTGGCAAAGCAATCGCCAAACGCTTCGCCCGAGCAGGCGCTCAGGTCCTCTCCTGTGGTATAGAGCCGGATGCTAATGGCCACCTGGAGCGCGAGGCAAAAGCTGAAAAGCTGACGATTGCAGTGCGTAGATGTGATGTCTCGAATGTTGAAGACGTACAAAGTGCTGTGAGCGCAGCCGCGGAACTGGGTGGGCTGGACATCCTCGTCAACGCTGCTGCCGTTCATCCCTATGGAACTGCCGAACAGACAATGCCGGAGGAATGGAATCGCTGCCTAAACGTAAACGTCACCGGTATTTTCTTGTTCGCACATTTCGGAATTCCTGAAATGAGAAGACGTGGAGGCGGAGTCATTATCAACATTGCGTCAGTGCAGGGCCATGCTTGTCAACGAGGAGTTGCGGCATACGCGACATCCAAGGGAGCTATTCACAGCCTCACACGCGCGTTGGCAGTGGATCATGCCAGCGAGGGCGTACGTGTTAATTCCATCAGTCCCGGCTCTATCGCCACACCGATGTTAGAGCTGGCCGCGCGCACCTTCTCACCCGATTTGCCCGTTGACCAGGTGTTTAAGCGTTTCGGAGATGCGCATCCTCTTGGCCGTATTGGGACGCCCGAAGAAGTAGCTGAACTAGCTGCCTTTCTGGCTTCGGCAAGGTCCAGCTTTTGTACGGGTGCGGATTACCTCATAGATGGCGGATTAGCCGCCGGACTCGCCGTGAAGTAAATGCCAGCCGCGCCACAACAGCATGGCGTAAAAAGCGTGCTGCACTACTCCCTGAGCTATCGCGATCTGACGGAGATAATGTGCGCGCGACCGTTATCGAGGAGTTTAAACAGGGGCGCACACTAGGTAGAAGATTCCGCTGTCGGATTGTTCCTTATCTCAATAATATCGTCGAGCAGGGTCACCGCTCGATTAAGCGTCGGGTCAACGCTAGTCTGGAATTCCGTTGCTTTGATGGCACAAGCACAATTAAGGATCCGAAGCAATGCACGGTTCCCAAAGACCGGGTTCAGTGGTTGTCAATGGCGATATCGCCGCACAGGTTTGGTTCATCAAAGCCATCTTTGGTCTCGCTGCTTAGATACAAGACTCGCAAGCGCTCCGTTCTCCCGCCTCTATCTGCAACAGATCCGCCGTGACTACGTTTTGCAGCGATCTGCGCCCTGGCACTCCTATGCCCGGGGGAGCGAAGTCCTCGGGCCCGAACACCTGGCGAATCTCGTTCTCGCCTTCCCATCCCGGCAAGTGTTCCTTGTGAAGTTCCATGAAGCGCAGCGTCGAATGCAACGATAAGAAAGCGCTCCTACTTACAATGCGTGCTTCTTGGCGGGAGAAAACTTGATCCTGCAAAACGCGCGGTGTCATGTACGTGTCACGGCTATAATCAAATCGCCCTTTTCCGAATGATCAACAAGCTCGTTCTGGAGAATCTGAAGTACCGCTGGGTTCGGACTCTACTGAGCGCATTGGTAGTGGGCGTTCAGGTAATGTCGATTCTCACGCTAATCGGCCTCAGCCGGGGCATGCTGCAAGAATCAGCCTCGCAGGCGCAAGGAACCGGAGCAGATATCTTTCTGGAGCCGGATACGCAAGGTATCTTTACGTTCTCGACAGGCCAACTGCCTCAGAAGTTCGTCGAGTTCATCCAAAAGCAGCCGCACGTCAAGGAGGCGGTCGGTGTTCTCATGATCCCGGTGGAAGTGGTCACGCCTATCAATGGGGTAGATATCCCGCAGTTCGAGAAGATGAGTGGCGGCTTGCGGTTTTTGCAGGGAGGACCGCCGCAAGGCCCCGACGATCTGATCATCGACGAATACTACGCGCGGCAAAACAAGCTGCACGTTGGCCAGACAATCAAGCTGTTGAACCACGATTGGCAGGTATGCGGCATCGTGCAAGGGGGGATGCTTGGCCGTCTGATCGTTCAACTCCCCACGCTTCAACGTTTGACGGGAACTGCCAATCCGCCACGTGTCTCCCAGATCCTGGTCAAGCTGGATGACCCGGCGATCACCGATCAGCAAGTCGCGCACTTCAATCAGTTATTGCGGGACAATCTGCAGGCGATCTCGACCGAAGCCTTGGTATCACAGTTCAGCGTTAGCAATATTCCGCAGTTGAAGGCTTTCATCTACGTCATCACGGTGATCGCGGTGATAGTTGGATTTTTGGTCGTATTCCTTTCGATGTATACGGCCGTAGTAGAGCGGACACGTGAGATCGGTATTTTGAAAGCCCTTGGGGCGAAGCCGCTTACCATTCTGGACATTCTAGTGCGTGAGGCGACCGTGCTGGCCCTGGCTGGTTGCATCATCGGCATTGCTTTCTCGTTTGGCACTAAGGCGGTAATCATGGGCCTCATGCCCGCCTCATTGCACGTGGTGAATGCGCCGGATTGGTGGCCGATCTCCGCTGCGATCGCGCTGGGGGGCGCATTGCTAGGCGCTGCTTACCCCGGCCTCAAAGCTGCGCGTCAAGACGCAATTGAAGCGCTCTCGTACCAGTGACGCACCGCTCAATACTCCCATATGCATTCACGCTTCTCTCGCGATCAAGGTTGAACGCGGAGCGACTAGGCGCTGGCAGGCCCATGTCGATCAGCCACCCAAATTCATCTGCCGCGAACCCGAGGCGGAGGTGCACCCGATGCTTTTGCCTCGTACCCTCACCCGGATGATCGCCCCATTGTACGGGGAGAAGAACACGACCGTTGTGGGCGCCATGAACCTGAACGAAGCGCGACCGAAGCCGACTGGTAGCAGCGGCTATGCTGGGCGATGGAGTGACTCGGGCAACTCGGACGCGATTCGCGAAAGAACGACAGCAGGAAAAGACCACAAACGGCGTCGTCAGGCTGGGCTCCTGAAACTAGCAGCAAGAGAGCTACCTCTCCCTCGTGTCTCTTGCCCAGCTTTCAATTGAAGAAGGCATTTCCCCCACTCAAGCGCGATGAGCCGCCACCAAGAAAGCATCGTGAATCTATGGTTCTACCTCGACGGCCGCCTTTGCACTCAGTCGCTCTTTGAGTTCCTTGCTAGGTCTGAAAGTCGCTCTGCGGCTTGCGGGAATTTCAATGGACGCGCCAGTGCTTGGATTACGACCGGTACGTGCCTTTGTTTCCCTCGCTTCAAAAATCCCGAGCCCGCGCAATTCCACGCGATCACCAGTCACCAAGGCAGTTGAAATCCTGTCAAGAATTGCCTCTAATGTTTTCTCGATTTCTGCTTTCGGCTGACCCGTAGCCGTCGTGATCGATTCGACCAGTTGTGGTTTTGTCATCTGTGTCAAGGATACCGAGCTTTCTAGCCGCTCGCACATTCGTCGCAGGCGGCTACCTATTCCTCTGGTGCTTTGCCACCAAATTGGTCAAAGGAAGAAAACGTCGGCAGACGACCTACGATGTCGAACATCGGGTCGCTAAACATTTGCGTCCGTTTTTCGGAACGAAAAGGTCGTTCGAAATCATACTTATTCTGCTCGACCAATACGTCGGGTCAGGTGCAGATAAAGCTGCACCCGCGACAGTAAACAAAGAACTCGCCTATCTGAGGCGTGCTTTTCGCCTGGGGTACCGTCATGAGCCACAGCTGGTTGAGGCGGTTCCTACTATCTGCATGCTGCCGATTAGTAAGGCCGAATTTCCAAGCACGACGGCAGCACGTTGGGGCAGTCCAATTGGCAGCGCGTCCGACGGGCGGAAGATCGGCAGCTTCTAGAGTCAGACACGATGCTAGACAAAAATGGAGAATGGCAGTAAAGCATTGAAAGCAATGGTGAGCCGGCCGGGACTCGAACCCGGGACCACCGCATTAAAAGTGCGATTTAGGCACCTTCCTGGAATACTCCCTGCAAATAATCAGGCATTTAGAACTACTCTCTTTGCACTGGATTGCACGGAGCCTCTCAATTTTGGTGCTAGACGCGGTGCTAGACAAAATCGTTCGGAACTGAACCCATCCCCTTCCGACTTCTTCGACGTGCATACACGTCGGTAATCCGTTCCAAACAGGAGTATCTATATGAGAAGTAACGTCATTCGCTTTTCGGGACGAGCCACCCAATGGGGGCTTATCTTTGCACTCACAGCCACGCTCGCCTTTGCCCAATCGAGCTCATTCGGCCAGGCGGCGCAAGGCGTTGCCAATGAGATGATTGCTATCGCCAAATGGGTTGGCATCATTCTCTGCATTGTTTGCGGTATTGGCCTTATGGCTGGTGGACCAGGCGTAATTGCTAAAGTGTCGGGCCTCTTTCTCGGGCTGATCTTCGCTTTGTTCGCATCGCCCATCATCACGTGGGTGCAATCCCTTTAATAGACGAAGGCCATGACGACACCCTCAGCCCGAGCCTTAAATAAACCGCTGTTGATCATCGGCCTAGACAGAAAACTACTCGGTTTGGCCTTTATTTTGTGTGTCGTCGTGGGCGCGAACGGTTCGAGAGTAGCGGCAGCCATGCTGTTCCTGGCGCTGTGCGCTATGGGGCGCCGGCTCACACGTCGGGATCCGAACCTCTTCATGGTACTCAACCAAGTACGGAAGCAGAAAGTTTTTTACGACCCGGTGAAACGTGAGTGGTTCCGGATCTCGCTCCGACAAAAAACAGAGTAGGCGCCGTGGTCAATCTTAAAAAGTTTCTCAAACCCTACAAAGAAGCCGGCGCGTTCCATTCACTTCTCGGCCCACACCGCTTTATCGACGACCGGGTGTTCCTGACCAAGAGTAACCAGCTCGGAATTGTACTGCGCCTGCAGGGAGTCGATTACGAATGCCTGACTGAAACAACGCTCAGATCCCACACCAAGCGCGCTGCGGCAGCATGGCGATGCTTCGACGAGCAGTTTCGGATATACCAGTACGTCGTGAAGCAGGACCACGCACCTATCGAGCAACGCAGCGATTACGCTACCGAAGTTGTGCCAAAGACAGTGAAAGACCGAAGCGACCATCTCCAGTCGAAAGCCGCGGGATTGTATACAGTCCAACTTTTCTACGTTCTCCTCTATGAGCCGCCATTACTCACGAATAACAATGCACTGAAGCGAACCGTTTCGACGAAGAAGGTCCTGCGAGTTCTCACAGACGAGCTGGAGCATAATCGCACGATACTCCTCGGCCACGCTCAAGGCTTTCAACGAACAATCGGCGATCTGCTGGGCCTTACGCCCCTCGAGAAGCGCGAAGCCTTCGCCTTCTTCCGGCTGCTGACCAATCTAGACCCAGAAATCGCGTCGGCCGAACGGCTGAAATATGACAGCCACCTTGACTACTACATGACGAGCCTGCCCTTGGCCTGCACGCAGGACGGAATTCGGATCGGCAAAGCTCAGCTCGAAGTACTGTCGCTCAAAGAACCGCCAAGGAACACGTTTCCGAATGTGCTCCGAGACTTACTGGCACTCGAAACGAACTTCATCCTGTGCACCGAATTTAAGCGCGTACTGAATGATAAGGCGATTACGACTATAAGGGCCGCTCAGTCTCACTTTCATTGGTCTCAATGGGTAGCGGACGTTCCCTCGATCATCAGCATGATCTTAAATCGGGGCAACCGCGAGAACGTGATCGCGGACAAATCCGCACTGAACGACGTTGAGGACCTCGATAAGACGCTTGCCCGGATCAACAACGAGGGTGAGTATCTAGGTGAGTTCTCCTTCACCATCTTGCTCTACGGTTGGACCGATAAGCCGCGCCTCCAAAAGGCTTCGGCGGATGTCATTAAGATCTTTGGCAATCACGAGGGCTCTCTTATCCACGAGAGCTACAACGCCCTGAATGCGTACCTATCGATCATTCCCGGGAACCAGGCCTTTAATCTTCGGCGCACGTGGCTGCTGAGCAGCAACTATGCCGATCTCTCGTTTCTGTACGCCCCTTACGCTGGCGAGAAGGTCAATCGGCATCTTCACAATGAGCATCTGGTCGTGCTCGAAACAAACGATCAAACGCCGTATTACTTTAACCTGCACGAAGGCGATAAACTGGGCGCTCTCATCTTTGGAGCGCCAGGCTCGGGAAAATCGGTCCTAGCGAATCTTCTCATCGATCATTCCCAAAAGCACGCGCCTCGCACTTTCGTTTTAGACCTGGGCGGAAGCTACCGGCAGATCACGCACAAGCACGGGGGATCGTACGTGCAGATGCGATTTGGTGAGGGAGCGCAGTCGTTCCGAATCAACCCGTTCATCTTGCCAGGTACAGCCGATAACCTGCAGTTCCTGTTCACCTTCGTTCGCTTGCTGCTTACGAATGGCGGTTACGCGCCGTCCGCAGAGGATGATCGAGAGCTCTTCGATGCAATTGATGGAATGTACGTCCTTGGGACCAAATACCGCACGCTGAGCAATCTGACGCTCGGTCTGCCGCCACACATGGCGCCCTATCTTCATGCGTGGATCGGGCAAGGGCAGTATGGGTCGGTATTCGACAACTCAGAAGACACGCTCGCGTTCTCGCACTTCCAAACGTTTGATTTTCAGGGCGTGGACGAGGTCTATCCAAAAGTGCTCGAACCACTGCTCTTTTACATCTTCCAGCGGATCAGCCAGGTTGTTTACGATCCGGCGCTCTTACCCGTGTACAAGCAGCTCTGGGCAGATGAAGTCTGGCGCTTTCTGGCCAACGACACAGCTAGGCAATACCTCGTGAGCGCCGGAAAGACCTGGCGAAAGCACAACGGTGGAATCGGCCTGATTACGCAATCGGCCGCCGACCTCGAGAACGCCGGTGTCCTTGACCTAATAAACGAGATCTGCCCGACGAAGATTCTGCTGGCGAATCCCGGCGCGGATTACGCGACCTATCAACGGCTGTTTCACCTAAACGAGAAAGAAGTCGAGCTGTTTTCCGCTTTGATACCAAAACGCCAGTTACTGATGAAGACGGATCAGCGCTCGAAGGTGCTGAACGTCGATTTGGATCAGCGTGCTTACTGGGAATACACCAATTCCCCGTATGACAACGAGCGCCGCGAGGCGGCAATCGCCGAGTATGGCGTCGAGAAAGGGCTAGAGGTTCTGGCCGCACAGACGAAGTAAGGAGGATACGAAATGAGGTTATTGATTATGAAGCTCGCCGCCGGACTCACGTGCCTGGGGTGTGTTTCAGGAAGCGCGGCTGAGCCCAAGATCGTGGCCGGGGATCCAAGCACAACCAGCCGCACTGTGGCGTACCACGACACAGATATTGTGCCGATCTCGACCGAGATCCGGTTCACCACGCTCATTGAACTTCCGAAAGAGGAATCCATTCTCGAAGTGACGTGCGGGGACAAAGAATATTGGCCGGTGAACTGGACCGGGAATCTGGCGTATGTCAAGCCCGCGAAGCCAAGCGGCCGTACAAACATCAACCTGATTGCCGCGAGTGGGAACGTCTACAGCTTCATCGCCGCCGAGGTGTCCGAAGTAGCAAACGCGCATGCCGACCTGAAGGTGTTCGTCAATCCTGCAGATAACAGCGCGATCGTGGCCATGAAAGATAAGCCCCATTTCCTCAGCGCTGATGCTGTTGAGGGCTATAAAAAAGCGGCTGACGAGGCTCAGCAGCAACTCCAAGCGGAGCACGCAGCTCTCCAGAAGCAGATCGAGCGTGAGAGAGCAGAGTTCCGGACGTCCTATCCGTCCACGATCCGGCACGATTACAAATTTACAGTGGGAGCAAAGAACCCGTTCAACGTGACTGCGATTTACCACGACGATCGCTTTACCTATATCGAGGGAAGCCCGCAGGAAGCGCCGTCTGTCTACGAGGTTAAAGACGGCAAGCCCAGCCTCATTCAGTATCAAATCAAAGACGGCCGATATACGATTCCGAAGGTTCTCGACGACGGCTATCTCCGTGTCGGCAAAAGCGAGCTGAAGTTCCATCGGGAGAACAAGGATTGATGATTGTGCGGATCAGCACGTGGCAGCTCGCATGCACGCTGTTGCTCAGTGTCAGTAGCTTTCTTTTCGGCTTCGCGCTTTCGAGATACATCATCGATCTCTCTTTGCGCGAGGCCGATGCCGTAATCCTACGATCCGCCCATCAACTCGAGCGATACGAACAAACTCTAATGAAGCATTTCGGAGCGGAGTATGGGCTTCTCGACCGCAAATTGAATGGCATGAAAAGACCAAAAGAGAGGGACCGCTAATGGCCAGTAATGCAACACCGCCGCCGATCCCCGATCCTCAGAACCTTCAGCCAAGCGGCCTCAGCAACAAGCACAAGCGATGGATCTTCTTCGGAGTCATGGGGGTCGTGTTTCTGATCGTTATTGCGAATATCGTCGGCACAAATCAGCCTGGTGGAGTCAAAACGCCCAATCCAAGGGGAATACCTCAGCAACAGCAAAATCCCACCCCAGCCCAGATCCAGGATTGGGAAAACAACCTGAAGCAGGCCGAGCGCCAGTTACAGGAAGAAACGAAGGAACGCCAGCGTCAACTAGATGCGGCGCGTGCGGCGCAGCAGAACTTACCAGTCCAGACGCCGATGACCGCCGATGATTTACAGCGGGCGGCCGCGCTCAGGGACGCCGCAGAAGCTCGGCAACAGTTTCAGCAACCAGATGCACAGAAATCGCAGCTCCAAAACGAAAAAGAGCAACAGGCTTATAAGTCCCTATTTGCGGATAACGTAGTGCGCCAGGAGATAACGAGCAACTCCGGATCTCAACGCCAGGATCTGCAACAGCCGGCCAGAGCCGAGAGCGCAGCGCAAGGACCGAACAACCCAGAGCCCCTGCCAAAGCCCGTAATTGATCAACAACGGAAGACCCTCGACTTCAACCCGGCGGCTCAACACGACTACTGGCTTCCCGAAGGAACTGTCATTGAGGCTGTTCTCACGAACCGGCTCGATGCCGATGCCCCAGGTCCCGTGAATTCGATGATCACGACAAACGTGTATCTGCCCGGTACTCGGATGTTGCTCATTCCGCAAGGTGCGAGGGTTCTGGGCGAGGCGAGCAAGGTTTCTTCATTCGGCCAGCGGCGACTCGCCGTTGCGTTCCACCGTATCATCGTGCCGGGCCTGAGGACTTACTCCATTCCGCTCGACAAAGATATGCCTGGTCTCTCTCAAGCCGGCGAAGTCGGCCTCCACGACAAGGTCGACCACCACTATTTCTCGATATTCGGAGCGAGTCTCGCCGTGGGCGCGATCGGCGGCCTGGCTCAGATCGGAAACGGTTACAGCGGTTTCGGGTACGACCCTTCCGTGCAATTCCGGAACGGGGTCTCACAGAATATGGCGCAAACGTCTGACCGCATCCTTGACCGCTTTCTAAATCGCATGCCCACGATCACCATTCGCGAGGGCACGCGCGTGAAGATCCTGCTCACCGACGATCTTCAACTGCCCGCTTACGATTCCATGCACGGAGGTATGTAAATGGACCCACGAACGGAACGGATGATCCGCAACGATATTCGGTTGCGACGGTCACCCATCTTCCTTGCCCTTTGGCTTTTCTTTGGCTCAATCGCCGGCTTTGCTCTACTCGGCGGTTTAGGTTTTCTTGACAGGTTTCTACGGACTCATGGATTTCTGCATTAGGAGATGTTCTCGATGAAAAAGAAGCTGATTCGCGTTGCAAAAGGAACAGGATTGGCCCTTGCCATCGTTCTTGGTGGCCTCGCTCTTGAGCTGCAGGCGCAGTTCGGCGGCATCGTCTCGGACCCGATACAAGAAGGGCACTCATGGCAACAGCTTTTGAATGACATTCAAAAGCTGCAGAGACTTGACCATCAGATTCAAACCATAGACGCTGAGTTGAATCAGATCCAAATGAGCGCCCGTTACTTTTCTGTCAAGAATGCCTGGAGAGGTTTTGGCAATCAGATCGTACGCAATTGGGCGCCGAATTCTTATGGAGCAATCCCGCTGTGGAACGCGGCTGTCCTCTTCGGGCCTGGCGCCCCGCAAGCTTGGCAAAACGTCATCGTTTCGATGCGCCGCAATCCGTACATGGTGGGCATCACGCCCGGGAGCAACCGTGAGTACGCCTACGCCGCAACGGTGGATACCTTCGATGGCGCTGGACCAACTGCCATCGAGACGCTGGGCAACGCCCGCACGCAGCAGACGCAAATGTCCACGGCGATCGCGCAACTACAGGCTTCCGCCTTAGATGGCTCACTCGGGACGAACTCCGAGGTTCAGCAGCTCAACTTACTGACAGCCGGCTCTGTTCAGGGTCTTCAAATGCAGCAGACCACAAACAATGTCGTCACCTCGCTTTTGGAGCAGCAGACCATCGCCAACAAGATCCAACGGGACGCTCTTGCAGATCACCTGAATTTTTTGAACCAGGCCGATCAGTACATGGTCTCGGAAGGACCGATGTGGGGCGATGCCGCGCAGGCGATTACAGGCGCTCGCCTTCAGTAATCTCAGTGATGAGGGAGGTTTCAAATGTTGTCCGCAATCCAAACGAAACTGCTCATTGTGATCGTGGCCTTATTGGTCGGCATCGCGTCGTATTTCGGGTACCAAAAACACGAACACGACCTTGAGCAACGGAAGGTGTCCCGCCCGTTGCGGCCAGACGAAAAGAAGGCTCTGGATGCAACTACAAACTGGGCCGAGCCTATCCATAAACAACGGCTGAAGTAGCTAATATGCGGAAACTCTCGCTCGCCACTTTAGCCGGATGGCCCGCGGCTGGACTCGCACAACAACAAGGCCCAATTCCGGTCAATTCGCAGACCATCGATTACATCAGCCCGGTAACCTCCGCCATCAACGCCTTAGTGACCGCAGATGGAGGTGTCTTCCTTTCGACGGGAACCCAGATTCTGACGTGGATTGGGGTGATCATGCTTGTGATTTATGGCTTGAAGTGGGCCGCGCACAGCGCTTCACGGCACCACCCCGAATTTGAGTTCCCGGCCGTGCTTCATTTCTTCGCCCTCTTCCTCGTCGCCGAGGCGTTGCTGCGGTACTACAACGTTCCTTTACCTCTGCCAGGAGCTAGCTCAAATGTTCACCAGCTATTCCCGGAAACTGGTCGGCAGCTCGCGGCAACCATCGACATTTCCACTTTGAATACTCTGCTGAAGTCCGTTCAGAAGCTCATCAGTGGTGAGGAACGCCCCGCGATCACCGACGGCGTCATGATCATCGCCTATTACGGGATCCTGGTCGACATGATCCTGATCGAAGGTGTCCTGTTTGCACTGAATATTCTCGCCTTCGTCATGGTCGGAATCGGATCTCTCCTGGGGCCGCTGTTCATCCCCTGGCTAATCGTTCCCCGGCTTAGCTGGCTGTTCTGGAACTGGATCCAATTCATGCTTCAGTACAGCTTTTTCCAAGTAATCGCTGCAGCCTTAACCAACGTCTGGGCAACGGTATTGGTGAACTTTCTTAGTAGCGCGATTCACGGCGACTATACCCTGGCCCACCTCCTAACAATTCTCCTGCCGCTCGGCCTATTAAACGTGGGCTTCGCGGTGTGTATTTTCAAGGCAGGAAGTATTGTTTCCGACCTCTTCAAGGGCGCTGCAGCAGCGGGCGCGAGTTTAGGGGGCAGCGTAGCCGGCGCCCTCAGAGGAGCTTTCCGTTAAATGCCAGACCATCTGATCACTGCCGCGCTCCCTCCGATTGAGCACGCGGCACGGCACGAATACGAGTACTTCGGCTCAACCCTAACGACCAACACGGCCCTCAAAATCATAGTGATAATTCTTGCCGCCTCCCTTAGCTTGCTGAGCTTCAATACCGTCCGGCTTTCGCGCGTCGCCGCCAGCGTCAAACCCCTCGTCATTCGGGTGAACGAAGTAGGGCGCGCGGAGGCCCTCGCTTACCAGGATTTCGCCTATAAGCCGCAAGCTCCCGAGATCCGGTACTTCCTCACTCAGTTCGTGGTTGGTTACTACTCCCGGAACCACAAGACAGTGGCCCAGCAATACGTGAATAGCCTCTACTTCCTGGACCGCTCACTGTTCAGTGCCATCGACGCGCGAGATCGGCGTACGCAGTGGCTGCCGAAGTTCCTGACAAGTGCCGATGACGACGTGGATATCACGGTCAACAACGTCATTATCGAGGACCTGCAGAACCAGCCTTATCGGACACGCGTCGAGTTCACCAAAGTATTCACGACTTCATCTGGGGCCGAGAGCAAGCGTGAGAACTGGGCAGCCGAATTTCTGTTCCGCATCAACTCGGACATTCCGAACCAGCTCATTCCCCACAATCCGCTCGGTCTAGCGATCACTTATTTCCGCGAAGACCAGGCATTCAATTAGCCTGTCAAGGAGGCCCATGCAAGCTAATCCACCAGCACCCCTGATCGAACCTGAAGACAAGCAACCCGTCGAACAAGTAACGATTCGCTTGCGACCTGAACTCGCTCGTGATCTTCGCGCCTATGGACAGTACGCGTAGAACAGTTCTACGAGCCACGTTGTTTGTGCCGCACTGAAGCGCCTGTTCAGAGATGACAAAGGACTCAAGGCGTTCAAAGATATAAACCCAAACGCAGGTGAACCTGCTTCGCGTTCCAATGGCAAGTCTGCGACGAAATCCAGGTCGACTTAGTAGGAGTTTCGGATGCAACATCACCAGCAATTCTGCCTTAGATTCCGCATCGCAAATCCAGTAAAATCTCGGTCTGCGAACTGGCAACTGTGGCCTCTGGCGGTTACAGTGCTACGCACCGGCTTAATTTCCACGAAAGGCCACCCCTTGCAGGATCCTCTCGGTCTTGCGATCAGATATCTCCGCGAAGATCAGGGTTTGAAGTGATCCCCGACGATGTTGTTCGAAACCATTCTTCCATTTCTCAAGCCAATTGCGGAATTCATTGTCGATCCAAGCGTGTCGGAAGTGATGGTTAACGGTGACGGATCAGTGTTCATTCAGCGCACCGGCAGACTCTTTCCAGTTGATGCCAGAATCGAGCAAAAGTATCTTTCGACAGCAGTCAAACGAATGGCGCGGTCGCTCGGTGAGGACATCAGCGAAGCGCGGCCGCTGCTGGATGCGCGCCTATCAGATGGTTCTCGAGTCGCCGCTGCGTTTCCGCCGTGCTCTCTGGGAGGTGTCACGCTCACAGTTCGGAAGTTTCGGCCACACTGGTTCACGCTTCATGAGTTGGCGGAGGACGGTGCACTTCCTCTCTCAGTTGCGGATCAGCTTGCGCAAGCTGTGGGGCAACGGCAAACGATTTTGGTGAGCGGCGGGACGGACACCGGGAAGACGACATACGCGAAAGCACTACTGGATTTCATTCCGCATTCTGAGCGTCTGGGTGTTATCGAAGACACGATGGAATTGAAGGTCGATCACCCTAATGTGTTCCGCTTTGAAGTGCGGAAAGAACAGCGAGATCCAGCCGGAAATGTAACGATGCCGGCAGTCACAATTCGGGATCTGGTCAAGGCAACGCTGCGGCACAGGCCCGACCGTTTGATTATCGGCGAAGTACGCGGCGGCGAGGCCTTTGACCTCTTGGACGCGCTCAACACGGGGCACGCCGGTTCCATTTCAACGTTACACTCGAATTCTGCGGACCAGGCGCTTTCAAGGCTCGCAAGTTTGGCACTTCGGGCCGGCGTCGATATCCCATACCGGGCGATTCAGGCCGAGATTGGCGACCTCATCAACCTCGTCGTACACATTAAGCGCGTGGAAGGAATTCGTCTCGTAGCTGAGATTTTGGCTGTGGAGGGATTTGGAGGCGAATCGTACCGCACAAATTCCTTATTTGTCCGTAGATAGGTGTCCGGAGGTAGCGAAAGAAAAAGTCGGAAAAACAACCGCAAAACGAGTGACAAAGGAGATAAAACCCAATGAAAATACAGATCGAATCACAAGACAAACGACAACCGGAGATGATCAAATTCGAGCTGCATCCCGATCTGATCACAAGACTAAAAGACTACTCACAATCGCTGGACAGCGATGCGAATTACATTGTCGCGCAAATCCTCGATCAGGTGCTCCCGAACGGCAAGAAAGAACGCGCGCCACGGGCGAAAAGAAGCAATCCAAAAGGCGGCATAGAGTGCGACGGTAATGGCAAACGTTCTTGAGCGAGTTCGCTAGGTTCGAACTAACGAACAGTCATGTCTCAGCAGAGCTACGGACGAATGGATGTCATCGCGCGGAAAGAGCGCATGCCGGTCTCTTGGAACGATTCGTGCCAGGAGATCCGATTGCAGCGCATGAGGGACGTGAATGGGCGCTGCGAACGCCTCGACCATTTCATCCGCGAAGCGAAACCTTTTGGTTATTCAATTGATCATGGTCAGACGATTCGCAAATGGAACGACAGAACAGGAAGCGATTGCGATTTCGGAGGGATTTTCGGGCGGTGATGCAATTAGCTTCCGACGTTTCCCGATGTACGACAAGGACGTTTCCCGAGGTTTCCCACACCGTGGATGGCGTCTCAAGAATGGTTACTTGTACGACAACGGGAAACAGCTAAGGGCGTTACATGGGCCGATCGCGAAGTATTAACGCTCGAGTGACACGCGAAGAAGAGCTTGCGTTCAAGACCTTAGCGGCCGAGCGCGGAACGAATGTGAGTACATTGGCGCGGGATTTGCTTCTTGCGGAATTGGCTCGAAGAGAAGGGTCCGTAAATCTGGATCCGGGCGCGGAATTGCTGGAGCTATTCAAGCGCACGATGAAGCTGTCGTTGAGGTACGGAGAGGCCTTCACGGAAGCGGAATTCGACAGACTTTGCGAAGAGGTAAAAGCACATGGTGACGGCTGAGCGTGCGAAGCCCGGTCGTTGGGGCGCGTTTCCCATACGGTTTCCGATTGCAAAAGTGGGCGCAATTCTCGCTGCGCTGATTCTGCTCCCGGCGTGGTGGAAAGTGGGCGTGTGGAGGCGTCCAGTTCTTCAGCAACTGTACCTCAAAACCTATGTCCGGACCGCGTACGATTCCGTGAGCTTTTTCTCGCATGGCCATGTCGGAAAAAAACAGTATGCAGCAGTTGTTGCCGGCGCAATTGTGAATCCGATTCTTCTGAGTGAGGACGCATTCAAGGCACACCCGGAGATGGCGCGCGTGCAGCTCATTACGGTGCACCCGCCGGCATTTCACCGTTGGCTGCAGGAACGAATCTATGGCGGTGCCATAACGAATACGTTTGGACTCTTCATCATCTTGTTATCGAGCACATTCGCGTTGCTCTTCATGGGAGGTGTGGAACTCGATCGGAGGCGCTACCGATCCGGACAGCGGGGTGTGCACGTGAGGGGCACAGCCATGGTGAGCTGGCGCCGGTTCAATCGCAAAGCTCGCAAACCGACAGGAATCACCTTGCGATGCGGAAGATGGCCCTGGCAAAAGCTGCGAATCGCGGAAGAATTACTTGCCTATCACTTGGCTACTTTCGGGGCGACCGGGCGCGGGAAATCAACAATCTTTCGCGAAGTTCTTCACCAGGTGCAAGCCCGCGGCGAGACCGCCGTAATCTACGATCCCAAAGGCGAATTCCGGGACGAGTTTTATTCGGTAGAACGCGGCGATGTGATCCTAGATCCCACGGATGAACGCTGCCCGTACTGGGAGCTCGAGGGTGAGGCGAAAGACGAAGCGCAGGCAACGCCCTGGGCCCAGGCATTCTGGCCGGATGAGCCTCGACAGCAACCATTCTTTAAGCGACACCCTCGGGCGATCATGGCGTATCTTTTGTCCCGGTATAGCGCGTTCAACGAGCCTGAATTGCCAGCCACATGCGCAGCGTTAGGGTACTGGCTTAGCATGCCCGTGGAGAAAGAGATCCTACCTCGACTCAGAGGTACAGAGCACGCGGATTCATTAAAGCGCTCGTCTGACCAAAGCCAAGGATTGAAGAGCACGCTAGGCGAAATTGCCAAGCCCTTGCGAATGATGCCAGCGACACCGGAAGGCAGAGAAAAGTTTTCGGTCCGGGAGTGGTCAAGAAAGAGACAAGGCTGGATCTTCATGACGTCCACCCCACTCACGGCCGATGCGCTGCTCCCCTTGCAGTCGGCGATGCTGGACATGCTGATTCTGAGTACCCAGAATCCGGCAGAACGGGGCGTGAAATTACCGAAAATTTGGTTTGTGCTTGACGAAGTGGCAAGCCTACAGAAATTGCCGCAGCTCGAGGGTGGAATGACAAAGCAGCGGGCATCCGGTGGCACGCTGATTCTCGGTATCCACGACCATGCCCAAATGAAGAAACGCTATGGCGAGGAGGGATCTACCACGGTCATGGCGCAGGCAGGTACGAATATCTTCCTGCAGACGGAAGATGGGACCGCAGCTAGGTACGTCGAGCAGTTCATTGGGCACGAAGAGATTGAAAGGATTCAGGAGAACCGCCCGGTGCATATAGAGACGAAGCACCGCTCACGGAGTTGGACGAACCAAACGGTGGATTCGCCGGTTGTGACAGCGTCAGAGATTCAGGCACTACCACGCTTCTCGGGATATGTCAAACAGGAGGGAAAGGTCGTACAGATTCAGGTACAGAAGCTCGCTCGACACGTAAAAACCAAACGGTTGGAGCGGATCATTCCCCCGCTGATTTTCCGGGACGAACCCGAGCCGAATCCAGCCGCAGAGCATGTTGTTCCAGTGGATGACGAAGTGCGATCGAACAGTGGCGCAATTCGGTCGGCGCGCACGGATGATGACGTACCATCGGGACCATCCAAAGAAGCGGCTACGAAGAGACTCGGGCACAGAAGAAATCCTCTACTGCGGAATGCAAGGACCGAGCAGCTGAGGCTGAATGCAAACAACGAAAATGCCTAACCTGAGCGAAAGGGAACAACACAATCGCACCTATCGCGAAGCAGCAGCGGCAGTGTCCCAGTTTGCTCGAGGCTGGGAGCGAACCTTGCGGACTATGGCTGAGGAGAAAGTGAGAAAGGGCGGATGCACCTGTGTGCGGAGGATTCCAAACGCGAACGAACTATCGCACACGAATTTCGACTGTCCAGTCGCTGTGCTGCTGAGAATTGCGCGGATGATTGGCTCCGACGCTTTTGAGCGCGAGGGACGCAGTTCTAGACATGCCTGAAAGTGGGAGCTTTCCATGCTCAAGATCTCTAAGCCGCTCGGTTCCGCAAAGGTTACCGAGTATTACAGGGTCGATTACACGCCCGCAGACCAACGATACTATCGCGATGGACGAAAAGAACTCGTCGGCGAATGGCACGGCCAACTCGCCCGCAGTTGGGGCCTTATTGATGGAGTGGACGAGTTGCACTACGCTCGTATGGCGGACGGAAAACATCCACACACGGGAGAGCAGCTGATCAAGCACCGGCCGCCTGCCGAGACTGTCCCATGGATCAAGAGCAATACGGCTTGGCGTGAGCACCTGGAGTCACTTGTTGAGTCCGCGCTGATCGAAGGTAACGATCCATTCCGGACGGTACCGAAATCCGAATGGCGGCACAAAGCGCCAAAGCTTGAGTCACCTCCGCTCCTTGAGACCACGGGGAAGCGGTCGGAACGCGAGAAGAAACTTCTCGAGATGCACGAGATCGCTAGGCAGACATACATCGAAAATCTGGAGGGTGAAAGGGGATCGACTGCGCGGGCGTACCTGGATTCGCGGCACGTATCAGAAGAGTCCAGGCGCCAATTCGGTCTCGGTTTCGCGGATCCCTCCGGGGCTCAATTGGTGCAGAAATTGGAGCACTACGGACCTGAGCTGATGGAAGCGTCGGGCCTATTTGTTAAAGGCCGTCGAGGCGAATTCATGGATCGGTTTCGCGGGCGATTGATGTTCCCCATCACGGATCGCCAGGGAGAAGTGATCGCGTTCGCCGGCCGGCAGATCACTGATGACGAGGGGCAGAAGTACATCAATTCGCCTGCCACAGAGCTGTACCAGAAGAGCCAAGTGCTCTACAACCTGCACAGAGCTCAATCCGAGGCCGCGGGTCGCGTGGTCATGGTGGAAGGTTACATGGACGTCGTAGCGGCGCACTCATCGGGAGTGCGAGCTGTGGTAGCGCTTTCTGGAACTTCTCTATCAAAACAACAAGCCAAGCAGATAACGAGTATCGCCTCGGATGTTGTGCTGAACCTCGATGGTGACGAGGCGGGAAGGAAGGCGGCCGAAAAACACGTCGCCACCTTGCACGGTGAAGGTCTGCGGGTTCGCGTGGCTGAGGTGACCGGCGACCCGGACTCCTTCATCCGAACGAGTGGAGGTGAGGCGTACCGGGAGAGGATCGACGGCGCTCGACCTCTGATCGAATGGCTTTCGGCGCGAGCTCGAGAACATTATGAGGTATCCACGGCCGAAGGGAAAGCGGACGCGCTGCGCTGGATGCTCGAGCGGCTGCAAAGCGTGCCGGGTGCGCAAAGGGAGCAAATCTCGAAAGAGGTGTCGCGGTACTGGCAAGTAAAAGCAGCGGAGGTGGAGAAACCGAAGCACGCTGAGCACATCGCGGCTTGGGATTGGACCTTGGCACCACACAAGAGTTATTCGGCAACTGCACTAGTTGGTGGGGATAAGGGGCTCATCGGCGATCACAAAGAAGCCGTCCGCGTTGCCTTAGATGCTGGAGAGAAATACACGCAAGCGCGCTTAAGAAATACGGGCCCCATAACAAGCGCAAACTGGGCGGCGGCACTGTTTTTGCATGACACGGCGCGGCCCGTGAACGGACAGGCACCGAACCCGCATCTGCATACGCATGCCGTCGCCTTCAACATGACGGGTGATGGAACCGGAAAGATCCGAAGCATTCAGAGTCACGAATGGTATCGGGTCCAGAGTTACGTATCGGCCATTTATCAGGCGGAATTGGCGTATCGAGCATTGCAGCGCGGGTATGAACTAGAGCACAGCCGCAACTTCTCCACGCGCATTCGGGGCTACTCCGATGAGTATCTGGAGGCTATTTCGGCTCGCACGAAGGAAATCAAGAAAGAGAAGCAAGAGCGCGGCCTGGTGGGCGCAGAAGCTGACGAGCGCGTGAACAAGCGCTTACGTGAAGCTAAACAGACGTGGGATCCGGAAACCCTACGAGAAGAACATTCGCGCCAGGCAGCGGCGTTCGGGCAAGACCCGCAGCGAATTGTGGCGGAGGCGCGGGAGCGACGGGGATTTGCATTGAGCCTTGAGTCTCGGCAAAGACTTGCCGATGAGGCGGTCAGCCATGCACGCGATCGACTACAAGAATCACAGGCGGTCAACGATCACTACGAAATCATGCGTGACGCGCTGCGCTATGGACTCGGCAGGCTGCGGCTGCGCGACGTGGAAGTGGCCTTCGAACGCCGGCTAGCACAGGAGCAAAAGGAATTTGTTCAGGTAGGGCATTATCGCCAGAATGCACCGGGAGCTCGCTACACAACAGAGAACATGAGAGCGCTCGAGGCGGAGACAATTCACCTCGTGGTAGCGGGTCAAGGGAAGTCCACGCCCATTGCGGCAGGCCTCACGCGTGACCAATTTCGAACTCAATACAAAGAGCGGGAAACTGACGGCCGGAAGATTCATCTTAGTGACTCACAACTATGGATGGCATATAACGTCTTGACCTCACCGAATCAGTATATGGTCGTGCGCGGTGCTGCCGGTGTAGGGAAATCGGTCGGAATGGAGCCGATCGCGGAGATTGCGCGGCATCACGGCAAAGCCGGATACGAGGTGTATGGGCGGGCCTCTACATCCGGAGCGGCAAACAATCTGGCAGAGATAGGCATCACCTCCGACACACTGCAGGCGCATAACTATCGAGGAGTCGAGGAGACTGCTGCAAAGCGCTTGTACCTCATTGACGAAGGAAGCCTAGTCGGCACCCGGCAGTTCCATGAATTCGTCAAGAATGTGCGCGCCCAGGATCGGGTCGTGATCGCCTACGATCCGCGGCAACACCAATCGGTGGAGGCCGGCCGCATTGTGGAAGAGCTGGAGCAGGCGATGCACGTACGGGAGGTGAAGACGGCGCCGGCGACCTTCCGGCTTGAGAAAATCATGCGGCAGCGCAACGCTCCGGAGCTGCTGACAGTCATTAACAAGTTCAAGGATGGGAAGACAATTGAAGGGCTCAAGCTGCTGGATGAGCAGTGCCGTGTCTGGGAAGTCCCGGACCGCACGAAGCGATTTGAGGTCATGGCTGGGTATTATGCCGATCATCCTGACACGCTCATCGTAAGTCCAGATAATCGGAGCATTGGAGAGATGAACTCAACGACGCGGGCCGAGCTTCGCCGGAGAGGAATGCTGGGCGAGGACAGATACGAAGCGCGCGTACTGATCGGGCTACGCGACGTACGGGATGCGGATCGGAAGCGTGCGGTGATGTATGAGCCGGGGAACGTGGTGCGTTGGGGTAAGGCCGTGAAGGCCTTGGGCGTGGAGAGCGGGGACTATACACCAATAATCGGTGTGAATGCGGAGGATAACCAAGTTACGGTTCAAGTCGGGAAACGCGAAGTGACGTATGATCCCCGCCAGGCCTGGGGCGTCGAAATCTACCAGGCCGAAGACAGGAAATTCGCAGCGGGCGAACGGATACAGGTGACACGGCCTTGGAAGATCACCAAAACCTGCCGGATTCCGAACCGTGCAATCGGGGTGATCCGGGAGCTTGATGAGCAAGGTAACGCACGGCTCGAGATGGAAGATGGCAGACAGGTGCGCTGGAAAGTTCCACAAATGCCCCACGTTGATTACGCCTATGCAATGACCAGTTACTCGCTGCAATATGCGACATCAGAGAATGTCCTCGTCCACATCGACACTGGCGATTCGCGGATCCGCACCCTGCTGGACAAGGCGCTGGTATATGTAGGAACATCACGCGGCAGCTCACAAATCCACGTATTCACCGATGATCGTGAGACACTGCTGAGCGAAGACTCGCCGGTGAATCGCGTTGCGCTGAAGCCAAAAGCATTGTCGCGCGATGAAATCGAGGGGCATGCGGAAGGACTGCAACTAGGAGCTGCTTAAAAAGGGACCAGTTGGGAAGAGTAGCCCCTCACCATTGGTTAGTTTGGTTCGTCAGTACGACATATACCGTCTGATCCCTACCAAGTACAATCCGATTTCGGCAGTGTTCTTATGAGGACCACTGATAGCAAACAGGATTTGCAGGACTTGTTCGATCTCGCTTACTCCACCAATAAACGCCTGTGGGGGTTTGGGCAGCCGGGCAAAGGCAACGACAAAGGGAAGGGGGCAGGGCTAGTCAGCTATGCGGCGCAACTTCTTGGCCTCTAACGCGCGTGAACAGCTATGACGCGCTAAACCAATATTTACTGGCCGGATGCAAGCAGCGGCGGGAGAAGGGCTGTGTTGCAAATAGGCGCGGATGATCTGTTAGCGTGAAGCTCGATGGTTTGCAAGCGAGCAGCACTGTTCCGAGGACGGCATTTTACGGATGAGATTACCGTGCTCTCCGTTCGCTGGTATTTGCGATATTCACTTAGCTATGGTGATCTAGCCGAAATGATGGGTGAACGGAACCTCTCGATAGAACCATCTACGATCTGGAGGTGGGTGCAGCGTTACGCGCCGGAATTAAACGAGCGGATTCGCAGAGAGCTGAAGCCGACCAACGGTTCGTGGCGAACGGACGAGACCTATATACACGTCGCTGGGCGCTGGACCTATTTATATAGAGCCGTGGATTCGACAGGCGCAACGATTGACTTCTTGCTTTCCGAGACTCGCGACCTGACGAGTGCTCGGCGCTTCTTCCAGAAGGCACTTGCCGCTCCCGGGCATCCTCGCTCGTGCGTTATTGATGTGGTGGTAGGGTCGAGCACTGGCGCGGTGGCCCGTAGGCTTCTCTTTGGCTTGTATCCGAGGTTTCCCTCTTCGTGCCCGTTTAGGAGTTGCCGTAGCTCCGTTTTCCAGCGCCCGCCACATCGCACGTAGCGTGCGGATTTCCCGCACTACGCGCACCTGCACATTTCATGGCAAGGGTTATGAGACCTATCAGACCGGAACGACTGCTGCCAACGGCCGACGCGCTACGCGGTACTCCGAAAAGAGTCCCAGCGTTTCATACAGCCATTCCCTGCTCCATCGTTTCCAGCCGAAGCCTCGACGTTGACACGCCCGGGCTAGATGGCGCCGTATCTTCTTTTCTACCCAGTCTCGGATATAGGAGAAACACCGACTAGCGTTACCTACGGCGAAGTACCGGGGTAACATCGGACACCATCACCTTTTTCGATCGCCGCTCTTTGGGCCGAGGGGTAGCACCTGCCTTGGCGAAACGGTTTATAAGGATCGGCGGCTAGCCGATTTGAACCCAGTCCGGAAACTCGCGGTGGAAACGCAGGATCAGCTGGCATGTGTATTCCGCACATTGATCCGGACTCTCGTTGGTCAGAACGTCCATCATTATGACTGAGCGCATGCTGATTCAGACTCTCGAAGGCGGTCGTTCGCAAGAATTTCGCGCTGTCAGTTCACGCTTCGACCGTCTAAAAGACACTAGTCAGTTAACACCGCACGAGAACGGGCGATTTCAATCGTTACCGAACAGCAGGTGAATTCAATCATACCGCTGGTACTTTCAGACTTCAACCAATAAGCGACGGCCGATGAGCCATGATGGCTTATGGGTCGCGATCGATGTATAGTCTTTCATCATAATGTCTGAGTCCCACGAAATCGAGTTTTTCGAGCAGATCCCTCGGACTCTCTACACCGCGGCCGTCGGCGACGTCCTTGATTCCTTCGGCTTCCACCATCAGTTCCTGCCCCAACCGATTCAACCTTTGCGGGAGGACATGCGGGTAGTCGGTCGCGCCATGCCAGTCTTGATTGCAGACGTATTTGGTTCTCAGAACGATCCCTTTGGAAAGCTGACCGAGGCGTTGGATCAGATTCGGGCCGGCGAGGTGTACGTCGCAACCGGAACGTTACGATGTGCGAGTTGGGGAGAGATTCTCACCGCTAGCGCGAAGAATCGTGGGGCCGTGGGCGCCGTAATCGACGGCTTCCACCGAGATACCCCGCGCGTGCTGGAACAGAACTGGCCTGTGTTTAGCCGCGGTCGGTTCGCCCAGGACGCGGGAGTGCGTTCACAAGTTATCGCCTATCGGTGTCATGTGGAGATCGGAGGTGTCAAGATCCACCCCGGCGATCTTGTTCTTGGCGATGTCGATGGAGTCGTTGTAGTACCCAGAACCGTCGAACAGGACATCGTTAATCGCGCGCTGGAGAAGTCTTGCAGAGAACGGGTCGTACGGCGGGAAATTGAAGCCGGCGCTACCAGCACCGCGGTCTTCAGCAAATACGGGATTCTATGAGTGGAGTTAGGTCTGCTGGCTGGTTCAGTAAAAGTTTGTCGCCGGCAGGCGGCCGGACGTGTCGATGCAGGTAAGCACTCGGTGTTGCGCGAAAACAGCCTGCGTGGGTACCATCACGAAAGCGGACTAGGATACTTTGGAAGTGACCACGAAACAGATGAGGCTCCGACGTTTTTCGGCACGACACTGCGATGATTATCGCAGGGCACGGTTCCTGGTGCGATACGCGAGCGGAGTAACGCCGGTATGCCGAGAGAAGAAACGGGCAACGTGAGCGTCCAGTTCGAACCCCGACATCGCCGCTATTTCGCTCACTGTCATGTTCGTTTCCACCAGAAGGCGAGCAAGGTGCTCAACGCGGCAGCGATGGATTTCCTCGATCGGTGTTCGGCCAAGACACTCCCTAAACCTGTCCTGCAGGGCACGTCTCGATACGCCGGAGGCCGCCAGTAGATCGGCAACGCGGATGTCTTTGTTGGCATTATCCCGGATGAACCGAAGCGCGCGCACTACCGTGGGTTCATCAATGGCCAGTGTATCCGTCGATTGTCGCGCCACGACGTGCGTAGGGTTAACGAACAAGGTGCAGGACTGCGGCTTCCGTCCTTGCATCAAGGTGTCAAGAAGCGCGGCCGCCTCGTAACCGCCTCGTTCAGTCGCAAGCGCAATGCTTGATAGGGGCGGGTTTGCACCGTTACACACCTGCTCGTCATTGTCTACACCAAGAATTGCCACTTCGTCGGGCACGCGGATACCGCGCAGCCTGCACGCCTCTGCAAGCATTCTGGCGCGGTCGTCGTTGCACGCCATGACGCCAATCGGCTTTGGCAGAAGGCTAAGCCACCGGGCAAGCTGTTTCTGCTCCGCGTACCACGATTCAGCCAGGTGAGGAGTTGTTGAGGAATATGAATGCACCGACGTGCCCCCCTGCTGAATCACCTGCGTAAAGCCCAACGCGCGATTATCGCTGAATTCCAGCCCGGCAAGGCCGCAGTACGCAAAATTGCGCAGGCCTAGCGCCAGGAATGTTTCGCCGCCCACTCGACCGATTTCTTCATTTGCGCAGAGAAGCTGGTTGGCGCCTTTGCCGAGCTTCCGGGTCCCGATCGCCACGACCGTTGGTATCGAAAGTTCGTCGACCTCCCGGAGTGTGTTCTGTAAGAGAATAATTCCCTGCGCTTTCCAGGCCCGCATCTTCCGGAGGCGTTGACGCGGACCGAGGCTCTGGAGGTATGCGGGAGGCTCCTCATAGAAGACCCACGGCCCATGCGCCTGGGCGTACTTAACGATGCCCCGCCGCAGGCCACGATCAAACTCACGCGCTGATGGTATCAGCAGAATCACTCCGGGGGCGTGTCTCATTGCGGTTTTACGGGTTCACATACCGGCGCCGAAAATGGTGGAACAAAAGCCGGGAATATCCTTGCCTAACCGTAATACCGTAGCATAATGTGGTTTACGAGCGGCGAGGTTTGGCACATGAATTATTGCGAACTTGGTAAGACGGGGCTGACAGTATCGCGGCTAAGCTTTGGCGCATCTTCGCTCGCTGCCGTCTTCCACCCTGTGGACGAATGCGATGCTATTGCGGCAGTGCACGCGGCACTCGACTGCGGGATTAACTACTTCGATGTCGCACCTGCCTACGGTGGGATGCTGGCCGAAAAGGTTCTCGGCAAAGCGTTGATGGGTGTGCCCAGAAGCCGGTACTACCTTTCCACAAAGGTTGGTAAGCACACGTGTCCAGGCACGTACGGCAGCGATTCCTTCGACTACTCCCGGAGTCGAATCCGGGCATCCGTTCGCGAAAGCGCTGCACGCCTCCAGGTTGACTATTTCGATATCGTGCACATCCACGACATCGAATATCAGGACCGCCGGCACACTGAGTGGGCGCTCACTGAAGGCTATGAATCTGTCTGCGAGTTGAAGAGAGAGGGCCTTGTCGGCGGCGTGAGTTTCGGCATCTACCCGCTCGATCTCTGGGAGCGCATATTGCGCACGCTGGAAATCGATGCGGCGCTTGTTCACAATCATTACTGTCTGAACGATACGGGCCTCTTAGAGCTCCTGCCAGTCGCTCAAAGCCGCGGAGTAGGGATCATCAACGGCTCACCTTTCGCTTCCGGACTACTTACAAACCGAGGCGCTCCGAACTGGCATCCGGCAACCCCCCACGAGCGAAGGGTGTTCGAGAAAGCTGCCAGCTTTTGCCGCGAAGAAGGCACAAGCCTGAGCCGGCTCGCCCTCCAGTTCGCTACCCGGAACCCGGATATTCCTACGACGCTGTTCAGTACCGCAAATCCGCTCGCAGTTCAGACCAACGTCAGGTGGTGCGAGGAACCTTTGGATGCCAGCTTGCTTCTACAGGTTCTGGAGATTCTTGCTCCGGTGCGCGACCAGCAGTGGATCTACACCTAGGCCCTGCCGCGCGTGGCGCAGTTCGCGTAATGACCCTGAGCGCCGCGATCGCACGTCAATCTCGCATAAGGCGGAGTCTGTTTTGAATTAAGGCTCGCGGCTACCCGCTTCAGCACTCGACGCGTGCACGACTGAACTCCATCACCGATCAGAGCAGTACCCGCGTTACACGCCTTTAGTGCAGTGATAACCAAGCTGGGCCCATCCCGGTCGCGGTGACGCACGACGTTAGGTTTCGCGCGGCATGCTCCAACGCTGCTGGCGCGGTGGACTTCCGGGCGGATGCGTGCGGTCGACAAGCCGCGCTCCCCAGACTCACATGTGCATCGCATGCCGAAAATGGTGAAAACGATGCCGAAAAAGTCCTTGCAAATAGTGACCGAGGCTGACATGCTTTCAGATGTCGAGAACGCAGTAGAGTAGGGGTGAATTCAGTGAGGACACGGAAGCGCGGCTGATTCGTGTCGGAATTAGAGGTGTCTGTGTGCGCCGGTTTCGTTCCGGCCGCTGTGTGTGCGCTCCGCTCCACTCACGCTCCGAAGCATCAGAAGGAGTGATGGTCATGGCAGATCTAATGAAATGCATCCTGGGATTGGTTTTCGTTGTCTTCTGCGTCAGTCCCTGTGTCTCTGCTCAAAATGCCAATGGCGCAGTGAACGGTACGGTCACGGATCCCAGCGGCGCATCCGTGCCGGAGGTGGACGTTGTGCTGATGAACGTGGCAACCAATATTCAGGCCGCAGCCCCGACCAACGCTGACGGAGTATACGCGTTCATGACCATCCCGCCTGGCCAGTACGTGCTGAACGTCCATAAGGAGGGCTTCCAGACCGTGCACGTGTCTGCGTTCACAGTAAGCGTCAATCAGACGGTTACGCAGAACGTCAATCTAGCCATCGGGAACGTTGCCGAGAGCGTCTCCGTTACAGCCCAGGCTCCGCTCGTGCAGGCTTCCACGTCTGAATTGGGAACTGTCATTTCAGAGAAGGCCATCGAACGCCTCCCTATGAATGGCCGTAATTTTACGCAGATGATCCTGCTGACGCCCGGAGTAACCCCCGTTAATACCGCCCAGGAGTGGGGCAGCACCGTAGCGCTCCCGGGCTCGACCTGGGTGAAGCCATCAGTGAACGGTCAATGGAACCGCAGCAACGTGTACCTGATGGACGGCATTATCAATGCCGAAGGTGAAACCAGCGGCTACAACGTCCTTCCAAGCCTTGACGCGATTCAGGAGTTCAAGGTGCAATCTCACAACGATAAAGGCGAATATGGCCTGGTCATGGGCGGAATAGTTAACCTGCTTACTAAGTCTGGGACGAATGAATTTCACGGCTCGGCTTTCGAGTTTCTGCGCAACGAGGCGTTCAATGCGCGCGATCCCTTCCATGACATCCTTCCTGGCCAAGGCCCTGCGGTTTTCCGCCAGAATCAGTTCGGAGCTACTGCGGGTGGACCCGTCTATATACCACGAATCTATAATGGCAAGAACAAAACCTTCTTCTTCTTCAGTTATGATGGATGGCGTTACCGGCTGGCGCAGAAGTCGCTTTATCGTGTGCCCACAGCCGCCGAGTTGCAGGGCGACTTCTCCGGCTGGCCGCAGGCAATCTACGATCCGACCACGACCCATGCCGATCCGAATAATCCACAGCAGCTTATTCGTGACGTATTTCCGGGAAACATCATTCCCGGCAATCGGCTTTCGTCGATGATGGTTAATACCCTTCGTGCTTTCTACGACACGCCGAACATCGGTCTCAACGTCGACGGCTATGACAATGTTCTTAACAACAGGCCGAACCAAAACGACGAGAACGGTTTTCAGGTCAGAATCGATCACCAGATCTCTTCAAAATCAAACCTGTTCGCGCGATACAATCACCTGAATGTAGCCAGCCTGACGCCCGATAGTTTGAAGAATGGTGGCTTCGACATACACACTCCGGAGCAGGTCGCTGCAGGCTGGAACCAAATCTTCACTCCCACGGTTCTGCTGAGCACTCAATTCGGCTATTCAAGCGCTCCGTGGAACCGGCGGCCCGAACACCCGTTTACAGTGCAGCAATTGGCAGATCTGGGGTGGTCCCAGATTAGTAAGTTCGGCGGCCAAGTCTTATTGGGTATTGATCAGATTGGGCCAACAGGAATCGAGGGCGATCCTTACAGCGTTGTCTCTCAGCATCAGTATCAGCTATCCCAGGACCTGAGCTGGGTCAAGGCGAACCACCAGCTCAAGTTCGGTTGGCTGATGTTTCGCCAAAGTTGGGGCGGGTCGGACCCGTACGTTGGTGCGGACTTTGCGCCGGACCAGACGGCCGATCCGCAACAGACGGGAGGTGTTGTGTCGGGCATCGGTCTGGCCTCGGCGCTTCTCGGGCTTCCTCAAGACGTTTATGCCGGAAACGAGCAGTATAACCAGCGCTATTTTACATGGGGCTTCTACGGACAGGACGAGTGGAAAGTGTCCCGAAATCTCACCCTCAACCTGTCGCTTCGCTGGGAGTTTGCCAACCCGCCAACATATTACAAATTCACGCCGGGAACCTTCGACATCGCCTCCGGAGACTACCTCATCGGAGGTAAGACAATGCCCCCAGCGTGCACGACATCCGGAGCGGCACCGTGCATTCCGGGCGACGGAAGCCTGTCGAGCATTCCGGGAGGAGATCACATTCGCCTTGCCGACCGGCCCAACATCAGGTATCCGCACCGCAACAATCTCGAGCCGCGCCTGGGCCTCGCATGGAAGATCCTCCCCAGGACTGTTGTGCGGGCGGGCGCAGGGCTGGTATATGACGTGTTCTCTGGTATCACACAGGAGAATAACAACATCCAGTTCCGCTGGCCAAATGCCGGTTTTGCTGCGGGTCAGTACAATATGCTTGGAGAGCCACTGACGACCATTACTGCGGCCGAAGGTGCGAATCTGAGTCCGTTCCCCGACCTTACGCCTTGGTACACACTGGACTCCTCCTTCGATCCACGGAAAAAACCTGCTTACTCCGTCCAGTATAATTTCGAGGTCCAGCACCAGTTTACAGACAAGCTGATGAGTTCCGTCGCGTACAGTGGAAGCGTGACTCGTCGTCTCGATTTTGGATATCCGGTCAACGCAGCTGTAACACCGGAGGCGGGCACGAGCGATGAGGTAAACCTGCGGCGGCCATATCCGTATATACCTACAGCCTTTTATTACAGTGTAGCTGCCGGTCGGAGTAATTACAATTCGATGCAGGTTCAACTGAATCGGCGCTTCAGTGACGGAGCAATGGTCATGGTTGCTTACACCTGGTCGAAGGTCATGGACAATGGTAACAGCGGCTGGTTCGGAGCGGAAAATGGCCCGAGCGGCTCCTCCTCGATTCAGGATACGTATCATCTGAACACTAATCACAGTGTTGCCGCATACGACATTCCGCATAATCTCTGGATAAGTGGAACCTGGGAGCCGCCATTTGGAAAAGGCAAACGATGGCTTCAGACAGGCCCACTCTCGTGGGTTCTTGGGAACTGGCGAGCCGACTTCATTCAGTCCGTCCGTTCCGGGCAGCCCTGGAATCCCATGATCAATGGCGACTTGGCGAACGTCGGTCGATACGACACGTACATGCGGCCGAACCTCACCGGTGATCCGACACCTGAACACCGAAGCGCAAGTATGTGGGTCAACCCTGCCGCGTTCAGCATTCCGCAGTTCGCTTTCGGAAATGTGGGGCGAAATTCGTTCCGAACGGAGGCCGTTTTCAGCACCGATCTGGCCATGGTGAAGGGCTTCCATTTGGCGGAAAGGCTGAGGGCCGAACTTCGGGCTGAAGCATTCAATCTGTTCAACGTTATGAATTACGGTGCGCCCAATGCAGCGCTGGATCAGCCGGACTTCGGTGTGATTACCACTCTGGCCCCGAACCAATATCCTCGGCAGTTTCAGTTCGGAGCCAGGCTCAGCTTCTGACTTGCTGACGCGCGTCACAGAGCAACTCGAACAGTTGGGCGAGCCTGTCACTTTAGGACGGATGACGGGGAGGACTATGCGACAGATACTGCCGACCGAGCCAGGGACGTTCGTCGAACGTTCAGTTGGGGTGCCCGGATGAGGCGCTCGTACGCATGCACCGCATCGGAGTCTGTGGAGCGATTTTCATGCCGACGCGGGACTGCACCCGCTGTACAATCTTCCCCAGGGTGCTTGGCCATGAAATGAGCGGCGAGGTTGTGGAAGTACATAAGAACGAAAAGACCATTAGAGTGGGAGATGTCTGCGCGATTGAACCGTTTTGAATTGTGGGCACTGCCCCGCCTGGCATCTGAACAGGCCGAACTGCTGTGAGGATCTGAAGTTCTTAGGGGTGCAGGTAGATGGAGGCATGGCAGGGTTATCTTGCTGTGCCGGTCAGGCGGTGTTGCGAAGCGGCTCTCCCGAGGAGACAAAGTACTGGTGATTGGTACAGGACCGATCGGACTCTCTCAGTCCTGCAGTTTGCTGTTGCCGCCGGGGCTACTGTCAGGATCGCCGAAAAGAGCGAGGTTCGGCGGGACTTCGCGCACCGCTTCGCGGTCAACGTGCTCCGAGCAACCGGACGGAGAACGAGCTGACGTGGTTTTCGATGTTACAGGGAATCGCCGGCAATGGCAGAGAGTTTGCGCTAAGTAGGAGCAGGCGGCAGATTGGTGCTCGTCGGCCTCTGCCGCGACGCAATCGCTCTGGACGACCGTTGTTCCACAAACGTGAAGTAATCCTGTTTGCGAGCCGCAACAGTTGTTATCAGTTTCCGCGAATCATCGGAACGATCGAGAGGGGGAGATTGATATCACGACCTGGATCAACTTTCAGATTGCCGTTCGCGAGATTCCCGAAGGATTCGCCGGCCTGCGAAAGAGACCGGACATCATCAAAGGCCATCATCGACGTTGCCATTCTGCTGGTGGGCATTTCCACGGTGCGGAGACGCAGGGTGACCAGCAGTTTCTACTTTCTTGCGGGGGCGTTCGCTGCCTTGGCGTCGTGGGTGCAGCGCTGTTTGCCTCCAATGTTTTGACCATTCATCTGGTCGGCCTTACGGCTTCCGGCTACAACGAAGGGCTTGTGTGGGGAAACTGCTGTTGTGGGAGGGCTCGAGGCGGCGTTCAATGCGAATCTCGTGGAAGAACCGAACTTAAGAGCTTGGCGGCGGAAGCACAAGCGTCAGTCCGCCGCGCGCACTTACAATGGTCCAAGTCTGTGTTGACGACGACTGGTCCCAGACGGTTGATCGCCGCAACTCAGCTCCTCGATCTGCAAGATGTGGCTGAAAAGATGCGGCTTGTGCTTTGAAAGGCTTACGCTAGGGTGCGCCCTGCTGAACGAATGATGGGGTCCAAAGCACACCCAAATTCCGCGAAAGTATCCGTCGAATGCCTGTCGTGGGCATCTTCATCGCTTATGCGGGTCTCCATCTCTTATTCGGGGCTCTGCCGTCATCCGCCAATTTCGTGCCGCCCAAGCTCGATACAACCGTCTTCGCTTTTGCGCTGGTCGTCTCCCTCGCAACAGGCTTCCTGTTCGGGACCATCCCCGCTTTCAAGGCTTCACGTGCCAACGTGGCGGAAACGCTCAAGGAAGAAGCTCGCACAACGGGCAGAAGCCGAAAAAGGGTTACGCTCGCAAACGTTCTGCTGGTGGGCCAGGTAGCATTTTCATTTCTCTTGCTGGTGACGGCCGCGCTGTTATTGCGAAGCATCGCGCGGGCCTACGATAAGAATCCCGGCTTCCAGACCGCGCATCTTGCGGTCTTCTTCACAAATCCGGAGCAGGCCGGGTACGGCAAGCCGCAGATCAAAGCTGTGGTCCGCAAAAACGTGATCAGGTAATCGAATCAGTGGATAGCTGTGAGACGATTGCCTAGTGCTGAGCATTTTCCGACAGCTTTCGAAACTGAGTGTCACGTTACAAATTGTCGTTTCTGACTGCATCAGCTTCTGTGGTACTGGCTTGCGTAGCCGGACCGCGCTGGCTGCAGAGAATCTGTTCTTGCGTAAGCAGCTAGCTCTATTCCAAGAGCGCGAGAAAAAAGCCGTGCCAACGACAGCTGCGGATCGATTCGTGTTGTCCAAGCTCGCTCGCTTCTTCGACTGGCGCAGCGCATTGGTCATCGTCAAACCAGCCACGTTGATCGGCTGGCATCGAGCTGCATTCCGCCGATTCTGGCGTTGGAAATCGAGACCAGTCGGGCGGCCACCGGTGGCGGCAGAGGTGAGGCGGTTAATTCGCGAAATGGCAGGCGAGAATCTGACCTGGAGCGAAGAGCGGATTGCAGATGAACTTTGGCTCAAGCTCCAGATTCGGCTCTCAACACGCACGGTTAGAAAATACATCGAACGACCTTGGCGCCCTCGTGGCAGCAAGGATCAGCGTTGGTCCACTTTCATCCGGAACCATGCACAGGGCATTGTCGCCTGCGACTTCTTCGTCTCGGTGACGGTACGCTTCCGTATCCTCTATATATTCGTTGCCCTCGAGATTGGATCCAGACGTTTGCTTCACTTCAACGTTACAGATCATCCGACTTCTGAGTGGACACTGCAGCAGCTAAGAGAAGCCCTCGCGGGCGATCAAGATTACAAGTTTCTGCTTCACGATCGGCACAACACATTCTCGTCCAGTTTGGATGAAACGGTCGAAAGCTGGGGCATCCACGTTTTGCGATCACCGGTTCGTATGCCCACCGCTAACGCTCATTGCGAACGACTGATTGGAAGCATACGTCGCGAATGTCTGGACTATGTCATCCCACTCAATGCATCTCACTTGCGGAGAACCCTTCGTGAGTGGGCGAGTCACTACAACGGTGGCCGGCCGCATCGCTCTTTGGGACCAGGCATCCCTGACCGAGTCCAACAGACTCCACCGGCTGCCAAGCAAGCTGCTCAGTCATTCCCCGTTTCACCCGTCACTGCCAAACCAATTCTCGGCGGTTTGCATCATGAGTATCGATGGGCAAACGCCGCTTGAGCTTGTGGATCGAGTTATTGCGGACAACAGCTGGAAGTATTCGGTTTCCTTACCGCAACTATCGCCCGGACGGCGCTGGTGTGGACTATCCGTCATCTCCCATCCGCCGCTATGAAGCGCTGGCGATGCCGCTTCGCGGCTTCAGTAACTCGGCAAATAGCGTTCGCGTTCCCACTCGCTAACGTTCTGATTGTATTGCCGCCACTCGTCGCGCTTCACGCGAATGTATTCTTTCGCGTAATCCAGGCCCAGGGAGCCCAGTACAACGGAATCCTGCTCGAGACTATCCAAGGCCTCAGCGAGCGTGGTCGGCAAAAGACCGATCTTTCGCGCCGTGAGTTCTTCCTCGGGCACCTCGTAAAGATTTCCATGATTGACCACTCCAGGATCGGTCTTGTTGCCGATCCCGTCGAGACCAGCCGCGAGGATCGCAGAGAACGCGAGATAAGGATTCGCGGCGCCGTCCAGCACGCGAATTTCGAAGCGTCCCGGTGCCGGCACACGCACCATCTGAGTGCGGTTCGCAGAGCCATAGGTAACGTAAACCGGAGCCCATGTAGCTCCCGAGCGTGGTGCGCCGCGGATGAGACGCTTGTAGCTGTTTACGATTGGCGCGAGAATGGCTGAAAGCGCCCGCGCGTGCCCCAGAACGCCGCCCAAAAACCAGCGTCCCAATTGGGAAAGACCGAGCTCGGCGGAATGATCCTCAAATAAGTTTGCTTTGGTTCCTGCATCGGCCAGGCTCAGATGAACGTGCGCTCCGTTGCCTGTCAGATGGCCGAACGGCTTGGGCATAAATGTCGCCCATAGCCCCTGCTGCTCGGCTACCGTCCTCACCATCCATTTGAAAAAGGTCGTACGATCAGCCGTGGTGAGCGCGTCCGAGTAAGTCCAGTTGATCTCGAACTGGCAGTTGGCGTCTTCGTGATCGTTGGCGTAGGGGTCCCATCCCAGGTCCCGCATGTAGCTGAGTAAGGTCGTCATTAGGTCGAGATTGCGGTGCAGTGCCGCCAGATCGTAACAGGGCTTGCCCAGCATATCGAGAGGGTCCCACGGTTCGTAAGCTCCGCTGCCATTCCTCTTCAGCAGCATGAACTCTGGCTCGATGCCCACATGAAATACGTAGCCCATCTTCCGCGCACGCTCGAGTTGTGTCGAAAGGACGGTGCGTGGACATTGCGGCCAGGGCTCGCCATTCACGTGAAGATTGCCGGGCACCCACGCAATATTCTTGCGCCACGGCAGGACGGTAAGAGAACTAAAATCCGGCACGCTGCAAATATCCGGATCGTGCGGCCCTTGCCCCACATCCCCGCAAGCAAATCCCGCAAACCCGGCACCGTCTTTTGCAATGTCCTCAATGTGCGACGCGGGCACTAGTTTCGCCTTTGGCGCGCCAGTCAATTCCACGAATGAACAAAAGAAATACTCAATTCCTTTTTCTGCTATCAAGGCCTTAATGTGGTCCATCATGAGTCGCCTTTCCAGTCGGAACTAATGCGAAACGGCTGCTGCTGCCTTTTCACCAACGAGGTGACCGGTTCTAAAACGAGCCGGCGAGAACGGCTCAATCAAACTTGGAGTCTTCGATGTGGCGATCAACTGCGCCATGCACTTGCCGGAAATCGGCGACGCCTTGAAGCCGTAGGTTCCCCAGCCGACATCCATGTAGAAATTGCTGACCTCAGTCGCTACACCCATGATCGGGGCGAAATCCGGAGTCATGTCGCAGATACCGGCCCACTGGCGCAAGACTCGGAGCCCGTGCAATTGCGGAAACAGCTCAAGAGTATAAGTCGCCATCTGCTCCAAAGCTGGCAGCGTTCCCTTCATGCAATAGGACTGGTACGGGTCGATTTCCGCTCCAATCACCATCTCTCCCTTGTCTGTCTGGCTCAAATAAACGTGCAGCGATGCCGAAACGATTACAGGATTCAGGAACGGCTTTAACGGCTCGGTGACGCACGCTTGCAGGGGATGCGTAACGATGGGCAGTGGAACCCCGGCCATGCTTGAAATTGTTGTTGCCCACCCTGCGGTTGCATTCAGTACTGCACCCGCCTGAATGCGTCCGCGATTGGTATGGACCCCAGCGATCTTGCCGTCTTTTATGTCAAAGCCAAGGACTTCGGTAAAGGGGTGAATCTCTATTGCCATACGGTCGCAAGCCCGTGCATAAGCCCAGACGACAGCGTCATGACGAATGATTCCGCCGGGAGGATGATAGAGCGCGGCGAGGACAGGGTAGCGCGCGTTGCGATCGAGATTCATTGCCGGGACCAGTTTGCGAATTTCTTCGGGATAGATGATCCGGCTGTCAATGCCCAGGAGCTGGTTGTTTTCCGCGCGAACGCGCAAGCCAGTCACAGAGGAATCGTTATGCGCTAGAGTCAGATGCCCGCACTGGCTGAAAAGAACGTTCCAGCCCAACTCTTGCGACATTTGTTCGTACAGCTTGAGCGAAGCGTCGTAGAAAGGAATGCCTTCGGGAGTCCGGTAGTTCGACCGGATAATTGCGGTATTCCGCCCGCTCGCACCGTAGCCGATGTAATTCTTATCGAGTAATGCAACACTGCGCACGCCGTGCTCTTTGCCGAGGTAGTATGCCGTAGCCAGGCCATGCGCGCCCGCGCCCACGATCACCACATCGTAGCTCGGACGCAAATCGTGGGAACGCCACATCCGATTCTTCTGAAACAGTTGCATCGTTACGTACTCAGCAGCTCGAGCGCCTTCAGCCCGAACGGACAAAGGTCGTATTCGTGACCAGCGTGAATGATCGATTCCCACACGCCTTCGCTGTACTCGCGGCTGATCAGAATGTGATACGCAGACAAGTGAGGGAGATCTTCCCGCAACACGATCGCGTGTGTGTGGGCGACATTCGCCTGTGTACAGCACAAGTTGGGGAGAGCATTGTCCGAGAGATCGACAGACGTTAGCTTGGCCAGGACATCCTTGCTGTAACGTCCTGCTAGAAGCACGTCTGCGTATACGTTTGTCACATCCATAGCGCTGATGGTCGGATCCAGCGGTGGGTCGCCGACCGTCAGAAAATGGTGGGATCCTAAACGCCAAGAGCCGCTCTCCAAGCGCGTTTTGCTGAGGAACTTGGCCCGATAACTGACATCTATCAGACCAACACTATTCCGGACCCCGGCCGCTTCCATCTGCGGAGACCGAAACCAAGCCGGAATCTCCCAGCCGTGGTGCTCCATGAAGCTCGCTTCGGAACGCCTATGCAGATGAAAGAGGGCGGAGCGCTTCATGTTATTGCCGGAGTCGTGCCCCTTCGGGATCGTAGAACGCCTGCATGGTGACACAGGCCTGCGCAACTTTGCCGTTTACCCGTACCTGAATGGACGCTCCTTCTTCAGCTTTTTGGGGAGTCACCCAAGCAAGTCCGACGACCGCTCTCTTTAACGGCGAGTAACGCGAACTCGTCACCCGGCCTGCCGGTCTTCCGTCGGCAACGATAGCAGAGCCATCCGGCGGAACATCTGAACCAGGAAGAACGAACCCAACCAGAGATTCCCGCAGGACGCCGTTTGCTGCGCGTTTCAACTCCGCCTTCCCGACAAAATCTTCCTTATCGAGTTTGGTTGTCCAAACCATACCGGCCTCGAATGGAGTCGTCAGAGCATCGGTATCCACGCCGATGATGACGTGACGCTTCTCGAGACGCAACAGCCGCTGCGCTTCCACGCCGAATGGCCTGATGCCGCAGTCGCGGCCAGCCTCGAGCAGTGCGCGCCATACGTTTTCCGCCGACTCAGCGGGACAGTGGATTTCCCAACCGGTCTCTCCCACGAAGCCGACGCGCAGCAGAATCGCCAGGATTCCACCAACCCTCGCCTCCTTGCATGACATGTAAGGAAATACTTTCGAAGAGAGATCGCAGTCAATGAGCTTCGCCAAAACCTCACGCGATTTGGGTCCCGCGATGTTCATTGCGCCGTAGCCGCCAGTGACATTGGTGATGTGTACGTCCCAACCCGTTCCGATCAGATACCATTCCAGCCACTGATTAACAAAATCCAGATTGCCAGTGGTAGTGGTGACGAAGTAGCGGTCCTGGCTAATACGTGAAATCGTTCCGTCGTCGAGAATCACTCCGCCTTCGTCGCACATGAGGGCGTAGCGTACGCGTCCTGATCGGAGATCGGAAAAGCGGTGCGTGTAGATTTTGTCCAGCAGATGGCCGGCATCGGGGCCGCGTACATCGAGTTTGCCCAACGTGCTGATGTCGATCAGCCCCACACCTTCACGGACTGTGCGGTATTCTTCCTGCACGCACTCGCGCTCGGCGGAGGTGGTTAAAGTCCGGTAATAGCGCGGGCGTTTCCAATCGCCCATATCCATCCATACCGCACCCAGTTCTTCGTGGGCGTAGTGCATGGGGGTGCGCCGAATCGAGTGGTGGCGCGGGCCCGCAAGCGCCCCAAGCGTGACCGAAGGATTCGGAGGGCGCGACGTGGTGATGCCGGTTTCCGAAACTCTATGTCCAGTCTCCCGGGCGCAAATCCCGATAGCATTCAACTGGCACATGCGTCCCTGGCACGGTCCCATAGTTGCAGTGGTGTAACGCTTCAGAGTCTCGATGTGATCGAATCCTTCGGAGATTCCGTCGCACAGATCCTTGCTAGAGACATCTGTGCAAATACACACAAAAGATCTTTTTCCCGTGAGAAGCGGCGTCACAACCGGGCTCAGCGTTTCACCGGAGGCACCGCCTACGACCGACACGTTCGGCGGCAACTCCGCAGGAAGAAAGGCTCCACGCTGTTCGCTCCAAACAAGTTTCACTCCGGCCTGGGCAGCCAGACCCGCATCCGGAACAAAAGGGCCGCAAACCACAATTAGGTCGCAGGAAAAGCTACCGGTGCGCGTACGAATTGCTTTCAAGGAATTATTCCCGACGGCCTCGATTACGTCGTCCGGCGTAACGCTGGCAATAACAGTCACACCCGCTTCGCGGAGATCGGCCGCAATTTCTTCAGCCCTTTGCGCATCGCCTACTATGGCGGCGCGCGATCCAGGAACGATTCCATGAAGCCGGTAAAGCCGCTGCACAGCGGACGAAAGCATCACCCCCGGCAGATCGTTATTGGGGAATAACAATGGGGTCTCGTAGGCACCCGTGGCGACAACTACGCGCCGCGCACGGAGATGAATGAGCCGCTCCGCCGCGTGTGGATGCGGATTCGGCTGCAAGACTGCGAGCAGATTGCCCTCGTAGAGCCCGAAACAACAGCTGCTGCTTAGAATCTTCACATTCGCCAGTGATTGAAGCTTTCGAATGGAGTCGCGAGGAGTTTCACTCCTGCGATAGCGGGCTTTACCGCCAAGCTCCGGCTGATCGTCAACCAAGACGATATCCTCACCACTATCTGCGGCTTCCAGAGCTGCTCGGATGCCCGCCGCCCCACCACCGATCACTGCCGTCACCGCATGCATCCAGACATGTTCATACGCGCTGGCTTTTGCAGGAAGAATTTCGCCGAGACCCGCCGCCTTCCGGATCCAGGGCTCGGCGGCATGCCACATACTTTGACGCGTGAACGTTTTGTAGTACCAGCCGACGGGCATAAGCCAGTCGAGGCGCTGCGATATCGACAGCCAGTCGATTTCAAGCGATGGATATGCATTCTGATGCTTGACCTCCATGCCATCATGGGCGGGAGCGATGCATGTCCGGACGTTCGGAATTCCATCCACGTTCATCATGCAATTCGGACATTTGCCCGCGCAGCAGAGCAATCCTCGAGGACGGTGGTACTTGAAACTGCGGCTAAAAATCCGACGCCCGTTTCGATAGAGGGCTGATGCGATAGTGTCGCCCGGCTGCCCTTCAATTTCCCGTCCGTTGAAGCGTAATTTCATGGGCGATCCTCACCGGGAAGATACGTCTGGAGAACCTCATTCGAAACTGTATTTCGCACCGCCTGCAGCCACTGGCGGCAGCCAGAACTATGAAACCACCACTCTGTCTGCACTCCGGCTGCATTCACGCGGTTGAACCGGTAGTCTGCCCATTCCTCCGCAGGAGCATCCAGCGCCGGCCGCTGCTTGATCTCACCGCCAAACCGGAACTCGTACACCGACCGCTCGCCGCAGTTTGGACAGGGCAAAAGAAACGACATTAGCGGCCGAACACCTTTCTGGTACCCGCCAGTGGGAGGCCAGTGGTGGCAGAGGCTTCGAGCGTCAATGCAGCCATGTCCTCCGGCTCAAGATGATGCACGTCCGATTTCCCGCAGGATCGAGCAATCATCTGAATCTCCAGCGTCATGACGCGCAGCAGATTGCGAACCCGCTCCGCTCCCTCCTCGATATCGAGACGTTTCATCAGTTCCGGATCCTGTGTCGTTACGCCTACTGGGCATCGTCCCGTGTGGCAGTGGTGACACGCACCCGGGGCTGTGCCGAGGGCGTGATACTCCTCTTCATACACTGCTTTGTTACAGTTCAAAGCGATAAGCGCCGCCGTTCCGATGTAGCATCCGTCCGCTCCAAGTGCCATGGCTTTCGCCGCGTCCACGCCGTCGCGAATTCCACCGGCGATAATCAATTGAACTTCGCCGTACAAGCCGATATCTTCGAGCGCGGTGCGCGCCTCGCAAACTGCAGCCAGCGTGGGAATGCCCGTGTGTTCCTGGAAGATAGCGGGCGAGGCTCCTGTTCCCCCCTCCATGCCATCCACGACAATCACGTCCGCCCCGGCCTTCGCGGCAAGCTTGACGTCGTCATACACGCGGCTTGCGCCCATCTTGATGAAGATCGGGACCCGCCAGCCGGTGGCTTCCCGCAGTTCTTCCACCTTGATGATCATGTCATCTGGCCCGAGGAAATCCGGATGCCGCGCAGGGCTTCGCTGATCTACCCCGACCGGCAGGTCGCGCTGTTCAGCAATCTTGTCCGATACCTTCGAACCCAACAGCAAACCGCCAGTTCCCGGTTTCGCGCCCTGGCCGACTGTCAGTTCAATGGCATCCGCCATCTGCATGTGGTGGATGTTGATTCCGTAGCGTGACGGAAGAATCTCATATATCAACGTTTTGCTGTTCTCGCGCTCAGCCAGCAACATGCCGCCGTCACCGGTCGTGTTCGATGAGCCCACTGCCGCCGCGCCCTTTGCCAGAGCCACTTTGGCGTTGTACGAGAGCGCGCCCCAACTCATTCCGGTGATCATCACCGGGATATCAAGCTCAATTGGCTTCTTAGCGAAGCGCGTGCCGATGATAGTTTTCGTCGAGCACTTCTCACGGTATCCTTCGAGCGGGATGCGCGTAAGCGAGCACGGAAGGAACGTAAGATCGTCGAAGGTTGCCCAGCGCCGCTCGCGCAGTGTCCCGAAGCCCCGAATCGAATACAAGCCCGAATCAGCCTTCGCCTGAATGTCTGCGATTACGCCCGGCGCGAACACCCCGCTGGTCTGCAAGATAGGCATCCTAAAGGGCCTCCTGCCAGATGCGCCATTCACGCTTGTCGAAATTCCAAAGCTTGCGGCCGGCAACAATTTTCCGGAATGCCGACGCCGGGGGTCTATTCTGGCCCACGTGCGCTTCAAGTGTCCTCTCCAGATGCTCCATTTCACCCTGTTCCATCTCGCGCACCACCGCATCTGTTCCCAGGCTGGCAGTTTCGCCGCCGACGTAGCAGATTGTGGCGTACATGGAATCGGCGAATGCATCGCCGGCATTGCCGCAAACGATTAGCGTGCCTTTCTGGGCCATGAAACCCGCCATGTAGCCACAGTCGCCTGCCACGACGATTTCCCCGCCTTTCATGGACACACCCAGCCGGGCGGCCGCATCACCGTGGATAACGACAGTGCCGCCGCGCAAGGCAGCTCCGGCTCCACTTCCAGCATGGCCATGAACGCGGACGAGACCGCTCATCATCGATTCCGCCAGACCCCAGCCTGCGCTTCCATCAATCTCAATGGAAGCGCCGCCATTCAGGCCGCCGCAGTAGTAACCCACACTGCCCGCGATCTTCAGCTTTATGGGCTCCAAAACGGCGACAGCCAAATTGTGGCGCGCGCCAGGATTGCGCAAAGTGATCTCATTGCAACCCTCGGCTACGCACCGGCGGATTTCTGCATTGATCTCGCGGGTCGTGCATTGGGCTGCATCTATCTCCGCCATACCCGCACTTCCTTTGCCTTAGCCTCACGCACCTTGTACTCCCCTCGAAAGGCCGAGCGGATCGCGATCTCCTCCGTAGCAACCGCCACAAAACTGCCGGTTTCGGTGAAACAGAGAGGCTTCAATGCAAACGGATCCCGAACGAATCCGAATTCCGATGCGGTGGCCGCCAGACAACTAAAGGACCCATCGAGATCTGTCAGCATGTGTGTGAGGGCTCCATGTAATGTGTCGCCCTCGCGGAGTCTTTTCGCCAGGTAGACGCCGATGATCTCAGAATCGTTTTCCGTATAGAACCGCACGCCGTGTTGCGCATAGCGCCTCCGGAGCTGATGGTAGTTCGTGATGTGGCCATTGTGGACGATTGCCAGATCGGGCCAACCATGAGCCCAGAAAGGCTGGGAATGGCTTAGGTCCACGATGGATTCCGTGGAAAGCCGGGTGTGAGCGATACCGTGAGATCCGCGAAATCCGGAAATAGCGAACGTGCTCTCCAGGTTTGCGGGTGAGCCGACCTGCTTGACGATTTCCAGCCGGCTTCCTAGACTGACAACTTCAACGTCGCCGCCAATGGAATCGACACCGCTTAGAAACGGCTTCGGATCGTCCTGTTCGGGAATCGAGAAGCGGAGGTAGGCATCGACTCGGGTGAAATCTTTACCGCCAAAATTCGCGGCGGCTTGGGCGACCTGAGCGGCTCGCTCCGTTAGAGCGCCATTATCGCCCAGTTTGACTCGCGCTATCCAACTCCCCGCGTGTCTGGTCCCATACATTGCCACGCCTGTCGAATCGGGGCCCCGGCAACCGAGGGCTATGAGCATTTTCAAGAGCGTGCAACCCAAAGGAATGCTCTCGTCTCGACCCGCATCCCAATAGCCTGCAATACCGCACATGGTGGTATTTTCTGAGTATACTAGCGGTATTCTTAGGAGGCAAGCTTCTCTTGGCGGATACTGCCATCTTGCTGGTAGATTGTCCTGACCGGCGCGGGCTCGTTGCGATGATCGCGCAGTTTCTTTAGGCCCATGGCGCAAACATCGTTCACGCCGATCAACATCAGGACAATGAGGCAAGCATGTTCTTCATGCGCGTCGAGTGGACCCTTAATGAATTCGATCTCGGGCCGGAAATGTTGCGCGCTGAATTCGAGCCAATCGCCCAGCACTTCGGAATGCGCTGGCGCATCGAATACTCCTCGTACCGTCCTCGTGTGGCGATTTTCGTGTCGCGCTACCAGCACTGTCTTATAGATCTGCTTCACCGCAAGCAGATGGGCGAATTCCCATGCGAGGTCGTACTCATCATCGGCAACCATCCGGATGCCGGACCTCTAGCCCGGTTCTATGACGTTCCTTTCCATCACATTCCGGTCGGGGTGGAAAACAAGACCGAAGCAGAAGCAAGACAGATTACACTGCTCGAAGAGAATCAAATTGAGCTCGTAGTGTTGGCCCGCTATATGCAGGTACTCTCACCCGCTTTCGTGGATAAGTATCCGAGTCGTATCATCAACGTCCACCACTCGTTTCTGCCCGCCTTCACGGGAGCCCGTCCCTACCACGCCGCGTATGAGCGGGGAGTAAAGCTGATCGGCGCCACCAGTCATTACGTGACCGACATTCTCGACGAAGGTTCGATTATCGAGCAGGATGTAGCTCGCGTCTCGCATCGCGATGACGTACAGAACTTGATTCAAAAAGGCCGCGATCTCGAAAGGATAGTGCTATCCCGCGCGGTCCAGTGGCATCTGGAGCATCGTATTCTGTTTTATGCCAACAAAACGGTGATCGTTGATTAATGACGCCAGCCAGAGCAGCTACCCGAACCAAAGCTCAAAAATTGGGAGAGGTGGAACGCGTCTACCGCATTCTCCGCGAATGGCTCGTTACGGCCAAGCTGGCTCCCGGCGAGTTTCTCTCCGAAGCAGACGTCGCGGCGCGTTGCCGCACTAGCCGGACTCCGGTGCGAGAGGCCTGCACCCGCCTGATGCAGGATAAGTGGCTGTCACGAATCCGTAGAAAAGGCTTCCTTGTTACGCCGATCTCCGTGCGCGACATACTTGAGACCTACGAATACCGCAGGATACTAGAAGGCTTCACGACGGAAAAAGTGGCGCAGTCCTCAAGCCGCGAGCAGATCGAAGAGCTGAAGCAGATTATCGCGCCGGAAACGGGTCCGAACGCAGAACTCCCGGCAATCCTCAGGGCTAACGAGCTCTTTCATCTTCGCCTGTCCCAACTCGCCGGGAACCAGCGAGTGACCGATCAGCTGAGCCTGATTCTGGGCTATGTAAGCCGCCTCGATACACTCTGCACCCAGACCGTTCCTGGATGGATCGGGCACGCAGAGATTATACGCGCGATTGAAGCGCATCAACCGGCCAAAGCCCGGCAGGCGATGGTCGCGCACATTGATATGTCTCGCGACAAGATGGTCAGGCTGTTCAGCACGTAATTCCGCGCCAGCACGGTTGTTGTCGTTCGCCAATAGTCTGTCCGCGGCAAGCGATTGACAGCCCTTGAGGCGAGGACGAACAATCAAATGCATGCCGGCCATGATTCTGTGCTTGTTTCGATTCGTTCGCCTGTTGTGCAGTGGTCAGCATTCGATCGTGATCGAGAATGCAGCGCTCCGAGTCCAGCTTCGCGCTTTTAAGCGTGCGCGAAGGCGACCGGTATTGACCGCTTCTGACCGCCTGTTCTGGTGTGCTCTGGCGAAAGTCTGGAGCGGCTGGTGCGGTGCGCTGATGTTCGTGCAGCCCGAAACTGTCGTCCGATGGCAACGCGAGCGGTTCCGCAGATTCTGGGCTCGCCTGTCAAAGCCAAAAGGGATCAAGAGGGGGCGGCCCTGCATCCCGGCAGAGACACGCCGGCTGATTGTGCAGATGGCAGGAGAGAATCCGCTCTGGCGCGCGCCGCGGATCCACGGTGAATTCAAGATGCTCGGCATCGTGGTCTCAGAAAGGACTGTCTCCCGCATTCTGCGCACTCTTCCTCGATCCCCGTCCCAGAGCTGGAAGACATTCCTCAACAACCATGTCGGTCAGATCTTGTCAGTTGACTTCTTTACCGTACCGACGATCACGCTCAAAGTGCTATACGTCTTTGTCGTGCTCGCTCATCGCCGCCGCGAGGTCCTGCACTTTAATGTGACGGACCACCCGACGGCGGAATGGATTGCACAGCAGGTAGTTGAGGCTTGTGCTTACCGGGACGCACCGAAATATGTAATCCGTGACCGCGATCGCGTTTATGGCGGCACTGTCCGCGAACGTCTGCAAGCGTTGCGCATTCAAGAAGTGCTTATTGCACCAGCAAGCCCTTCGCAGAACTGCTATGTGGAACGGCTGATTGGATCGATTCGCCGCGAATGCCTGAACCATGTCGTGACTCTAAATGCCCGGCATCTCCAGCGAACGCTCACTTCGTACTTCGATTATTATCAGCGTTCAAGAACGCATTTAGCTCTTGGAAAGGATTGCCCGACACCTCGAGCCGTGTTAGCGCAGGGGAAGATTATCCGAATTCCCTACCTGGGCGGTTTACATCATTGCTATAAGCGCATTGCTGCATAGTCCTACCCGCAGACGTGATTATGGCGAAGCACAACCCGCTACCAGTCGACCTCCGCCTCGGGTACGAAGTAGCGCTTCACCGGCCGAAGCGGCGCAGTGCTTGTGAGCATTTCTGAGCGGCGGTATTGCCCGCCCGGCGCAAGGCGGATCAGCGTGTAGCCGCGCCAGAGGGCCTCATATCGGATCGGCTGCGAATCCCGGCGAACGTGAAGTGCCTCGGCCGTTTTCGTGTTTCCGATAGGGAAGAGCACAGTGACGCGCTGTCCGGGGATGAGCCCTTCGAGCTTGACGTATTCACCCTGCCACTTGGCGGCCCGCAGTACGCGTCCCCCGCTTTCGATTGTGACTTCATCATGCGGCGCCCACTCCGGAATCCGCACAAACACGACCGGAGCATCGTGTATGTCGAGATCAATTCTGCCCTGGTAGGGCAACCAACTCAGCACTTCGAGCCAGCGGGAGTCGCGGTTCAGAGCAAGATTCACGTACACTCCTTCGGGCTTGCGCATCACAGTGTGATGCCACGCGATGTAGATGGCTCGGGCGCCTCGCGAGGAGCAACAGGGCAGCGGCGACGACAGGGCGCCTTCGGGTGTCACCCGTCCCCACATGCCCGATTCTCGATTTTGCGTTTGGATAATTTGGTTACGGATGAAGCGCTCTACGAAAGCCCAGTAGCGCGAGTCGACGTGTTCGGCAAGCATCGATGCAGCTTCCACCAGGTCGGCAGCACCGCAGATCTCGCCCGGAAGATATCCCAGTCCTTCCACCGCATGACCGTATCGCGTAGCGGCAGTTCCGATCGACCAGTCCAGCGCACGTCTGATCCACTGAACCATGTCCACATCACCGAGTACGAGCGCTGCACGCAACGCCCCTGTCCAGCCGAGGCTGATCCCGGCGCCGAAGTTCTGGCTGTCCTGGCCCTCGCTCGAAATGCGTTGCGTCCGCGCGCGATACGTCTCATCGAAATAGGTCTCGGGGCGGCCATCATGCCCCCAAGCGCTCCTTTTGCGAACGATATAGCCCCTGTAGCACTTCCCAGGCTATGGAACTGCGAGAGATCTCGTAATAGTGGGCAATGGGGTCCAGCAGCACCGCCCCCGGATTGAACCAGACGCGGCTGGTCACCCACTGCCGGCCGTCCCAGAACTCCTCAGGTACGTGGTATGTATCGCCTGCGGGCAAAGCATTCCGCTTGAGAGCGGCAAGCAGACCCTCGATGTAGTTGCGGAGCACCGGTGAGCGCGTTTTTTCGTACCACGTCACAAGCCCGAAAAGCACCTCCGCCTGATCCCACATGCAGGCGTAAGGCATGCTGCCCGGAATCGCGAGTTCGGGCGCGACGTGTGGAGCCAGCTCACGGTAGCTCCAACCATCGTGGGTGAATGTCTGCAGCGTTCCTTGCATCAACTGCCGCTCGGCATCGGGAAAGCGATCGATACCGGTCATTAACCTCAGCAGAACAGTGGCCTCGAGCGCTCGGCCCAGTGTGTCGCCATAGCTCCAGCCATAGAAGATGCCGCCCTTTTCCACCAGCACACTCTTGAAATCCGTGTTCAGGTGGTATTCCATCGACCGCAAAGCAGGTTCGCGCAGGTCGAGAGTTGCCGGTCGGACGATCAGATCGCCAGGGGATGCGGACCAATCGATTCGTGCACTCTGAAAGGGGCCCTTGCGCCAGTCCAGAAACAGACCCTCGCGTTCGTCTGTCGACATGCGAAAGTCATGCCGCAACTGCACAGCGATGATGTTGGTTCCCTCCTGCACCAGGTCTGCAATGTTCAATGTTTGTGGTATCTGCCAGTACGTGGTTATCTCAGGTACATCTCCGTAACCCGGTCGAAAGTGACCGCCGTTCGTACCCACCCAGCGGCCGTTCACGAAGCAGTCGAATCTGTCGCCGGCGCTCACGTACAGGGTGCCGGGCTCTTTTTTGAGCAACTTGATATCTCCTCGCGATAGGACGAACGCGCGCCGCAGCGAGCCCTCACGGCCCTGATCGAACCCGATCCATTCGGCGGCGCTCGTTTTCGCATGGTGTGGATTGCTGCTGTAAAGATAAGTCTTGCCTAACCTGCGCTGCGCCTCGGGCGTCCTGACAATCGCATTCTTCCAGTCGCGGTCACTGAACCCGGCATCCTTCCAGGTCGCGCCTTGCTGTGCTCCGGGGTGCGCCTTCCAGTGCGAATCGGAAATGAGCCATGAGTCCGGTTTTTCGACCTGCGGTAAAACAGAATCGAGCGGTGGCAGGGGCGTTGGCGGAGAGATGGCGGGCATTGACGTCTTTCTCTCGAAAGCGATATCTCCGCAGCCCCGACGAAGCTTTGTGCCACGATCGAAAAGCAGGTCCAGCAGCGTGTCGCTATCCGGTTCGAGCTCCTGCTCGCGGCGCAGACGGGCAAGGTTGGCCGTGATCGTGCTTGCCAAGAGCGGCCGCCCGCCGGTGCGCAACCGCAAAAGTGTGAAACCTGCTGTTCCCGACGAAACAGGCCGGGGGCCGGCATAAATTCGGAACGGGACTCCCGCCCAATCGAGCTCCGGAGGAGCATGTGAAGCGGGATCCTCCGACCCTGCATTGCCGTTGACGAATATACGGAAGTTTCGGCCGGGGTAGTCATAGTTCGCGACGATGTACAGGGGTTCGCCTGTGGTGAACGAGATCGCGGGAGCCTCGGACAGAACGCCTTTTGTCATCTCCAGGCGGAACCTGCCATCGCGAAACGCGATCTGCGCTTTGAGATGCCTCGACCCGGTTTGGAACAGGATCTGTTCACCCCGGGCATGTGAGTCCCAGTGAGGACGGAACCATAGCTCGATGCGCCCCCGCGAAAATGCGTAATTCCCAATCGCCTCAAACGAAACGGATTCTCCGTTGCCAAGCGAGACTCCGGTGCCCTTTATGCGGGGCGAGCCGCATCCGTCGGGTATGCCACACGTCAGAATGAGACCGACCGCCACAAGAAGCGCCCTATCGCATGCTGCACGTCTGCCTTTATTGATTGTCCGCACCCGCGTCATCCGTGCCGGCTTCCATGTCGAGAGGTCTTGCGAGCCCGCTCCCACGCCATGAAGGTTGGTTACGTGTTTGCTCGAAATTCCGAAGCTCGGCTGCCGCGGCCGCCTCATCTCCTCGCCGTTTGTAAAGACTCGCCAGACGATTCGGGCTCGGGTAGGAGGAAAGGTAAAACCCAGCGAGCGGATCGATGCGGCTAGACGGAATTACGGGTGTCGAGAACGGTGTTCGATGGAACTGGCCGTTTGCGTCAGGACCTGTCGTGGAATACGCGTCGTACAAGCAGTTCGTGGCCCCATTGGCGCCGCAGACGGCTGCGAACCGGGGATCGCCGGTGAAGTTCCCCAACTTCTCTTGCGGCAGCGGCACAGTCAGAATTGTGGGCTTATTTTCACTCAACATCGCCGTGTCCCACGAAATAAAGAAGAAAGTGCGATTCCGGCCATTGTAGATATGCGGCAGATAAACCGGACCGCCGAAAGTTCCGCCGAAATCGTTCCAGTTCACGCGAGGCTGAAGAAAGGGCCTGCCCTCAGCATCCCGGCGCGCAAACGGGTTAGTAGCGCTGAAATACGAATTCTGGTTGAACTCGTATATGTCCCCGTGCGGCACATTCGTGCCCGACTTGAGCGCAATGTTTACCACGGCGCCGCTGGTGCGTCCCCATTCCGCAGCCAGCCCGTTATCGACTACGTTGAATTCGGCCACGGCATCCGGTGAAGGGTTGACGACAACATTTCCCGCTAGTGAGGAGATGTTGGGCGTCCCATCCAGATACCACTCATTGGCGCCCCCCTGTCCGCCATTGGCGCTCACGGTCGAGCCTACGATATGCAGCGGGTCCGGAAATCCGCCGAACTCGCTGTTGAAGCCAAAAATGGCCGCCGATGGGCCGGCACTTTGTGTGACGCCGGGAATCAACTGGATGAGCGACTGAATATCGCGGCCCTGCAGCGGAATCGATTGCACATATCGCTCCTCGAGCGTGGTGCTGAAGTTGGATGCACCGGTCTGTATGAGAGGCGCGTCTGCAGATACGGACACCGATTGCATCACGGCGCCCAATTGTAACTGCGCGCCGACCGTGCTGGTCACACCAGCCTTGACGACGATACCCGTGATGTTGATTGGCGCAAAGCCAGTCGCCAGCACGTGGACAGAATAGTCGCCAGGCACCAACTCCGCGGCAACATAAAATCCCTCGGAGTTCGTCTTGAGCGCGGCCTTCACGTTCGTCGCTATGTTTGTGACTACTACCTCCGCTCCCGGCAGAACGGCTCCCTGCGGGTCAGCGACGATGCCCTGAATGATGCCACGATCGAGCGAAGCGTACAGCAGCATCGCTGAAAACAGAATCATCGCGCAGGCGTTTCGCAGCGCGGAGGTCCCCCGGACAGGCATGATTCCCTCCCCCATACCAGGCACTTGGATTATCAGTCTAGTCGATCGCCTCCGGCTGGTCAATGTGATTCTCATTTCGTGTCGTTAGCTAATTGTCCGCTTGAATTAGCACGGTATCTGTCCGCTTTTGAAGAGCGGCGGGAGACGCTTGGGGTTGGAAACAAGCCGAGCGATATCCGCCGCGGAACTGGAGCGGATGATGAAACTACAAGACATAATTTTGAAGGCGATGGCGAAGAAGATTAGCTGGTTGGAGGCGGCCGAAATCATCGGCGTTTGTGACCGGACAATGCGCCGGATGCGCGAACGATATGAGGAGTTCGGCTATGACGGATTGTTCGACCAGCGGCGGCGGAAACGGACTAGCTTGCGTGTGCCGATGGCGACAGCCGAGCGCGTGTTAGCGCTGTATCAAGAAACGTACTTTGACCTAAGCGTGCGGCACTTTCACGAGAAGCTGCGCGAAGAGCACGCCATTGAGCTGAGCTACACGTGGGTGAAGCAGGCGCTGCAAGGAGCGGGGCTGGTGGCGCGGCGCAAGAAACGGGGCTCGCATCGGCGGCGCAGGCCGCGGCGGCCCTTGCCAGGAATGCTGCTGCACATCGACGGCAGTAAGCACCGCTGGTTTTCCGACGATCGCTATTACGATCTGCTGGTGATCTTGGATGATGCGACCAGCGAGATCTACTACGCGCAGCTAGTGGAAGAAGAATCCACACGCACGGTGATGAGTGCGC
>JBPCJX010000031.1:0-14222 GCA_051004875.1 Bryobacteraceae bacterium
AACGAAAGTGGCGCGAGCGTCACCCACGATCCAATGCCTACCCTACAAGTGGATCGGGGACAGATGGTTCGGCTGTTTCAAAATCTGGTTGGAAACGCCATCAAATATCGAAAGCCGGATCAGCCCCCAATAGTGCACATCAGTGCCGAACAAAAAGGGGCAGAGTGGGTCATCTCGATACGTGACAACGGAATCGGCTTTGATCCCAAGCACGCATCGACTATTTTTGAGCCATTCAAACGATTACACACAGACCAGGAATATCCAGGCACCGGCGTTGGTCTGGCAATTTGCCGGCGTATCGTTCAGTCGCAACGGGGCCGCATCTGGGCGGAATCGCAGCCAGGCGAAGGAACGGCGTTTTATTTCACGCTTCCTATCAATAGCCCGCAGCCCTTACGGCACACCCCGCCCATTGATATTCCGCGGGGCCAGATGATTCGGCCAAGGCGAACGGAGTAGACCCCGTTTCTGGGGAGACAGTTTAAGGCGGGACTTTTCTTCTGAGAGACACTGGAGCTATGCTCTGGTCTGCTCGGCTACGCGCCACCCCGAGTGAGCGCCTGTTCACGAGCTGAAAGCGTCAACACTGAGAGCTTAGCCAGGTTGCCGATGTGTTGATGAGGGTAACGAACGATGCGACTGAAACAGTCCTTGCTACGCAATTTGGGATAGTTCTGGCCGGATACCGCAGCGCTTACCCACCCACTTGACTGCGTCCGCTAGCATCTCGGAAAGTGACTGTCGTACATTAGTCCCCTTATGTCGGCCTCGGTCCGCCAATGTCCGGATTGCCCGTCATCCAATCACAATCCCGGCGGGCCTTTTCACATTCACTGCGCTTCCTGATGTACGCGCCTCAACACGGTTTTAATCCTGCACTGAAATTTGAAACTTAGATGCCTCGCACTAGCCTCCTCGGGCGATAAAATGGCGGCTGACGAATGCCACATATCTTGATCGTTACTGGCGACGCCGGCGAATCCTACGAAGCTCTCTATGCCGTTCATCGGTTTAGGGAAGAAGACTGGCGCGTGGCCGTTGCCGCACCTTCGGTTCGTCGCCTCCACCTCGTTATGCACGATTTTGAACCGGGATGGGATACATATGTCGAGCGCCCCGGCTATGGCCTACAGGCCGACCTCTCGTTCCCCGAAGTTAAGGTACGCGATTACGATGCCATTCTCATTCTGGGCGGCCGCGCCCCTGAGTACCTCCGCAACGATCAGCGCCTACTCGAGCTTGTTCGCGAATTCGACACCCAGCAAAAATGGATCTTTGCTATTTGCCATGGCATCCAGGTTCTTGCGGCTGCCGGCCTCACCAAAGACAAGTGCATCACTTGCTATGAACACGTCCGCTTCGAAGCCGAGCAAGCCGGCGGCACATTTGTAGCCCAGCAAGCCGTTCGCGACGGTCGCATCGTCACCGGTCAAACCTGGCAATCTCATCCCGAGTTCTATCGCGAGATCTTTGCCTGCTTTGCGCCACAGCTCCATGCCGCTCGATCCTGAAGTCGCAGCATTTCTCGAATCACAGCAAGGTTCGGCCCCTCGATCATCTCTTGATAGCGACGCTACGCGCAGCATGATGCGCCGCAATGCTGCCCTAACCGGTTCCGCACCTGCATTGGCCGTAGTAGAAGACCTCTCACTCTCAGCGAATTTAAAAGCGCGTCAATACTGGCCGGCAAAGAGCGACAGTTTACCCTTCATCGTATACTTCCACGGCGGCCCCTTCATCAGTGGCGACCTCGAGAGCCATGATCCGCTCTGCCGCCAATTGGCGCAAGCTGCCAACGCGCGCGTACTCGCGGTAGACTATCGGCTCAGTCCCGAGCATCCCTTTCCTGCCGCTGCCGACGACGCCCGTTCCGCCCTGGCATGGGCAATTACGGTGAGCGCCTCCATCGCCGTCATGGGAGATAGTGCGGGAGCCAATTTGGCTGCGGTTGCCGCCCAGTGCCATCAAGGCTGTTCGCAGGTTGCCGCGCAAGTCCTCGTCTATCCGATGATCGACCCAACTTGCAGCCTCGCTTCCCACCGCGAATTTGTGACCGACTATGTCCCAGTTCCGAAGACATGCAGCGCGGTTGGCGTCTTTATTTGCAAAACGAACCGGACCTCCGCAACCCTAGTGTCTCGCCGTTATACGAAGAAGATCTCCACAATTTACCGCCCACTAAGGTAATCACAGCCGAGTACGATCCTTTGCGGGATGAGGGCGAGTTATACGCTCAAATGCTCAGACACGCAGGCGTGCCTCTCTCGTTGCGCCGCTACCCCGGTGCGATTCACGGCTTTTTCACCATGCAAGCCGTCCTGCACCTCGCCCGCGGATCGTTGAATGAGGCAGCCGCATTCCTGCGCGCCCAATTCAGCTCCCGAGCGACCGGGAAAGCGACAAGCTAATAGGTGGAACCGACCGGTTTAGTATCGATTCGCAGGTCTGATTGAACCGAGACTCCTTTCGCGGACCATGCGTCGCATACTTCAAGTTTTCAAAATCGCTAACAATCAATCGCAGAGATAGGTGGATGCCGGTTCCCAACATTACGCGTTTCTACTATCAAAGTTTCTCCTGGTTCCGCAGACGAATGGGTCGTTTGACACGAGGCCGCACGAGCCCAAGCCTCACGGCGTGCAGCCGGTTCTCCTGAAGCTGTTATCCATCAGTTCGGCTACTGATCCAGACAATTAGGGCACCCATCGCCCCCTTCGACGCAAACTTCTGGGAATGCACATAGAGTGAGTCTGAGTTTAAACATAGAGGCACTCGTCAAAGGGCTGCGCTCGCCAGTCAGATCTCGAATCGCAGATCGGTCGCGAAATCCGCCACAGGTTACCGAAGCCGAATCGACTACTGGCGAGAAATCGCCTTCTCACAAAACATGGGCCGGCAGATTTTAGACTTTGTTCTTCCACTTGGACGTATGACGCGCATCCCGTCACTCTGATTGAGCGCCTCTCACGCAGGCGTCACCGGGCAGCATAGCCGACCATACGATCAACTGGCCTTCGTCCACGGGAACGGGCTCTATCACCAGGGTCTACGCCGCTTGGTTGTTGCCTTTCGACACGTCGGTCCGGTTGGCCAACCGCGCCAGCACCTCAGAGTGTCTCAAACGGTTGTCGTACGGCGCCGATGGCAGCAAATTGCAACGCCAGAATTGCGATTTCGCCGGGTGGGTATTCCAGCATCGCGTTGAGAGCCAACAGACTCGGCTGCCTCATGTCCGGCCGCGATTTAAGACAATCGGCGTACTCTCGCGCGGCGGCCGCGAACTTCGACCCAACTTTCTCCGGATCCATCACGGTTGAGGCGATCTGCTTGTAATCCTTCTTGTTCAGAGGCCCTCCGAAGGCCCTTTCGACAGCACCCGCGGCAATCGGAATTCCATTGCCCTCTGCATCCATCTCTTTGTATGTGTTAAACGCAAAACGCAGGTATTCCCGTCCGGCGGCCCACCCCTGGGTGCGTCGCACCCAAAGCAACTGAAGCGTGCGCCGCAAAGAAATTGAAAGCGACGCAACCTCTCTGACAGGAACCTCTTTGATCTGGCTCTCGATTTCAATCTTTTCAGCGATGTGCTTCCACTTTTCTGTTGTCCACTTCTCCTCGTTGGCGCTCCCGGGATCTGTCAATCCACTGAGCTTTACGTCGAAGTATCTGCCCAACAGCAGTCCGTGCGGCGACGTGTTGGCAGTAGCAACGACGCCGGACGGAATATCGCTGAATCTGCCAAACAAGTCGCCGGCTGCCTTGGTACCGTAAAGGCCGGGCACCCGATCCAGGTTCATCACTATCCAGGTGATATCTTCGTGTTGTAGAAAGCTGACGGTCTTCAGCCTGCAAGGCCTCGCCAGGATCGGCCAGGAGCAACACACTACGCGGCGATGCCGATCTGAGGAAGGCGGCGGAGTATCCCTTCTTGTCGTGAAGCCGCTCATATAGTGCGGCCAGTTCTGCTCCGAGTTGCAGGAAGGGCAAAATCCAGCGAACGTCTGTGGAAGGCCCGAAGACTGCAAGCGGTATGTTGATCCGAATCCAACTGACAAAATCATCGATTCCAGAGGGACCGTTCTTTACAAGCTCCGCCAAAACATCTTTGAGGACCAACAACCGAGCGTCGTGCATGACAACGCCTGCGTAAGACGAAATACGCCCGCCGTAATACCAAGCCTCTGGATGGGCACGATCCTCCACAATTCTGAGAGCCGAGCTTAACCGGTGGTGCAATGGCACGCCTGCGTCTGTAATCCGGCCTTCTCTGATGTCTGCGGCCAGTTTGGCGACTTCATCAACGGGCAAGATCTGACCCGACCGCAGCGCAAGAGTATTGAACCTTGAAAGGTCCTGCTGGCGAAAGTCGAGGCGCTTAAAGAGGCCTGGTAAAGACTCCGCCGAATCAACATCCGCCGCACGTTCCGGAACCTGCAGAAACAAGCCCTGCTGGATATTGGGACGCGTGAAAACCTCCGGGATTTTAACGAAGCGCAATCGGCCATCGCGCAGAAGAGTGGCCGTGTCCGACATGAAGATGGTACCGATGTCCGCTTTCGTGGAGTTGTGCGTAGCGAATACAGCTGCGATGTCGACTGCGGTTGTGAAATCCAGAAGTCTAGTCTTGAAGCCGTAGTGCTGGGCAACCGCTTCTCGCTCTAAATCGGTCTCGACTAGTTGCTTAGGAAATTCTGCCTGAATGGTCCGGATGAAGAGATCAATCTTCTTCTGGTTATCCAGCCGAGCTTCATGAGTGGAAGCCGGTCCGCCGTTGTGTCCAATTTCCAGATTGAATCACCATGTCCGCGGAAAACGAGCTTGCTTGATGTTGCGTAATTCGGCGGAACCTCAAATTGAGGAGTTTGCACGTAGACCCACACGATCAGTTCATATATGTTGTCAAAACTGAGCGTTGTGTCCTTAGGTGCCGGGTTGATTGTCCTCATCGTAGCCCAGAGTTCATGCAGCTTCTGGTGCGCGGAATCTGCGAGAACGCCGAGGCCCGCCAAGTGATTCGCCAATTCACACCGCGGACAGCGCAAGGCACGGGCCAGCGTGGGACCATCGCAATATTCGATGTCGTCCACAGCGACGGCGTCGAGTTGCTGATAAATGGAGTGAGATTCCTCGATGTGCATGAGGAGCCTTTCGGATAGCAGTATGAATAGGAGTAGTCTAATGCCTTCGCAAAACGGCGGCAAAGGGCTTTTTCCGTTGGTGCAGATAACCCCCATGCGGTCTGGCGGCAACTGATCCAACTCATACGGGCCCAGGAAGTCGGCCCACGTCAATTGGCCGTATAACGCGCATCCCGTACATTGAAGTTCAAGATCGTGTTAACCGCACTAACCGCACGAGCAACGACCGAGAACCTCCGAAAGGTTCCGTTTCTCGCCGAAGAGGCGGCACAACTGTTTGCAGACGTGCTTTGCGATGCGAAGATGCTCGCCCGGTGGAGTGACGGCAGAGTATCTTTTTCGAAATCAAACGCATTTAAAGCTGGACGACGTCGGGATCGATCACCGCCGTCGCTGAACCTTGCTCGACTTCCCACGTTCTCGCTCTGCTCAAACCGTGAACAATCTTCATTGCGGCTGCATTGCGGATTTTGCCGGGCTTGTCCGTGTTTTGCCGCGCTAACTCGTTGAACTGTTGATTTGGCGAGTTTTCACAAGAACTCTGGATCTGTCTATCGGGGTTCAATGCCTGCCCCCAGCCATGGACATTTTCGTCGTTTTGACGAAGTTGGATGTTGGACGAGCCCTAAAATTTGACGCAATCAGCACGGAAACGAGATTACCGAACTACTGAGGCGTATCCCACGCTCAGCGTCCCTCGCGTCAGCAACTTTGTTCGAGCCGGCGATTCGCACCTGACTATACGAATACCAATCTTAGGTCGACGTTCCACCTGAGGACCTGAGTACATGCGTGGCTACTTTGAAAGCTCTGTTAGATGCCTCTGCGCAAGCGCAACAGCAATCAACCCAGTGTCGGCGATAGGGGACCCGGCGATATGAAACGTTCACAAAAAGCGACGCGAACCGCCAATCAAACGAGTGCAGAGCATCAAGCGGGCAGCAGCCGTCCGGAACCCGCCTCGAGCAGTACCACGTCGCCTTGTCCTTCGCTGGTGAGGATCGGACTTACGTCGACGCTGTCGCCGGAAAACTTCGGGAGGCCGGCGTGAAAGTGTTCTATGACCGATTTGAGGAGACAAAGCTTTGGGGGAAAGATTTCTATTCGTATCTCTCTGAGATTTATCAGGATCGCGCGATGTACACAGTCGTTTTTATCTCGAAGGCGTATGCAAAAAAGTTGTGGACGAGTGTGGAACGGAAGGCCGCCCAAGCAAGAGCTTTTTCCGAAAGCAGAGAGTATTTGCTGCCTGCCGTGTTTGACCCGAACGTTGAGATTCCAGGGATTCTGAAGACAACCGGATACGTCGACCTAAAAGACTTAGCGCGGGAAGTTCTAGCGGAAAAAGTGATAGCGAAGCTACAGGATGATGGCGTGTTCCTGGCCAAGGAGAATGCTTCCTATGCGGGCGACGCCAAGGCGGATGTCGATTTTCATTTGGCTAGCGCACGGAACATCATTGAGATCATCCGCCAGTTGAAGTCCCACGACTGGTACGTGCAACGACTGGCTATGGAGGCGATCCAATCCGTGAGTTGGGCCGAAGTGACTGCAGACGAAGGTTTTGTTCTCGGCCGCAACATCTACCAGTGCGCCTGTGGGAACGAACGCACTGCGGTCGCATTTCTGAAGGATTTGCGGCGACAGCTCGCCAAGATTTTGCCCGATAAAGCAATTGATGTGCTCAACGGCATGTTCTACGAAGTGTATTTCGACTCAAAAGGAGAATACCGGTATGACGATATCAAGAGTGAACATATAGCTGATCTCTTCGCGATCCAGACCGTCGACAGATATAGCGACACCATCACCTTCATTCGCCGGGCCTTGTCACCGTACCGGGACAATCTCGTTGTTCTGCCGAATACAGCGCCAGAGTTGATTTCCGTGCGAGTGAAAGTGGCGAGGAAAGATCCGCCTCTCATTCGCACTGTAGAGTGCCTCGAGCAGCAGCTTCTTATCGATATCCCTTCTGAGTCGGATGACATGTTTGACAAACTCTGGAGGCTGACTCTCAAAAAATTCACGCTGGAGACGTTCAGGACCTCGCTTGCGGGAGCCTGGTACGTGCCCTTACCGCAACTCAGCCTCGAGGTCTCTCCAGCACTGGAGGCGAATGTTCGACTGCGATTGCCTAAAGGCAAAACTGTTACTCGTCCGAGTCCTTCGAAGATGCACTGAAACACAGCAGAATCGATCTGCTCCGTTTGACGGTTGAACGGTTCGTAGTAAGCGACCTAGCGCAGATCGATTCGATAGATTATCGGACACCCGAAAACGTAAACGCATACGTAACGGGAAGCATTGGAGGGGTGGTCCCAACAGGGACTGGAGGAACGGGTTTGTGGTAGAAGATGGTCGGCTGGCATGGCCGAGGAGGTTAGCTTCGGCTTGGCACGGAAGAGATAGTAAGCCATGCTGATACGAACCATAGCAACCGCGAGATGCCGAAGCAGCACGTCCCGTTCAGTGGTCACGAGTTGGTGACGGCGAGGCGCCTTCTGCGTGCAACTGATTGCAGGCTTGACAAATTGTGCTAGTTGCAAACACCGGTCCTGTAGCCAATCCCAGGACGTGCTTAACGGGTAAGCTCATGCGTGCTGTTTTCTTTGGTCGCGAGCATCGTCCTCCACTCTTCAGATGGGATTCTCGGCAACGATTCTCACAGCATATTCAGCCAATCGCGCACAGGAGCTGGTGTGGTCGCATTTTCCACCTCGGGCCGTGCTTTTTTCGGACAATGCCAAAAAGGCAATGCCGTCGTCGCTCTCGCGGGCTCAGGGAGCGGCGTCACGGCTTTCGGCGGACCAATTGGTGTTTGGGGGCGCGGTACGCAGGAAGATGGCCGTGGGGTCTGAGGCTTGGCATCTGCGGATCGGGGCATAGGTGTATTTTGGCGAGGCCGCTGAACTGCTCGGCAATGTGAGCGCCGGATCGGAGTATTCGGAGAGTTTTCACCGACCCTAGCACGGGAGGTTTCGGAAACTCCCTGGCCGGCAGGTTCGAAGGCCCTGTACTGATAAACGGAAATCTGACGGTCACTGGAGCGAAGGCAGCTGCAGTACTCTATCGAGATCATCGGGCATGGCGCGAGCGCTCATTGTGCGATTCGGAACGCACAAATCTGGGTGCGCAATTATCAAGAAAACGCTATTGAAACCCAAGCGTTTTCATAGTCAGTGCCACTGGTTGTCGAAGCGAAACCGCGGCGCACGAAGGCTACACCGGCGTTCTCATAATGGGTCGCTCACGATGCCGAATGCGAGTACAGGAGCTGTGCGCCCCACCGCCCAGCCCGATCGCGCCACTTCTTTGCCAGCTGATCATCTAATAACGCCTTGATAAAGACACCACCTACCACACAGCGCGCTTGAAATCCGATTTCCTTTCCGTCCTTTGTGTCATACCAATCAGTCAAAGGAACGCGCGACGGTGTTTCGTTCGTCCACTTCGCGATCGGGGCCATCAAGGCGCTGAACTGGTCGGCGCTATCTGCCAGGGTTGCCGTCCACAGTTCCCAGTCCAGTTTGGTATACTTCGCTCGATTATCCAACGGCAGGCCGTATTGATTCAGGTGCCGCAGGTAAAAGGCCAACTCCGTTTGTCGAACTCGCGCCCGGAACAGATTCAGGCGCAAAAGCTGATCCCAGACGAGATTGTATTTTTGACTCCACGTGCCGGATTTATCAAAAGCCAGTTTGTAGTGGTCGCCATCGATATCCATCTGCTCCCATTTTCTGGCCATATCCTTTGCCGCACTGGAGTAATTGTTTGCATGCTCGGACTTACCTAATTCATTCGCCATCTCCGCATAGGCTGCGAGCCCTTCAATCGCCTTGATGGATAAATTCGCGTTATGAGCGAGGTGTCCCGCAAAATCATCGGTGCTGAGCTGATTTTCCGGATCCAAACCCTTGGCGCGCAGATACTCCGCCCATTTCGAGAGCTGTGGCCAATACTGCTGCGCCAGATGCCAGTTGCCCTGCTTCCGCCCAAGTGCATGCAGTAAGATCAGCATGTTTCCACTCTCTTCAACAGGCATTTGGTTTTCTTCAGTCCGCTCACCTCCGCCATACACTTGCCCATCGGCAAGCGGATAAGTGCCCAAATCGTGGGGGGCAAACGGCCATTTCCAGCGTGACAGCGCGGCGTACTCCAGCACAGGTTTCAATTGCGCTTCCAACAGAGACGGATTAAAAAACAGGAAGAACGGTGCGGACGGATACAGCACATCCACAGTTGAGATGCAGCCATTGCTGAAGTTTTCTTTCGGGAACAGCATCGGCGTGCCATCCATGTCCGCGGCTAATCCATGTGCTGCCAAAGTTTGCCGATACGCTAAGGTGGCCAACTGCGCATACGACTTGCCACCCACGCGCTCCAGGTCCTCCTTTAGCTGCGAGTCAAACTCCCTCCCCCGCTGCTCGAGCGCGGCGTACTGCGCCTCAGCGTCGTTGAGCATCTCCTGAGCCGTTTTCCCGTTGCTCTGCCAATAGGGCCGGAGCTTCCGATCTAGATATTCGATCGAGTATCCCTCGGTATAAGAAAGCAGCACGTGGCGGCTCGCAGGTCGCGATCCCTCGACAGAAACCGGAAAAACGACAGCTGAACGCGCTGCGCCATTTCTCGGTGGCCTACGCATTTCGAGATCATCGGCAGTGGGCAGCATGCCCGAAGTGATGAACGATGTCATCCCATCGGCTGCGTTCGCCAGAAGCGCCTGCTCACGGTCCGGCACGGCCACACGGAAATAGCCTCAATCAATGCGCAAATTATCGCCAGAACTGCCCAGTACACGCTGATCCCGCGAACCCACACTCAACACAGTAAGTGCGGCCACCCTTGCACGGCTCCAAATAACCTCCTGGTCGTCAGTGTTGACCGCGAGAACAGGATCCGCGTCCAGATAAATGGAAGTATCGTGTCTCTTTCCGTCCAGCGCTGTGACATCCCAGGTCAAATAAGTGACAGGCCTCGATAGCAGGTCGAGATCTTCAGGAAAGGCCGGCGTGAAGAAGTTAACTATAAGCCGAACGCCCGCTTCCTCGAATGTGTAGATCGTGTGGGTAGGTCGGAGAGAAAGTGAAACTTGCCGCATTGGCGGAATCGCCTTGCCCGGTCGTGTGCCCATGTAGCGATATGTTGCGCCATCAATCCGCATCAGACCGCTTAACGGCTGCTCCGTGCCCGTCCAGTGTTTCGTGTTCTGGTCGGTCAACTTGTCGGCCATCGACCAAATACTGAAATAGGGATCATGGGTCACCAAAGGCACTGCTGGAGGACGTTGCTGCGCATTCGCATGCTCTGCAAAAACTGAAACGAAGCCGACGCTCAGTGCAAGAATCGAACAGAACAAGGCACCATCGCTTTTAATGAACGCTTGCGATAGCAACTTTGTACGTAACATTTGGGACCTAGTCGACACGAAGAGTCATCTTCCTACTGTTTGCGAGTGTTTCACGCGAAATGAGAATTCTGTCTTTGTGGAGTTCACCAAGGCTGCTCGACTGTAGATTCCTACCATTTGGCGGATGAATATGAATCACCAGAGTGCCGGTGAAGCCACTCGGCGCTTCCACCTCAATTTCCCATCCGTTATTGCTGGCTCTAGTCGTCCAACTGAGGTGCCCGAAGCGGGTCGGACATTTTGCCACGTGAATCTGCTGTCCTGCAGCAAACCAGTGTTTCGGGGCTGCCTTCTGGAGATGGCAGACATCGCGGTCGCTCTCTTCATAACACAGTAGCCAGCGAAGACCCATGGTAGGTTGGAGCACGCTATTAACCACTGCAGACCAGCCATACGGACTGCCCTCACCTGGATAACTTCCGGGCAAAAACGCATCTTCCGGAGCATAGCGGTTGCCTGAATCCGCTGCGTAACAGCAGAGTGAATAGAGAGTCAGAAGAAACGGCCGGTAATCATCCTGCCGAATGCGGACGGATAAACTTCCATGCTCCATGAAGTTCGATGTTCGAGATACATCGCCGTCGGTATGTAGGCCCATGATTTGGTGACCGGCCACTTCGCGGTGTCTTAGATGACCGAGATCTAAAGCTGCGTTGCCCCAATCGGCCGTGAACCAATCCATCATGAAACGATGATTCTCGTAACTCGCCAACTGCTTCGGTGAATGGTGAATGTCATCCGGCGTGAAAGGCGTAATTCCCGAACTGCGCATCTCCGGATCTTCGGCCTCGATTGTGGACTGTAACGAGCGTTCAACCAGAGTTCGCATTTCTGACGCTATCGCCACAACTTCTTTGGCTTCTTGCGCCAATTCCGGATCATTGTGCTCCCGTGCGGCGCGTTCAAGAGTGCGCGCGTGCTCTTTCAGTCCTCGCCAGGTCCACGCCGCATTTTGGAAATACCAAGGGTGGGAATTGGGAAAGTCATTGTTTGGATCCCCGAGATCTGCTTCGGGAGATCCCCATATCAGACCATGTCGGCGATCCGTTGGTAGGAACTGCGCTTTGCTGTACTCATACCGCTTCAGGACAAAGTCGATCATGCGTCTCAAAACGGGTAGGCGCTTCTTCAAACTTTCGATATCACCCGTGTAGTCATACGACCGGGCCGAGTTCCACAGGAATACGCCCGTGTTGAGCGGAGCCTCTACCTGGTCTTGAGTGTTGTAAAGGAAATTACCGTCGGGCAGAATATAGCGATCTAAATAGTATTGAAAGTAGGGATTAACCGCTTCCGTGAGATTCCAGAGCTGATGCGCCCAGACAAACTCATATTGGGCTACCGGGAAAAGAGCGTGACTCCGCTCGGGAATCTTCGTGTAAGCACCTTCGCCTATCTGATACGTGGGCTCAAGCCCTCGATAGCTACAACGGGAAAGCGTGATCCCGGCACGCGCCGCATCGAGCAGCCACGGATCAGGGATGTCGACCGCCATGTGATCTTCGAAGAAATGAAGCCAGTAGTTTGCGACACCGGCAAGCGCGGAAAAGAAATCTTCCGCCGTGGTGTTCCAATAACGGTCGGTGTAGATCAGCCCGTCAGCGGACGGACTTGGATTCATTTTGAGTTTGCGGGCCTGCGCCTCCGAAATAGTGAGCCTTATTCTCGCCATGGGCTTCGCATCTACGCCGGCAGGCAGCAGAACGATTACTTCATATCCCGCGTGCGACTCGGGGTTCCAAACTCCTATGTCTGCTACAGGTAAATAACCGCCGAGCAAAGTTCGCTTGCTGTATCCATGCGCATAGCGATAGATGCTCGGGTCTTCACCTGGCAAGAACTGAGAAGGGTCAAAAAGCGCACCCGCGAGATCCGGTGCCCATACTCCCTGCCCTTCGGGTTGAGAAGAAAACTGCCGGGACTTACCATCTGCCTCCAGAAACAGAGAGCGTAACGGCCCTGCTTGTTCGTTGGCAACGAGCGTGTATCCAACGTATTCCGCTCCCATTGCCGCGACATTTTCATAACACGGATCTTCGTCCGAGTTGAGAATGTAATTTCCGGGTTCATCGGGCCCTGGCACATACGGCGTCTTGCGCGTGAAGCGGACCCGCGGAGCGTTGATCGGTCGAGGACGAATGCTTGCAAGGCTGCCGATCCGCTTCGGTATTCTCAGGATCACTCCTTCTGATTCCGTGACGAAGACGATAGCACCTTGGTGCGTGACATGTTTTTCGAAAATGGCGGTAGCCGTTCCGTTCATCTGAGCAACCGTCTTTAATTCCCAGCCCTCGATAGCATTTCCTGCAGCCAACGATTGCCGCACCCGGCCAACTCGTGCGTTGACGAGACCATTTTCGAAATGGCTGATGGAAGGTTCGCGTGACGGCGCTTCCTCTTCGCCGGGAAGGAATAGAGAATACTCATTGGGAATGCGAGCTGGTGAATAACCATCCTTAGCTAGAGATGGCCGTGACTGCGACTCCCCCACGCCGATGAGTGTTGTGCCTGCGGCGACCGTGCCAAGGCCCTGCAGAAACGAACGACGCTTCATCTGTATAGCTCAGCCATGGGTGCTGGCGATGCGCACGACGATTTCTCCTTGAGATACGGGAATGCAGTAATCCGTAGTTTGGCGGCCCCATACGGCACCAATGTCAAAGTTTTCAGCGGCTCTGTCGAGCTGATAGGGCCCAGCGGTACTGGACCCGCGGAGTTGGCCTCGACCATCCACTTCGGGTCACGGCGGCCCTGGACTTCAAGTACGACCGGTGGCTTGTCAACATCGAACGGCACGCTGTCAACAGAATGCTCCACCACCTTGGCATCGCAGTCGCCAAGTGCAACCGCGTAGTTCCACTCGGTAGTCGGCGTAATCTGCCAGTCTGCCGAATTTTCTGCATATTTCTTCAGTTCTGACCATTTCCCACCCAGAGGGAGTGAAAACACGAGAGCTCCACGCTCAAACACAGCCGCATCGTGATACCAGTGCGTTACGCGTGGCCGCATTGCGAAGTTCAGGATCACTCGATCACCATCTTTCCACGTGCGCTTTATCGGGTAAAAAGCTTTCGCAGGATCGCAACGCGCCTGGTCTGGCTCCGCGCCGCTAAACTCCGGCGCACAGCCTGATGGCGGTATCCGTGTTGCGGCACCGTTCACAGCGACAGTCGCACTATCGGCCCAAACCGGCACGCGGATTACGAACGGAAATGAGACCTGCCGCGCGGTGTGGATTGTGAACTCCGCTTTTCCGCGGAAGGGATACTCAGTTTCTTCATCTACTGCGAGATCGGTACCGTCCAATTTGATTTGAACTCGGCTCGGCGCATAAGCTGCCGTCACAATACCGCCTTCCGGAGTGGCCATCCAAAGACTTGAAACCAACTTGGGCCAGCCCTGGTGAAGGTTTGCTGTACAGCAGCCGAAATTGGGCTCCAAGCCGAACAGGTTTGAGTCGGGGCCATTCGTGGACCATTGCCGGTGGGCTCGCGTACAAGCGATCTGGTTTGGCTGTTGATCGTATTGATGCGACCACATGTCGTTCGAAATCGTCCCGGGCAGAGCGTTATAACTCACTTTCTCCAGACGGTCGGCAATCCGCGGATCGCCCAATATGGCAAACGCCTGCTCAAAGGAAAACATGGTTTCGACAACAGCACACAACTCTATGC
>JBPCJX010000032.1:0-9812 GCA_051004875.1 Bryobacteraceae bacterium
AATGTACTCTCCGTGTGGAAACTTCACCCTTCTCTGAACGACGAGACTCTGTCCGTACAGGGGATGAAACCGATAGTGAATCTTAACGATCTCGGGCCAATGGGCATTATGTTTCTGGCTTGTCCGGGAGCGGCAAGACCCATCTTCTGTGTGCGATCGGTCAAGAGCTGATCGCACGAGGGCGCCATACTCCAGCACCAGCCCTGTGCTGCTGCCGGTACCGTCAGGTATGGTCGGCGAGACCTACACGTTATACAGGGACATGCGAAGCTGAAAGGTCGATCCTTTACCGACCGTGCTTTGCACCTCAAGTGAAGCTTGGTGCATATCGGCGATCCATTTCGCGATAGAGAGTCCAAGACCAGCACCGCCTTCTCGTAAACGAGCCTTATCCGCTCTCCAGAAGCGATCAAAAACATAAGGAAGGCTATCAGGCTCAATGCCGATACCCGTGTCCTGAACAGAAATAATTGCGAATCTATCATCCGCGTTCAAGCTGACTCGTACGGACCCGCCTGCTGCCGTGTACTTCACAGCGTTATCCATCAAAATTAGAAGCGCGCGGCGAAGAGCCTCGCCGTCAGCTCGAATTGGAAAGGGACAATCGGCGATAGATATAGCAAATTCGATACCCTTGTGGCGGGCGAGCTTCTGTCCCTGATCCGCCGCATCCCGGACCACCGCGCAAACCTCGACCACCGCGAGCTCGAGATTCTCCTTGCCGGCATCCGCGCGGGCCAGGAGCATGAGGCTGTCTACTACCTGTGACGTCCTCTCAGATTCCTCCAGTATGTCGTCCAGGGCTTCCAGGTACTCTTCAGGTTGCCGGTTTCTCTTTAGTACGGCGACCTCGGCTGTCGTTCGAATCAGCGATATCGGGGCCCGGAGCTCATGGGAGGCATCAGCCGTGAATTGCTTCATTCTACGGACCGAAACTTCTAGCCTCGAGAACATGTGATTGAGTGTCTCTGTGAGGCGCTGAAGCTGGTCGCCTGTCTGGGGTACCGGTAAACGGTCGGCCAGATTTTCGATGCTGATGCGTTGAGCAGTCCGCGAAATCGCGTCTACAGGATCGAGTGCGCGCTTGCTGATCCAATAGCCACCCGCACTCGCAAAAATGAGCAACACTGGCGCGGCTAGGGCAAGTATGATCCCGAATGCCTCAATGGCTTCGAATGCCTCGTGCATCGGAGCGGCTACCTGGACGGTATAGGGCTTGCCATTCACAAGAATTTGCTCAGAGTAGAAACGGAGCGGGCGGTTGACGACATCAACACTTACAAAGCGGGGCTTAGAGAAACTCGCGGGATTCCCGATCGAAACATTATTGTTTTCGAGAGGAACGGATCGATACAGCCATTGCCCTTGTGCGTCACTGACCTGGAAGAGATCGCCGCCAGGCCCCAGAACAGAGTGCTCGCGGAACTCGTCCCGGATTTCCGGGACAGATAAAGACGAGATTTGACGATCCAGGAAGGCTTGAATGCCCCTGACGCGATCTCGCAATTCGTCATCGATCGCGTGATACACACTGGCCCGCATAGCTAGCCATGCGGCAATGCTAAACGCAGCGATACCACACGCGAACACGAGGGAATACCAAGCAGCAAGGCGAAACCCAATCGAGCGCTTCTTCACGTTGCTTCTTCCTCGCGCACGGTGTACCCGATTCCGCGGATCGTTTGAATCAGTTTTGAGCTGCCAACTGGCTCAACTTTGGCCCGTAACTGGCGAACAAAGACATCGACCGTATTGTTTTCTACCTCCCGATGGTAGCCCCACACTGCTTCGATCAGTTGGGAGCGCGTCAGCACGCGGCCAGAGTTCCTCATAAACAGCTCCAGAAGAGCGAATTCTCGTGGCGTAAGTGGTATCAGCACGCCAGCACGCTTAACCTCATGAGCAGCCGGATCCAATGTGAGATCTCCGATGCATAATTGAGTACTGGGGTCCACCTGCCCGCGTCTGGCCAGAGCACGAAGCCGGGCCAGCAGAACCTTGAAGGAAAACGGCTTTGTCAGATAATCGTCAGCGCCGGCGTCGAGTCCCGTCACAGTGTCCTCGGAAGCATCGCGGGCGGTGAGCAAAAGGATCGGCGTCGATACCCGAGCCGCACGGAGCCGGCGCACCATCGAGAAGCCGTCCAAGCCGGGAAGCATCACGTCGAGCACAAACAGGTCGAATGGACTGGATTGCGCGATATCGAGTCCCTCTCGTCCGTCGAATGCAAGGGTAGCGGAATGGCCCTGTTCTTCTAGCCCTTTCTTGAGTTGAAGCGCGAGCTTTCGGTCATCTTCGACGATAAGCAGCCGCATCTCTGCTTTGTAGTATGCCTTCCGCGTCTGAAGAATTGCTGGGATCTATCCTCATCGAATCCTCAGATTCGCGTAGGACAGTTGATTTGGAAAGGGAACCCAGAAAAGGAGTACTTATGAAAGCGAGCAGCCTAGCTGCGATTCTCATCCTGGCCGCGACTGCTGCCTCGGCGCAGGACCTGCCGACCGATTATGCGAGCGTTTTAAAGACGCTTGACAAAAAAGGTGATTATAAGGCCAACGTTCTAAAAATCAATATTCCTCGCAATGATCTAAAGGTGAAAATTGACGGGATTGCCACGCCGACGCCGTTCGGTTTCGGAGGTTGGCTGGCTATGACCAAGGGCGATGGCGGAATGGATGTAATGATGGGCGATCTCGTTCTGCTCGAAGACGAGGTCAACCCGGTCATGTCCGCTCTGCTCGAAAACGGTTTGGAAATAACGGCTCTGCACAACCATTTCTTCTTTGAAAATCCGCGAATATTTTTCATGCATGTGCACGGCCATGGGCAAGCCGCGGATCTCGCCAGAATGGCGAAGCCCGCAGTCGATCTGATCGGCCATATCTCGCCTCAGCATACGAGTTCCATGTCTGGCCGAAAGTCCAGTATTTCAGCCGGGCAGATGGATACAGCCAAGATTGAAAGCATTGTGGGTCATCCAGGTGAACAAGGCGGTCCAGTGTACAAAATCACCGTGGGCCGGGATGATCTGAATCTTCGAGAAATGGGAGCAAAGATCAATGCCCGCATGGGCCTGAATACCTGGGCGGCTTTCTTCGGCAGTGATGCAGATGCAGAAATAGCAGGCGACATTGCCATGCTGTCGGATGAAGTGAATTTTGTTCTGAAGGCGCTCCGCGCGAATGGGCTGAATGTGGTTGCTATACACAACCATATGCTCTCGGGAGATCCTCCGATCTACTTCCTTCATTATTGGGGCACCGGATCAACCGAGAAGCTTGCGACCGGATTCAAAGCAGCGCTCAATCAATTAGCCAAGGGGACGGCTGCCCACAATCATGCCCACTAGGTCATCAGATTCGGGAGCGGGTGAACTGCAGAGTGGCTTCAGAGTCCCTCGAACGAAAAACATCAACGTGATCCCGATTCGGTATCAGGCTTTTTCAACGAAAGCAGGGGAAAGGGCATGAGATCGAAATGCAACCTCGGCTGCCTGCTCACTCTCCTGATAGGAGTCTATTCCCCTGTGGCAGGTCAAACCCTGAGGAAAATCACGGTCATCGATCTACCAGGCCCAAAGGGGCAGCGCTTCGATTATCTGACGATGGATGAGGAGGATCACTACTTGCTCTCCGGCCACCTCGGGCCGGGCATCTTGTATGTTATCGACGTACGATCGAACACCCTCGTGAAAGCCATTCCTGGGGTCCCTGGTATCACTGGCGTTGAGTACGTGCCCGGCCTTCATAAGGCCTACACATCCGACTGGGGCGAGGAAAAGATTGGCGTTGTAAACCTACACAGAATGAGTGTGATCAAACGCCTCCCCACAGCGGCGAAACCAAACGGAAGCACGTATGCAGCCCCCTTCCGAAAAGTCTATGTCTCCGATACGCTCGGGAGGGCAGTTGCAGTCATTAATGTTGATAGTGATGAGATCATCAAGACTCTGAGGTTCAAGAGCGAGACAGGAATGCCACAATACGATTCTGTCGCGCGACGGGTGTACGTGAATCTGCGCAGCACAAACGAAGTGGCTGAGATCGATCCTTCTGGCGACACGATCATGGGCCAGTATCCTGTCAATGGTTGCCAATTTAATCACGGGATGGCCTTGGATTCAGAACGTCATCGCGCTTTTCTGCTCTGTGGAAAGAGCAGAACGCTTACCGTGTTTGCCTTGGATACGCATCGAACCATAGCCCAGCTACCACTTCCTCCTGGTGCTGATGTCGTGAAGTTTGATTCAGGTCTGCACCGGGCTTACGCCGCGTGCTCGAGCGGAGTCATTGCTGTTTACCAGGAAGATGATGCAGACCATTTCCGGAAGCTGGAAGACTTCCCGGTACAGAGGCTCGTACACAGTCTGGCTGTCGACCCGGAAACCCATCGCGTGTATGCGCCCGAGCAGGAAGAGGATGGGCGCCCGGTGTCCCGGATTGTCGTGTACGAGGCAATCAGGAAAGAAAAGGATTGAAAATGCAATCGTTATTACTCCTGTGCGTCTCGGCTGGGTTGGTGGCCGCACAATCCACTGCGCCGCTACGTTTGGAGAAGACCATTCCATTACCGGACGTGCAGGGGCGGATTGACCACATGTCGATCGACGTCAGGAACAAGCGCCTGTTCGTGGCGGCACTCGGCAACAACACCGTCGAGGTCGTCGATATCGGGGCAGGGAAACGGATTCATACGATTTCAGGACTTCGCGAGCCGCAAGGCGTTCTTTACCTGCCCGAGGTAAATCGCCTCTACGTGGCGAATGCCGCTGATGGAACGCTGCGCATCTTCGACGGCGTTTCTTTCCAGCTTTTAAAAACACTCGATTACGGCGATGACGCGGATAACGTCCGTTATGACGTAAGCAACGACCAGGTCTATGTCGGTTACGGCAGCGGCGGCTTGGGCGCTTTGCGCAAGGACGGAACTAAGATCCGGTCCATTCCACTCGACTCGCACCCGGAATCGTTTCAGCTTCTCAAAAATGGAGCAGAAATTTACGTCAACTTGCCTAAGTCCCGAAGGATGGCCGTCCTAGATCGTAAAGCTGGGTCGAAAATCGCAAGCTATAAAACCAATGGTGCGTGGGGCAATTATCCGATGGCGCTCGATGAAGCAAACCGACGCCTTTTTGTCGTGTGTCGAACTCCCGCCACGCTCCTGGTTTTCGATATCAGCAATGGACGAATCGTTGCCAAGCTGCCGGCCGTCGGTGATTGCGATGACGTTTTTTACGATCCCGGCCATCGGCGAATCTACGCCACAGGCAGTGAGGGTGCGATTTGGGTTTACCAGCAGCAGGACCGAGACCACTATCAGGAGGTCGCTAAAATACCTACTGCGAAGGGAGCACGTACGAGCTTTTTCTCCTCTGATTTGGGGCAATTATTTGTGGCGGTCAGACGGCAAGCATCGCAACCTGCCGCGATCCGCGTCTACGCTGTGCAGTGACACGGTCGTTTAGCCACCAGAGGCAACCTTATAAGCTGTTGTGAATGTGATCGGACGAGGAGTGATCAGTGTTAACTCCTCGTAACTAACGGTCGCCGGTTTACACCATCTACTAACAAAGGGTCCCATAAACCGGACCCTTTTGTAAGTAACTGATTATATGCAATCAACAGTTTATATACAGATTTGCTGTTGACCGCATGCCGAGTTTGGCTTATCATTCAGCTGTGGTCAAAGCGTTCGCGTACATCCGGGTCAGCGGTCGAGGACAGATTGAGGGCGATGGATTCGAGCGCCAAACACATGCGATCAAGAAGCACGCAGCCACAAACGAAATCAAGATCGTCACCTGGTTTCGTGAGGAAGGCGTAAGTGGCACGGTTGAGAACATGGATCGACCCGCGTGGCGTGATCTCATGGCGGCCTTGCATAGTGATGGAGTGCGCAATGTTTGTATAGAGAAGCTGGATCGTCTGGCCCGTGATTTGATGGTTCAGGAATCCGCAATAGCCGACCTGAGGCGCAACGGCTTCAACCTTATCTCCGCTCAAGAACCTGATCTTATGGCAAGCGATCCGACGCGCGTTCTTATGCGCCAAATGCTCGGCGCGTTCGCTCAATACGACAAGAGCCAAATCGTTTCCAAGCTTCGCGGCGCACGGATGCGCAAGAAGGCTCAAACGGGCCGTTGCGAGGGACGCAAGCCGTTCGGCTATTACAAAGGGGAGAACACCGCGATCACGCGCATGAAGCAGCTAAGGGCTGAAGGGTTTGGCTTCGACCGTATAGCGGCAAGGCTCAACGCTGAGCAGATACCAACTCGAACGGGGAAGCCGTGGCATGGTTTTGTAGTGAACGGGATTCTGAGTCATAGATAGATTTGTTTATCGGGGTGGGCTACAACCATGGGCCTGGCGGACGATTAGGTTTTCTTCGAGCTGGGCTTCTTGTTATCGATGCCCGACAGCAGTTCAGAGGGCGTTCCTCTTGAAGTGTCAGCGACAGGACTATGCCACAGAAGCAGCCCGAGCGAATGGCGGATATCTGGGTAAATCCGGCGAATCAGTTGGAGTCACGGCTGAAAGGCGGTTAGAAGCAGTGGCTGCGTCGGTTGGACTAACCTACCCGACATTGGCGAAGCAGAAACGGAGTGGAAGCACACGGCTATGACGCTCCCGCAAGTCAAGCGGAATCACGATGATTTGGGCCGTTGGAAATTCGCGACTCAAATTGTAGAGCTCATCAAAATGACACCCCTCGACTGGTCAGTGCGCATTGGCATTCTCGGCCGGTGGGGTGAAGGCAAGAGCTCCGTCCTCGCGTTTATCGCGACCCAATTGTCTGAGCATGGTGACGTTGTGATTCCTTTTAACCCGTGGGCAGTTGGTAATTGGAACGATCTGTGGCTTGAGTTTACGGTTCAGCTCCTTCGGTCACTAAAAGAAGCAGGAATAAAGATTGAGGGCGCCTTGCCGAAACAGATCCCAAAAGACGTCGCGCACCAGCTCGGCTCATAGGGATGCAGACGACGGTCCTGCGAGTTTGCTCGGGTAAATCGTGTACCCCGGTTGATGGCTGGGCCGGTTGAGGACGCTAACCTGTAATGCGCGATGAGCAAAGTCTTGGACACTGCGTCTTTCCGCGCTGCGCCGTCGACCGCTACCTTGCCCGCCCATGTCTCCTTTTGGGTAGTGGCCGTGCGCCCGAAGTATTTTGCCGAAATCATCACCCACCTACGCCGAATCATACACGCCCAAATCTGATCTGACCCTCACGAAGAGATGGACCTATGAATGCACTGGGCAAAGTGTTAACAGTTGCAATCCCAGCACTTACGCTGCACAGGTTCGCACTACTCCCGCATCAATTCTGGCAGTAAAAGCCGCTGATGGTGTCGTTTCTCAAAAGCGGCGAAAGGCGCTCAAACGTGTAAAGTTTTCGGTGCTTACTCAATCGCTGTTGGACGCGGTCTACTCGAACAGAATGAAATTTCCGTGCGGGCCGGTAACTCCGGCAGCGCCCTTTCCGGTGCTCGGAACCGAGATCACACCACCCTGAGCGACACCCTGCACATCATACAGTTGCCAGCTAAGCTCACCGTCCCGCTTCCACGCAATCAGCGTGCTGCCCTCCGGACCGCTCAGCGCTACCAAGCCCGTCCGCATACCGGAACGGCCGGGAGTCTTTACCTCGCCTGGCGGCAAGACCGCGCCCTTCGCGTCGATCCGTGCGAAGTAGATATCGCCCTTCGTAGGCCAGGCCGCAACGTATCCATTGCGTGTGGCTGTCAACGAGTAGTACGTCATGGGGCAGGCGTTCACATGCCAGGGCGTGACACTAATGCGCGTGCGCGTTAGGTGGCCGATTTTGTTCTGAATCAGCAGGTACATGTCGCGATCGTCGCTGGTTTTCTCCCGATAGAGTACGGTCAGGTCACCACTCGCACCGTACACGGAGCGCGTGGTGCAGCAGTTGCACGGATCATAGCTGGTGTTCAACTCCGCATTCGGAGTGAATGTGCGGCCATTATCGCTAGAGAAGTTCACATAGAGCTTGTTCGCGAGCCACGTGGCTGTCACGCGGCCTTGGCCGTTGGCAGCCACTGAGAATCCTTCGCTTGGCTTCTCGTTCAGGCTTCGCACCGGAGTGAAGGATTTAGCTCCCGGCGGCAACATGGCATAGATGAATCCAACCGGCACAATTGGCAGCTTGACCTGCCAATTATTGGTGGACATGGCAACATAAACAGCACCGGCTTTACCCACTGCCAAGCTCCAGGCATCAAACTTGAGGCCGGGTCTGCGCGCTTCCCGATTCACTACCGGGAGTGGAGTGGTGAAGGTGGCGCCTTCGTCGGAAGACTTCATGTAATAGGGAATATCCCCCAAATCGTAGAGAAGATGAACGGTGCCGTCGGATGCGATTTGCGCTGCTACGGGTTCGCCGCTATGGGGCACATGCACGACCGACACTGCTGGGGGGGGTCCCACGATCGCCGAAACCGGGACGGCTACTGCCGCGCACACAACCACAAAAGCCCAGAGCGATAGTAATTTATTTATCCGCATGTCGTCTTTGATTTTATTGCCTAAGGACTGAAATCCTCAGCCTTGGTCGGACGATCTGCAAACGACGGCCGCGAGTGACGGGAAGCTGGCCGTTTGCTGCGCAAGCGCTGGCCAGTACAACTCCTCTTCCCTCAAGCTTTGCGCTAAGAACGAGTTGGTATCAGAAAATCGTCAGTCGCCGAATGCGGGTTCGGGTATACGCGGACGTTCAGTAACAAGCATCTCCTGCTTGCGACGACAGTATCGGGCTGAACGATCATCAGCGCACCGCCCTACAGTAACTTATCGACAGCTCTCACTTCCGGGCCCATCGGCGCAGAAACGGCTTTCATTCTCCATTGCGGGGCGCGACGGCTTGCTCATTGGACCCCCACGCCAAGCGGCCTTACATCGGCCTCACGGCTCGATACACGATAGCACTGCACGGAAGCGAGAAGGGTCAGGGGTGGACACAGACACGCGCTCTGTCCACCTTTTTGTCCACCCTGCGCATCCGTTTCGCTCGTTCTTCGTTTGTTGAGAACAGTCGGAATCATAAACGGTGCCATCCAACAGATCGGGGCATTGGAGGAGCCTGTCGAAACGGCTCTGACCAAAAATAATGAGGTGAGCTTGGATCGGGCACAATTTAACCTTGTCGTATCGAGGCAACTCGATAAGAAGACCGAGGTGCTTATATCAATCAGAACGTTGGTCATCGAATGAGATTACGAACATGATGACGGCGGATAAGCGCTCGGAGGTGGTGGGGAGGCCGTACAAAAAGACTGAGGAGGGGTTTGTCGATTGGGAGAAGACTGGCCAAAAGGGCGTCTTCCAGACAGCTTTCCCGAACTACACGGTACGAGTGCTCACCCGGTCAAACCCACACAGTGAGGTCGCCATTGACTATGGCCTCCAGATAATCAGTGAGGATGGCGGCACGGGATCCTCCTTCGTTCACCTCTTATACTCCGACTGCTCTGGAGCAGAGGCGGCGGACCATCCCATTAGTTAGACATGTTGGGATCTGCACCTCATCGGTTCCTATAAACGACGCGGAAGCGGTACCCAAAGATGGCGGCTTACATTCAAAATGCCCGGAATGGCCCCTCCTGGCAGCTTAGCGTGCTTTAAATTCCAAATCGTGTCTTCTCCTCACTTACCTCTTTCTCGTTCAGACGGTCAAAACCTGGTTTTATCACCGCCACGCGTTACTTTGAAGGACGCGTTTTGGTGATGCGATCGACCGAATTTGATCTCTGACCCTAGCCGGTCACCGGAATGCCCCCGAAAGCATTGCTTGAGAATTCT
>JBPCJX010000033.1:0-25378 GCA_051004875.1 Bryobacteraceae bacterium
AACGCATCGCTCTGCTATATGGAATTGCTGACTTTGCGACCTTCGGCGGAACCGCCAGCAGGGGGGGTGCGTGTGAAAGTAATCCACATGATGCCATCCACGATGACATTGGATTGCATACGTCTCCATTTCATGACATGGGTCATCTTGGCTATGCTGCCCGCGATCCAATTTTCTACGCGCATCACTGCAACATAGACAAGATCTGGAGCAATTGGAACGCTCTCGCTGCTACCAGTCCATCCCCGGACTATCGGAATCCAACCGATCCGGCCTTCCTTTCCGAACGTTGGAATTTTTACGATGAGAATCGACGGACTGTGTCGATGAGTGCTGCTGATGTGCTCAATTATCCGAGCTATCTTAGGTACACCTACCCCGCTCCGACTACAGTTCGAAGATCATCTTCAGCGGAGGAATCGCAAGCACCAGAACAATCGCAAGCACCAATCGTGAACACGTATGAGGGTAGATTGAAGTATTCCGGGAGCATTTCCGGCCCGGTTCTGGATCTGTCTTATAGGGTTAAAACGACTCTCATTCAAGCAGTCCGAAACCAGAACTCCGTCGCTATCGTACTTCGAGAAGTTCCTATGCCTAAGAACGCGACGGGAGTCTATGACATTGTGTCCGTTCGCGGCAGCAGTGTGAAACATCTTGGAGTTATCGCAGTCGTAGCCGACGCGATGCAAATGGGCAACATGGCAAAGACGGTTGTCCTCGATGCAAGCGATGCGATTGATGACTTGGTCAATGAGTCAAACCCGGCCAGGATTACGGTTGTCCCTCGTAACGGGAACGGTGGCAGCTTCACGCTCCACGCAGAAGAGATGGATTTGCGTGTGATATCGCGACGCTAAACACTTCGGAATCCGCAGACGAAAGACAACATTCGTATCAAGGCATGAAATCGTTCAGGCTGTCGTCGTCCCAATTGGCCTGAACTTCAGTTGAGAGCTTTCGCAACGTCTCGTCAAGTTCTTCAGGACTACCAGCGACAATGTTCAGTTTCGCAGTCTTGAAAGTTTTGAAGATGGCTGCTCCGGCACCAGACGAACTGTCCGTCGCCCGGTAAGACACTTCGATCAATTCTTCGGCAATTGCTTTTTCTACCAGCAAATTCAAACTGCCCGACCAGCAGTGGCCTTAGCCAGCGGCATTCCTTCATCTTCGCCGCCGTCAGACCCACTCCCCATCGCCCACTTCTCGCTTCGGGAAGGTTTGCAAATGGACATTTTTCCGTCTGAAGACCCTTGAAGGTTCGAAACAGCTTTTCCCGGATTGATGGTGTAAAACCATTGCGTGTGCGTGCGACATAGATGAGTTTCCGTCTTTGTAAGACCCCAAATTAAGGCATCAAAATTCTTGGGGCTTGAAGTGTAGCCGCCAATAACAAATTCCTGGCCTTGATTGACCCTCATCTTCAGCCACGCGCCCGTTCTTTGGCCGGATTCATAACGGCTGTCCCGGCGCTTTGCTATTAACCCTTCGAACTTCTGCTGCCGTACTGATTCGATGAGGTCGCCGAGATTCGAGTCAAGAGTTGGCGAGTACCGAATCGGCTCGTCTAGGTCAGATAGGACTTTGGTACGGAGCAATTCGCGGCGCGTTTCGAGCGGTTCGGATCGGATGTCTCTCCCAGAGAGCAGGAGGAGATCAAAAACATAAAAGAAAATCGGCACTTGCCATGAGCCGTAGTTCTGAAGAGTGTTAAACGATGGCCTACCAGTCTCATCAAACGCGACGATCTCACCGTCGATCACTGTTTCGTCGGGTAGATTGTTAAGAGATTTCGCGATTGAAGGGTATCGACCCGTGAAGTCTTTGTCATTTCGTGAGCGGAGTTTTATCATGCCATACGTTTTGATCGCTTCGGCGCGGTAGCCATCGAGTTTGAGTTCGTATTCCCAGTCATCGTTTTCCGGCAATGAAGCTGCCGAGAGACACAGCATTGGGTCGATGAATGAAGCTTTGGATTTCGATTTCTTCATTTGTGGCGTTCGCTCGACATTACCTTCAACTTCGGGAAGACGGAACCCGCAATAGACTTTCGTATTTCAGGACTCAGGCCGCGTTCATAGTCGAAGCTGCGTTGCACCAGACCGTGGTCAAGAATGGCTCAATCCAGATGATCTTATGCTCATGCCTTCCGGTTCCACACGGCTGACGCCGATAATGGCCACGGCGAAACCGTAAAGCCGCGATCTTTCCTGTTTTGTCCAATGGTAGAGTCGTTCCCTCCGGGTTCTTTGCAAATGTGTAATCTCGACCGACGAAGTTTGGAGACCAGACCTGGACACCGCCGTGCTTGAGACTTCGGCGGACGAACTGACTCCGCTCAATCATCTCGGGTCGCGCTTGCAATAGAAGAATTAGCTTAGCTGCCAGCGAAGCCATTGCGGAGGCAAAATCGTAGTCCATCTCAACTGCCTCATTCTCCAGTTCGAAGTTCAGGCTTGACTCTTCTGTTTTTTCTCTCACCCACTCAGGATCGGGTTTGAGCTTTTGAGTTGCTGGAAAGAGCACATCTTCGAGAGCAAAATCGCCTACTTCTGGTGTATTGGTCCAGAAGACCGCGACACTATCTTCACCTTCATCTGCCGTCCTGGGTGAGACTCCGTGAAACTGATTTCCATTAAGCACGCGCCTATAAACGGCACAGGCCCGTAGTCACGCTCGACAACCGCCCCGGACGGCAACATGAAAATAAGACCGGGGAACGGCATCTTTAGATTTGCCCACGTCACCTCAGTTGGTGGGTCGGTACGTAGGAGAGCCGAAACTAATTGCGTGCTGACAAAGAATGTTGGGTAGTCGTAAGCGCGTAGAACCTCTGAAGCACACGTGACATTTAGCGCCGTCCCAGACTTGCTGTTATTGGCTGTGTTATCTTCAGCGTTGAAAATTGCAAACCCGAGTGCGGCGGCAACAACTTCGCTCGACGCGAACCCAGAAGTATTGTAGTGCTTCGTGTACACTCTTCGCCAGATGGGTCGATGGTGCTTTCGTAAGAAAGCGATCACTTCCTGTAAGTTCATGATTGGGAGTTTTTTTTCGTCGGCCAGATACTTCTAAAATTGTTTTTGCAACGCGCTGTGTCTGGAACCCGCAGCGTGGTACATCGAACTAGTGCGACCAGCGCAGAAAAATTCTACACAAACATCAATTGTTCGGAGAAGTTTTTGATCGCGATTCAAAAAAACGTTTGTGGCCGTCGAGCTTGACAGAAATGTCGCGGTGAACGTGGCCAGAAAGCCTAACCAGATATTTTTTCTGGTTCGCTCTGGGGCGTTCTCTGACTCGTGTGGTGATTTGCGGTGCGTTTTTATCAGGGATCTTTTGGATTGGGTAAAGGAACTTGTGTGAGGCGGCGCGGTGGATTGAGAAAAAGCTTTATTCATTGCAGTGGCTCAATGGGCAATGCAAGATCAAAGAATCAATGCGCGGCTTCGAATTTTTGCTGCACTTGCCGCGTCGGGTCTCGTAGCGATTAGAGATCAAGTTGAAGGCGCAAAAGATTGGTCTGGCGGCTACAGAAGTACGGCCACTTGACAAACGTCAGATCCGAGGTAAGCTGGCACATCGCTTTTGGTGTGGAGTTTTCAAAGGCAGTAAGTTTCACAAATTCCAGAAACCGCTTTAGAACCGTACGCCTTTGTTGTACGGCCATTGAGTGCGAGCCTAACAAACGCGCCAGCGACTCGAATTAGGTATTTCGTCTTAGCCAGCGGTGTGGGACTTGTCCAGCCTCGTCTGCGATCAGACATCTCGTAAATATTGAGACCCGGCGATAGTTAGTGCACTCGGCCTAGCCGGGTCAGGAAGGGGTGATGAATGAACGAATAGATGATGTGATCGCTGCATTGGCACTCGGCCCCGTCCACCCGTTGTATGGCATTGTGATCGGCGCAGACGGAAAGCTCTGCTGCGAGTGCGGCAATCAGACCTGCGATATAGCGAAAGCGGGAAAACATCCGAGACTGAAAGGCTGGCAAAAGAAAGCGACGTTCGACCCGGCACAAATTCGAAAATGGGCTGCTAAATGGCCGAATGGAAATTTTGGTATTCGCATGGGCATTCTTTCAGTTGCAATTGACTTGGACCTCAAGCAGTGTAGAAGAGGTCGAGCCGAGCTAGACCAACTGGAATTCGATGTTGGTGAACGGGTTGCCAATACCGTGACAGTAGACAAGAGTGGCCGCAAGTGGAGCCAGCACCTCTTCTTTCGTGTGCCGAACGTACCCTTACGCAATCGGAAGGACTGTCTTCCTGGAATCGACTTCAAAACCAAAGGCGGTTGTTGCGTTGCGCCTGGATCACGGCACCTTAGCGGGGATTACTACGGATTTGCAGAGGAACTTCGCCCTGATGAAATTCAGCTTGCCGACATGTCCGAGTTTCTGCTCAAAGTAGTAGCCCCGTCACATTCTAGAATGCCTATTCCTGCTACAGAAACGCTCTCCATTGGATCAATAAATCTGTTGGAGAGTAGAGACAGCCTTCCTCCTCTGCCCGACTATAAAGTGGTCGGGGCACTGTTACGAAACTCGGTTGGTCGAGTTTACTGGAATGGGTATCGAAACCCGAAACAGTCGAAGAGTGAAGATGACTTCGCTCTAGCCTGTAAACTCGCGTTCTACTGTCGTCGTGATCTAAAGCAAATGTACAGGCTTCTGCTGCGGAGCGGGCTGTACAGACCGAAATTTCTGGAACCAAGGAGCGGTGGAAACTATGCCATTCAACTTTGCAAAAAGGCAATCGAAGTCACTCACGTTGTGTGGATTCCAAAGCCCCGGAAATCTAGAGCTAAACCGGGCGCGAAGAGAGGCCGGAAGCTGGACTCGCATACGCATTCCATTCTGCTGAGTTATGACTCGGGCCCGAACCGATCTAACCGATTCATCGCGGATGCGCTTGGCCTTTCGATCTCGAAGGTTCGGGATACGCTTTCATATCATCGAATGAAAGCACGGAAAATAGAGGTCACTAATACACATCCCTGTACTAAGAGATACTCTAGGCCATCCAAAGCCGCTTAGATCCACTCGCTCGTCCTGATTTTATCCCGAAATTGTAATTTTCATAGATATTCCATGCCGAGATCAATTCGGCATGGAGTTTCATGAAAACGTGTACGAGATGTGGTCGGGAAAAACCACGGGAAGAATTCTATCAGCAAAAGCGGTACAACAGGAAGCTTGGAGAGCACTATCGATTCAAAGCCGAATGTAAAACCTGTTCCATTAAACTGTCTAGCGCATGGGCAATAAGCAATCCCAAAAGCCGAGCGCGAATTCAACGGCGGTATGCAAGTACGCCACACGGGAAAGTTGCTGTGCGCCGAGGTTACGATACCCAAGCTGAAAAGTATCCTGACCGACGACGGGCGAGAGCCAAATTGAGTAATGCCGTTAGGCGAGGCACAATTCAACAACAACCTTGTCAGGTGTGTGGCGCGGACAAAGTAGAAGCCCATCACGATGACTATTTGAAGCCGTTTGACGTCGTCTGGTTGTGTCGAATGGATCATCAAAGGCACCATTCGCATGGGCGTGAACGCCGGAAACAGATCGGTGTCGCCCGAATAGCCCCGCGCTAATTGGTTTCTGTCCGTCCTGAACACCTTTGTCGCAACAACCCAAAATCACGCTTTTGAATACGCCTCCCCGGATCAGGCTATAAGTCGAGGCTGTCTAAATATCTATCGATGCCACGCGAGGTCTGCGATAGGCAAGGAGAGATCAACCCGAATGATGAATTTCAACGATTTCACAAGAAGTGAGAAGCAGAATCCCGCAGCACGGCTAAGGACGGAAGCCAAGCTTAGCCCAGCCGTGATTCAACAACTGAACCGGGCGAAGCTGCTACCGGCGAACGCTGGTCAGCCCGATACCGCCGACATTTTGAGCAGCCTGTCGCAGCAGATCGTCAACCTGAACAACAGCATCGTTGGCGACCCGAGTTGTGCGCTCGTCGTCAAGCGACTCTCCGAAATGATTTTGCGGCTGTATTTCTTGACGACTGTTAATGGTGATGAGGGCAGCAATGGATAACAGACATCAAGAGATTGCGACACTCACGTTAAGGCTTGAAAGGGCCGTGGTAGACGAGATCGATCTTGTTGCCACCGCCATGAGAATGTGTCGAACAACATGGATTCGCAGGGCTATTAAGAGAAATTTGGCTTTTGCAAAGGCACACGAACTTCCCCTTCTTCAACAAGCCGACATTCAGGCCGTGTTGATGCCTTAGCGAGGATAAACAAGATGGAATTAGCGAAGTTAACCGACCAAGAACTCGAAGAACTGCAAGAGCTTTATACGCACACGACGCCGGAACAGGTGGACGCCATCGAGAGCCGTTACATCTCGGGGGTTGCGGAACAGAACGCAGCCGCGATCTGGGACAAGGTTGCAACGCGTTCGAAGAGGCCGAAATGACAAGTGCCCGAAGCCCGAAGTCGGACCTTCTCGAAGTTCTTCAGAAATGGCTTATGAGCCTTGGCTGCGTACGCTTTCACGGCGAAGCACCTCGACCTAATGTAAACGACTTTGTGACTTGGGCAATCATTCTATTCGAACAATCATCGGCCTTGCATGGCGAAGTCTTCGAAGATGAAAGAAGTAGCGCAAATGAACTGCGACTATCGCGCCAAACGCTCAACGCCCAACTTACAACGCTAATGACATTGGCAGCGACTCTTCCCGAGCACGTATGACGATCACCGTCGAAGTGCCCGCCGAAACCATCGCTGACCTGAAAGCTGTCGGAGATCCATATCTCGATCTTTCACTGGCCCAGATGGTCGCCGTTTCCGTAGTGTTTGCCCTTTACACTTGCGGTGATACAGAAGAGCCAAGCGCCTACAAGCGATGCGTTGACTGCGCGTGGGAATTGGCTAGGATGCAGACGCCCTCGCATGATTGACCGACAGCAAAAGCGCGAAGAACTGACCACCAGCATCATGGACCAAGTTCGTCGCGAGATCGACGCCGTTCTTTCAGAAGCGGAATTGTCGAGCGACACGCGGGAGCAGATCACAAAGGATCTGATTGCAAATACGGAGCGCGTCTTGGATGCGTGTACGCTCGATGAGCTAACGTCGGCGGGAGCCTTTGAAAAATATCTTTGCACTTGTGCTCAAGACGCACGGGCCGAAATCAATCGAAACAAGTACAAAACCCAAAAGCTGTAATCAATGTACCTGATCGCCGGTAGCAAGGCGAGGTTTCAGCCCTCGCGTGATGAAGACAAAAGAAAAAGAAAACGTCGATTTATTTTCTCCGCGAGAAACGTGAGAGTTTCAACTTGGAATCACACTTCACTTTCGTAAGCAGTTTGCACCTGAGTTTCCCCGGCCATTCCCAGTTTTAACGGGCCACCTCACCAAGCGCAACCTTCCCTTACTGACAAAAATATTTAGCGAGGTACGTATGAAATTGAAATTAGTCGCACGCGCATTGCGGGACCGACTTCCCGCCGTGCCGAAGAATCCGGACGATCCGAAGGTGTACGCGAGGCTGTTCTGTCTTGCCACGATGCAACTGTGGTTTGTAATCGCTGGCGTGCAAGAAGCGCCGAGTTCCTATCGGCTGTATTACTACACGGAAACACCAGACGGCAAAGGAATGTTTGAAGACGCCTCGCTGACGGTTCTGAACAGTTTCCGCGTGGGTGAGTCGTACGTCCAGCGAGATTTATGTTTCAGGGCGGCGAAGCCGCCACCTGAAGTTTCAGACACATTTCAGAACAAGTCAGCACAGGCAGAAGCGTAACCACGATGGCAAACAACAAAAAGAACATTCATGTCGTCAAGCCCGCTCGTGCCGCCGCTAAGGGCAACGACTCAATGAGCACACCAACGCAATTATCCGAAGGGTTACTTGACGGAATGAGAACCGAGAAGAAATTGCCGCTGCCCACCTGGACGTGTAGTGGTAGTTACGTACTGTGCCAGGATGTGACGCTGTACGTGTGGGAAGCTGAAGAAAACCCCACACTAGTAACAGGTCATGTCATCATTACGTCACCCGAGTTTGAACTCGAAGGTGATGTCACAAAAGATCAGATTAACACTCTACTCACCCTTCCCGATGTAATTCGTATCATCCTTAAACATGAAACATATGCGGACGAATTGAAACATCGAGCGAAGTCGCGAGAGATCAGAACACGAGGAGTGAAAGCGCTCCGTGCGGCACGTAAAAATGTGTTGCTCACACTGGACGAAATGGTTGACGCCTGGATTGTTTCGTTCAGGGAGATTACAGCATACGATCTGGAGGAGATGACTAATGTCACACGACCAAAGTGAATTTTGCAACAGCATGGAAAACCCTGACTTTCGACAGAATCTAATCGACAGATTGTCAACGAAAAACTGACCGAGGACTTAACTCGACGGCAGGATGGACGCTGTTCAGACATGGCTGTCACCGGAGAAGTTCCAGGACTTTGTATGTGACGTAATACAAGCCATGACTGACCGAATTGACGAGCTTGATGAGGCAGACGCCGAACAGGATAAGAAGGCGACGTGGACCAGCTTGAAAGGATGTTCACACTTGATAAGTGTAAATGAGAGCGACAGTAACTCCACATTTGGTGCATGTGCTTCGACCATTTCCTACTTTTGACATCCATCTAATTTCACCATTTGTGATTGTATCTCAAAAGATGAAATCCAGTAGGTTCCGAAAGATTTGCGCTCGCGTCCCAACTGTGAGGACACTTACGCGGCGCTGTAATTGGCAATTGACGTGCGTATAGGCCGAAACTTTCCGCGCCAGAATTAATAAACAAAAGTGCCGATCAGTAAATCATTTTCGGAAATGCCGGAACACTTTGTGGAAGTGCCTTGACAATTCAAAACCTCATGACGATAATTTGAGAAAGCGTACCACCCGGAGCTTTCTCGAATCAATCCGGGCCGCACGCCTGAAGGGGACTCCCGGAAGGAGCGAGTCCTTTTTTCATTTTCTAAAGGAGAAATTGTGTCGTCAGCATCATCGCCAGCCCCGAGGCTTGAAAAGATAAAACTCGAAAACGTCTTGCACGTCGCCGGTGACTGCAAACTGGAGGACAAGCCGGTTATGACGGCGAACAACGAACGAGTATTAAAGACGTTTGTACACGACCGCAGCGTTATCAGTTGCCCGCGTAAAGAATGTGGCGCAGTCGGTAATCGTATCCAGAGCGTCAAGCAAGAGGATCTTGATATTTTTCTGTACGCTTGCACAAGCGGTCACTTTTTTACGCTCACGCTCGGCAAGGTTTCGTACCAAGGGCGGCGGTTCATGGGACATTGTCGAAGCGCGGCTCCGGTTGAGCCGATTGTTATGGCGATCTAGGAAGAGGAAAAGACGAAATAATTGGCGGGATGCATCGCAACTCGGGGCATCAACGAACTGTAATACAGGAAAGTAGGTCGTGTGAGTTCAGACGAGCTTGCCAAATTGAGGACTGCTTACGCTGAGGCCGTCAGCGAGGTTGAGTACGCAAAAAAACACCTGGACGACGCGAAGAAAAGTGTCAGATCGCAGCTTGACAACCCGGAATTTGAAAAGATCGTGCAGCCGGAGCGGGATGCCCTGGAAGCCGCCAACAAAAAGGTGATCGACCTTGAAAGGCAAATTAAGGAAGCCGAAGCTGACTTGGGAGTCCAGAGCCGCCGTGGGCCGAACCGCAAGGTTGGACAGTGCAGCCGTTGTTCGCGTTTTGAAGAATATCGAGATACGCAAAAGGAAATTTGCAACGCATGTTGGCTGAAGGAACGCCGAGAGATATTGTCAGCCGACGATGAAGTTGATCTCACGAAGCTATGGAGCGCGATTAACCTGCCGCTGGTTCGAGCGAAACGGATCGGCGCAATTGACGAATCAACTTATATAAAGGTCCGAGAATTGATTGATCCAGGCTTTCCGATCCAAAAGGATTTGGACTGCGCAAAGACTCACATCCATGTCGTCGCAGATCGTGACGACACGACGACACAGGAAACTTTTCCCAATGGCGGCGAGAAGAAAGAGCAGATCCACTGAAAATGAAACACTCACACATAACTAAGCCAACCACGGCGGCACCAGTTGACGCGGCTGTTCCCGTTTTCACTTCAGTGACCACCAATGTTTATCTCGTCTTGATAGTGAACAAGAAGGAGCTACGGTGCGGTGTGGTGCTGTTCTACCGGCGAACGCCGGATGGTGTTGTTTAAATGGAAGCAGAGTTCGATAAGCCGCATGTTTGCGAGATGTTCAGCTTCTTGGAAAAGCGACTTTTTTCATCAAAGGGATCACGGTGAGATCCCGGACGCCGAGTTGACCTGCAACCACCCGAAGCTAAAACGAACGCGGAAAGAACATTGCACTCTCATACCTTGAGGATTATAACGTCGAATGGTCGAAAGCCGACACGAATTGAATTTCGATAACTTCACGGCTTTGCGAAATACAGAGATCAATGCGTCGTTGGCGAAGGCTATCCGCGAGTTTAAAAAAGTGGTTTGATGAACGCGGTCTAGAGTTGCATGATATTCTTTAGAAAATTCTCGCCCAACTGAAGAATTCTCTCGCGGCTTTCGCACTCAATGGTGTCACAGCACAGGGGTTCCTTAATGCGTGCGTGGCGATCAAAAGATTGTAGAGGCAGTATGAGTAAGGCTGATATTACTTCCGTCATAATTGACTTGGGAATTCTGGATGAAGCGACCGCAAGACGAAGCAAGATGCCCGACTATGGAAGCGGATCAGGTTCGAGTCGTGGCGGTGTGAGCACGGGTGGAGCGAAGCCGGTTGAGGTTCCGAGTAAACGTAGAAGCAAGAAAACGCTGCTTGCGAAACCTCAAAGCGAGGCAGGGACGAAACAATCACTCGTCGCCGAGCTTCGCAAGCGAAAGGGATTTCTCACAACCGGCGAGGTCATGAGTTTTGTCAATATAAAACGGCGCGACACTATCTGCAAATACGTCCGTCGAGGCAAGTTGAAGGCCCATGATCGTATTGGCAACGGTTATCGGTTCTGTCCGCTTTATATTGCAGACTGGATCGAACGACGGCAACTATAGCGTCTCCCGCTTCGTTACGCCGACTCGGGAACGAGCGCCGGTTTCCTCACAAAATCGTCAAACGTGCTGTTGACCTGTTGCCGCGTTTCTGGACTCTCATCATCGGCGCACGCGAGATAACGAAGGGTGGTTTCGAGGTCCGAGTGCCGCAACCATTTTTGGATTTGGCGCGCTGGAAAGCCATTGCGATGATGATAGGTCGCGAAGCACTTTCTCCAGGTATGCAAAATCCAAGTTTTGCAGACTGGATGCTTACGGCAGGAGAGACCGCGTTTCGTTTTGCAGTGGCCGCAATTCAGACCGGCACGCAACGCAACGCGCTTGACGATGCGTAACAGGTGTCTATCCGGTTTGCCGCGTTCGGTTGGAAAAATGAATTCCGCATCCAGGTTGCGCTTCCGTCTCGCCCGCAAGAGATCGATGAGATAGTCCGGGATGGGAATGGCGGCTTCCTCGCGATCCTTCGGCGTGTATCCGGCTGGAAGATTCTCTTCGATCAAAAATTTCTTGGTCCTGAAATGGATGTTGGGCCAGCGTGCGAACTCGACGTCCTGTTCGCGGCCTCCGGTACAAAGAAAGAAGCTCAATAAGTCGTACTCGTCGGGCGTGGCTGCGCTGAGAATGGTCTGAATCGCCTCGGGGTCGTATACCGTGACAAATTTCTCCGTGTATTCGGGGATGTCCTTCGTCTTAAGCGGCCACGACAGATCGAAATGAAGAAAGAACGTCTTCAGAAAATCGACGCGGTTTCTCACCGTCCGATTCCCCAACGACTTGGCTTTGAGCGTTCGAATGTAGTTCCTGACGTCTTCGCGGTCGAGGTCTTCGAGGTTGAGCTTGGCTGACGGATTTTCGTCGGTTCTTCCGCACGCAGCGAAGAAACCTTCAACCGTGATTTTGTAACAGTGGTAGGTCTTATCCTTCTTGTCCTGGCGGATTTCCTTGATGTATTCGTCAACCTTTGCTTTGAAATTTCGTTTGGGCTTCTCCGTGGGCTTGACCGCTTCGAGCACTTCATCGAGCTTGTTCTTGACGCTCGAAGGCACGCCATTTTCGACGACTTCGACACCCGCCGCTTTTGCCTCCAGCGTTTTCTTTTTGCGCTCGAAGGCACAGAGCGCAGCTTCGGCATCGGTGCCGACGTTTTCGTATTTCCTGCCGTAGCGCAGAGCGTAGACACCTTCCGGGTGATGTGTTTCCTTCTTACCGATTTTGGCCACGAGCGGCTTCAATTTCGGTTTGCTGTTTTTTGCTTTTGGAGCGTGATACACCGGCTCGACGTAGCGGAATTCGAGCTTGCCCTCGACCGGAATTTTGGCGCGGATTCGTAGCAGAACACTACATGCCTTCTTCATTTCGATTTCTCCTTGTGAGTGTTCGAAACGGAGAACTTTTCTCAGGGTTTAGGGGCAAAAAGTGGTAGCAGAAGTGGTAGCACGGGGGTAAGCATCTGATTCGAAGGGGCCAAAAAATAGTCCCCCCCTCTCCGCCATACGCTGAATCTCCATCCTTACGCATGTTTGTTATCCTCGAAAGTTACAGAACAGTTGAGGTTTTGCTATGTCGGGACACAGTAAATGGGCCACAATTAAGCACAAAAAGGCAGCTCTCGACGCCAAACGGGGAAAGGCGTTCACGCGCTTAATCAAGGAAATTATGATCGCTGCACGCAATGGCGGTGATCCTGACGCGAATCCACGTTTGCGCACGGCGATTGTAGCGGCCAAAGCGGAGAGCATGCCCGCCGACAACATCAAACGCGCCATTATGCGCGGCACTGGCGAACTCGAGGGCGGCCAGATCGATGAAATTCTGTTTGAAGGCTATGGACCGGGAGGCGCGGCCGTCTTGGTTAATGTTGCAACGGATAATCGCAACCGCACTGTAAGCGAGATCCGCCACGTCTTCTCCAAAAACGGCGGGAACCTTGGTGAACAGGGTAGCGTTGCCTGGATGTTTGAACGCAAAAGCCAGATCTTCGTGGACGCAGAAAACGTAACGGAAGATCAATTAATGGGTATTGTGCTGGACGCGGGTGCCGACGACATTCGCGATCATGGCGGCGCCTGGGAGATTCTGTCGCCGCCAGAGGCGCACGAAGCGGTGTTGAAAGCGCTTGAGAACGCACGTATCCCGACGGAATCGGCCGAGATTGCAATGGTGCCGAAGAATACGATCAAGCTCGAAGGCAAAAATGCACAGGCGATGCTGCGACTATACGAAGTTCTCGAGGAACACGATGACGTACAGAATGTGTACGGCAATTATGACGTGGATGAGGCAGAAGTAGAAGCCTTGACCTAAGCAAGCCTCGCAGCTCTGAGGTTCAGAACCACTCGAAACATTTGATGCGCATTGTCGGAATTGATTGCGGCACCGAAAGAACGGGCTTCGGTGTTATCGATACTGATGGCCGTTGTCACCGATTGGTTTCTGCCGGGGTCATTCGCACGAAATCCGCTGATGTACTGGAACAGAGGCTGCGGTTCATTGCTGCTGAGCTGCGTACCGTAATTGCTACCTTCGCTCCTGAAGCTGTTGCCGTGGAAGAAGTATTTCATGCAATCAATGCAAAGTCTGCACTGAAACTGGCGCATGTTAGAGGGGTTGCTTTGCTGCTTGCGGCGGAAGCCGGACTGGGCGTGAGCGAGTACTCTCCGCTCGAGGTGAAAGTAAGCGTGGTCGGATATGGACGGGCGGAAAAACGCCAGGTACAAATGATGGTTCATTCGCTGCTTGCGACGGACGAGCAGATCGAATCGTTTGATGCGACGGATGCCCTCGCGGTCGCCATCTGCCATGCCACGCATTCCAGCTTTACTACCGCAATTGGGATGCACCAGTGAGAACGGTCCTTTTGGCGCTGATGCTCTTTGTTTCGCTAAGCGCCGGCACCCCGAAGCTTATCTTTACAAGAAGTTTCCCGGGGAGCACACCGGCATATTTCTTCATCCGTGTCGACCGCACTGGAGCACTGCAGTATAAGGAATCGCCCACTGATGATCGACCATTGACAGCTCAGTTGCAAGAGGCCGATACTGCAGCGCTATTCGCTATGGCCGAGAAGCTAAATTACTTTAAGGCACCCCTTGAATCGGGGTTGAAAGTTGCTAATACAGGAAAGAAGAGTTTTCGATACGAAAACGAGAACGGCAGTGCTACGGAAACTTCGTTCAACTATTCGATCGACGAAACTGCCCGGCAACTGCTTGAACGGTTCGAGCAGATTGGTGCAACGGAGCGCGCCTACTTGGATCTCGACAGCGCCGTTCGCTATGACAGACTTGGCGTAAATCAGGCGCTCGCCGAGATCGAATCTCTTTGGCTTCGAAAACAGCTCGCTGCGCCGCTGCAGTTCATTCCTTTATTCAACCGGATCACGACGCATGAATCATACATGCATCTTGCGCGCGAGCGCGCTGCTAGATTGAGGGATGCTTTCCAGACTCCCCCGCCTAGCCCGTCAAACGAACAGACAACCAAATGAGCAGCTCAGGGTTGCGTCGACTCGTTTGCGACCAGGTGACTTGATTGCGCACCGAGCGCTTCAAGCGTGTCATCTTGATCGTGCTCGATAGTGTCGGAATAGGAGCAATGCCGGATGCGGCCGAGTTCGGCGATGAAGGCAGCAACACTTTAGGCAACATAGCCAAGCAGAGAAATCTCAAGTTACCGAATCTCTGCGTTCTCGGGTTGGCGAACATAAAGCCGCTCTCAGGTTTGAAACCTGTGAAAAATCCGGCGGGTGCATACGGAAAGTGCGCGCTGGCTTCGCCCGGTAAGGATACAACTACGGGACATTGGGAAATGGCTGGAATTCTGCTTGAAACGCCGTTCCCGCTGTATCCGCACGGCTTTCCGCTGGAGGTGATCGAGCTATTTGAGGAAAGGATCAGGCGCAAGACACTCGGGAACAGGCCGGCGTCCGGCACAGAAATAATCAAAGAGCTCGGAGCTGAGCATCTGAAAACCGGATCGCCGATCGTCTATACATCCGCTGACAGCGTATTTCAAATTGCAGCTCATAAACGCGTGATCCCACTCGACGAGCTCTATCGGATATGCGAAACTGCGCGGGAGATCTTGCGCGGTCCGCATGAAGTTGGGCGCGTAATCGCTCGCCCATTCGAGGGTGAGCCGGGCCGTTTTGTGCGCACGCCGAATCGCAAGGACTTCGCTGTGCCACCGCCCCAAGGCATGCTGCTCGACAAGCTTTCTGAACAGCAGGTGGCAGTGTATGGTGTCGGTAAGATTGCGGATATTTTTCTTCAGCGTGGTATACGGGAATACGTAAAATCGAAGGACAACGATGACGGCATGCAGAAGACCATGCAGGCAATGCGTCAACAGGCGAACGGGTTAATCTTCGTGAACCTGGTCGACTTCGACCAGCTCTTTGGCCATCGCAATGATGTGGACGGATATGCAGAAGCTTTGGAAGCTTTTGACCGCTGGCTGCCCGGTTTGCAGCTCCAAGATGAGGACCTGGTTATCTTGACGGCCGACCATGGATGCGATCCGACTACTCCGTCAACGGACCACTCGCGCGAATATACGCCGCTGTTAGTTTATGGAGCTTGTGTGCGAGCTGGTGTAAACCTCGGCACGCGGAGAACTCTCGCCGACATCGGCCAAACTGTGGCGGAAAATTTTGGAACTGAAATTAAAGCGGGAACAAGCTTCCTTGAAGAGATTCAGAAAGGAAAGTAATTCAATATCTCAGTCATGAGACGGCGCATTATCGCGGGTAACTGGAAGATGTACAAAACGGTCCAGCAAACGGCTGTTTTTTTCGAGCAGTTCAATCCATTGGTAGACGGCGTTGTGAATTGCGAGATCGTGGTTTTCCCGGTGAGCATCAACATTCCGGCTGCTGTTCACGCCACTCAAGAGACGGCAATTCGCATCGGTGGCCAAAACCTTTTTTGGGCCAGAGAAGGCGCCTACACGGGGGAAACTTCGGGTGAAATGCTGCGTGCCGCTGGTGCGACCTGGGTGTTGATTGGGCACAGCGAACGGCGGCAGTGCTTCCACGAAACCGACACGGATGTGCTCAAGAAGACGCAAGCCGCGATTGACGAGGGGTTAACACCTATCGTATGTGTTGGTGAGCATTTGGATGAGCACAAGGCGGGGAAGGCCGGGGAGGTCTTGATTCGACAGTTTGCGGGTGGGATAGCGGGGCTCACCGAGGAGCAGTTTGAAAGAGTGATCGTGGCTTACGAGCCGGTTTGGGCGATTGGCACGGGTCAAACAGCAACCCCGCAAATTGCATCTCAAGCGCATAGTCTGATTCGCTCCGAAGCGGAGAAAAGGTTTGGCAATGACGCAGCGCAGCGGCTCCGGATTCTCTATGGTGGAAGCGTCAAGCCTGAGAACATCGAGGCGCTTATTAGAGAGCCTGAGATTGACGGCGCTTTGGTGGGCGGTGGAAGCCTTGATCCACAATCATTCGCGAAAATCGTGAAAGCCGCCTAGCGCAATGCTTGGCTGTCGCTGAGCAATTATTCTGAGGGTTTGTCTTTGGCGGTTTTACCGGGAAGATCGAAGGGGTTCTCGTGCACTCTCTCGCGGATGCCTGCATCCAAAGTTTTCGCAAGCGAAATGCAACTCTCCCCGAAGCGAGCGCGAATGTAATCGACAGAGCGGAATGCATCGCGCACCCGAGCGACCTGTGGTTCGTCGAGCAGATTCATTTGACCTTCGGCATACTGTAACGATCCCGCATGCACGCCAACCAGGCGAATGGGCGTTTGTCCGTCCCACGCCAGATGAAATAACCGAATAACCGCTGCTGCAACTTCACCATCGAGTTGCGTAGCGTGATCGAGTGTACAGGCGCGCGTTACGGTCGTAAAATCCTCATCACGCAGCTTGAGCTGGACAGTACGAGAGTAAAGCTTATGCTCTCGTAAACGTTTGGCGACCATTTCCGAAAGTTTGAGCAACGTGGTCTCAATGCGATTCCCGTCCGAGACATCCTCCGAGAAAGTATGTTCGTGACTGATAGACTTTGGATCTTCCGCCTCGCCGACCGCGGAATCGAACCACCCGCCCGCATCTTGCCCACGAGCCTTGCCTGCGAGTGCCAGACCCCAGGGGCCAAAGTGAGTGGCAAGAAAGCTCTCTTCAAGCATTGCCAAATCCCCAACTCTGCGAATGCCGAGTTTGTTAAGTGACGCCTCGGTCTTTTTTCCTATACCAGGGATTTTGCGTATGTCGAGTGGAGCCAAAAAGTGCGATTCTTCGCCGGGGAGAACATGCAAAACGCCATTGGGCTTGGCCTGATCCGACGATACTTTCGCGACAAGGCGCGAAGACGCAACTCCTAATGAGCACTTCAGGCTTGTTTCGGTCCGGATAGTCTCGTGGAGCGCGTGCGCGGTTTTGAGAGGTGGGCCCCAAAGGCGCTCCGTTCCCGTTAAATCTAGGTAGGCCTCATCGATAGACGCCATCTCGACTTGCGGCGAAAAGCGACTGAGAATCGCGAAGATTTTCTTCGAGTATTCGCGGTAGCGATGCGGACTCCCTTCAACGAAAATCCCGTTCGGACACAGCCGGGCAGCGGTACGTAACGGCATCGCAGAATGGACGCCAAATTTACGCGCCGCGTAGGAAGCGGCAGCAACAACTCCGCGCTGATCGCGCTTCCCGCCGACTACCACGGGTTTGCCCTTAAGCGATGGATCGAAAAGCTCTTCGACAGACACAAAGAAGGCATCCATGTCGAGGTGACAGATGAGGCGGTTCATCTCCAGCATCGCAATATCAGCCTTGCAGAGCGGCGCCGATCACCCTTGGCAGTCCCGCAAGATCTGAGATTACTTCAATGTCAGTCCAGCCTGTCGACAACATGTCGCGAACTCGTTCTAACGATCGATATCCCAGTTCCATCAATAAACGGCCGCCAGGCTTTAGAGCTATCGCGGCACTGAAAATAAGACGCTGGCAGATCTCCAATCCAGTATTACCCGCAAAGAGTGCAAGCGGCGGTTCCCAATCGCGAACCTCGGCCTGCATATTGGCCGCATCTGCGCCCGGAACGTATGGCGGATTTGAAAGCAGAAGATCGATGCTGGCCGGCCTGATTGCATCCAGGAGATCCGCAGCGAAAAGAACTACGGGGGCATTGTAGGTTCGCCGATTCCGTTCGGCAACGGAAAGGGCGCGCCGTGAGATATCAGAAGCGAACACGGGACGTCCGCCTTCGAGCGCTACGCTGATAGCGATGGCACCCGATCCCGTGCCGATATCTAATATTCGACAGCTCGGGCGCTCTTTCAGGAACAGGAGTGCAGACTCCACCAGATGTTCAGTTTCTGGACGAGGAATCAAGACGTCGGGATTCACGAAGAAGTCGCGCCCGAAGAATTCCTGCCGATGCGTGATGTACTGGGTCGGCTTACCCTTAAGGCGCTCGTGTAAGTAGCGTCCGTAGTGAATCCAGGCAAGCTGAGTCAGATCGTCGTCACCGTGCGCATAAAGGTAAGTACGTTCGCAATGCATCGCGTGACACAACAACACCTCGGCCGTAAGCCGCGGCACGGAGATTGCAGCCTTCTCCAGTATTTCCGCGCCCTGAAGTAAAGCAGCTTGTACGGTCACGATTCCGTGATAGTGACTGACGCTTTTTCGGCCCGCTACTTTAGTTACGCAGCTCGACCTTGTTCGCGCAGTCGCTCGGCCTGATAAAAGCTGGTCAGCGCCTCAATAATGGGCTGAAGACGGCCTTCCATTACTAGATCGAGTTGATGCAAGGTCAGGCCTATGCGATGATCGGTCACGCGATTTTGTGGGAAATTGTATGTGCGGATCTTCTCGCTGCGATCGCCGGTGCCGACCATACTTTTTCGTTCCGCCCCGATTTGCGCAAGCTGTTTCTCCAATTCCATCTGGTACAGGCGGGAACGAAGAACCTGCATCGCTTTTGAACGATTCTTGATCTGCGATTTCTCGTCCTGGCAAGAAACAACCGTATTGGTCGGCAGGTGTGTGATTCGCACAGCTGAATACGTCGTATTGACCGATTGGCCACCCGGACCAGAGGAGCAGAACGTGTCGATGCGCAAGTCCTTTGGGTCGATTTGCACATCCACTTCGTCAGCTTCCGGCATAACAACAACCGTAATGGTCGAGGTGTGGACGCGTCCTTGAGTTTCGGTAGCCGGTACGCGCTGCACCCGATGTACACCGCTCTCGTACTTCAGGCGGCTATAAACTCTGTTCCCACTGATGAGCGCGATGACTTCGTTGAGTCCGCCGACGGAGGATTCGCTCAGAGAGGTGACCTCCACGCGCCATCCCCGTTCTTCGGCGTAGCGTGTGTACATGCGAAAGACTTCGCCGGCGAAGAGAGATGCTTCGTCACCTCCCGCGCCTTTCCGGATTTCCAGAACTACATCTTTCTCATCATTAGGATCTTTGGGTAGAAGAAGCAGTTCAAGATCCTGCTCAATTGCATCGAGCTCGGGTTCCAGCCGAACAATTTCCGCTTCCGCCATTTGACGCAGCTCCGGCTCGCTTTCGCTCAACATGGCCCGAGCGTCTTGCAATTCTTGCTGGGCCTTCTTCCATTGCCGGTATTTTGAAACGAGATCTGTAAGTTCGCTTTCTGCTTTGGCGATCTTGCGGTACTGCTCCCCATCATTGATTACAGCCGGATCTGTCATCCGCGCTGTGAGCTGGTTATATCGCGTTTCCGCTTCGTCTAAACGATCCTGATAATGCATGAATGCCGCCGTTCCGGGAGCAGTCGCCGTTACGCAATTACGAGCACGCCGCCTTGGGCCCGTTCCATCGCCATAGCTCGTTCGAGCGCGTATATGGCTACTTCGGTCTGTTCATTGGATGGTGGCTGGGTGGTCACACGTTGCAGCCAAAGACCCGGACGCGTGAGTATGGCCATTAAGCCGCCCTGACGTTTCGCGGCAAAGCGAATCAGCTCGTAGCTCACGCCGGCAATCACGGGCAGCAACGCTATGCGGGAAGCAAACTTGAGCCAGAAATTGTCGAAGGGGAGAAAAGCATAGAAGATCATGGAAATAACCATGACGACCATCAAAAAGCTAGTCCCGCAGCGCGGATGCCAAGTCACGAAGCGTTGAGCATTCTCAATGGTTACGGGCTGCCCCGACTCGAAATTAAAAACCACCCGATGCTCGGCCCCGTGATACTCGAAGACGCGATGGATATCCTTCATCCGCGACAACAAATAAAGGAACGTAAGGAAAATTGCAATGCGAAGAGTGCCATCGACCATGTTGATAGCAAATCTGCTGCCCACCTCTGGGATGGCACTGCCCAGTAAAGTAGCGAGATAAAGCGGAACAAATTTATACAGGCCAATGAAGAATGCGAGCGAGAAGAGTAGGTTCAGCGCCATGGCCCAGGACGCAGTCTCCTTGTTTTTTTTCTTCTTTTCATGGCCCGACGCTTCGGCTTCGAGAGCGCAGTTTGCGGAAAACCTGAGCGCCTTCATGCCAAGCCACATTGCCTGCCCCAGCGTGCCCAAACCTCGGAGTACAGGCCACTTGAACACGGGGTATCGGTCCGATAGGCGCGGCAGGGGACTCTCTTCGGTGACAATTTCGCCCGTGGGTTTGCGCACCGCCACACAATAGCTATGAGGCGAACGCATCATAACGCCCTCCATCACGGCCTGGCCGCCTACCAAGGTGGTTTCTTCGCCATTCTCAAGGATGGGAAGCAGCTGCATGTGCTTGAAAAGACGCACAGATCTACGGACGTTCAATGGGAAAACTCCTCGATTATTATAGCGTGTCTCGTGACCAGTTCGTTTCGCAAAACGGCCCTAAATTGCTGATCTGATTGTTACAATGAGGATTCGTCTCGCTTTCCTTTAATACTGGAGGTTTCGCTTAGATGGCTGTTTCGTCGCGCCGGAATTCGGTGGCCGTCAACATTGGAGGTGTAAGGGTTGGCGGTTCGAATCCGATCGTCGTGCAGTCTATGACCAACACCGATACGGCGGACACGGCGGCGACGGTAAATCAAGTGATGGATCTGGCCCGAGCTGGATCAGAGTTGGTCCGCGTCACGGTGAATACGGAAGAAGCGGCCCAGGCCGTCCCCAGGATCGTCGACACACTTCGTGAGTTCGGCGTGAATGTGCCGATAATCGGCGACTTCCACTACAATGGCCATCTTCTCCTCAAGAAATACCCCGCCTGCGCGAGAGCACTGTCGAAGTACCGCATCAATCCAGGCAACGTGGACATCGGCAAGAAGCACGACGACAACTTCCGCACAATGATCGAGGTTGCAATCGAGTACGACCGCCCTGTCCGAATTGGTGTCAACTGGGGGTCGCTCGATTCGGCTCTGTTGACGCGTATGATGGACGAGAATTCGCGGTCTCTTGAACCATTGAATGCAATGGACGTCACGAAACAAGCCATTGTGGAGAGTGCAATTCGCAGCGCAGAACTGGCCGAGCGAGTCGGCCTGGGTCACGACAAGATCATCCTGAGCGCGAAGGTGAGCAACGTCCAAGATCTCATCGACGTGTACCAGATGTTAGCGCATCGTTGCCACTATGCGTTGCATGTGGGACTGACGGAAGCGGGCGTGGGATCGAAGGGAATCGTTGCGAGTGCGGCGGCGCTTTCCGTGCTTCTGCAACAAGGAATCGGTGACACGATTCGCGCATCCCTTACGCCCCTGCCCAACGGCGATCGGAGTGAAGAGGTGATTGTCTGCCAGCAAATTCTCCAGGCGTTAAATCTTCGTAGCTTCACCCCGCAAGTTGCCGCATGCCCGGGCTGCGGTCGCACTACCAGCACTTTCTTCCAGGACATGGCCGATCAGATCCAAACCTATCTGCGCGAGCGGATGCCAATGTGGCGTGAAAAGTATTCGGGTGTCGAAAAGATGAAGGTGGCTGTTATGGGTTGCGTTGTGAATGGGCCAGGCGAATCGAAGCACGCGGACATCGGCATCTCATTGCCGGGCACGTTTGAAAAACCAGTCGCTCCTGTATATATCGATGGCAAACTCGCTACAACTCTGCGCGGTGATCACATCGTAGCCGAGTTTCGTGAAATTCTGGACAATTACGTGGCGCAGAAGTACGGGGTGTCTGAGCCGGTCGCCCAAACCGTCGCTTAGGCGATGTCCAACCAGGCCGACCAGCTCAACGAACTTCGAGCGGCCCTGGACAACCTGTCCGTTCAAATTGCGCAAATCCAACGGCGCCTCATTGCGCTTGAGCAGGGCTCTTCGTCGGCCGAGCCCCCGCTGATCCCACGGCCCACCAGTCGAGTCGAGGCTTCGAACCGCAATTCGCAGCAGCTGGAATCGCGAGTTGGACTTACGATTGTCAACCGAATCGGCGCAATCACGCTCGCGATTGGCATAGCCTTTTTCTTCAAATATGCGGTTGATAGCAAGTGGATTGGCGCATCGGGTCGAGTTTTCCTAGGGGTCGTAACCGGGCTGCTCCTCATAGGCGTTGCCGACTGGTTGCGCAAGCGCGATCAACGGGTCTTTTCACAGGGCGTTTGTGGATGTGGCCTGGCGATACTGTACATCTCGTTGTACGCGTCCTTCGCCTATTATCAGATCTTGCCGCAAGCAGTGGCTTTTGTGGCCATGGCCGGCGCATGTGCAATAGCCGTTATTCTCTCCTTCCGCTACAACCATCCGGCTATTGCAGCCCTCGGCCTCGTCGGAGGTTTTTTGACTCCGCCCTTACTAGAAAACGGACGGGATCATCCGTGGCTTCTCTTCCCATACTTACTGATCCTTGATATTTGTTCGCTAGCCATAGCAATGCGCCGGCGCTGGGCTGTTTTATATGTGCTTGCATTTGCTGGGACTGCGATATTATTCACCGCTTGGGCAAGCGCGGCCGGAGCAGCGAACATCGGTGTCGGTCTTCTCTTCCTCTGCATTTTTTTTGTCCTGTTTTTTGCCGCTTCGATTCGTTGGTCTCGCGGCACCAAACAGACAATGCCGCTAGTGTTGCTCATCCTGAATGCGTTCTGGGTCCTACTCTCGGCTTCGACACTATCCCAGTTGCACGATTCGACCTGGATGCCGCTATTCGCCCTAGCATTGGCAATTGTCTATGTTGTTGGCGGTGCCTACAGTACGCGCGCTGACCCCCGACTTTCGATTACGCTTTACGCGATTGGCCATGCATGCCTGCTGTACGCCGTGATAAGGGAACTCAACACGTGGGCAATGCACAACCTGGAGCCACTTGCCGGGGGAAATTTCATCAGCGAAAGCGTATCTGTCTTTCTCGCCCTCTATGCTGTGGCGATGATCACGTCTGGTGTCATACGGAAACTGCCAGCCGATCGCGTAATCGGGCTGGTTCTCATCGGAATTGTGGTTATCAAGCTGTACTTATACGATGTCTGGCTGCTGACTCGTTTTTATCGCGTTTCAGCGTTCGTCGCTTTAGGAATCCTGTTGCTTGTCGCCTCCTACGTGTACTCCCGCTTCAAGGAGAAGCTGGATTTACTTCTCAAGTAGCCGCTGAATTTCCTCTAACTCTTTGCCGGCCTCAGCCCACTTACCCTGAGCATTCAACTCGCGGTAACGGCGGAGGTGCCCACGCAGTTGTTCAAGCTTCTGTAGAGCTTCGTTGGACGGAGCCGCGGGCGAAAGTCCGGTAGTCGCGGTCGTCGGTGCGACCGCCGGGGCAATAGGCGAGGTTCCGCCTAAGGAACTGATCAACTGCGAGAGAGCCTGATCATATGTATCGGCGTAAGCCAGCCGGTTTCCCATGGCGAGAGCGACTTTTTTTAATTGCGGCATGCTGGCTTGCGAAGCCTGTATGTAGATGGGCTCCACATAGAGAAAGCTTTTATCGATCGGCAAGACTAGAATCTGGCCGCGCAACACTTGTGAGCCTTGCTGGTTCCACAAAGTAAGATCTTTCGAGATGTTTTGATCCTGATTGATGCGCGCCTCGATTTGCATCGGTCCGTAGATGATGTTTTGCTTAGAGAGCTGCTCGAACACGAGTTCACCCAGATGCTCGCCATCGCAGCGTGCCGACATGAAGCCAATCAGATTGTCTTTATTTGCCGGAGTAAAGGGAATGATGAGCATGAACTCCGGCGTGTTTTCGCCTGGCAACGTCGCGACGACATAGGTTGGATTGACGGAGGATGCAGTTTCGCCTTGTTTACTGCTCGTTCGTGCGATGTCCCACAAATCCGCTCGATTGTAGAACGCCTCGGGATCTCGCATATGGAAATTCAAGTACATCTCGGCCTGAGCCCTGAACAACGTCTCGGGATAGCGGGCGTGTGCTCGTAAATCCGCCGGCATTGCGGAAGCCGGCTTGAAGAGGGTTGGGAACAAGCGCCAATACGCCTGAATCAACACGTCGCCCGGATCAAACACGTATAGGTTGGTCTCTCCGGTGTAGGCGTCAATGGTCGCCTTTACCGAATTGCGAAGATAATTCAGCCCTTCGCCACTTGCCAGATCGATGGCACGTGAATAGGGATGCGCATCGGACATCATGTATCCGTCGGTGATCCAGACCAGGCGACCGGCGTTCGTAAGCACTAGATATGGATCGGTGTCCCACGTGAGAAACCCAGCCAAAGTCCGAAGCCGCTGCAAGATGGGTCGGTGAACCATCATACGAGTGCTTGCGGTGAGCGGGCTTGGCAAGATGATGTTCAGATCTCCATACTCAATTGCGGCGGCCATTCGCAGTAGGGGAGATGAAATGGGAAATCCACCGGTGCCGCTATAACGTGTGTAAACGCTCTCTGCGCCCGAGGGATAGTTGAATTCGGGTTGGGCAGTGTCCACGAAAACAGGCTCATGTGCCACTTCGCCGTAGTAAATTTCGGGCTTGGTGAACCTGAGGCTCTTCGTGGTTACCACCGGCGGCGCATCTTTAATGAACAGCACCGGCAAACCATCGGCTGTGATTCGGTTTGATTCCGCCATCACAATCCCGTATCCGTGCGTGTAAATAAAATGCGGGTTGATCCAGCGGTTCCTTGCGTCTCCCAACTGGCGGATGTCGAGCTCGCGCGGTGAGATCAAGACCTGCCGGATCTGTCCATCGATGGTATAGCGATCCACGTCCGAATCGATGTACACGTACGGCCGTAGAGGCTGAATCTGCGAGACTGTGTCGTGAAAAGCACGCCAATCCCATAGGCGCACGTTGTCTAGCAGCGGTTTGTGTTTCGCATAATCAATCGGAATTTCCGGTTGTGCTTCAAGACCGGTTTCTTTTACTCGCTGATTCAGAGCATAAGCCGAGCGGGTCGCTTCGATGTGGTGTTGGATGTACGGCCGCTCTAAAGCCAATTCGTT
>JBPCJX010000034.1:0-9425 GCA_051004875.1 Bryobacteraceae bacterium
CGCCTTTCGCGGGAATGAGCCACAACTCAAAAGTCCGATCACCGGGAAGCACTGGTAGTTGCGACCCCACAAAGACCAACCCTCCTGTAGGGCTGACAAGCACACGTCCATGGGGCAAGTTATCGGAGCGGCCAAATTGCACAGCTCGTGTATCCGGCCTGGTCAAAAGTTGAATGGCTGAGCGTAATTCGTCTCGCTCGACTCTCACCGTGCTCAGCTGTTGACGCATTCTCTGCATCTCGGTCCTCGACCAGAGCGAGAATACGACCAGAGCAATACAAACCGCGCTCAGTCCCGCTAGAGCAAACGTCCAACTTCGCGATCGTTTGGCCGGCGTTACGCTGCTTAGCACGCGGTTCCGTAAGGCTTTCGGCGGGTTTACCGGCTCCGCAAGCGCGGACAGAGCGGCGCTGGCTTGAAGCGCATCACGAACACGCTCCGAGCAATAAGCGCAGTTGTCGCGCAGGTGAGCCTCGATTTCAAGCGCAGGCTCAGTTTCCAGCACGCCTAGCGCGTATGAGTCGTATAGCTCGTCCATTTCGGCGTGGGTCATTTCTTTCCACCCTCCTGGAGAGCCCTGCGAATGCGCCCCAATCCGGAGCGCGTCCAGCTCTTAACAGTTCCGAGAGGTTCTTTCAGCCGCTCGGCAATTTCCGATTGCGAGAATCCTTCAAAGTAAGCAAGTTCCAAAACTCGTTTTTCGTTAAACGTGAGATCCGAAAGCGCAGCGCTCACCATTCGGGAGCGATCGATCACAGACTCAGGCTCGTTCGGATTTGCTGCCATCGACAAATGATCGATGTGTTCTATCGGCAGCAACCGCGTCGTAAACCGTGCCTGAGCTGAGCGCACGTGATCGATCGCCATGTTCCGTGCAATTGAGAGAATCCATACTCCCAGCGTGCCTCTACCCGGATCGAAATCCCGACCGCGGTTCCATAAACGAATGAATAATTCCTGCACCAGATCCTCGGCGGCGCTCTGGTCGTGTGTGATGCGCACGAAAACTGAATACGCCACCCGCCCATAACGGTCGTATGCGGCCGCCAGCCCTTCCGGGTCCCGTTTACGCAGCCGGTCTATCAGCTCAATGTCGGCGTTATCGTGCAGAGGCATGTCCCTCTGCTTAGACGCTATCGCCACCGAAGTTGGCCTTTAAATTTATTTCTTCGTCACACGCGACTGCCTCTATGGGATGTACGGTTTTACCATCCATTTAGATTCCTGAAACCCCCAGTACCCACCCATCGCGAAAAATCATCTGTTTAGAACCGGATTTCGTACAGCCGAGTGTAACAGCACACAGCACAAATCACACGGAGTTACTAAATGGCAAACAAAAGCATTATTCCAGATGTAGTCGCCGCCGCATCTAACCGGCGCAGTTTCGTTAGGAAGCTTGGGATTGCAGGTGCAGCTACAAGCGCGGTCTCCATCCTTGGTCCGGAGAAAGCTGCTGCTTCAACGTCGCACCCTAACGATGTAGATATTTTGAACTTCGCCCTGAACCTCGAGTATCTTGAGGCGGAGTTTTACACGGTAGCTACGACCGGCCAAACCATACATGACTCTCCTTACCATGTAGGTATTAACGGCCAAGGCAATCAAGGCTCAACTTATGGAGGCAAGAAGGTTACGTTCACCAATTCCTACCTTTACTCGGAAGATGTTGCTAACGAGATTGCCTGGGATGAACGGGAACACGTCGGCTTGCTTCGGAGTGCTCTAGGCAGTGCCGCGATAGCCAAGCCAACCATCAATTTAAACGCATTAGGGTTCGGGTTCAACAACCAAACCGAATTTCTAAAGCTCGCTAGAATTTTTGAAGATATCGGGGTGACCGCTTACGGAGGCGCCGCGCCGCTTATCTCCAATAAGGCAATCCTGGGAACGGCAGCGCGAATTCTCGCTACAGAGGCCGAACATGTCGGAAATATCCGGCTGCAGGTCGCTGTTCTCGGCATTAACACAGCACCGCCCTTGGATTGCCGGGATATTCTTCCTCCGCCCTCGGGCAAGCGCTTCATTTCTGTAAACAATGGGGGTTTAACAACAACTCGTACTCCGGGGCAGGTCCTGTTTCTTGCATTCGGCGGTATGGCTTTTGTGAAAAAGGGTGGCTTCTTCCCGAACGGCGTCAATGGATACATTGTCGAATCGACTGGTTCGGGCTGCTAAAAGAAACGTTCTCCCGCGAACCACAACCGGAGAAGAGCACTTCTGGACTTTTGCACTCTTCTCTCTGTTACCAATCGAGCGAGTGCTACGTAGCGCTTCAGCGCAGCCACAACGGAAAAGGGAGAGTTCAGAGAGCAATTTTGGTTGGCGCGTTTCTGGTGTGTGACGGGCCCACAGCTACGCTCACAAATCGCTATTGCTTGTAATTCTGTGCGTAAGTATCCCGCGGCAGGCCCAATTGTCGCGCTCTTTGACGAAGCGTAATGGCGTTCTCACGGTTCATTCGTCCGCCAATCACGACAAGATACGGACCGCTATTGCCATTAGGCGAAAACACTTCTGCTTTCAAATCGGGATTTACCTTGTTGATCAGGCGCGCCCTATTCTCGGCATCTGCCGCAACGTCATAGGTGTAAACCACAACCCGCCAAACCGGTCCATTCACATATCGCGCCTGATCTGTCGTTGATTGCCCATCACGATCCTGGTGCGGACGCGCGCTACGTACCGCCGCGGTCGGGGTCGATGCACTGGGAACTTGAGCGGGAGCATGCTGAGGAGTGGACTGCCGCGTTACCGGCGGCGCCGCTGCTGTCTGTGCCGGAGCTGCCGATTGCGGTTGAGGAACTGCCTTGCCTGTTGCTGAGCTTCCCACTGAGCCGCGCCGCGCCGATTTCTTCGAGCGCGCCAGCCAAATTACCCCGAGTAAAAGAAGCAACGCGACTGCCAGATATACCCAGTTGCGTCGGGACGATCCTCGTGAATGCTCACTGTGGACCTGTCTCTGCTCACCCTCATTCAACAAAACTTGCATTGGCTCAGCGTGAGCTCTCGTCGCCGACGGAGTGGAATTTCTCGGTCCTTCGCCCAGTTCCTGTATTCCCGAACCCGCTCCGGCGGCAGCGCCCGCGGCTGCACTGAATGCACGAAGCCGGTTTTCGTAAAGCTGCACTACTTCCTGCAACGTGCATCGGGCTTCCGGACTGCTGTATAGACATCGATGCACAATCGATCCAAATGGTACGGGAAGTCTTGTCGCCTCGTTACGGCAGTCCGCCCCGCACTCCTTCTGTGTGATGGCCTCAAACAGCGTCGCCCCCAAGCACCACATATCTGCTTCAGGAGTTATATTGCCGTTCGGGTTCTCCGGTGCGCGATACTTCGCATCCTTTAACCAGATATCAGTTGCCGACTGTGCCCTGCGCGCTCCCTCGGTCGACAGCTTAATGGAATCGCCCACGCCCAACACTTCTTCGGGTGACAGTGATCCGTGCACGAACCCCGAAGCATGGAGATGTTCCAGTCCCCGGCAGACGCTCACAACCAGCTCTCCCGCCTCCCTAGCATTAAGCGGCCGTTCACGCAATACGGCATCCAGCATTTCGTCTGCGGGTTCAACAGCGACGTAAATCAGTTCCTCGCCTTGCAACTTCGTTCGCCCTGACCCAAGAACCGCTGCTAGATTTGGGTGCTGAAGCTTCTTGATCTCTTCCCAAAGCGCGATCTGCTCGTCAGCTACGCTCGATTCGGCTCTGTAGATTTTGATAATCGCCGTCGCGGGATGTCCCGCTTTCACTTGAGCTTTGAATATCACTGTGCGCTCATCGGCGCCCAAGCATTGTCCAAGCACGTACGCGACATCAAGCGTCGTGCCTTCAAGGCTCATCAAGTTCGGGTAATTTGTCCTCTGTTGGATCGGCGTCATGAGCGGAAAATACGTCCTTGTTGATCGAAATTCGCGCTTACCGATTGATCTCCGCGCTTCTTCGAACTTCGGCTTTCCGTCACTATACCATTTTCCAGACCGTTGCCTTCAGTAATCACTTCAACAACTTAGCTCTAAAGCATTGTTTCGGTGACGAATCGATCAGACGACGGATTCTGCCGCTGAACATGGTCCGAAGGCTTCACGAAGTGGATTCTTAGACTTTTCAGCCAGTCGGGTTCGCTCGTTTCCGACGAAGCCACCAAACTGCCGCTACGATAAGCCCGACCACGATGGTGATCGCGATTAAATAATGATGCACGGTCGCGAACGTAGTCTGCCATTTGTCTCCCAAAAAATATCCAAGCGCTAAAAAACTAGCTACCCACATCGCAGCTCCTGGGTAAGCGAAGGCAGCGAAAATACGATACTCCAATTTCGACATTCCTGCGACTAAGGCTGTAAAATGGCGAACCCCAGGAATGTAGTAGCCGATCGTCAGAAGCCAATGACCTATTCGATGGAACCAATGGTTTACATGCTCTATGCGCTCGGGCGAGAGATGCACATACTTGCCGTATCGCTGCACGAAGCTATGTCCGAAGACCCTACCGATCAAATAACTGAGGGAAATTCCAGTCACACTGCCGCACAACCCAGCCAGAAATGTCCACACCGGGTGTAAACGTCCTTTGGAGATCAGATAACCGGAAAACAGCAAAAGCGTCTCGTCGGGCACGGGCAAACCGACGATACCGACGACGAGCAATAAAAATAAACCGGCATAGCCGTAGTGCGATATCCATGTAAGCAGGGAATCCATGCAGCGGGCAATCAGAGGATAACAAGCGCCCGAGGTTTACTGGACCGCTGTAACGAGCTCGGCTACTTGCTCCCGGGTTGCGCTACCATTCCGATATGGCTGAGCACGCCAGCGAATTGATCGATGTTCTTTGTCCTTGCTGTGGGTCAACGCTGCAGGTTGATCCCGAAACGAAGCTTGTCATCCAGCACCGCGAACTGGAAAAGAAACCACTGATTGAGGATTTGCACTCTGCCGTTCAGCAGCTTAAGGGGGATGCGGATCGGCGGAACGACATTTTCGAGAAGAGCTTTGCTTCGCATCGCAGCGGTGAAAAGGTTCGAGAAAAGAAGTTCGAAGAATTGCTAAAACAGGCGAAAGAAGATAAGACAGGCGCTCCGCCAAAGCGCCCATTCGACCTAGATTAGCGGCGAGCGTAGGCCAGCTACGACTCCAACTGTTGTTCGAAATCTCCACGCGCGAGTCGCCGGACAAAATCGAGATCACCCTCCAGAAAGTCCCGCGCCGTCAGGTCGCGCAACGGAGTCCAGCAGATCTGTTTATAAACGCGATTTGTCGGCTGGCCAATGAAATTAGAAACGGCAAAAAACATAAGGTGCACGCCACTGCCGCGTGCATAGTTGTGTTCGTAATGCGCTAGCTGTGCCCCAATTGTGGCATCGATCAATAATTCTTCGCGAAGCTCCCGAACTAGTGCCTCCTGAGGCGACTCGCCTGATTCTACTTTGCCGCCCGGGAACTCCCATTTCAAGGCGTGCTTATCTGTCTTACGTCTCTGTCCGATCAAGGCTCGCCCCGCACGATAGATAATGCCCGCCGAAACCAGTTGCAGTGCGCGGATGCCGGGCACCTACACGGCAGCGCTGCTGGAGGCGATCAGTTGTCGGAGCACGTACGGTAGAATCCCGCCGTTTCGGTAGTACTCGGCCTCTTGCAAGGTATCAATGCGGGCCCGCAGCTCGAACCTGATCGTTTTTCCGTCCGGTTTGAACGCCGTTGCCTGCACGTGGCTTGAGGAAGCGACGGCCGTCGGCACGCCGCAGAGTTGATAAGTTTCCTCGCCAGTGAGCCCCAGCATTTGATAACCCTGGCCCTCCAGAAACTGCAACGGAAGAACGCCCATTTGCACGAGGTTCGATCGATGGATGCGTTCGAAGCTCTCTGCGATGACCGCCCGAACACCCAACAGCAAGGTCCCCTTAGCTGCCCAGTCGCGCGACGAACCGGAGCCGTACTCTTTACCCGCAATCACGAGCAGTGGCACTCCTTCGGCCTTGTACTTCACCGCGGCATCGTAGATGAACATTTTCTCGCCGTCAGGCATGTGCCGCGTCCACCCGCCCTCCACGCCTGGCACCATTTGATTTTTTAGGCGAATATTGGCGAACGTTCCACGCACCATTACCTCATGATTTCCACGGCGCGATCCATAGCTATTGAAATCAGACGGATGTACGCCCAGTTCGATGAGATACTTCCCTGCTGGATTGTCCACAGCAATCGAACCTGCCGGCGAAATATGGTCCGTCGTAACTGAATCGCCCAAAACCGCCAATACCCGCAAACCAGTAAGGTCCGGAATCGAGGTCAGCGGATCAACTAACTCGTCAAAGTAAGGGGGCTGCTTAATGTAAGTGGAATCGCTACTCCATTCATAGATACTTCCCTCTGGGGTTTTTATTGAGTTCCAGTTCGTATCGCCTGCAAAAATTTGGGCGTACTCCTTTTGAAAAAACTCCGTACGCGCCGAATGCTTAACCACAGTTTCCACTTCTTGAGAAGTGGGCCAAATGTCACGGAGATAGACATTTTTACCGTGATCATCTTTACCGAGCGGTTCTTTCGTGATGTCGACATCCACCCTGCCGGCGATTGCGTACGCGACAACAAGAGGCGGTGAAGCTAGATAATTGGAGCGAACCAGCGGATTAACACGCCCTTCGAAGTTTCGATTTCCGCTCAGGACAGCCGCCACGTTCAATTTCTTTTCTGTTACAGCAGCGGCGACATTTTCGGGCAGAGGGCCGCTATTGCCTATACAGGTGGTGCAGCCATACCCGACAAGATGAAAATTTAGCTTTTCGAGATACGGCATAAGGCCGGCATCGGTCAAGTAATCTAAAACCACTTTAGAGCCGGGTGCCAAAGACGTTTTTACCCACGGCTTCGTCATCAGACCTTTCTCGACAGCTTTCTTAGCCAGCAGACCAGACGCAACCATAACAGATGGATTTGAGGTATTTGTGCAGCTTGTAATAGCAGCAATCACGACGGCCCCATCTCGAAGTTTCTCCTTATGCCCATCTACATGGAGGTCTGCACTCTTCGGCGGGCTTCCGAGAGAAGAAAGAAAGTTCTCCTTTACGGCAGGAAGGTCGATTCGATCCTGCGGCCGTTTCGGTCCCGCAAGTGATGGACAAACTTTGGAGAGATCCAGCGACAGGGTGTCCGAGTACACCGGGTCTTCTGATTCGGCGGTAAGGAACAATCCCTGCTCCTTTGAGTAAGCTTCGACCAAATTGATCTGCTCCGAAGTTCGGTTTGTAAGTCTAAGATACTCGAGAGTGTCCTGGTCGATTGGAAAAAAGCCGATGGTTGCTCCGTACTCTGGAGCCATGTTACTAATGGTTGCGCGATCCGCTAGAGACAGGGCACTTACGCCCGGTCCGTAAAATTCTACGAACTTACCAACAACGCCCTTCTTTCTGAGCATTTGTGTCACGGTAAGTACGAGATCGGTTGCAGTGGCCCCCTCGGGCAGCTTCCCGCTCAGTTTGAATCCGACCACCTGAGGCAGCAGCATCGAGATCGGCTGTCCAAGCATGCAGGCCTCGGCCTCGATACCTCCGACGCCCCAACCGACAACGCCCACCCCATTGATCATCGTAGTGTGCGAGTCGGTTCCCATCAGAGTGTCGGGATAAGCCTGAAGGACACCTTTAACGGTATCGTTGAAAACTACGCTCGCTAAATATTCCAGATTCACCTGGTGCACAATGCCCGTATCCGGCGGAACCACGCGAAAGTTTTCAAACGCCTTCTGACCCCAGCGTAGGAACGCATAACGCTCCTGATTACGCGAGAATTCGAGCAGCGCGTTCTGGTGGAAAGCTCCCGCTGAACCAAACGCATCCACCTGGACCGAATGGTCAATCACAAGATCGGCGGGAATCAGCGGATTCGCCAGCGCAGGGTCGGCGCCAAGCTTCTTCAAGGCATCACGCATTGCGGCTAAATCCACGACGCACGGCACCCCCGTAAAATCCTGCAACAGAATGCGCGCCGGCCGGAAATTGATCTCCTGCGCAGTCGCCTTGGCATCCCACTTCGCTACGTACTCAATATCGGCCGCTTTAACGGTGCGGTCATCCTCGAAGCGCAGAAGATTCTCGAGTAAAACTTTAATCGAGTAAGGAATCCGCCGAACCTTCGCTACTCCGGCTTTTTCCAGCGCCTCCAGACGAAAAATCTGGTAATCGCTGTTATTAACGCGTAGGGTAGCGGCGGCTCCATAGCTATTCTTACTGGCCATTTAATTCCAGTTTAGTGCAGGAGCCGCGTGGACCAACCGCGACAATCCTGGTTACATGTACTCGGGCTGGCTGATTCCAAGCACGTTTAAAGTCGTAAGCAACTGCGCGTGAACATACTGGGTCAGCCATAAGAGAGCACTCCGGCGTTCGTCGTCTTGTTCGCCGATAACGGGGTGCTCATGGTAAAAATTATTGAAAGCTTGCGCGAGTTGAAACGCGTATTTCGCAACGTGAGCGGGCTCACCTGAACTAATCGCACGTTCAACAACGCTGTCGGACTTCGAAGCAAGAAGTACGAGCTGCCATAGCTCTTCAGAGTTAAAGTAACGCTTGAGAACATCGGATGACAGGGCGCGGCCAAATTCTTGAAGCGTGCCTCCACGTTCCACGAATTTTTTGAGGATTTTCTCGGCACGAACGGCCGCATACTGCACATAAGGGCCCGTCTCACCCTCAAAGCTGAGCGCTTCATGGAAGTCGAATGCGATGACCGAGGATCGCGTGAATTTCAACATGAAGTAGCGCAGCGCACCCATGGCAATTTGTTTCGCTATCTCCTTGCGAACCTCAGGGTCAGCTTCACAATGCCGGTCTTCTACCTCTCGCAGCGCATTCTCGATCAGCTTATCAATCAGGTCGTCTGCTTTAACACCCAAGCCTTTCCGTCCCGATACCTCGACGTAGGGGCGGCGCTTATCCTCTTCCGATAAGTCGAGGCCCAAGTGTAGGCAAGTTCGCGGCGACAAAGCCACCATCTCATAGGAGAAGTGAATTGAGGCATCGGCCTGCTGATCGAATCCCAACGCTCGCAATCCAGCCACGACAACGTCCTGCAAATATGACTGGCGCGAGTCAATCACGTTGAACACTTTCGCAGCGTTGCCGAAGCGGGGAGACTCGTGGTCGCCCGGCCCATCACTCGTTACCCAAACTTCGTGACCATCGGGATAAGTCGACCAAAGCCGATAATAGAAATCCTTCCCGAGCAGCCCGAACTTCCAAAGTTGATAAGCGATATCTTTTCCAACGTATGTAACCGTTCCGTTCGAACGTACGATGACCTTGCTGTCATCCTCGCCTTCACCGTCTGTCGACCTGAATGAGGCGGAAGGCATGACCCAACAACCAGCGTTCTTGCCGCGGGTTTCGAAATAGATTGCTTGCCGCTCTTTGAGCAGCTCAAACG
>JBPCJX010000035.1:0-5450 GCA_051004875.1 Bryobacteraceae bacterium
GATTACCGCCAGGATTGATCTGCATGCGACGATTTTGCCCGCTGCCTCTTTCCACTGGCGCTGCCCCACAGTAACTCGCAAAATGGTGCGGACTGGCAAAGCGCTTGGGATCTCCTGTTTCGGCCAACAAGACGCCAGCGACAATGGGTCCCACTCCTGGCAGCTTCAACAAGGATGGCATTACAGCATTGATCGCTGCCTCAATCTGCTTTTCTAAGGCGGATAGCTGTTTCAGCAAAATAGCAATGACTTTGTGAATGATCTGACGTACCGGTGATTCTGCCATGAGTTCTTGCAAGGCACTCCGATTGGCTTTCAGTTGTTCCGATAAGCGTCGTTGCGCGCGTGTCAACTCCTGCAACTCGCGTTGTTGCTCCCTGCTGTGAAGAGGTGTCAATTGCGGGTTGGCCAGCAAGGCCCGGCCCACATTTTCCGCGTCGACCATATCATTCTTCTTCCGTCCTCGGCGCGATCGATACTGACTAGTCAGGCTAGGCGGGATCGAATAAACTGTCTCGCTCTGTTCCAACAGTTGGCTCACAAAAGCAGCTATGAAATGATTGCCCGCTCCTTCGATCGCCCAGCGACGAATAGCAAACGGAACGGCAAACTGATGCAATTGGAAAAGCCTTCCGGCGTATTTGGAACAGTGATACTGCCCAAGGAAGCTCCATTCGGATCCATGGCAACCACTGTATGACTGCCGGGATGTGGGTCGAGGCTGAGAGTGATCATTTGCGCTATCTCCCTAAAAGGGAGTGTGCCTTCGTGACGCATGTCTGTCGAGATTGTGCTAGAAAGCACCCTGGTATCCGGCGATCACTCAGCCCACTCCCCGAAATTCAGCAAGCCGTGCAATTCAACTTAAAGCCACTTTCGGCAGACAATGCCCGAGCAACAACTTGCCTTACTCGTTATACAGACAATGCCCGGTCTTGTCGTGAAACGGATAGTGCGGCTCTGGGATGCCGCGGTATTCGCGACCGCAAGCCAGGTAGACCTCAGACGGGCATTTCATATCGAGTGCCTCATGCGGACGCTGGTTGTTGAACTCGTCAGGGAAGGCGTCGAACTTCGCTTGCTGTTGCAGCAGATTGGCGCCAGCGGGCCGTGTGGCTTCTTTCTTGAGAGTCAATGCATGCGCTCGTGCCGACCGTTCTGTTGTGCATGCCCGGGCTGAATCCGTTCGCTGCAGCAGATGCCGAGAAGAGTGCACGCTTGATCAACGAGAAACATCCCGATTTGAAAGCTGAAGTGTTTTCACCCAATGGCAATACTGGGCCGTATCAGGTCGTGATTCGCCGACAAATGGACCGCGAGAGCGCGATTAAGCTCCGCCAGAAGGCGCGGCAACTCGGCTTACCCCGCGATACTTACGCACAGAATTACAAGCAATAGGAATTCGCACGCATAGCCCGTGAGGCCCTCTCGCCACGGGCAACCAACCTCAGACGCGCAACTGCTCGCTGAAATCTCCCTTTTGTACTAAAAATCAGTTGAAGAAAATCCAAGAACTGGCTCACTTCCGTATCTCGTCTAGACAACTTCCGCAAGTTCAAAAACTATGACTTCAAAACTATCTGTAGGATCGATGTTAGTTTGTATTTCTCTGACTTCGTTCGGGAGCACATCCGGCGGCAACGCAGCACAAAAGATCTCAATCGACAAACAGTTGCAGATTCCCGGAGCGGTTCTTGAACCGGGGGATTATACATTCTCGCAAGAAGATATGATGCGCGATCGTGCGATCGTTCGAATCGAGAACGCGGGGAGGGACAGCCACTACCTGGTTCTGTCAGTGCTAAACGAAAATTTGCCTAATAAATCGCAAAATGGACTGATTCTGTTCAATTCGAACGATGATAAGAAACATGTTCTTAAAGGATGGGCCTGCCTAGGGTGCGCGGCGGCCTTGGAGTTTGTATATCCAAAGCTTGAGGCTGTAAAGATTACCGAGAACAGTGGCGAATCTGTACTCGCCGTAGACCCTAAGTCGGACAAATTGCCGGTCAAGCTTTCGGCCGATGACATGAAGATCGTCACTCTGTGGCTGCTCTCGCCTAAGAGAATTACGGCCGATAATCGCGGCGAAGGCGTACATGCGGCCAAATACGAGGCTGCAAGAAGAGTTTCCGAAGCAGCCAGTGCGCCGCGGAGTTTGAGCCAGGATCAGCCTAGCCGTTTGCCAAAGACAGCGAGCAACACGTTCTCACTAGCGCTCTGCGGGTTGCTCGCCATTGCCGCAGCGGCCGGTTTGCGAATGAGGCGTATTCGCCGAGGATAGCGGTAGCAAGGAGTATCGGTTCAGTATGGACGCGAGTCGGGAGATGACCGGATTTCTATCTGAGATAAGATCTCAATGGAAGAAAATCGGGCTCGTTGGGACAGTAGGAATATTTCTAGGCTTTGCGACTGCTGCTGCGTCAAACTGCGAGCTAATGCGCGTCACTCTCAAACATCGCTCGCAAGGGAGTTCGACCGCATCTACCGGTGACATCGACGAAATTTTGCAGCTTAAGACCCGTAATAGACGGCTGCAGGCGTTAGTCGATGTTCTTCAGGAGCGTGTGCGACAGCAAAACAACGGTGCCGGTCAATGAAGCGCCTCGGGATCAGCCGTGCCATCGAACTCGTATTCGTATTTGCAGGAGTATTTCTGCTGGCGAGGTCGGGTTGGGACCTTCTGCGATTTGCTGCATTTCAAAGGCATGCGCAATGGTTCGCCGCTTCATTTGGACACGGGACAGAAGGTCAGGAAAGTGCGCCTGTTTCGTGGGCGCGCGCACAGCGTACTAGGCCTCCTACTCTGCGACTCATCGGGAAACTTGAGATCCCAAGACTCGGAGCGTCAGTTCTGGTTGTGGATGGAGACGACGACGAGAGTTTAAGCGTCGCGGCGGGGCATGTACCAGGAACCGCCCTGCCGGGTGAAACGGGAAACAGTGTCATTGCTGGACACAGGGACACCGCGTTTCGGGTTCTGCACGAGGTCCGAATCGGCGATCGCATTCGCGTCCAAAACGGGCGTACCTACATTTATGTTGTGCAAAAAATGAGGATCGTAGAGCCAAATGATATCGCGGTTGTTCGGAGCAGTGGCGCGGCAATGTTGACGATGATTACGTGTTACCCGTTCCAGTACGTTGGGGCTGCGCCAAAGCGCTACGTGATACAAGCTCGATTAATAACAGAGACGAGCTGAGCGGCAGAAATCAAGAGAAACCGGGGAAAAGCACGGGTAAGTGCTCTTCTCCGGTTGGGGTCAGCAGGGAGAATGCTTTTCTAGCAGCCCGATCCAGTGGATTGGACGAAGTATCCATTGACGCCGTTCGGGAAGAAGCCGCCCTTTTTCACAAAAGCCATACCGCCGAATGCAAGAAACAAGACTTGCCCCGGAGTACGAGTTGTTGTTAAACCCCCATTGTTTACAGAAATGAAGCGCTTGCCCGAGGGCGGGGGAAGAATGTCCCGGCAATCCAAGGGCGGTGCTGTGTTAATGCCAAGAACGGCGACCTGCAGTCGGATATTCCCAACATGTTCCGCCTCAGTTGCCAGAATTCGCGCTGCCGTTCCAAGGATCGCCTTACTGGAAATAAGCGGCGCGGCGCCTCCGTACGCGGTCACTCCGATGTCTTCAAAGATTCTGGCAAGCTTTAGAAACTCGTTTTGGTTGTTGAAACCGAAACCCAATGCGTTTAGGTTGATGGTTGGTTTGGCTATCGCGGAAGTGCCCAACGCACTCCGAAGCAAGCCGACGTGTTCCCGTTCGTCCCAAGCAATTTCGTTGGCGATCTCTTCTGAGTAGAGATAGGAATTGGTGAAGGTAACCTTCTTGCCTCCATAGGTTGGGCCTTGATTGCCTTGGCCATTAATACCCACATGGTAAGGAGAATCATGTATGGTTTGACCGGTGGTTGCTACAGTGTAAAACTCGGCCTCAAGATACTCGAGGTTCAAGGCGAAGTTCAATATATCTACATCGTTCGGATGCGACGTTGTAGCGCCAACCTTCTCTGGACCAAGCATGGATACAGCGCTTGCTGCCGCGCCTGCGATCCCAAGCTTCCTGACGAAACTGCGCCGGTTAGATGCTGCGGCGACTACATCTGGAATAATACTTTTGTTTGCCATTAATAACTCCGTGTGATTTTGTGATGCAGACTGTACACTCGGCTGTACGAAATCCGGTTCTAAACGGATGATTGATCAGGGTACTGGGGGTTCAGGAATCTAAATGGATAGCAAAACCGTAGATCCAATAGAAGGCGTCGTGTGTGCTGAAGAAGTAAATCTAAAGGCTAAGTTTGGTCGCGCTGATGTCTATGCAGAGGGACATGCCTCTGCACGATAACGCCGACGTTGAGTTGATAGAGCGGCTGCGTAAAAGGGACCCAGAAGGGCTAGCGGCCGCGTACGACCGTTACGGACGAGTGGCGTATTCAGTTTTCGTGCGAATCACACGCGACCAGAGCGCCGCCGAGGACCTGGTGCAGGAATTATTCATTCGCTTATGGAACCGTGGCCGGGATTTCGATCCTAGCAGAGGCACACTGGGAGTGTGGATTCTCTCAATTGCGCGGAACATGGCGATCGATCACGTGCGCTCGGCTCAGGCACGGTTTACGACACGGTTGCTGCCGATCGAACATATCGATCAGTTGTCTTCGGGAGCAAATCCGAGCGAACCGGAGTCTGTGATTGATCGCTCACGAATTCTGAGCGCTGCGCTTTCGGATCTCACGTTCAACGAAAAACGAGTTTTGGAACTTGCTTACTTTGAAGGATTCTCACAGTCGGAAATTGCCGAGCGGCTTAAGGAACCGCTTGGGACCGTTAAGAGCAGGGCGCGCTCCGGATTGGGGCGCATTCGCAGGGCTATCCAGGAGGGTGGAAAAAAGTGACCCACGCCGAAATGGACGAGCTATACGAGTCATACGCGCTAGGCGTGCTGGACACTGAGCTTGCGCCTGAAATCGAAGTGCACCTCCGCGACAACTGCGCCTATTGTTCCGAGCGTGTTCGTGATGCGCTACAAATCACCGCCGCTCTGTCCGGGCTTGCGGAGCCGGTAAAACCGCCCAAAGCCTTACGGGATCGCGTACTAAGCAATATAAGACCAGCCAAACGATCACGCAGTTGGACGTTTGCTCTAGCTGGATTGAGCGTGGCTTGTGTTGCCCTGGTTGTGTTTTCGTTCTGGTCGACGACTGAGATGCAAAAAATGCGTCAGCAGCTGAGCACGATGAGAGTCGAGCGAGATGGATTACGCTCAGCCATTCAACTTTTGACCAGGCCGGACACACGAGCTGTGCAATTTGGCCGTTCCGATAACTTGCCCCATGGACGTGTGCTTGTCAGCCCTACAGGAGGGTTGGTCTTTGTGGGGTCGCAACTACCAGTGCTTCCCGGTGATCGGACTTTTGAGTTGTGGCTCATTCCCGCGAAAGGCG
>JBPCJX010000036.1:0-12791 GCA_051004875.1 Bryobacteraceae bacterium
CACATTCAATTCTGGAGCATACCGCTGCACCCATCTCCAGATCGTAGATGGATCCATCGAGTGGTTCCGCTCCCACATGATCTCCGTCAGATCGCGATAGCTGAGGGAATAACGCAAGTACCAGCGAGCACAGAGCACGATAATCTCATCCGTAAAATGTCGTCCTCGGAACAGTGCTGCTCGCTTGCAAACCATCGAGCTTCACGTTAACAGATCATCCGCGCCTATTTGCAACACAGCCGATGCGAGTACCTCCGGAGACCGGCATGGGCGCGATCCGGTTCAGCTTGGGCCGCACGACGACGGAAGAGGAAATTGAAGCGGTTGTGAACAATCTGAAATCGGTACTTGCGTGAGCCGTGTGCAGCAAACGGCGCACACCTGGGTGGTCGGCGACACTTCCACTATCCGAGTTTTGGAAGACCAACCGTCCGCTGCTATCCTTGCGTGATGCAACGCGCCCAGCCGGTTATTGACGAATGGAGTCGAGCCGCGCATTTCTGGGAGAAGCCCCGCGAAATTATCCGCCAGATGTTTGCGCCGGTCACGCAAGCTCTTGTCGAGGATGGGAGGATTGCCAGTCGACACGCAGTTCTGGATATTGCCACGGGTCCCGGAGAGCCGGCCTTGAGCGTAGCTGCCTTGGTCGGACCCGAAGGCAAGGTCATTGGGATCGATCCTGTTCCGGAGATGGTGGCAGCCGCTCGCCGAGCGACAGACCATCCTGCGTTCAGTAATACGCAATTTGAGGTCGCCTCTGCTGACGATCTGCCGTTCCCAGCCGACACGTTCGACGGCGTCATCAGCCGCTTCGGCGTGATGTTCTTTCCATCTCCCATTGATGCAGTTCGCGAGATGTTGAGAGTGCTCAAGCCAGGGCGGGAACTGGCCTTGGCGGTCTGGCATCTCGCTGAAACAAATCCTTTTTTCTTCACGATATCGCGAGTTATCGAACGGTATGTCGATTCGCCACCACCTGCGCCCGATGCTCCGGACACATTCCGCTTTGCCAGGCCAGGCAAGTTACGCGATATCCTTAAGGACGCTGGCGCGATGGCTCCATCCGAGCGCCTGCTGGAATTCACAATACAAGCGCCGATCTCCGTTGAAAACTTTTGGACACTACGATGTGAGATGTCTCAGACGCTTCGTGAAAAGGTCGCGATGCTTTCAAGGGAAGAGTTGATTGAAGTGAAGCGTGAGTCGCTCGAAGCTCTTCGTGAGTACTCCACAGACCGCGGGATGAGTTTCCCGGCCCAGGTTCTTATTGTCAGCGGGACAAAAGCCGTCGGGCATAATGGAACATTTTTATGATTCTGAAGCAGTATTACTTGGGCTGCCTGGCTCACGCATCGTATCTGCTGGGCGACGAGGGCAGTTCCACCGCCATAGTTGTCGATCCTCAGCGTGACATTCAGAAGTACCTCGATGACGCCGAGACCTTCGGCCTTCAAATCCGCCACGTCTTGCTAACCCACTTCCACGCGGACTTCATCGCCGGACATCTGGAACTGCGCGACCGTTGCGGCGCCAACATCCATCTCGGCTCCCGCGCACAGGCGGAATACGGCTTCGTAGCAATGAAAGACGGCGATGCGCTCGATTTCCCGGGTTTGCGTCTGCAGGTCCTGGAGACCCCCGGTCACACGATCGAGTCCATATCCATTCTGGTATTTGATCTTCAGAAAGACCAAGCAAAGCCTTATGCGGTCCTCACGGGCGACACGCTGTTCATCGGCGATGTCGGCCGCCCGGACTTGCGCGCTTCGCTCGGATGGACAGCGAACGACCTTGGCGCCCATCTTTACGACTCGCTGCACAACAAACTACTGACGCTTCCCGATGAGGCCCTGGTTTACCCTGCGCACGGCGCCGGTTCTCTTTGCGGCAAGCAGCTATCCTCTGACACTGTGTCTTCCCTCGGCGATCAGCGGCGCTTGAATTATGCCCTGCAGCCGATGTCAAGGGAGGAATTTATTCGCCTTGTTACGGCCGACCAGCCGGACGCTCCTCCATACTTCACCTACGATGCCATCCTCAATACTCGCGAGCGCGCCACGCTGGACAAGAATCTCGAGCAGGTCCTCCATCCCATCGATCTCGCCGAGGTCCTTCGGATGCGAGACGCCGGCGCTCAGATCCTGGATGTCCGCGACGCCGCAGAGTATGCTAGGGGCACCTTTCGGGCAGCATCAACATTGGACTCGGCGGGCAGTACGCCACCTGGGCTGGCACGTTACTGGATCGCGCCAAGCCCATCGTCATCATCGCTGAACCTGGACGCGAGCACGAAGCCGCCGTACGCCTGGGCCGGATCGGGTTCGATCACGTCAAAGGCTATCTGCAGGAGGGCATGGAAGCGCTCGCCCGCAGACCGGACCTGGTCGGGCAGACAGAGCGGATCAGCGCCCAAATGATGGCAGAAGAGCTGGCGAGCGCCGATCCGCCTCTGTTGCTGGATGTGAGGAGCACGCACGAGTGGGCGGCCAGGCACATTGACTCGAGCGTGAACGTGCCGCCCAATCACCAGCGCGACGCGATGAAGTTGCGGTCACCCATGAACTCGAGAGGGTTGAGCAATCCCATAAACGTTCCGAACGCCAGCCGGCAATACGGTTCGCCTCTTCGAGTTCACTCTGCTCTAACGGACCAACTTTGCTGAGTTCCTTCGTCATGGCTTTACGTTTCCGGCGTTTAGACCAAGCGATCTTCTCGAACGCATCAATTTTGACGTGAGCGATTTAGCTCAGTTTAGCCGATCAAGAGTCGATAGCGCCTGGATCACGGGCAATCCGGACATTGGCGGACCGAGGCCGACTTCCGGATACTAACTACAACCCTTCGGGATAAACGCGATTACGCTATCGTCGCCGTGCTCCTCGGATGCGGGTTGCGCCGCGCAGAACTTGCTACAGTATCCGTTCAGGATCTACAACAGCGCGAGGAGCATTGGGTCTTTGCTGATCTGATCGGCAAAGGCGGCCATGTTCGGACGATTCCAATCCCACAATGGGTCGGCACCGCTCTCCAAGCGTGGCTAACAGACGCGGCGATCACCACTGGACCAATCTTTCGAGCGATCAACAAAGCTGGAAGAATTCCGGCACACGGCTTTACACCCAAGGTTATCTGGGAGGTGGTTAAGCGCGCAGGTTCAACCTGCGGACTATCGAACATTGCTCCACACGACTTGCGGCGCACCTGCGCACGCCTGTGTCATCTAGCCGGAGGAGAGCTTGAGCAAATCCAATTCTTGCTTGGGCATGTGAGCGTACAAACGACAGAGCGTTATCTGGGGTGCAAACAGCGGCTCCGTGACGCCGTCAACGATCACATCGGCATTGAGCCGAACTGACGCCGGCGAATCGATGCCGACTTTCTATGAGAAGGGCTCTCCGGTCAACCCCCTTCCTTGGGTTTTTCTTCTTCAACTGTGAGCACTCTTGATCTCCACCGACTTTCTATTCGCACTATCAGTGAGCTTTGCTGAACTCTGTGCAGGTGGTGGTCCACTGGAGATTCGACGCTGCTATTTATCGGCCGGCCTCGAAGGCCAAGTCGGCAGCGCAGTCGTCGAGGAAACGGTGTAATCACGATCAAAGATTATTCATCACGTTCCCTATGCAGCCGTTTGACCATAGAAGGGTTGATACGGTTCTTGGGTCTTCCATAGGTGATGCAGTAATACAGCCAGCTTCCGTGCGATGGCAACAACTGCTCGTTTCCGTGCATTCTTGCCGCCGCGAGCCACTAGACTTTGCCCCCACCTTCGTAGTGCGCTGTCTTTTCCGAAGGGACCTAGGATGTATTGGCCGCTTCCGTCAGCAATTTCCGTAGATAGACGTTCCCGGCCTTGGTAATGCCGAGTTGGGGATCATGGTCACCCGATTGTTCGCGACGTGGTCGAAGGCCCAGATAGCAGCCAACGTCCCGGCTCTTCTTGAATCGATGCGGGTCATTGATGGTCAGAACATAAGTGATAGCTGTTAAGTTCCCGACGCCATTAACTGTCTCGAGTACTTTCGTCTCGGGATAGTTACTGCGAGACAAATCCAGGATCTGTCGATCGTATAACCTGATCTGCTCGGTCATGCCCTGGATCTGTACCAGAAGCGGGCGCAAGATCGACAGCAGTTCCTTGGGAAGTACTTCGAGACTACGTTTTGCGAATGTGGGCGTTGAACAAGATGGCAGGCGATAGCCGCAGGGCTTCACCAATCCCCGCACCGCATTCACGGCAACGACGCGCATTCGGACCAGCACATCGCGAGCGCAAACGATCGTTAACGCCTGCTGTGCTTCCACGCTCCTATGTGTGATCGGTCGCAAGATCCGTGGATCAAGTCTTGCGTAGCGAGCCAGCTTTTCGGCATCCACCTGGTCGCTTTTGCTGATGTTCCGCACGATCGCATGGAGTTCGGTCACATTGGCAACGAGAACCTCATGACCGTACTCTTGCAACTGCTGGCTGATCCAGATTGAGTGCGTTCCCGCCTCCATCGCGATCCGGGCGTGTGGAATGCCTTGGAAGTGTTTTTCAACCGAGCTGACCACTGTGCGAAATCGCCCTTCTTCGCTGACTTCGCCCTCCCCGTCAAGGACGCAGTAGTGACTCCATCGATCACCGATGTCAATGCCGATCGTGATCTCGTCCGTTGATGACTTCCGCGCTTTCTTTGTGCCTATCTTCCTAATCTGCTGGTTCATGCTTCAGTCTCCACCAGCCCTTCTCATCACATTTATCGGGAGTAATCCGCGCAGTCTCCGGTTTTGCCGACGATCATCGAAGTGACCCGGGCGAAACGGCACAGGTATTTCGCCCATTGCTGCCGATCAGCGGACTAACAGTTCCTTGCAATGAGTAGAGGCCGACCGTGATTGGCTACCAGCTCCGATCTCCCTTTCAACAATCGAAGATTGTTGCCATTCGCTCCTGCAGTTACCGGCGCATTTGTGCCCAGTTGCTGGGGCCGTCCAGATAGTACTGAAATGGAGGCCATGATTCACCCACCGCGATCGCGGGGTGCCGAGGCTCACCGGCTGGTCTTCCGTACTCCAGCCGCCATTCTTCGATTTGCGCCAGGAGATTGAGCGCCGACTTCTTTCGCCGTTCATCCTTGATCGCCATATCGAGGAGCTTGGCACGGATCGCATTGGAACTTCGAGGTTCAAGCGTAAATGTATTTTGGCTCTCGCCGTGAGGCCGCCGTTCGACAAATGCATTTTCGAGCTGCTTCCATATCTCATACGGAACAGGGGTGCTGGCGGCATCGTCTATGAGGTTGAGGCCCGCAGAGACTGCCTCAAGGCTTCCGAGTTGGCCTACGACCTTCGCGAGGAGGTCCCTCTTGTGAGGCGGCAGTGTAGTTTCGCAGAGCCGAAACAAGCGCTCCTCAATAGTCTTGTCACGTCTCGACAAGTCGGCGATACGTGCGGCAATAACCCCGTCCCTGGAGAATTTGACTTCGGAAGCGACAGCAGGCAAGCCCGGATCGACGAAACTCAGCAATACGTTTCGCGCATCAGGCGTATCGAGGGCTGCAACGGCGTTGACCCACGCGTCTCCAAGCTGTTCGACCCGGGTTTTGTCAGCCCCAAGTTCCAAAATCAAGGGCAAAGCCTGCTCGCACCGGCAATGACCCAGCGCGCCCAGAACCCCTCCGAACTGGTGGGGGTAAACGCGTAGCTCAGATATCAACTGACGTATCCTCTCGATTCCCTTTGCCGGATCATCGACGAACGGCAGAAGACAAAGGAAGCGTTGAAACAGCCATTCGTCCTGTTGTTGCACGCCATAGTTCCTCCACCGTTCAAGGCAGGGATCCAGCAAGGCCAAGGTGCTATCGGCGGGCAAAACGACACCGTTGAAAAGCAGTGCTTCAAATGCCTCCACGCGCGAGTAGTTGTCCCAATCGTCAGGCATGGACATCACTTTGAAGACGAGGTCGGCAGAACCGCGGCCGTCGATTATTGCAAGGGCATGCCCGAGGATTCTCAGCCTGAATTCAACCGGCCGCTTCTGCACTGCGGCGGCGTGCTCCTTCAGCAGCGTTTCAATCCGGCTCCTCAAAGTCGCCGCGTAACACGCTCGACGCTCCTTATTGGGTTCTTCGCGGTGTCCGGCGCGCGCCTCCCAGATGCGTTCATAACGCACTTTCTGGAAAGGAGCATTTGGTGTTGGCGGAGGTTGCACCTGCCGAACGAATTCCCCCGCAACGTCCCGTTCGTATTCGGGCTCGTTCAGGAGTTCGAGCAGGACAGCCTGGGAATTGATCGGATCAAGCTTGACTAGAGATCGAACGTGCCAGTTCGCATAGCTCATCGATCCGCCGTTTCCGAGCTTTCCGCGGTCTCCCTGTGTGCGCGCCGCCCGTCCTCTCCTGACCCTCTCGACATCAGCGTGAATCAACTCACGCATTTCCCTCACGTCTTCAGGCGTTCCGACTGACGCCAGGACGGAACCGATGTTTGCCTTCACTTCTCCGGAAAAATCGTCCTGCTGAAGTACAAACTGAATCGCACCTTTCAGGTACGCGCGCAGGCCCTCTCTGAGCGTAGGATCAAGCGCGTCCAGAGGGCCGGGGCCCTGACGGGCGACGCTGCTGAAGACCCGGGTAATAACGCTGAGCTCGACTGTGTCGATTGATTTCGAGAACGAAGTCGAAACCCCCGCGACGGAGATGTCCGCTGGCAAGTCCCTCATCAAGGTTTCGAGCTGCCGCTCAACGGCCCACTCAAACTCGTGCCGCTGGTCGGGAGCAGCCATTATGGTTTTGCGAAGTTCGCAGAGCTTCGCAAAAATGCGCTCGACCATAGAAACATCCGCTGCCGCAGTAAGCACACAGATGATGTTGCCGAAAGGAGCGTGCTTGAAGTCCTCTGTTTCAACGCGGCGTAACAGTTCCTCCTTGAGCCTTTCGGGAACAGCGGTGATCATCTTCCCCCACGACTCATGCCACAGGGAACCGTCGGCAACCTTTTCAGCAAGCCAATCATTCGCCCATGACGCGTCTCTTGCCCGGATCATGTCCAACGCGGGTTTAATGACGTAGTGCGCGCGGTTGTTGTCGATCTTCCCGCCAACGCTCCCCAAGCCTGTTTTCAGCTGCTCAACGAGGTTGGGCGCGCCTAGGTCGCCCAGCTTTAGCAACGTACTCAAGCGCGCCAGCGGGTCGGACTCCTTTGTGTGGCGAGTTTGCAGGACCGTGATTGCGCGGTCTCGGAGGGCTATGGGAATGAAATCCGGTTCGAGTTGTTCGAGAACCAAGTCGAAATTCGTTCCGTCGAGTGTGTTCAGGAACCGGGCTGCATCCTCCTCGGCCCCGATCCAGGTGAGGCCCTGAATAGCGGCTTGCTTAACTTTGATGCTCGGGTCGGCGAGTGCGAGCGCAGTGACCTCCGGCACATTTCGGTGATGAAGCAGTTCTGAAACGAAAGCGATGCGTGCTGGCTCCGCCCAGCGGCTGACCGTTTCGCGCCAATCCGGCCCAAGGCTCGACAGGTAAAACGTGTCCCACGTCCGGTACGTGACCAGTGTCCCTTGCTGGTCATCACCGGAAAGTATCGGCTCGATGATGTCTTTGAAATCATCTGAACCGCTGGCGAGCATTCCGGCGAGTGCAAACTTTCTGTAATTTTTGTCCGGGGATGCGTAGAGGGACCGGAGGCGCTCGCCGACGGCCTTACGGACTTCCTTCCAGATGTGCGGTCCGCAGAGACGGGCCAGTTCCGCGGCGAAGACAGGGTCTACGCTAAGGGCCATCATCACAAGTAGCGTCCCCGCCTGAATGGCGCGGGCACCGTCGGCGACCTCAGAGCGCTCTCGGATATCGTCGGCAAGGAATCGCAACGGCTCAGCCCAAGCCGGCTCATTCACAAAGGACTTCGTAAACTCTAGCGTCTTCTGCTGGTCCGCCGCAGCCAGGACGGTGAAGAGCTGCTTCCCAATACCAATCGCCGCGTAGAATTCCTGAAATTGTTGGTGCTCGAACCTGAACGCAACTTCGGGATAATCCTGCCGTTCGAGAACATGATGAGCGCAAAGCGTCGCCAGCACGCTCGCGGGGTCCGGGGACGCGGCGATCTGTCCAGCCTCTTTCAGGAGATTGCCTGCGGCGGCAACAGCCGGGCGCGCTTTATCTTCGGCGATGCTGACGGCATTTTGCGCGGTCATTCGGGCGGCAAGCTCGTCAAGATAATCCCGCGCCCGACCGACGAGAGGAGCCTGCTGCAAATGATTTCGATGCTGGTCGGACTGTTCCACCAAGCGCGTCACCGCTTGGAGGACGCCGATCTTTGTGGACGGAATGGGCGCGCCCGCCTCGAAGATGGATGTAACTTCCGAGAGAAAGAAGGGTGTGCGCGTGAGTTCATCCAGCACCGGATCGCCATCCAGCTTCAGGCGCAAGTCGTCGGCGCGCGCTCCAAGCCGAATTCGCAGGTATGAAGCTCGTTCACGTCTCGTCAGCGTGAGCAATCTCGCCCGTGTTGCCCCGGGTAACGGGGGCACAATGTGATGAGTCCGCGTTGCGACGATAATCCCGGCAGCCGGGAAATCCCGCTCCAGGGTCCGCAAGGCGCTTTCCGCGTGCGGAAACTCGGGCTCACCGATCTCATTCCAGCCGTTGAGCAGGAATGAGAAGTGTTCAACGGTATTCACCCGCGCTAACGTCGCCGCGTCCAGAGCGCGGCGCTGGAATTGGGGCATTCCGGCTATGAACTGAAGAATGCCGCTCCTCGTGGATGTCCAGGCTGTCAGATCGATCAGAAAGGGCGTCCCTGGTGCTCCGGCATGTGCCTTCGCGAGTTGGATCAGCGTCGTTGTCTTGCCGCGGCCGGCAGGCCCCTCAAGCACGATACGCCTTCCCTGAAATAGTCCGGCGCGAAAGTCTCTGAGACGCATGACATCTGCGGAATTCCCTCCTTCGGGATCGAGCCGTCGGGCGCGTAATTCCAGGAGCGGTTTGCTGGCAGTGCGTTGTGACCAAGCTGCAGCTGCTTCCGCAGCGGCTTCTTTGACTTGCCGAACAAGCTCGGCAAGAGCAGGCTCGACCTCTACATGAATCCCGAGATGGTTCGTCAGAAGAGCCGCGTTTTCCGGTTCCATGAGCGAGGTGATGATGTCCTCGCGCGGCATGAAGGCAAGATCGAAGCCGAAGTGTCTTTTGATTTCTTGCGCCCATTGTTCTCCCACTTCATTCGAGACGGGGGAAGGAGTCGCGAAGATGATTTTCGAAATGTCCTTGAAATGAGCCTTGACCTTCTCTGCATCGGCGCGAACTTTCGCGACCGTGGCAGTTGTGGAACATGCGAGAACCTTGCCGACGCCCTCAGCGGCAAAAGGCGCTTTTGCAATCGCATCGGCGCCCATGTCTTTCTTGCGCTCGCATGCGATCAAGTCCGGCCAGCGCTTCTTGGCCAACACGACCGCAAGCCCCTGGAACTTCATCCCTCCCTCATTGGAAATGAGATCGTCGAGTGCTTTTTGAATCTCTGTTCGGAGAATCGCCATTCACCTTCCTATAGCCCGAGTGGCAATACTGCGCATTATGGTTATGATGGCCATTTCATGTTTGCAAGCATCACGTTACGTACCGGCAGAGATTGTTGATCTTCGCCAATCCGCAGTTGCGAGTATCTCCGCGCAGACTTGATCGGGATGGCGCGGCGAGATCATGAAGCGATCGCAATTCCACCATGCAAGCCCATTGGCAAAGCCGGGACCGGACTCGCTAAAGGGGATAATATCGGCCGGCGGGCGATCATGCCGGTCATCCATCATTAACACCCTTATCGGCTTAGCGGAAACTAGACCACGGTCCCAGGAGCGGCTGCGTCCGACTATGTATTCGAATCGGTCCACATTCATCTTAGGCGAAGAAAGGACGAGTCTCAAATCTCCCGCTATTGACGTCGCCCGTTGAGTCGAGACTGAGAGCGACAATCGTCATATGAGCCGTGAGGCAGTGAAAATTGCTCTTGGACAGGTATTAAAACGGCTCTTCACAAGGATTGCCACTTGAGTAGCATCTTCAACGCTCTTTGCATTTGGGTTGTACGTCGAGCCAATGCCACATACATCGTGGCTCCGGGCGACAGTGGCATGCCCGAACCCATTCAAGAAGCGGTCCCGGTTTATCGAGCGACGTATCTGAGCCCCGATGGAATTACTGAGCGCTTAGAACAAGGCAACATTTTCCTTGACCCACCCAATGGCTTCTTCTTAGTTCGCGTCGGCGATAGCGAAGCCCCTCCAGCCACAACGGCCTTCATATTCACTCATGCGGGCGACGAAAGAATCCCTTGTCGAATCGGAAACGGCAGTCATGACTTTGACGCAACCAAGTATCATGCACCGAGCCGAGACAACATCTGGGCTTGGAACAACGACCTTGCTCGAAGCAAGTACGGATACTTCCAAATCGGGATGAAAGGCCAGGCGAACCTTTGGCGTGTGCATCGAGCAGAGGCGGACTTCGCAGGTCGCCAGGTCTTCACGATTGCCGCGGTTGTTTCATCCAGCGGTCTTCCTACGTTGGATTTAACGCCGATCCGCGATGGCACGATCAGGCAACAGATTGAACAGCACTGGAGCGAGCTTGCGGTGTCTACATGCGCCAGCTACCGTATCGGACCGTAAACGCTGCAAAGGAGATCTGTGAGTTCCTGCTGTGTTACGTTCTTCAGCAAGCTGGCACGCCACCACCAAGGAATTTCGGTCTTGGTGATTTGCTAAAACAACTGCACACGTTGCTCGAAGACAGCAACAATATAAGTCACCCATTCGAATTCCTTCACTTTCATTTAATGCAAAAGATCAGAATCCTACATGGAAACATTCATGCCTCCAAAGTCACGAGGCGTGGCTCGCTAAGTCCAGAACTGGCATTGTCAGTGGTGAGCGATTTGGTGGAAGTCCTCAAGGCAGCAGGACTCACGACGAATTGAGAACCTCGATAGCAGCCTTATCGCGGATTCGTCGGCACTCCTAAAACCGGAGCGAAACCCGCTTGGAATCAGCAAGCAGTCCAGGAACGCGGCTTGAGTACTTTCAGAATCAGCGCTGTCGAGCAGTTGGATGCATCCGTAAGTAGCTAATGCAGCGAGCTTTAGTCCACTCGCGAACGGATTACTCCCGAAAAACGCCCTTCTCGTCGTCGCACCCGCCGATCGCGCCATTGCACCTCGAGCCACACGAGATTTGCGACGTTCCAGCATCCTGGAGCATTTTCCGGCCGAGTTTCCTGAAGTGTGGACGCTGAAAGGCTTGACCAGGTACGAGGCTGCTCGGGCAATTCGGGCGGAAGGAACCGACCCAAGCAGTGAAGGCTGGGGCGGATGGCTGGGTCGATATCAATCAGCATTGGTCGAAATGTATTACAGCCGAACCTAAAGAGCGCTGGGATTCTGAGAAACTCGAGGCGTGACAAAACCGTTTTTCGGGCACGAAGTCGTTCGGCAAAAGCTAGAAGCGCTCTTCTCGACTGTTTCTGGCTTCGAACGCATTCTCGGTGGCGAAGAATCGCAAGTATTTCGGTTCAACAGCGAAGATCGACAGTTCATTATCCGACTGAATTCTAGCGTCCAAGACTTTGAAAAGGATAGGTTTGTTCACGAGCGCTTCGCGAGGCCAGAACTGCCCATCCCAAAAGTTTTCATGATCGGTCAATTAGAAGATCACTTCTACTGCATTTCGCAGCGAATGCCCGGAAGAACGCTCGAAGATCTTGATCACCAGCAGGTTTCGGGATTGCTTGTTCCCACCCGCCAGGTTTGGCAGGCGATTGCCAAATCCGACCTTGGCGGCATCAGCGGATGCGGTCCTTTCAACAGTAGCGGAGTTGCAACATTCTCGACATGGCGTGATTTTCTCCTTGGGGTTGCGGATACTGCGAAGCATGACTGGGATAGCGTTGGCCTGTACACCAAGGTAGACGTGGTCAAAGGATGGGTTGACAGGCTCGAACTGCTATCTGCGACTTGCCCTGAGCAGCGTGCACTTGTGCACGGCGATTTTGGTTCAAACAATGTACTTACGGATGGACAGTACATCACGAGCGTCGTGGATTGGTCCGAGGCCATGATTGGAGATCCACTGTACGATGTTGCAAACATTTTCTTCTGGCGCACGTGGCTTTCCTGTATGGAGCAACAAGCATTTTACTTCGAGGCTCATCCTCCGAACGTGCCTGATTGGGAGAAACTAATCCTCTGCTATCAGCTTCGGATTGGCCTGTCGGAGGTGCTTGAGAATGCATTAGATAGACGCGGCGAAGCTCTTATTTGGGCGCTGCAACGGTGCGAACAAATCGTTCGGTCGATAGATGCGGGCAGCCGAGCGTAGTCCAGCTCCTTAGGACCTTTTGCACAGCAGAGTGATCGCTCCTCTTCTGTAGAACTCGTGGCATCGTCGATTCGATGGACTCGGAAAAGGAACTGAGGGTCCTAACAGTCAGCCAAGTTTCCCGTCCAGATGACGCGCTATCCGGAAGTTAGACATGTTGGGATCTGCACCTCATCGGTTCCTATAAACGACGCTGAAGCGGTACCCGAAGATGGCGGCTTACATTCAAAATGCCCGGAATGGCCCCTCCTGGCAGCTTAGCGTGCTTTAAATTCCAAATCGTGTCTTCTCCTCACTTACCTCTTCCTCGTTCAGACGGTGAAAACCTGGTTTTATCACCGCCACGCGTTACTTTGAAGGACGCGTTTTGGTGATGCGATCGACCGAATTTGATCTCTGACCCTAGCCGGTCACCGGAATGCCCCCGAAAGCATTGCTTGAGAATTCT
>JBPCJX010000037.1:0-20580 GCA_051004875.1 Bryobacteraceae bacterium
TGATCTTTCCTTTCGCGCTATCCTGCCTTCGGGTCACCTGTCACCTTTCCTTTCTTCAGCGCCTAACTGAATTCGAAAGGTCCAGTCTGACCCACCTCCCTTTTGCAGAATGTTTGAAGCTTAACCCTGACAACAACGACGTCGCGGTGATCGATATTGCAACGCCCGATCATTCTCAGGTACTCGGATTCATTCCCACCGGGTGGCATCCCTCAGCTCTAGCAGTATCTCAGGACGGCAACACTTTGTATGTGGGCATTGCGAAGGGATTGGCTTCAGGAGCCAACGTTCCAACGGTGAAGCTCTCGAAAGAGGCTGAACGGGACCCCAGACATCCATATGACTATGTTGGCGACACCCTGACGGGTTATGTCTCCTTCATCAAGATGCCAAGTAAGAGGCAACTGAATCAGCTGACTAAGCGGGTGATTCACAATTTCCCCAGTGTTGAACATCGCAATGAGGCTAAGAAGATTGCAGAGGCTATTCAGAGTGGTGTCTTCCCACAGCTTAAGCATGTTCTCTCTATAATTCGCGAGAATCGTACGTACGATCAGGTGCTGGGTGATTTGGGACGAGGAAATGGAGACCCCAGTCTGACTCTATTTGGAGAAGCGGTGACGCCGAATGCGCACAGGCTCGCAAAGACCTGGGCAGTGTTCGACAACTTGTATGTGAACGGCGAGGTTTCTGAAAATGGACATCAATGGAGCGATGCCGCTTACGCGACCGACTTTGTCTCTAAGGCTTGGCTGCAAAGTTATAGCGGGCGCGGTGAGCCAAAGGCTGGAGATGGGGAACTGGGAGCCGATGAGAGACTGCGTTCCTCATCGGGCGGCTATCTTTGGGACAACTGTGCGCGTCATGGAATAAGCTTTCGCACCTTCGGAGAGTTTGCGTTTTTTAATTCAGGGCGCGATCAGGACCCCAGGTTCGTTGCGAAAGGATTAGAAGGCCACGCCAGCGTTGAATGGCTGAAACTCGTATCAACTAATTGGACGAATATCAGCCAGGGGCGTGACCCGGATCTGGCGGACGTGTTCATCCGAGAGATGCACGAAGCGGAGAAAAGTGATGACTGGCCGCGGTTCATGGTGATGTCGTTGGGAGAAGATCATACCCATGCGTTGCGTCCCGGCCACTATACGCCCAGTGCGATGGTTGCATCAAACGACCAAGCGCTTGGGAAAATCATCGAAGCAGTTTCGCACTCGCGCTTCTGGCCGGAAACAATCGTTTTCGTGATTGAGGATGACGCGCAGGATGGTCCCGATCACGTCGATTGCCGCAGAACGGTGGGCCTGGCGATTTCGCCATACCTCAAACGGGGCATCGTCGATAGCACACTGTACACAACGGCCTCGATGATTCACACGATGGAGCTCATTCTCGGGCTGCCACCGATGACCCAGTTTGACCGGGCTGCCACACCGATGTATCGCGCATTTAGCACGGCCCCCGATCTCGCTCCGTACAGCAATGTATTGCCTAAGATCGACCTTTTGGCAAAGAATCCTGAAAAGGGCCCGGCAGCAGAAGCCTCTCTGCGGTTGGATTTTTCGGGTTTTGATCGAGCTGACCCCGAAGAAATGAATCGTATTCTCTGGGAAGCGCTGAAACCAGGTGTTCCAGTGCCGGCTCCACTTCGAAGCGCTCATGGAAACCGGAACGTGGATGGCGAAGACCGGGCTGGTTGGTAAAGATATCGGTTCCCTGGTTTTGACAAACTGAGCACGTAACTGGTAACTCGGTCTGAGACTCCGAATAATACAGTGATCCACTAAGAATGTAAGTCAGGTACGGAGGCGGGAATGCCAAATCAAGATTTGCTGCTGGAATTTGAGGGGACGACCGCGATCATAACGCTCAATCGTCCGAATCGCCGGAATGCCCTATCGCTCCATTTGATGCGTGAACTCATCGCCTGCCTTGAGGAGATCGAAAAAAACGGTAGCGCACAGGCAGTGATTCTTGCGGCGGCGGGAAAGGTCTACTGTTCCGGGCACGATCTGAGTGAGATGGTGGGCCGTTCGGCAAGTGAGTACCGAGAGCTATTCGATGTTTGCGCCGACCTGATGATGAAGATCCAATCGATCCCTCAGCCGGTGATTGCAGAGGTGCAAGGCGTCGCAACTGCTGCCGGTTGCCAGCTGGTTGCCACGTGTGATCTAGCAATCGCATCCGAGCAGGCCACTTTTGGGACGCCAGGGGTTCGCATCGGCCTATTCTGTACAACTCCAATGGTTGCGCTGAGCCGTGCGGTAGGACGAAAGCGCGCCTTACACATGCTTCTCACAGGCGAAGCTATTGATGCGGCAAAAGCGGCGGAGTGGGGTTTGATTAATAGCGTTGTTCCGGCAGCCGAGCTAAAGTCAGCTACCCGCCAGCTGGCGACGCGCATTGCTGAGGCCAGCCCGCTAACAGTGAGCATCGGCAAACAAGCTTATTACACGCAGATCGATCTCGACCAGCCTAAAGCATATGCATACGCGAAGGAGGTCATGAGCATCAATGCGATGGCTGGCGATGCGCAAGAGGGCATCTCGGCGTTTCTCGAGAAACGTTCTGCCTGCTGGTCCGGCAAGTAGGTTCGCTGATGCTCGAGTGGCGCTCATGTTAGATGCCCTTTCATCCTCTATCAGACAGATGCCCGTTGGGGCAGAAGTTCAAACAAATGGAATCGGAACGCATTTCCGAGTATGGGCGCCACAGCACCGGTCCGTCAGAGTAGAGTTCGATAGACGACGCGAGCGGGTAGGGTTAGCGGATGAACAGAACGGATATTTCTCAGGTCTTGTGCCGGATATTCCCGCAGGAGTGCGGTACAAATACGAACTCGATGGAGGCGAGGCGTACCCCGACCCCGCATCGCGCTACCAACCTACTGGTCCGCATGGTTGGTCGGAGATCGTGGATCCACGCTGCTTTCAGTGGTCGGACGATGCATGGCCCGGAATCAAATTAGAAGGCCAAGTGATCTATGAGATGCATCTCGGCACGTTTACGCCCGAAGGTACCTGGTTAGCCGCCGCAGAGAAATTAGAATACCTGCGAGATACCGGCGTCACATTGATAGAGGTGATGCCGGTTGCGGACTTTCCAGGAAAATTCGGATGGGGCTACGATGGCGTGCAGCTCTACGCGCCTGCCTCCATTTATGGCACTCCGGATGATGTGCGCACCTTTGTGGATTGTGCGCACGCGCTCGGCTTGGCAGTCACTCTGGACGTTGTCTACAACCATTTAGGTCCGGATGGCAATTACCTCACGAAATTCTCTCCGTTCTATCTCACCAACCGCTATAAGACTGATTGGGGCGAGGCAATCAACTTCGATGGCGAAGAGCGTGCTCCGGTGCGGGAGTTTTTTCGAGAGAACGCCGCATATTGGATCCGGGAGTTTCACCTGGACGGCTTGCGCGTGGATGCAACCCAGGACATCCATGACCGGTCTGAGCTGCACATCTTGGCCGAACTGACGTGTGCTGCCCGGAATGCCGCGGGTCACAGGTCGATTCTTCTGGTGGGAGAGAATGAACCGCAAGACACTCGCTTGATCAAGCGCATCGAAGATGGCGGGTACGGTTTTGATGCGCTATGGAATGACGATTACCATCACACAGCTATGGTGACGCTTACCGGCAAGAGGGATGCCTACTACACTGATTACCGGGGTTCGGCGCAGGAGCTGCTATCGGCAGTTAAGTACGGGTACTTGTTTCAGGGGCAATGGTATCGATGGCAACAGAAGCGGCGCGGCGCTCCAAGTTTAGGCTTGCCGCGCGCCGCAATGATCAACTTCCTTCAGAACCACGATCAAATTGCAAATTCCGCTTGCGGTCAACGAATCCACGAGCTGACATCGCCCGGAATGCTCAAAGCTATTACCGCCCTGACGCTCCTCGCGCCTGGTACACCGATGCTTTTTCAGGGGCAGGAGTTTGGAGCGTCGAGTCCCTTCCTGTATTTTGCGGATCATAAACCGGAATTGGCAAAGCGGATCAAAGCAGGGCGTGTGGAGTTCCTTGCCCAATGGCGATCGTTGGCTTTGCCGGAAATGCAGAAAGGCTTCGATGACCCGCGCGCACCGGAAACATTCAAAAAATGCAAGCTCAATCACGTTGAAGTGCAAAAGCATGCTGAAATGTATGCGGTTCATAGAGATCTTTTGCGTCTGCGGCGGGAGGACCCGATCCTTTGCCGGCAAGGCGCGGATGGTATTGATGGTGCAATCTTTTCGTCCCAATGTCTCCTTGTGCGATTCTTCTCGCCGGGGTTTCAGCAAGACCGGCTGTTATTGGTTAACCTGGGATTAGAACTAGCTCTGGACCCCTCGCCGGAACCATTATTGGCTCCTCCGGCATCTATGGAGTGGGTCAAGATGTGGTCCTCTGATGACCCTCAGTACGGTGGATGTGGAACACCGCTGCTGGACACTGAGCAGAATTGGAAGATTCCAGGCCAGGCGGCGATCGTTTTGCATCCCCACACGATTGAGGATTAATAATTTTGTAATTCGCGACCCACTATATTTCTAATGCAGAACCTTTTCAGCCATAACCCAAATGATGCGCTGGGCGAATCCGAGTTAGAGAGCTTGACGAAAACCGAGTGGCTGGCCACAAACGGACTCGGAGGATACGCGGCCGGTACAATCGGTGGAAGTCTCACGCGTGTTTTCCACGGTTACTTAATTGCGGCATTGCCAGGCCCATTGGGGCGAACCATGATGCTGAACCAAATTCTTGAGCGAGTGGTTTTGCCGGATGGGCGGGTGATCCACCTAAATGGGCTGGAAAGAGCGCAGGGGGAGAGCTTCACCGGGTCCCAGTACCTGACGAGTTTCGACCTTCATCTTGGCCTTCCCACGTGGACCTATGAATTCGATGGACTCACGCTCGAGAAACGCCTTCTTTTGCCGCACGGCCAGAACACGACTTACCTGAATTATCGGATTTCATCGGGTTCCGGGTCTCTAAGGCTGCAGCTATGGCCCGCGGTCAATATGCGGGAGCATGAGGCTCCTGTGAATACGCCCATTGATAGCTACACGTTTACGGTTCGCGATCACCACTACGAACTCTTGAAGAGCTCGAACGACCTACCGCCATTGCGGATCATGGTGCTCGCGAGCGGCGCGGGGCTGGCGGTCGAGTGTACCCGTATCGATGATGTTATTTACCCTATTGAGCGAAGCCGCGGATACAAATGGAGGGGCGATCTATGGAGTCCGGGGCACTTTTCGGCTGAGCTTACTCCCGGGAAAGACGCGACGATCATTGCTTCAACCGAGAGCTGGGACGTGATGTCCGCTCTGTCTCCGAAAGAGGCTTGGGACGCGGAACATGATCGAAGACGGCGCCTGCTGCTCGAAGCGCATCCTGGCACACGTGATGAGACTTGTGACGAGCTAATCTGGGCCGCTGACCAGTTTGTCATTACGCCGGTGGGGCGGCAGGAAGATACAACGCGAGCGCGAGCGGCCGGAGACGAAATTCGAACCATTATTGCCGGCTACCACTGGTTTACGGACTGGGGTCGCGACACGATGATCAGTTTGGAAGGCCTGACGCTGACAACCGGACGGCAGGTGGAAGCTAGTTATATTCTGCGGACCTTTGCGCATTACATCCGCGATGGCCTGATTCCCAACATGTTCCCTGAAGGCAAAAGAGAGGGCCTGTACCATACAGCGGACGCTACGCTCTGGTTCTTCCATGCCCTTCACCGGTACATGGAGTACACAGACGACCAACATCTACTCAAGCAAATGCTGCCGCGTCTCCTGGACATAGTGGGCCATCATTTGCGTGGCACGCGATTCAACATTCACGTGGATCATAATGACGGGCTGCTCGCGCAGGGGCAAGAAGGCTATCAACTTACATGGATGGATGCGAAGGTAGGCGACTGGGTGGTAACTCCCCGGCGTGGCAAGGCAGTGGAAATTAACGCGCTCTGGTACAACGCTCTCCGGATTCTGGAACACTGGCTTCGGCAAGCCAGCAGAACAGATGAAGCAAACGGTGTCGCGGATCATGCGGCGAGAGCCAGGGCGTCCTTCAACAAGAAGTTCTGGTATGAAAAGGGCGGTTATCTTTACGATGTAATCGACGGAGATTCCGGATGGCCCGACCCGGCTTGCAGGCCAAATCAGTTGCTCGCGATTTCTCTGGAATATCCAATATTGAATGAGGAGCGCTGGGAGCCCGTGCTTCAAGTTGTCAAGAGAAAGCTGCTGACACCGGTCGGTTTGAGATCACTCGCACCGGGAGACAAAGATTTTAAGCCGCGGTACGATGGCGACCTGCGATCGCGTGATGCGGCCTATCATCAAGGGACGGTTTGGGCTTGGCTTATCGGCCCGCTCATTGATGCGTGGCTCAAGGTGTATCCAGACGACCGGGAGACGGTGCAGGGTTTTCTCGAGGGATTCAAGCCTCATCTTCGTTCGGCTTGCGTGGGCTCAATAAGCGAAATTTTTGATGCTGAGCCGCCGTTTACGCCACGCGGTTGCTGTGCGCAAGCGTGGAGCGTCGCGGAGGTTCTTCGATCGTACGCAAAGGCCAGCGGAGTTGTTGAGTTTGCCGAGGAGCGGGAGACGCTGACGAGCGTAGCGCGATGAGGGACAAAATCCACAATGCTATGTGCGACCTTTGCTTGCGGCTACTGAAATTTCGCATTCTGGGCGAGGCAGCGCATTACTTGTTCTCTAAGAGTATTGAGGGCAGTTGTTAAGCGATCGGTTTCGATGAGTACTAAATCATAAGCCGGTGGAAAATTTTCGCGGGCTTGTACAAGACGGCTATGATCCTCCCGCAGCTTAGGCAGGGTTTCAGATGCCGCGGACGAGCCTCGAAGTGCGGCTACCAAAAAATAAAGCGTGAAGTCGACGTCGCGGGCAAATGCCCGAAACTCCTGTGGCGGTTTACTGGCCTGGGCTCCCACCAATCCTGCTTCTAGAGCCATCATCGCGTGCACCAGAGCATGGGAGTGGGCCAGTATGGAGGTGACGCAATCCAGCCGTTTTGCGGTAATGCCTGGCTCAGCGCTCAAGCGATCGACTGACGCTTCAGCACTTGATCGCGCCCGCCTCCAGGCATGGCGGGTCTCATCCAAGTTGGAGTCGAGAGCTGGATCGTCGCGCTCCAATCTCTGTACGATGGACTGAAAGTAAAGGCGACAAGCATCCAGCATTTCCGCAATCGCTTCCCACACCTGTGTTCGCTCCCAAGTGGGCCAAAGCGCATAAGCAAGTAAAGCAAGCAAGCCCCCCGCGACCGTATTTAAGGCCCGCTCCGCCACCACTTCTGCCGGCGAGACACCAGTAGCAGCAATCAAGAACACGATCAAGCCGCTGATCGCGAGACTGAAAACGCCGTAATTTGCCGGACCGACGGATCGAAGGAGGAATGTAAAAATGCCCACGAGCATCAGCTGAGTAAACGGAGACAGGGGAAACAGGTGATAGAGGGCGGTTGCGAGAATCAGGCCGGTAAAGGTTCCGGCGAGGCGTAACACACCTCGGCTAAACGTGGTGGTGAAGTCAGGTTTAAGGACCACGGCGACAGTCATGGGCAGCCAATATGATCTTTGCCAGCTGACGCCGCGCCCGACAGCATCGCCTATGGCCACACAAGCGGCGAGCCGGACAGCATGCCGGAAAGCGGGGGATTCGAAATGCAGTTTGCGCGTAGAGTTCCCAACCAATTTTGCAGCTGAAATTTCCACGGCTGCGCCGCTTCGCGTCTGGCAAATTCCGCAAGGCCTTTCGGTGTCGCGTGCTGCGCAAGATCGAGCACGGCACGAAGCTGGCCAGCAAGCGTGTCCATTGCCAGCGATATCTCATCTGAAGGGGAAAGATCAGAGTCTGACGATTGGCAGTGTGCTTCTTGGAAAAGGAGATGCAGTTCCTTCAGCAAATCCGGCGCTTTCTTGATTGGCTCATCAGCGACCAGAGACTCGCCGACGCTGCGCAAGAGCCTTGATGCAGTCGCCAGCAATCGATCCAGGCATTCAGCGGTCTTCGACCGATCAGGTGCGAGTTCCACTGCTTCTTGCGGTTCACGGAGACTTTCGAGCACGAAGCTCGACATACGGATGCGATCTGCCTGATCGAATAGCAAACGATAGCGCTCCGCTTCGATGCTGTGGTCACTGCCCAGAGCGGAAAGTGTTTCTTGAGCCTGAGTGCTAGGGGCGCTCAACGGCAGCGACAGGAGTTTTTCGGAACGAGGATCTACATCCTCGGCGAGATCAAGATAGATTTGACCAAGCGCTTGGCGCTCGGGCTGCTTACCCCGAATCGGCCACAAGAGAAGAGCAAGGCAGGTCTGGAGCAGGGCACCAGCGAGAACAAGAAGAGCTGCAATTGACGCGTCTGCCGGGCGCAACGGAGATCGCGCCGCAAATACGATCAGCACGACTAATGTGTTGAGGCCGAGATCGCCCGCTCGGGTGCTTATCGAAACCAGCATTCCAGCGACGAACGCCCATGCAGCGGTCACCAAGATAGCGGCCCAATGATATTCGCCACTGATCGAACCAGTAAATACAGCGACAGCGCCGAGAAGGCTCCAGGCGAGCATTCGCCGCGCTCGTTGGGCATATGGATCGTCGGCATCAGAAAACGAGACGTTCAAGGCGCCCGTCGTAATAGCGACTGCGCCGAGAGGTTCTCCGATCCCGATTCCGATACCAAGCGGTAGTGATACGCCAATCGCGTTTCGGAACGCAATCCACGTGTTAATTTTATGTTTCTCGAGCCGGGTTATAATCCGCCAAAAGGCAGTTCTAGGGCGTGGTTGCGGCGTGTCAGCCAATGTCGAGTATAAAACTTACTTCACGTCTGATAGGCCAGAAACGCGCCGTATAGTGAATCGCAAACTTCACCTGTGCAGGATCCTCGTTGAGTTATTGGTGAAGGCGCGTTGAATCGAAAACAGGAGGCGTTCCCGTTTTCAGTGTTGGCCGCTACACTTGGATCTATGATCCACATTTTGCTCGGTGACGCGCAAGGGATGTTGATTCGGTTCTGGACGCGGCCAAGACCGGCAAGTCTCTAGCTTGGATCGTCCCGAAGAAAGCGCATGCATCTGACCGGGCGTTGTTTCACTTGCGAGCCCGTGGATTTGTGGCGCGTGCGGTTCTCGGAACTGAACCACTGGATTACGAGCAGGGCCGGTATACTGCAACAGTTCGCGAGATCAAGCTTTTGGCATCTGCCGTCCCGTTGGCTTTTGTCCGGAAGCACCATCCATCATGGAAATGGTCCAGTTATCCGAAGAAGTACACAACAATCGATGGGCCTATTGAAAATCGACTCGAAGAACTGCTCAACATACATCAAAGTTCATTTACAGAACCGCTAACTGAGGGCGGCTCGAAGTCCGCTTGGGGCACGGTCTACGAACGGAACCCAATCGCACGGCAATAGTGCATTGCGTATTACGGGACCTCATGTTATGCATGCGGCTTCTCTTTTTGTGAAACGTATGGTGAAACGGCCAATGGATACATTCACGTTTATCACCTAGAGATGCTGTCCAAGAGAGCCGGTGAATGCGGTGTCGATCCGATCAAGGACCTTCGACCGGTCTGCCCAAACTGTCACGCCGTCATTCATCTTCAAACGCCACCGCTGAGCATCATCGCCCTCAAGCGGATGCTGAAAGGGACGTGACATATGCCTAGAGATCAACGCACTTGTGCGTTAGCTGTCACTCGATGATTGCGAGACCCCAAGTGGCGCTACTTCGAGGAGTAAATCTGGGCGGCAAAAATAAGCTCCCGATGAAAGAGCTTGTTCTTATGTTCACTGAAGCCGGATGTGACAACGTGAGGACCTACATACAAAGCGGGAACGTGATCTTCAGTGCGGTGCCGACAGTCGCGTCGCGGCTTCCTGCATTGATTTCCGCGCAAATTGGCAAGCGCTTTGACTTTCAGACTCAGATTGTATTGCGGACTGGCGAACAACTGCGTGATATCGTGTCTAACAATCCGTTCATTAAGGCGGGGGCAGCCGAAGAAACGCTGCACGTACTATTTCTCGCAGACCTGCCGAATTCGCGCGACGTAGATCAGTTGGGCCCCGACAGATCGCCACCGGATGAGTTCATCGTGCGTGGCCGGGAGGTCTACCTATGTCTTCCACACGGCGTGGGGCGCACCAAACTCAGCAACAACTACTTCGATTCGAAGCTCAGGACGACAAGTACCGGCAGGAACTGGAGAACCGTGATGAAGCTTTCTGAACTTGCACAAAGCTAGATCGGACCGCCTGCAAATACTTAGTACAAGATCGAAGGAAGATATGCACCGGCAGGCTCGTTATATAAGCCAATCGTCATTAAGGTCATGGGCTGGATAACACGCAAGCCATTCTCCAGACACCAGCGAAAGAGTTCCGCATTGCGAGTGGGTACGAGGAGGCCCGGTCCGCTGAAACTCTCGGCAGCCGCAATCAACGCCTGGAGATCCAAATTGGACTCGGCCACCGCATGCCCAAAGTATCCAAAGGCGGAAGCGTATCCTGTAACTTGGCCGTGTCGTTCGACAACGACAGCCGTATTCTGAGCGATGCCGTCACGCAGCTCACCTGTGCGGCTGTGGCCGTGCACTTTCTCGCAGACCCGGCCTGCGATCTCAAGATCGCTTTGCGTAGCGGGCCGGACGGTGTAGCCCTCGATAGTTTTCTTCAGCGCGGACCCCTGCATGACCGACATCGGTTCACGAGTGATGAAGCCTAATTTCGTGTATAGCGATAACGACCGGTTGTGAAACGCGGCTTGTAGCAGCCGGATTCCTGGAAAGCTTCGTTCGTGCGCCCGGTCCAGGACTGCCTGCATCAGCATCCGTCCGATGCTGCGGTTCTGAACACTCGGCTCGATGGTTATCGGTCCAATACCGGCGATAACCGAGCGCTCGTCCAGGCAATTGCTTCCGACGATCCGTCCATCTGATTCGGCAACCACGCAATAGAAGTGCGGATGTGAAAACAACATCTTGAGCAGGCCAATTGCGGCTTCAGGGGCGGGGAGCTCCGGGGCGAAGTTGTGCTGAGTGTTGATGGCCGCGAAAGCCTCGAAACAGATATGGCCACACCTATCGGCATCTTCGGCCGTTGCACGGCGAAGCCGAACCGCTGCGTCAGGAGCCGGGCTAGACATCGGAAAGCCTCCTTGTTTTAGTATTCACGAACACAAAGAGGATGGTAAAGTTCTGGTACTGCGGCCGTCACGGGGCGCTCGGTTCGACTGACCGGGTTAACTCGTTTAAGATCTCTTCCCGGTGCTCGTCAAGACGGGGTGCGAGGCGCTCGATAGTTGCCGGCGTGCGGCTGAAACGGACGGGGCTCGAAACGGTCCGGATCTCTCCTTCAGACGGATGGCTGTCACGGCGAAAAAATCCCAGGGCTTGTAAATGCCGGTCGTCGAGCAGATCCTCGAGCGATAGCACGGGCGCCATTGGAATGTCGGCAGTTTCGAGCAGGCGAATCCACTCGTCGGTTGAGCGTTCGATCAGAATTTCCGCGAGGATGCGATAAAGCTCATCTATGTTTTCGCTTCTTGCCGCGTGCTCTATGAAGCGAACGTCCGCGGCATACTGTGGCTTGCCGGCAATCTCGAAAAATCGCTGCCACTGCGCGGTGCTGTAAGGCATCAGGCCGAGATACCCGTCCTTGGTTCGATACGGGCGGCGGTAGGGCGAAAGAACGCGATCATAACCCATGCTGCCGAGCGCAGGCCAAAACGTCTCGCCGGCCAGGTGCTCGATCATATTGAATGAGACAAGGGTTTCGAACATCGGTACTTCAATCGCCTGGCCCAACCCTGACCGCTCGCGTTCGTACAGTGCGGCGGTAATCGCGTAAGCTGCCGAAAGGCCCGCGATCTTATCAGCCATGATTGTGTTGACAAATTTTGGTCCATCAGGATCATTGCGACCTTCGAGCGAGGCGGTCCCGCTCAGCGCTTGGATCACATCGTCGTACGCGGGGCGACCTCGATAGGGTCCTTCTTCGGAAAACCCGTAGGCACCGCAATGGATGAGACGCGGATTGCGTTCGCGTAAGCTGTTGTAATCGAGACCGAACTTGGCAAGGGAACGCGGCCGCAAAGTGTAAACGAACACGTCGGCCGTGGCCAAAAACGCGTGAAGTATCTGTTTGTGGTGGTCAAACTCCAGATTCAGCACGAGACTACGTTTATTTCGGTTTACATTAAGGAATGCCGCACCCATACCGCGGTGACGAAAGGGGGCCACGTCTCGGAAGATGTCGCCTGACGGGCATTCGACTTTGATTACGTCAGCGCCCATATCGCCCAAGATTTGGGTCGCATACGGTCCCATGACAATGGTGGTTAGATCGATGACGCGAATGCCTGCGAGTGGGCCTGGCATTGTACTCTCCAATAGGATGAAACGAAAACCTTCGACTACGAAGATCTCACGTCCGCTACTGCGTACACGAAAAGCCGAGCAAATGGAAACAGCGATTCGACGCGCAATACACCTGATTCCCCGCGGCAAGATCGCCACATATGGCCAGGTGGCGGAAGCCGCTGGATACCCCCGCTACCATCGCCAAGTCGCACAGGTGCTGCGGAAATGTGGTGATGGACTTCCATGGCACCGGGTTCTAGGTTCGGGTGGGCAGATTAGGTGTAAACAGGACGGCGGATTCGAGCAAAGACTTCGGCTGGAAATGGAAGGCGTGCGGTTCCGCGGCTCACGTCTCGACATTGCTAGGTATCAGTACGTGTTTCGCGGGTAAGTGGGGGAAAACGGGGAAGCTTCGAAACTAATCTTTGCAACCGACTGGGGTTTGGAGACGCTCTCGCCACAACCCTTCCCGAACAGCCCTCCATACTTGCCGGACGGCGCTCACGACAAGATTGGGTTGTTCCACCTGAATGTAGTGCTCGCTCTTTCTCGCAATTCGATGCTGCGTGTCGGGGAGCAGAGCCGCTAACCGATTCTGCCCTGCGCGCCAGGCGTTTTCTAAGTCCAATGAGAAACCAGGCGGCAGGCTATTTTGGGGAAGAGTATGGGCAACCCCCGCGAGAGGACATAGAGCGGCAATGGCCGCAAAGGCTTCGACAGTGCCGTTTGGCGCATCAGATCCGCGGCGGCAGCGAAGTCGATATTCTCCAAATCCAAGTAGTTTTCGAACACTTCCGGCACTGCAGCAGCGAGTTGTTCGAACAGCGGCCCATTTGTGGGTCCGAGCAACTCCGCCAAATTCTCCGGATAAGCGTCTACCAGGATCAACCCGATCACTGAGTAAGGATAAGTAGCCGTGTACATCCGGGCCATCACGCCGCCTAGCGAGTGAGCCGCCAAAACGTACGGGCCATGAATTTGGGCAGCAGTCAGAAGCGCGTGAAGATCGTAGACGATCTCCGGAATTGTACGGGGCATCGGGACGGGATCGCTGCGACTGAATTGATTGTCCGAGAACGTTGTTCCGGGCCGATCATAAGCGCAAACGTGAGTGAACTCAGCGATTTGAGAAAGGACCGGCTTTTGACGGAGGCTGTCGGAGACGGTCCAAATTGTGGCCGTGTTGCGGAACCCGGATTCCAGGATCACGGTGGGGCTGCCTACACCGCGGCACTCCAGATACAATCGTCGGCCGTTGTCGATCTCGACAAGACCGGCGAAGTCGCCCTGCCCAGCGCTGACCGAGGCCGGCATAGGAGCGGGTTGAGCGTAGGAATCGGTGGGAGCAACGGGCAGGAAAACAAATACAAGACCGCCCAGCTTTGCCAGAAAACGCCGGGAATAACATCTCCCTTTCATCGGTCCACCTATCTGAAAACCTCGCTACCCTCAAGGGCCGAATTTTCAATCAGGATTTTGTACATGGATACCGTCGACGCCGCGTTTGCCACCTACACAGCCATTTGGCTAAATTCCAGTATTGCGCATTAGCAGCGCTGGCAAAGGCGAGCGAAAGATGCGGGGGTTCGGGCCGGGATGGGGTGGAGCGCAGGGTATCCGGGGCTTGGGGCTTCCCATTTGCACTGGCTTCGGGAGGGGCAGATCATCACTAAACCGGTGCACTCGTCGAATGTGGCTTCTGGTTTGGCAATACACATCGGATGAGCGGGATAACAGTAAAGACAGCTGCGCGGAACGATCGAGCAGCCCAAGAGAACGTGCTTTCAGGTTTGGCGAATTGGTGTCTCGATACGCCGGCCTTGTCTGAATTCTCAAGTGAATGCGATCCCGGTTGAGAGAACATTCCCATCCAATTGATCGAGACTTGAGGCACACTTGAAGAATGAAGATGGAGCCGCAGATCAAAGCACAAGAGCAGGAGACAGCATGCGAGCGTGAGCAAGAATCAGCGCGTGAAGAGAAGGCCGAGACCCTTGACCCTAACGATAGTAATCTTCTCAGAGATCAGGTTAAAGGGCAGACTACAGAGCACGCGAATCCCCCGCGTTTAGAAGATGAGGGCCAATCTGGAGGTTAGGCGGAGCGTCATCCCAATTCGTCAGTTTGCGGCCGGACGTAAGTAATAGAATCGGATCGGGACCGGGTGTAAAGCAATGACGGATGTCCTCGGCTTAGGGAACCTACTGCTCGAGATGACAATGTTCTTCACACTGCTGATGGTTGTATTCGAATGCCGCGAAAGGCAGCGCGAGGGCAAGCGGGAACGACGCCTCCTGGACGAGATCGAGCGCGAATATGAGGCCTACTGCCGCATGGGTCGGCTCTAAGTATTGCGCGTGCACTTTGGCAAGCCGATCACTCCTGTTCGTTCCAACCTTCGTGACCTTGCCAATCGAGAATACGGGCATGGGGGTACGGCTCTTCACGCGGTAGTTTGTTGTAGTCCGCTGACGTTCGGCGCCGGGGTCTTTAACGCCGGTCTCTCGCACGTAACCAACTCCGACCCAAGATATGGAACCAACAGCGCAGCCTTTGCGCAACGCTTCGGCGCCTCAATAGCTGATGTCGCGACGCAGAATTTTTTGGGCGATTTCCCCTTCGCATCGGCATTTCATGAGGACCCACGTTACGTTCGCAGGGATGCGCAATATCACATGCGGGCGCGGATCGCTTAAGCCATCACCCGTGCCGTCGTCATTCGAACGGATGTGGGCGGAAGCAGCTTCAATTGGTCGAACGCGCTAGGTAGCGCGATGAGTGCTGGACTTTCGAACGCCTACTATCCATCTCGCAGCAGAACGGGTGGGGCGATAATTATCCATTTTTTGAACAGTGTTGCCGGCGCGGGTTTTGCAAATTTCGCGCCGGAGTTCTGGCCCGTTTTCAAGCAGAAGATGTTTAAGCGGCGCGGTTAGCCGCACTGCTCTTCAGGCCTTCAGCTCTGAATCGTCAACTGCCTTGCCCAGCGCCTTGCGCCATCTGTGCCATCGCCGCTTGGGCACGTTTCTCCATTTCCGCTGGCGCAACGTCCTCGATATGCGTTGCGAGCGCCCACGAATGGCCGAAGGGGTCGGTCAGCTTTCCGAACCTGTCGCCCCAAAACATGTCTTGGGGAGGCATATCCGCTTTTGCTCCAGCCTTGACGGCTTGATCGAAGACGGAGTCGACGTTTTCGACATACATGAACATGCTCACGGGCGACCCGCCGAGCGATTTGGGAGAACGATTACCGCTGCCTGGCATCTCATCGGACAACATTATCATCGAATCGCCGATCTTCAACTCGGCATGGCCAATTTTGCCACCGGGAACACCCATTCGACTGATTTCTTTCGCGCCGAAAGCTTGCTTGTAAAACTCAATAGCCCGGCTCCCTTCGCTAAGAACCAGATACGGTGTAAGGGAATGGTAGCCCTGCGGAATCGCGTTTACTTTACCAGCCATTTTGGTACTTCCTCCTATGGAATCACCCGCTAACGTATCACAGGTTGAGGATCGGATGCGGTCAACCCAGGCGGAGTCGCGGCGATTCGTAATTTTCAGAATCGATATTCGGCGGGAGTGATACCTTTCGCGCGAAGATACATTTCAGCGGAGGCACGATGATGAGTCGTATGATCGAGCACCCCGAGTAACATATCCGAGCCCGTCATGGTCCCTTCCTCTGTTTTGTAGGTCTTTGAAATCTGTTCGGGCGTGAGCTTCGAGATTTTCTCGATTCCCGTATCAAAGGAGGTTTTTACAAAAGCCATGACGTCCTCTTTACTCATCGATTTCGGCTTTGCCGGATTTGGCTTCTCCCCAGTAAATGAGGCAAGAATGTAATCGAATGCCTGCGAAAGATGAACCAACTGCTGAGCAAAGCTCATCTGCGGCGGCGTCAGCTTGAAATCGTAGCTCGAGGCGGGCATTTGATCGGCCACCTTGAGCGTAAAGTCACGCGACGTCTTTAAGTGTTTCAAGACTGCTGTTTTGAGATCGTCCTGCGCCAGCATGTGCGCTGCCAGACAGGCAACCAGCGGAAGCAATAAAGCGAATCTACGCATATTCACCTCGAAAGTGTCACGACGGTGTTTGCAACTGCAAATAAGAGTTTCCGTTCAGTTTACAGGATGAACCTGCCGGGGCGCATCTAACACGTGCCTAACCCGTGAATCACTTTCTGACATCAGTGTGCTCGCGCGACCTCGGCAGCGGTTCCGAGTTTCCGGGCAAAGAAATCGGCCGTTGCAATGTATGCCTTGACCCAGTGCTGATGCATGAGGAAATCGTGAATCTCATCTGGAATAACCAGCTCCTCGAATTCGACATGTTGTTGACGCAGGGCCTCGACGAGCTGGACTGTCTGCGAGAACGGCACATTTCTGTCGTCGTCTCCATGAATCAAGAGCACGGGGGATTTCCAGGTCTTCACCGATGCCAGCGGAGAAGACTGGAAGGCCAATCTGGCCACCTCGGCCTGTGCCTTTGGATCGTAGGCAGGGACGAAGTTTTCGATAACCTCGTTCCAGTCGTGCACACCGTGGAAATCAACGCCTGCCGCGAACAGGTTCGATGCCCGGGCTAAGCCGAGCGCGGTAAGATACCCGCCGTACGATCCTCCCCAGAGGACAATCCGCTGTGAATCCACGTCCGAGCGAGACTTCAAATACAATCCGGCCCCGACGACATCATTGAATTCGCTTGCGCCTGTCGCTCCATAATTCAGCGCCTCCCGGAAGTTGAGTCCATACCCGATGCCGCTTCGGTAATTTACCGAAAGAACGATGTAACCCTGGTTGGCGAAGTATTGGTTCAACGCGTACGCGTTCGAGTAGTAGTACATGTAGTGAAAGCCAAGCAACATTTGTCTACGCGAACCGCCGTGGAAAAAGATGAGCGCCGGATGGTGCTGTTGTGTGCCTCTCGTTTCGGGAGGCAGAAAGAGCTGGCCGTGCACCTCCATGCCGTCTGCCGCCGTAATCATCACCGGCTGGGGTCGCACTAATGCCGTTGCCGGAAAATCGGCAGGCGTAGTCTCGGGTGCTAGCGCCGTCGAGCGGCCATCCTGAGCTCGCACCATTGCATGTGCTTTCTCGTTATAGCTTGACGAAAGGAACGCCAAGGCGGATCCATCTGCCGTCGGCGCTGGCTCCCACTCGATATTCTCGCCTCGCGTGACCGGCTGAGGCGATTGTCCGCCAGCGGCATCGACGTTCCATATGTGTCTGCGGTCGATATCTTTGATGTTTGTCGAGTACAAGATGGTCTTGCGGTCTGCCGATAGCGCGGCGTGCTCGACCTCGCCTTCGCCGGGAGTCAGCTCAACCGGTTGCTCCCCGCGCTCAGGCAGGCTGTATAAGTGACACCATCCGTTCTGCTCCCATGGGAAGACCAGCCGATCTCCAACCGCCCAAAAAACCTCGTCCTGCGCGACGATCTCATGAAATACGCTGCCAGGCCCGGGTTTAGCGCGGAATACTTCGCGGGCGACACCCGTTTTCGAATCGGCGACATGTATGGACCACGGCTGCCCTTCTCGCTCCGGGCCGAACGCGAAGGCGCGGCTTATGGCGGGAATACGCACGTAGGCGATATGGGAGCTGTCAGGCGACCAAACAGGATTCGAGTCTTTGTCCACAGTTGGATCGAGATAACGCAAACTCTTATCGGCGGGCGTGTAAATAACGATGAAGCTGTGGTCACGGCGTCCGCTCACAAACGCCAAGGCGGTGCCATCGGGCGACCAGCGTAGACCGCTTGCGGATCCCTTCAAGTTCACGGCGCTCTTCGCGCCCTCTCCCGAAGGCTTCATGGTAAAGATCTGCCCGCCGCGCAAGAACGCCACCATGTCCCCCTTTGGCGAGATTGCGGGACCGTGTCCTTCAGTCAACTTCCTGGCGGGAGAGCCGTCGAGTGTAACCGTCCAGATAGCCTGTTCCGGCTTCTCCGGAGTCGATGCAGGATTGGGATTGTCCCGACCCATCTCAAAGTCCCCGCCACGGGCAAACAGCAGATATTTGCCGTCGGGCGCCCAGGCAAGATCACTGATTTCCTGTCCATCATCCGAATCGAAATTCGTGACTTTGCGGCCCTTCCAGTCAGGTGCGCTTCCTACCCAGACGTTGCGCCGGCCGCGTTCATTGAGCAACCACGCGACTCTTGCTCCGGTAGGTGCAGGAATCAGCGAAGAAGCGAACGGTGCGCTCATTACCTGCTCGATCGTAAAAGAACCAGTGGGGCCGTGAGCCGTCGGACTCGCGAGTGCGAATGAGACGAGAACCTGAAAAAGTAAAGGCCGACTAGTGGATCTCATTAGTCTATCATTTTGCCACGCTAGAACCAATGCCGGGGATGGAGTCGGAGAGCCACTTGATATTCTGGGTGGCGCAGCCTACACGTCGCTAAGCAATGCCGAACGTGTTCATCAGTTACAGTCATGTGAGCCCGGATCAGGATCTAGCGCGGCAGCTTGCCGGGTTACTTGAAGCGAATGGCGTTACAGTCTTCGTCGACACAAAGATCCGCATCGGCGAGGATTGGGTCGAGCAGATCGATCGGCAGCTTCGCATCTCGCAGTATTTCGTAGTTCTGGTTTCGGCTGCATCCATCCAAAGCGACATGGTGCGGCGAGAAATTGCATTGGCTTATAAACTCAGAAAAGCGAAGCAACTCACGATACTTCCCGTGCGCATGGATGCAACGCGAGAATTACCATACGACATCGGCGCTTACCTAGACCTGATTCAATACGTGGTCTGGAACCCCTCTGAATCATTCGATCCGATCTGCCGCATGATTCTGCAGGCAATTACTGAGCCTGAAAAAGCAGTGATGCAAATCGCTGCTCAGGCATCAGTTCTTACACCCGTGAATGATCCTCCCACCGCCCAGTCCGGAACTGCACAACCTGCCAACTTGAGGCCTTTCGATCGGGCGGAACTCGAGCGTGTACAAGAGCAACTTGCGGTGTACATGGGACCCTGGCGCGCATGATCGTAGATCGGGCGGCGAAGAAAGCCGCGAACTGGCGCGAACTGTACGATATCTTGGCTGTTGATGTGCCGGCCGGCGAAGAGCGCAAAAAGTTCTTATCTCATCGTCCTCGCTGATCGATCCTTTAGCCTGAATTTTGTCCTTCCTTGTCGCTCTCCAGCATCTTCATAGCTCGCGATAGGCTGCGCTGCATTCTGTTGAATGAACGGGCGAGAAGCGAAATCTCATCACGCCCCCTTACCGGTAGTTCTTCGATGTCGAGCCTTCCGTGACTGATCTCGTCTGCCATCTTCGAGAGCTTAGCCACCGGTCGAATTACCGTCACAACCAGCACTGCATCCAAGATGAGAAGAGTTATCAACGCTATTACCACCAGGTACAACAAAAGCGTCTTTAACGCAGTATCGGCAATCTGAAGCGGAAGGGATTCCGGAACTGAGACGATCTGAGCACCGATGACGTCGTTCAACTGCCACCCGAACCCATTATCTGGACCGTATTGCCGGACCATCGAGGCAGGCGCCGCGGCTGGGGTACTGTGGCACTCCAAGCATGTCGCTGCGCGAACCCGAAGCGGCCGAGCGTAGAAGAGTGACTTGCCCGTAGGCGTATCCCTTTCGCCCACGAGATCTTTCTGGTTCTTATCATTGCGGAATGTATTGACTACATCTGCTTCCCAATCCGCCGCTCGGTCGCGAGGATTTGTAGGATTCAGCGTGGCTTCTTTGTAGGCGTAGGCAGGGTTTTGCTTGTGGAGATAATTGAAGACCTCAATCGCGGAGTAGGCGGGCACGGTTTGAGGCAGAAATTTCGAATCCCGGCGCTGCTGCTTCGTAAGCAAAGGCCTAATCTGGTCCGCTGTGTAAGTGCGAGTCGCAAGGGTCGTCTCCATCATGAGGTTCGCCTCCTCGAGAACCCGGGCTTTGGCGTCGTTTCGAAGAAAGACATAGGCCAGCCATACCGCCACAGTCAATCCTAAGCCGAAGACAACTAGAAATATTAGATTGAATCGGGCCAGCAGTTTCATAAGGCTAAACGATGTTTATCATTCTATGCATTTCGGCCCGGCACAACAAAAAGGGCCAGGCTTGGTGGCCCGGCCCTTCCGTTTCGGCTAGTGCTGGTGTAACTGGTCGAAAGCTATCTCGGGCAGCCGAGTGCTTTGACTTCCTGCTCCGGAAGCGGCTTGACGTTCTTC
>JBPCJX010000038.1:0-7434 GCA_051004875.1 Bryobacteraceae bacterium
CTGGTCGAATTTTTCGAGCCATAGACAGGTTCGGGCGAGTATGGGGCGACGGACTGACTGACAAGGTGATCTGGCTGATCGTCAGGGAGGCTGCTCTGAAGATCGGAGTTCCTCAATTAGCACCGCACGACCTTCGAAGGACCTGCGCCAGGTTATGTTATCTCGGAGGCGGCGAGCTGGAACAGATTCAACCTCGACGCGTATCTGTCCACTCTGATCCTTGACGCAATAGCTAATCGTCTTCTTGTGAATGTCCAAGCCGATGTAATACATACTGTCCCTTAGAGGAGCCTCCTTGGTTGTCTCTGAATCAGCATCCCGCTGAGTTCAGCTTTTTGTACACCAAGTGCTCCTCCAGACTTATCCATTCAAACAAGTGATTGCACATTTGCCCTACTCTTTTTCGAACATGGAAGATATCTCAGGACTAGAAGCGAAATGTAGGCGTAGTTCAATTCTCAGTGGGACAACTTCGACTGCATCGCTGACGGCCAATTCAGAACCACAGTAATCGGCTTCGCGACACGCTGGAGCGGCTCCGCCACCAAGAATTTTTGGCCGTCCGCGCTGACTGCGTATTGGTCCAACACCGGCTTGGGACGCCGAAGACGGGTCTCGAAAAGGAACTTCGGAAGGCCTGTTTTGAGTGTCGCTCCTCCTGTCGTTTCGATCGTCATCAACTTGCCGTCGAGAGTGAGGTAGTACAGCTCTCTGCTGTCGGCGCGCCAGAGTGCCTGCGCACCGCCGCCGTTCGAAACTTGGCGTTTGTTCTGAAAGTTCGGAAACGATGCGACGTATATATCCCAAGGGCCCGACTCGACGGAGCCATACGCAATCCAGCGGCCGTCGGGCGAGACATGCGGCTCGTCGTTTTCGAACCCACTCTTAAGTAGCAGCCGGGGTTTACCACTGCCGTCCGCCTTCAGCAGGTACATGTCCTTCATCCCAGTCATGTATACGATATCCCCGGTTCTCGTCCAGCTCTCAGGCACTTTTCTCTCTGCGTCGGCATAAAGCAGCCGGTCCTGAGCTGCGCCAATCGTCCTGCGGAACAGATCCGTCTGTCCAATCCGATCTGACCCGAAGACAATCTCCCGGCTGTTGGGGGACCAGACAACATCCGAGTCTACGGCGGCATCCGATGTCAAACGCGAAGAGACGCCGGTTCGGAGATCGAGCAACCAGAGACTCCAGGCGTTGGAAGTTGTGTCCAGTCGCTCGAGTGTGACTTTCGTTCCGTCCGGAGAAAGCGCTACTTGCAGATATCGTCCGCTCTCGCCGGCGGTCTCGAGGCGCTTGCCCTCGCGGCTGTACCAGCTCAACTGCGTTTCCGGCGCATCGTTGCCGCGATAAGCGAGCACGCCCGTCTGGGATACCGAAAAATACCGCTCGTGTTGCGCATCCCAGCTCCCGAAGTCCTCCGCGAGTGTAAACGGATCTCCAGTAAGGTGTAGAGTTGCAGCATCGAACGGCTGCGCTATGAGAGCATCATCGAGAATGAACAGAATATATCCAGGAGGGGCGTAGAGCGCGCACGAGGCGGCTGGCATCACGAACCTGGGTTCCCCGGACTCGAGTGTCGAGGCGTAGATGCCGGTTTTGCTCCGGTCTCTGTTGCGTGAGAAATAAAGGAAATGGCGGCCGTCGGGCAGGAAAGAGGGACAGTTCAATGATCGCTCTCCTTTCGACTTGTCGGGACGCAACACCACCCTCGTTTCACCGCCGGTTTCTGGTACGCTTCGCAGTTCACCTGATACGCCGTTGCTGGCGAAAAGAATCGTCCCATGAGCATTGAAGGTTCCCATGTTGGCGTCGGGCGCGTCACACAGCGTCACTGGAGTCCCGCCCGCCGCAGCTACGCGCTGAAGTTTCCCGGTCTCTGAGAAGAAGCCAATCGACCTGCTGTCGGGAAACCAGAAGGGAGATTCGCCTTCCACATCCGGCAAAGGGTGGGGCTGGAGCGAATCCAAATCGCGCACCCAGAGCAAGCGTCTGCCGTCCGTGTTTTGACCATCGAAAACTAGCTTGCGGCCATCGGGCGAGATTACGGCATCAAGCTGTTCCATGACGACCTGTTCCGGCACTGGGATTTCCAGCCGAACCGGATGAGCTTCCCCTTTCGTGACCTTGGTCGCGCCGAACCGGCCACCTAGGAACGACAATGCCCCGACCAGCACAACCGCAACCGCCGCCCAAAAGAGTACAGCTCGGCGGCTGCGGTACCCTTCCGGCACGGAAGTAGGCAAATGCGATCCGCCTACGCTCAGCCACTTCAATTCGAGCAGCACGTCGGCGGCTGTCTGCCAGCGCGCTTCGGCATCTTTTGCCAGGCAGTTTTCGACCACATGCTCCAAAGCGCCCGGCAGAGAAGGTTTCACCAAGTGAAGTACCGGGGGCTGCTTTGTCATGATGGCGGAGATGAGCGTTGCCTGCGTTTCGCCTTCAAAGGCGCGACGCCCGGTAAGCATTTCGTACAGAACGGCGCCAAAGGCATAGACGTCGGCGCGCTCGTCCGCGGGCTTGCCTTCCAGTTGCTCAGGCGCCATGTATGGAAGCGTGCCGATGATTGCACCCGGCGCGATTCCCGAATCGCCGGCGGTCGGCTGAGAGGCGCGATCCAGCATTTTGGCCAATCCGAAATCGAGAAGCTTTACCCCGCTTGCCGTCAGCATCACGTTGGCGGGCTTCAAATCGCGGTGAATGATCGCGCGCCGGTGAGCATGGTTCAGCGCTTCGAGAATCTGCATAGCGATCCGCAGCGCCTCGTCGAGAGGCAGCGCTCCACGCTTCAATCGGCTCGCGAGCGTTTCGCCGTCGAGGTATTCCATAACCAAATACTCGAGACCGTTCTGTTCCCCGATGTCGAAGAGAGCGGAGATGTGTGGATGATTGAGGCTGGCGATTGCTTTGGATTCGCGCTCCATGCGCGATCGACGCCCGAGGCCGATTCCGAGTTGATACGGCAGCACTTTGATGGCGACGACTCTGTTAAGACGCACATCGCGCGCTTTGTAGACTTCCCCCATCCCGCCCCTTCCAGCCTGAGCCAGAATCTTATAAGGGCCCATCGATGCGCCGGGCTCGAGATTGATCGATATCACTGCGCCTAATACGCGCTGAACTCCCTTGGTCTCCAGAAGGGCATCGCCGCGGCCATGATACGCAAGCAGAGATTCCACTTCCCGTCGCAGGCCTGAGTCGCTAGAGCAAGCCTGGGCGATAAATCGCGCGCGCTCGTCCGGTGTGCGCTCGAGCGCAGCGTGGTAGATCTGTTCGACCCTGGACCACCGATCGTCACTCATGTGCTTCCCGGCTCATTTCCCTTGCTAGCCAAGTCTTTGAAAGGCTCCAGTCGCGCAAGACGGTTTGCGGCGAGACCTCGAGAACTGTGGCTGTTTCGTCCACGCTCAGGCCGGCGAAAAATCGGAGTTCCACTACGCGAGCCTTACGCTTATCTCGAATCGCAAGTGCATTCAGCGCATCATCAAGTGCGATCAGCGCAGCGGTTGGCTCCCCGATGGCCATGCAGTCGTCCAGTGTGATGGGCCGCGCTCCACCGCCCCGCTTGAGATAGTTCCGCGATCGGGCATGGTCGACCAATATACGGCGCATCATCTGCGCGCATAAAGCGAAGAAGTGGGTGCGATCGCGCCATTCAATTCGGTTAAGCTCGATCACCCGAAGGTAGGCCTCGTTAATTAATGCGGTGGCCTGGAGTGTATGGCCGGCTCGCTCGCGATGCATGTATGTCGCGGCACTGCGGCGCAATTCCTCGTAGACAACGGGCAGCAGTCGGTCGAGCGCACCGCGATCGCCGCCGGTCCAGTCACGCAGCAGCTTGGTTATATCTAGAGCGGACGCCGCGTTCATCCGTTGCTCTCCTGGTCAGGCGATTATAACAACCGGTCGACGACGACGCGACTGAAATTAATCGAACAAAAACTTCAGAGCTCATTGGAGCTTTTGAGCCTCTTTCCCGCCTTGCCTGATGAGGAGGGTGCGGTGGGCAAGATGATCCCGTTGTTCGCGGTAAGTTGGATAGCTGGTGCAATGAGTTTTGCGGAAACGATTACGGTGCGCGTCCACAATGCGGCCGTCGCTCATGCTGCCGTGATTGCTGAGGGCAAGCGAGGAGCGAGTCGTATTTTCGAACGGGTGGGCATTGCAGTCCGATGGGCCGACTGCTCGCGCGGGGACCCCGGCCGGGTCAGTAGTCAAATCTGCGAGGAGACATACGAGGCAACCCGTTTTACTGTTGTGATCGATGACGGCTTCGTGAACGCTCCCATCGAAGACACTGCGTTAGGGTTTGCACTGCCTTTTTTAGCAGGTCGGAACCATGCCGCGGTCCTGTACCCCCGGATACGGCAGCTTACCGCCCAGAATCACGATCTGATGGACTGCGGTAGTCTGCTCGGCGTGGTCCTGACACACGAAATCGCACATTTACTGTTCGGTTCGATGCGCCACGGTACCGGCATCATGCGAGCAAACTGGACGCGGGGGGATTTCAAGAGCATAGGACAGCGGCGTTTTTCGTTCACGCCTAAGCAAGGCGCGGACCTACGCGCTGGGCTGCGATCACGCTACTCTGGGAGCTCGGTGAATTTAGATGACGCGCCACTCGGAATTTCGCTGCTACGCAGAAAATAGGCTTGCAGATTAGTATCAATAAGGCGCTTGAAAAGCGCTTGCGATCGCTATCGCAACTCCATTTGGCCGACTAGTCGGCTATGCGTAGATTGACAATCGAAACGCACCAAAGTCGCAATAAATCGCCCAGGCAAGAGAAAATAGATTCTACTCGGCCTTTGGCTCAAGGCCGATCCGATCATTAACGGCTTCCTTCAGCTTCTGCTTGCAGCCCAGGTATCGCTCAGTAGTTTGCACTGATACGTGGCCAAGCAGAAATTGCTCATTGAGAAATAGCCTGGCCACTGGTAAAGGCAGTGCGGCAAAAACGGACGGTTAAGCGTACGGCGTCAGCGCGCTCAGGTTGGAGCGGTAAGCAGAGTCGAACTGCCCTTCCCGGCTGGATCAGCCGACGCACTTGCTCAGCCTAGGCCAAGAATATAGCGTGCGTAAATTTTCAATCTGGTTAACATTGCCTTTTGCCTTGAGGAGAGAACAATCATCATCACATCACCTTTGCTGCCTCATCGATCGACTGACCGTCGAAGATGTGAAAAGAGGGCTGCCGCTGCACGATAGATTTCAAAGCAGCCCAAAGTGGAAAATCATAATCACTGGTATTCTTGCGCTGAATGCAGCAGTGTCTCTATTGCCCCCAGCGGGGTAGCAGTACTGGGAAAGCCCGCAAGCTGATGCCGATCCTGCTTTAGGACCCTGCCGAGGCCTTCCCAACCTGCCGCGCGTCTTGCAACGCGCGCCGCAGTAGTTTCAATACCGGTGAGTCCTGCCGGCCAAAGTTCAGCTTGCGGATTTCTTTGCCCGCCAGCATCACAGCAGCCCGCAGCGCCGCGTTGGAGGTTTCCAGCTCGGCGATCCTCTTCTCTGCCTCGGGCAGGTGTACGATGTGCAGCAGTTCGCGCCGGACTCTCGGTTAAAGATTGTGCTCAGGCTCGCCGATGCTATTCGCATGGCACGCTCACCCAAAACACCACGTTGGGCTGTTCCGGTCCAGGTCCCGTTTCTCACGCTAGTTCTTTCAGGGGCATGCACTCCTAAACAAGCCTCGCTCCTTTGCCGGGGTGCTCTCGTCTCGCCTTTCCGGCAATCCGTGATGCTGAACGACGTACGCGCGTGGCGAGTCAGGCAGGCGATTCGACGGCAATTCGTGCTGGATGTGGTCACGTTGCCGTTCGCGCTCTGGCGCACTTTATAAACGGGCCAAACAAAAACGCGCAGAAACGTTCTAGGACGAATCGCGAGGGCGCGGAAGGATGTCAGGGTGCCGGAAGCCTCCGCGATTGAATCTGTGCACGGGAAATTGCAATGGCAGCATGGGAAATCGCAAGGCCGGGGCATGTTACGGCGGCAGCAGCTTCCGACCGCATCGTTTCCCTAACGGAGCACGCGATCACTCAGCGCAGGTGGCCAGTAGCGCCTCTCTTAATTGCCGCTCGCCGCAGTGCACCCGGTAATGCGCCCAGCTCGCCGAACGTCCCTCCGCTGCGCCGATCTCCCGCAAGGTCTTCCCGTTCATGTGCTTCTTGGTTGCGCAGCGAAACTCCACCTCGCTAACGCGGACACTGGCAAAACTCAGATGCCGACACTTCCGGCGCTGCTCGCCTTGCTCGATCAATACGTCCTCGGCAGAGGGTGAAGGATCGGCCGGGTCCTCTCCGTAGTTCGCACGCTTGTCAGCCCTCGGCTCGTCCCAAACATGCCATGCCTTCTTACCGTCCGGAGCGTTTAACATCCCGGAAATCGGAGCGGTCGGCGGCTGCTTTCGCAGGTAGTCATCAATCATCGCCCCCTTCACAAGCAGATGCGCGTACGTTCCGAAGTTGGAACGGATCGGGTCGAAGTTCAATGCCGCCTTGCACAGTCCCACATATCCGCAACTCTCCATTTCCTCTACGTCGATCCAGTGCGGCAAACTGAAGCGTTTGACAAGCATCCGGGCGATGCCGGGCACAAGGCTCATGTGGGCGAGCACCAGAGCCTCCTGCTCAGGTGACAGCGTGCGAGCTTCGACACAAAGCGTGCGTGTTGATGTTTCCACGTCCCTGTTTTCGGGACGCTGCGACGCGTTATACAACGCGAGCGCGTGCAGCGTGCGGCTGCGTACGCAGGTGCGGGGCCTACGCGGATTTCTGCGTGGGCTGGGGTGTCTCACGTAACGCCCGTTGCCGCCATGCTTCGAAGGACTCACCCGGGTTCCGATCCGGACAACTGCGAATTTTGAACCGAATCGGCACCTCGGCGCTTTCGAGGTGCACAACTCGCAGCTCATCCATGCCCACGACGTTGATCGCGGCGCGTAGCTCGGTGCCGTCCAAGTCTCCCCAGGTGCCTAACCGGAGCTCTGAGTCGTAACGCATGATGCGGACACCGGCCAGGTTCAGGAGCTGCAAGGCTTCGGCTTGTTCGGGCGTAAGACTTTTGTCAGTTTTGTCAGTGCTTTTTAGGGGTATCGATTCTGAGGCCCGGCTGAATTCTGGGTTTTGGGTTCCTACAAAAGGACTGACAATACTGTCAGAAGGTGCCTGTTCAGGGTCTTTTGTCAGTTTTGTCAGCGGTTTTTCGGGATTCAGAATTTCACGCCAGGACGAGGGGCAGGGCATCACTTGGCCTCCCTGAGTGTTGGATTGATCTCGAAGACCTCTGAGGATCGCCCCCCGGTTTTCTTTTCGGTGACCCGTATGAGATGGTGATCGGCGAGAATCTTCAGGCAGCTCTCCATCTCCTCCACCTTCTCGAAGACATGAGGCTGATGCGCGCGGAAACAATCGCGCTTCGTGATCCCAT
>JBPCJX010000039.1:0-4810 GCA_051004875.1 Bryobacteraceae bacterium
GTCCAGTTCAATATTCAGTCCTATTTTCGAGGCATCGCTCGCGCCCAAGCGCGCGCCTTCGATCAATCCTGCCAGACCGGCTAGAGCGCCGCTGATTGCGTAGACGATGATCTTTGTTGCCTTAACATTTACGCCTGAGAGTGAGGCGGCTTTCTCGTTTCCGCCGACCGCAAGCACATACCGTCCAAAAACTGTGAGCCGCAAAATAATCCCGGCCGCCAGTACCACACCAATTACGACCAGGACCTGGATCGGAATTCTGCCCAGTTGCCCCCTGCCCAATTGCTCGAAGGAAAGGTTGTTTATTGGGATAAGGCGTCCTCCCTCGCTTATGACCTGCGCAATGCCTCGTCCTGCAATAAGGAGAGCCAGCGTAACGATGATTGGCTGCACCCGGAGTCCCGCGATCAGAGCGCCATTTATGGCGCCGATTCCAAGCGTCACGCTTAAGCCCATCAGCATGGCCGCCGGAGTCCCATGCGCCAGATTGGTTGCCGTAACCGCAGAAGCAATTGCCATCAGCGAACCTACTGAAAGATCGATCCCGCCCGTTGCGATCACGAAAGTCATCCCTATTGCCACCAGCACAGTAGGAGACACTTGCAAAAGTATGTTCCAAAAATTGCTTGCGGCCGTGAAATTCCGGGTAAGCAGCATGTTCGCGACATTGAGCAGCAACAAAGCTATTAGCGGACTTAGGAACTGAGGGCGCCTGAAGTGTAAGGTTGAGCTTTGCCGGAGCAGCGAGCGCGCCCGCATCAGTTGTCCGTCGCCATGGCAGCGATGATTGCTTCTTGAGATATGCCATTGCCTGTCAGCTCGCATACCTGCCATCCGTCCCGTAGGACTACTATGCGGGAACAGGCTTCAATCAACTCTTCCAGCTCGGACGATATCATCAACACGCCCAGGCCATCCCGAGCGAGTTCGTTGATAACTGATTGGATCTCCGCACGCGCACCCACGTCGATCCCCCTGGTTGGCTCATCCATGATGAGCAGTTTCGGATGGCGACAGAGCCAGCGGGCAAGAAGAACTTTCTGCTGATTGCCCCCGGACAAATGGGTCATCTTTTGAGTCGGATTCGAAGTCTTGATTCTGAGCGTTCGAATAAAATGTGCGACGATTTGCCTCTCACGCCTCCGCGAGATGAATCCGAAGCGGCTGAGGAGGGGGAGCGCTGCCAACGTCAGATTTTCGGTAACAGAGGCGTCCGGTAAAATGCCTTCAGTTTTTCGGTCCTCAGCAACAAACCCGACTCCGCTCCTGATCGCATCCCGAGGGGAATGCAGAAGGATTCTGTGTCCCTGGACACAAACGGTGCCACTGTCCGCGCGATCAGCGCCGAAAATTACTCGGGCCGTCTCACTCCGCCCGGAGCCGAGCAGCCCGGCAAGTCCGACAATCTGACCGGATTGAACTTCCACGCTCACTTTCTTCAGACCTGGTTGCCTGGATAAATTTTCGGCTGACAACACGGGTACGGATGCGGACTTCACTCCCCGGGGCGGTTGAAAGGCAGTGGCTCCGAAACGTACCTCGTCGCGCTGCTTTCCGAGCATTAGGCACACTAGGTCAGTGCGCTCAACCTCTGAGAGGTTATGCGTTCCCACGAGCTTACCGTCTCGTAAAACGGTGACCCGGTCACAAATCGCATAAAGTTCATCGAAGCGATGACTGACATAAATTACGCTCACTCCTTGCGTCTTCAATCTATGGATAAGCGCGTGGAGAACCGAGACCTCTTGCACGGACAGGGAACTTGTAGGCTCGTCAAGCACTACGATTTTCGATCCCAGTGAGAAGCACCTTGCAATGGAGACCATCTGGCGCAGCGCAATTTTGAGGTCACCGACAGTGGCTTCGACGTCGATGTCCAGCCCTAAAGTGCCGAGTGCTTCCCGTGTTTGCTCCTTCATACGGTTCCAATCAATCAGACCCCTCCGACGAGGCTCCCGCTTGAAATAGATGTTTTCCGCCACGGTGCGCAATTCGAGAAGATGAATTTCTTGGTAGACAGCCGCTATTCCCTCAGCCTGTGCCTGCTCCGGACTGCGAAATTGAACGGTTCGGCCGTGCAGCTGAATCGTCCCTGCATCGGGCTGTAGAGCGCCGGTCAAAATCCTGAGGAGGGTCGACTTGCCTGCGCCATTTTCTCCGACCAGAGCGTGAACCTCACCAGTATTCAAATGGAGATCCACGTTCGAGAGCGCGAGAACGCCCGAAAAGCGCTTTGTTATTTGCTTCAGAGATAGAACTGAAGGGTCAGTACGCGTCGGCGACGTAGCGTGCAGCGTTGCTGGCATCGAAGAAGTTGTCCTCGAGAGTGATTCTGGGCGGGATCTTCTCGCCTCGCCGGTATCTTTCAAGAGTGTCGAAAGCCAGCGGCCCGAATCGGGGATTTGATTCTGCCGTAGCTCCAATGTCGCCCCGCATCACAGCTTCGAGGGCGGCCTTTTCCCCGTCTACCGAGACAACTGTAACATCCTTTCCGGGTCTTAGGCCTGCGCTCTTCAGGGCCTGAATAGCCCCGAGCGCCATTTCATCATTGTGCGCGTAAACTGCCGTGATCTCGCTTCTTCGCGCCTGGACGATATTCTCCATAACGCTTTGTGCAGTGGCCCGTGAGAAATCGGCATTCTGAGAAGCGATGATTCGCATCGCGCGTTCAGTCTTGATGCGGCTTGCGAAGCCCTGCGAACGGTCGCGCGCCACAGACGATCCCGCGGTTCCCGTCAACTCGACGATTGAGGCCCGTCCGCCGGTGTGCCGAATAAGCCAGTCGGCCACACGCTGCCCCTGCTTGATGAAATCAGAGCCAAGGAACGTAACGTAATCCTCGCCGGCTTTTCCCTCCGCTTCGCGATCGATCAAGAAGACGGGGATTTTTGCCTCTTTGGCGGACTCTAGCGCCGGTGCCAATCCTTCAAATTCGCGAGGTGCGAGGAAAAGGGCCGAAACCCTGCGGGCGATGAGGTCTTCGACGTCTGCGACCTGCTTCGCTGTCTGACTTTGTGCATCCGTGATCACAATTTCGTATGGGTTGACTCGTCTCGCCGCCTCAGTTTTCAGGCTGTTCGTCTGGGCAATCCGCCACGGATTATTGTTCTCCATTTGTGAAAAACCGACTGTCAGTCCGGCTCTCTTGCGAATACAACCGCTCGAAGCAACAATGAAGGGTACGAGAATTGCGTTGCGGCGGGTGGTATCTCGAAACATCAGCCAAGAACTATATCTGAAGGTCTTGATAGATGGCATGCAGGATGATCAGAAAGGGTGGCGCGCATGGCTGCCCTTTGAACCGCAGTGTCCGGCTGACGACAGATCTGTATCCAGAAGTGCTCCGGCAGATAAAGGCACAGGCGGGCCGAGAAGTTGAAGCCGGAGCGGTTTCGATAGAGCCCTCAGCAGTGAGGCGCTGGCATTCGCGGCCACTTACGTCCTTATTGGGTTTCAATAGCGTTTTTCTTGATAATTGCCCACTCGGATTTGTGCGTTCCGAATTGCACAATGAGCGCTCGCGCCATGCCCGATGATAGAGCGCGTCGGCTTTGGACACAAGCCCAATTGCAAAACCAGCGTCCATACGACATCACGCGCAGCGTCCCGGCTTAGTGCTAACGCGCAAACCGGACGTTATCGGGACGGAAGCCGACTTATCGCTCGGAATCAGCCGAGCCTCCATATCTCCAGCGCTCCACGAGTGGACCACGTCGTACGGCACGTTTTTACGGGTGCGTCAGAGAGCAAGGTGATTCCTCAATAGGTGTTGGCGGATATCCCATCTGATCCAGAAATAGGGCTATACTCCCTCGGCTCAGGGCAAAGTTATTTCTGGGACCAATGAAGATCTTCGCGATTGGCGCTGAGGAACCCAACGACGACTGGGCCGAAAGCACCGATGTAGAGCCCCGGCCGCGCGGCTGTAGCGAGCACACCGGACGTAGTCGCAAGTCTTTCCGGCAAAGCCTTTTCATGCAAATCAAATTTTCTATTGCGTGCCGAGCGGTAAGTGATATGGAACGATCCAGGACCAATCGGGTGCCGTGCTTCCAAAGGCTACGGTCAGGCTAAAGAACACGTCAACGGGAGTTGAGGTTACGACTGTATCTGGAGAATCAGGGACTTATCGATTTAGTAGTCTTGCGCCGGGAACTTATGAAGTCACTGCAGAAGCGGCTGGTTTTCAGGCCGCGAAGTCAACGATCAGCGTATTTAAAGCGCAAACCGCGGCTGTCAATTTAAGTTTGGCCGTTGCCGGAGCGGGTACTCAAGTTTCGGTGACGTCCGAAACACTCGCGATTGCGACAGATGATTCGCGGACCCAGATGACGGTACGAACTCAGCAGCTGCAGGACTTGCCGGTGCAGGGAAGAAATTTTTTAAGTCTGGTTGGTGTGGCTCCCGGTGTTACGGGACACGGCGCTGTTGGGGGAGGCGCACCGGGTGACGCTCCGGATAATTTCTCCACCGAGAAGACGGTTGACGCCAGCGGGAACGGCAGAAATCGAAGCGGTAATGAGTTCACGCTCGACGGGCTGAACATCACCAGCAACATCCTGCAAGGGACCGCAAATCTGTCTCCGAACCCGGACTCGATCCAAGAAATGGCTGTCCAGACGAACACCTTCAACGTGGAACACGGCCGGGGGCAGCTCCGTACAGGTAGCGATGACAACGAAGTCGGGCAGCAACCAGTTTCACGGGACCGGAGCTTACTTCTTTTCGAACCAGCACCTGTGGGCGCGCACGGAGTTCACTCCGAAATATGAACCGTTTAAAAAGCACGATTTGTCCGGCACCTTGGGCG
>JBPCJX010000040.1:0-14933 GCA_051004875.1 Bryobacteraceae bacterium
GTGTCATGAGGCGGAACGCGCGAAGGAGTTGGGTAGCGTGGGCAAGCTGTTGGCCGAGTTCGTGACTAAGACGGCGGGCTATCTGCACGACCATGGGCGCACCGTGATCTTCTGGGGTGAATACCCACTGAAGCCAGACGACATTGCGGCGCTTCCGAATTATCTGGTCAATGGCGAGGTGTACGGCCCACAGTTCGACCCGGTTTTTCGTGAGCACGGTATCAAGCAAATGATATACACATGGACCGCAGGCGAGGAACAACTCTTTCCGCAGTATTACATTCTGCCCTCCTCCGAACAGTTGCATCCAGAACCAACCGGTTCGGGCCGAGTACAAGAGATGTGGGAGCGTGCTTCGTTCACTTCGCTCGACAGCCTTTCCTCCACACGCCCCGATTTTGCCCAAGCTAATCAGGCGGATGTGATCGGTGAATTTGTCGCTGGCTGGGGCGATCCAGGACTGCATCCTGAAACGTTCTGGCTAGGCTACGCAACCGGACCGGCAGCGGCATGGCATCGAGCGGCCCCCAGTCAGAAGGAGTTGGAAAGCAGCTTCTACCAGCTCTTTTATGGACGGGGCGGAACCAACATGGGCAGGCTCTACCAGCTCATGAGTGAACAGGCTCAGTTTTGGGAAGACAGCTGGGAAACTGGCCCGTCTGCCGCGCGAACACCGATTTTGGGGAACTCCTACGGCATCTTCAATCCGTCCAGGCCGTCTCACGATCAATATCTTTCACTTCTGCCGGTCCCCACGCCAGCGCTCCTTCGTTTGGGCCACGATTGGCGGCTTGAAAATGAGAAACGCCTAGAGCTAGCTGGCAAATTCTTAGCTCAAAACGATTACTTGATGGATCTCTTGCACGCGAATATCGAACGCGTCCAGTTCAACCGCTACAACTTGCAGGTTTATCTTTCCATTGCTGCCCTGTACCGTCACAACCTCATCATGATCCAGGACCTGGGACGCATTTCAGACGCCTTGAAGGCAGCCGAGAAGGCTGCAGGAACAGCTGAGGCGGAACGGGCCGTTGCGTCACTCGACCGGGCGATCAATATTGCAGAGAATATCCGCCAATACCGGAACCAAGCTCTTCAAAACGCTACGGCAACGTGGTACGAGACCTGGTACCCACGTGTAGCGGAAGCAAATGGCCGGCGATATCTTGATAAGGTAGATGACGTCAAGGATCATCAGCCAGTTCGCACGATAGACATGAGTTATCTTGTGTATCGTGAGTTGCTTTATCCGCTCGGCGATTGGGTCGATCAAGTGATTGCGGCAAGAAACGAATATGCGAGTGCGCACAAGCTTCCTGTACGCAATTACCGCTTCGATTGGAAAGAGACGTCTTCCACTGTAACCGCCGCGCGCACCGCTGATGATTCGGGAAATTAGACACGATGGTTTGATCGTCCTGGTGTTCTGGTGCATGTCATGTGCGCAGGCGGCAAGTCCCTCGCCTCTATTTGCTCGTGGTTACACCGTGATCCCCGAACCTCAGAAGATAGAGCTGAGTGGCGACGACTTTGCCTTCGGGAATGGATGGCGCTTGGTTCTGGACAGTGGAGTTGGAGGCGACTTAGGAGCGGTGGAAATCCTCCGCGACGATTTGGCCTCGCGGCACGGAGTCTATCTTGAGACCGCATCGAAATCAGGTTCAGCTTCTAAAACGATTAGGCTTGCAATCAAGCCGGGTTCCGTGACGATCGGTTCGGCCACAGACCGCGATAAAGACAAGTTGGCGGAAGAGGCCTACCGGCTTGATCTCTCTCCCCAGTCGATCGTAATTACTGCCAATGCCCCGCCCGGCCTACTGTATGGGGCGGAAACTCTGGTGCAGTTGGTGAAAGTTAACGATGACGCGAACTGGCTGCCCACAGGTCGGATTACCGATTGGCCCGATCTGCAGAACCGCTTCATCTATTGGGACGGCAAGGCGCATCTTGACCGAATAGATGTCCTCCGAGACATGTTACGCCAGGCTGCGTTCTATAAGGTCAATGGCGTACTGATCAAATTGAACGCGCATTTTCAGTATGCGAGTGCGCCGGCGGTTGTGGAACCTTATGCCTTGACGCCCGGGGAATTGCAAGAACTAACCGATTACGGTCTGCGCTACCACGTTCAAATGATTCCTTATATAGACGGCCCGGCCCACATCGCTTGGATTTTGAAGCACCCCGAACTTGAGAAGTTACGTGCTTTTCCCGAGAGTAACTATGAGATCTGCACCACCAATCCAGATTCCTACAAATTGCTTGAGGGCATGTATCAAGAGTTGATGGACGCGAATAAAGGCGTGAAGTACTTCCTTCTTTCTACGGATGAGCCCTATTATGTAGGCCTTGCAAACAATCCTCAGTGCAATGAGGCCGACGAGACGAAAAAATTGGGCAGCGTGGGAAAGGTGTTAGCCGAATTCATCACCAAGGCTGCCGGATACCTTCACGATCACGGTCGGACTGTAATTTTCTGGGGAGAGTACCCGCTCAAGCCCGCTGATATTCCCACGTTGCCGCCCTACCTCATCAATGGGGAGGTTTATGGCCCGGAGTTTGATCGAGCCTTCCGTGAGCACGGGATTCGTCAAATGATTTTTACGTATACACAGGCAAGCGAGCCACTGTTCCCGAATTACTATCTCCTACCTGAGACTGAGCAAGTGGACTACGTTAGAGCGAGCCAGGCGGATGAAGCTCACTTTCGCCCAACAGCGGACCGTATCTCGCAAACGTTTAATGAGATCTCATTCTGGGGCGCTCGTGATACGGCGGACATGATGGGAGTGGATGTATGCGCCTGGGGCGATGAAGGATTACACCCGGAGACGTTTTGGTTGGGGTTCGCAACTGCGGCGGGATGGATTTGGCATCCCGGTTCGCCAGATCCGGCAGAGGCCAAGAGTAGCTTCTACCGGCTGTTTTACGGACGCCATGCGAGCAATATAGACCGGCTCTACCAATTGATGAGCACGCAAGCCGAGTTCTGGGCCAGCAGTTGGGAATGGGGACCATCGTCCATTCGTCCGGTTCTGTTCGGCGATTCAAATGGGATTCGTCCGATTCCGCCGCGGGACCAAGTCATCTCGCTGCCGTCAGTTTCAGAGGGCGACTATCTGCGTCTTAACTTTGACTGGGCGCAGGCGAATCAGAAGCGCCTGCAACTGGCGGAGAAATCGTTGGCCGATAATGACGAACTGCTGGCATTGCTGAACCGCAACTTGGGCAGCGTGCAGCTTCATAGGTACAATCTGGAGGTTTTTCTGTCAATCGCGAAGCTCTATCGTCAGAATCTCGAGATGCTCCAGGATCTCGGTGCGATCAGCGCATCGCTTCGTTCGGCCGAGACCGCCGCCGCCAAGCTGAACTATAACGCTGCAGCTTCGGCTCTCGATCAGGCGATGCAAATTGCTTACGTGATTAGGGCGCAGCGCAACCGAGCACTGCAGAATGCCACGACCACTTGGTACAAGAGCTGGTATCCGCGAGTTCCTGAGGCCAATGGCCGGCGATACCTGCTTGTACTCAATAGTGTCCAAGACTACCGCGTCGATCGAACGCTGGGACTAAGTTATCTGATTCAACGCGAATTTCTGTTGCCTTTCGGAAGTTGGTTCAAACAGCTTCAGCAGATCAGAAATCGTTACGCAACCGCGCACCAACTTCCTGAGAAGACGCTCAATTTCGATTGGCAGGACGACGCGTCAACATCGCTCGGAAGCTCGTACTAAGTACGGCGGACGATGCCGGTTCAACCCAAATTCAAACGTGTACTATCGCGGCGGGACCTGATCCTGTATGGTCTCGTAATCCTGACGCCCACTGCACCTTATCCGATATACGGAATCGTTCAGCAGGTATCACATGGCCACGCGGCACTCAGTTATTTGGTTGCCATGGTCGGCATGTTGTTCACCGGCAGTAGCTATGCAAAGATGTCCGCTGCATATCCGTCTGCCGGCTCCACCTACACGTATGCGCAGCATGCGCTGAACGAACATGTTGGATTTCTCGCCGGCTGGGCCATGATCCTAGATTATTTCCTGATTCCCTTGCTGAGTGTTATCTATGCCGCTCTTACGGCCCAGAGAATGCTGCCGTCCATCCCGTATTTCGCCTGGGCCTTGTTATTCACCATTGGAATCACAGCCATCAATGTGCGAGGGATTCGGGTTACTGCCAAGGCCAGTACAGCGATGATGGCCATCATGAGCGTTTGCGCGCTGTTGTTCATCTGTCTTGCGTCGCGTTTCGTAGTAAGCGCACACGGCCCGGCAGGTATCTTTTCCATGGCGGGGCTTTTCCGGCCAGAAACTTTCGCCTGGCGCTCTCTGATGCTGGGTGCGAGTATCGCAACAGTTTCGTACATTGGTTTCGACGCAATCTCGACGCTCGCGGAAGATACGTTTCATCCCGAGCGCGATATCGGCTTCGCAACGGTTCTAGTGTGTCTGCTTCAGACTGTGATTTGCGTGATCACCGTCTACCTGGCTGCTTTGGTGGTGCCGGACTACAATAAATTCCCCGATCCGCAAACAGCAATATTGGACATCGGTCGCGTGATCGGAGGCCCATGGATGATGGTGTTGCTGATTTTTGTTCTTTTGATCGCGGGACTGGCAAGTGCGCTTACCGGACAAGCGGGAGCTTCGCGGCTGCTCTTCGGGATGGGTCGCGATGGCGTCCTCCCTTCGGGAATTTTTGCTTATGTGCATCCGCGCTTCTCCACTCCTACAAGAAGCATTTACCTGATGGGCGGCCTCTCACTCATTGGTTCCCTGGCGATGCGATTCGAACTCGCCGTCGAACTGCTAAATTTTGGAGCGTTCGCGGGGTTCATCCTGGTGAACTTGAGTGTAATTCGTCACTTTTATCTGCGGCTAGGAGAGCGCCGCGGAACTGCTTTCTTTACTAATCTTGTCTTCCCATTAGCTGGAGCGCTTGTTTGCACCTATGTTTGGATGAGCCTGACGGAGAAAGCGAAGCTCGTCGGGTTTGCATGGCTTGGACTTGGCTTGATTTATCTTGCGCTGTTGACTCGTGGTTTTAGGACCCAGCCGAAGCAGCTGGAACTCTCTTCGGAACTTTGATGAAGCCGCTCGCATTTGAGGCACAGTTAACTGGTTACGTAGATCAGCACCGCGATCGGCTGGTCGAAATTATCCGCGATCTGGTCCGCATACCATCTGAGAATACGCCACCGGTAGGCGCCGAGGCCGCGTGCCAGATGTACGTCGCTGAGTTCCTTCAGCATCAGGGCTGGGAACCGCTCATATACGATCTGGACCAAGTGCCCGGCATCCACTACCATGCGATCTTCCGTGGCGGTCGCGACTATACGGGAAGACCCAATCTAGGAGCCCGCAAACCCGGTACTGGAGGCGGACGCTCTCTACTTCTGTCCGGCCATATTGACACAGTGCCGAAAGGGACTCAGCCCTGGACACGCGATCCGTTCGGAGGAGAAGAAGAGGACAATCGGCTCTTTGGCCGCGGCTCAAACGATATGAAAGCAGGCGTCGCAATGAGCATGTTCGTTGTCGAGGCGCTCTCTAAGCTCAATCTGCCGCTTTCCGGAGATCTGTTGTTCGAGACCGTCGTCGATGAGGAATTCGGAGGCGTGAACGGAACGCTTGCCGGACGGCTGCAAGGTTTCAATGCCGATGCAGCGATCATTACAGAGCCATCTTTTTTACGGGTCTGCCCTGCGCAAAGGGGAGGAAGAATCGTTCACATCCTGTTCGAGGCGTCGGGAGGCGTGCTCACGGAGCAGGCGTTTCCTGCCGGGGTCATCGATCAGCTCACGTTTTTCCTTGGCAAAGTGAAAGACTTCGCAGAGACGCGACGGGGAATTGCAACTGTTCACGAATTGTACGCAGCCGCTGTCGATCCAGTTCCCGTCGCTATCACGAAGATCTTTACCGCTCCATGGAGCACAAAAGAGCCGCTCACGGTTCCAGAACAATGCCGTGTTGAAATGTACTGGCAAACCATGCCGGGAGAACGGCAAGAGGATGTTGAGCGCGAATTTTTATCTTGGCTGGATTCCGTAATCGCATCCGCGCCGCAGCTGTTCCCAAAGAGACCGCAACTGGAATTCCCAATCCGATGGTTGCCGGGTTCAGCCATTCTGAAGTCCGAGCCGCTTGTAAAGGCGCTCGCCGCTTGCGCCGCAGACGTGACTGGCAAAGAACCGCCCATCGTCGGCATCGAAGGGCCATGTGATATGTACGTGTTTCATCAGGCATTCGGAATTCCGGCCGTGCTATGGGGCCCGCGCGGTGGAAATACCCACGCAGCGGATGAATATGTCGAGATTGATTCCGTGGTGGACGCCGCCAAGACTCTTCTGGTATTCGTCTGCCGTTGGTGCGGCATCACCCAGGCTTAGATCGGTTCTGCTTCCATGCATATCAAGCTTCTTCGCGCTGTTCTTTGCCTTCCAATTGCCGCAGCAACGCTATTCTGCCGCGCAAACTCGGGCTTAGAAGTGTGGGCTGTCAACGACTCAGTTCGTATCGACCCCATACGCAACCAGCCGTTCGAGGATAATCCAAAACTTTTTCCTGACGGAATGCGCCCCGGTTACAAGCAGTCCAATCTCATTTGGGATGGAACTGCACGGCGTATCAGGTTGAAAGCGGCGCGCAATGAGACGGTCGCATTCCAAATTGTTATCGAGCGTACGGGCGAGAAGTTGTCCAACGTCGTTGTGCAGCCGGCGGAGCTCAAAGGGCCTAATGGCGCAAATATTTCGCTGGACAACGTGGATCTCTTCCGCGAATGGTACGTGCATGTCAAGAACCCCCACGAAAGAGAGTTACACGCTCGGCGCAGGTTGGTATGCCGATGGCCTGCTTCCGTGTCTTCGTTGGAGCGGCAACCTGTACCCTCACACATACGTGATGCCGTTCGATGTACCCGATCCGCTGAACAACGTGGGTAAAGAGCAGAAGAGCGCGACGATGTGGATAGATATCTACGTTCCAAAATCGCGTCAAGACGCGTTCACCCGGGACATACACGGGACCGATCACAATCGAGCGATCAGGGGCAAGTGCAGCTGGCGCTGGAGCTTCAGGTGTGGGATTTCGCGCTGCCGGAAGAGAGTCATCTCAAGCCCAACATCCACACCGATACTGAGATCAACACGTTTGCCGAGCCGATGGAGCTCAAGTATTATAACCTGCTGCGCAAACACCGGCTCGCGATGTATCCACTGGGCTACGCACCGGCCTTACAGATTTCCGGCACCGACGTGCGGATCGATTGGAGCAAATACGACGCGCGCCTGGCAAAGTATCTCGATGGACGTGCCTTCACGGCCAAGTACGGTTACAGCGGACCTGGTTACGGCATTCCGATCGAGTATCTGGTTTTGCCGTTCGATGCCTATCCGATGAACCTCTATAAGCAAGCGCGAGGTATTCAGCTAAGCGGAAAAGAGTTCAAGTTTTACGCTCCGTGGCCGGTCGCCATGCCTAGGCAGGGTCCCACACCTGAGTACCGCGAAATCTGGAAAAGCGCTTTTCGGGCGTACTAGGCGCATTTCGACCAGCATCCGGCCTGGAACAAAACACGCCTCCTCGTTTATTTCCTAAGCCTCGATGAAGCATATGGCGATGTCGCTCGCGAACGCATGTTTTATTTCGGACAGTTGCTTAAGGAGTCCGGAGCACGGCGGGTTTCAATACCGCGTGGATGGTTGGTATCCGAAGGAAACAATGGAGCGTCTGCAGCAGATACTCAACGTAATAATCCTCGGCCTGGGAGCATGGGGATGCTGCGGCGGTCGATGAAATTAAGAAGCAGGGAGTCGATCCATGGTTCTACACGGGCGCTGAATGGATCGACGGCGATGGATTGAAATCTCGGGCTCTCGGCTGGATCGCATGGAAAGTTAAAGCGGGATCATGGACACTTTGGGAACTTGACTTCAATTCGCTGCGCGCGTGGCAATACCCGGAAACCTATGAAACGCAGAATGGGAGCGGATCGCTGGTTTATCGTGGCGAGACGATGGGTTTAGATGAGCCAGTCCCGAGTATGCGTCTAAAGAGCCTGCGCCGCGGAAGCCAGAACTACGAATACTTCTGGCTTCTCTCGCATGCGAGAGGCCGCAGCCAAATGGTGGATGATGCCGTGAACGCCATCGTACACGGTTCCTTCGACGACAAAACTTCGTTGGGAGGACCTGGGATGTGGGTGCACGATCCCGACGCGTGGGATCGAATGCGTGTAAAATTTGGTGACGCAATCAGTTCCTTCCGTGATTGACAGAGGATCGGCTTCAGAGTACTGTATTGGAAATTCAGCAAAGGGCTTCCTTAGGGTCAAGCTATAGTTTTACTTAACTGGTTGTGATTACAAATTGGGGTTGAACAACATGTACGCTCAAATGCGGAATCAAATTAAACAACTTGTCTGGGTCGTTTGCACGCTGATAACCGCCAGCGCGCTGCGTGCGCAAGTGACGGGGAACATCTCCGGATATGTCCGCGACCCCAGCGGGGCGGCTATCCCGAATGCGACGGTGACCGCAACTATGGTAGAGCAGCAGACCACCCGCACGGCACAGACGGATGCCGAAGGATCGTATAGTTTTCAGGCCCTGCCGCCCGGTCACTACGACCTTGCTTTCGAGAGCCAGGGTTTTCAACGCCAGATAAGCTCTGGCCAGCAACTGACGGTAAGCCAGAACCTCAGGGTAGACGCGACGCTCTCGGTGGGATCGGTCCAGACGGCAGTAGAAGTGGGCAGCTCCGCCCCGCTTGTGGATACAGTTTCCGCGGGGCTTTCCGGGCTGATCGATGATCGGCGCGTTGTGGATCTGCCTCTGAATGGCCGCAACGTAATCAGCCTTGCCAGGATTCTTCCGGGCGTTCTCAACGTCAACGCGCCGCAACAAATGAGCGATGCTCGGGGCGGCCCTGAGATGGACGTAAATGGTGGCCGTCCGAATATGAACCTCTTCTCGTTTGACGGCGGATATTTCAACAACCCATCGAGAAACACCGGCCTCAATTTTCCTCCTCCCGACGCCGTGCAAGAAGTTCGGATTCTCACCCACAACTTCAATGCCGAGTACGGGCACAATCCGGGTTCGCAAGTTGAGGTTCTATCAAAGGCTGGAACGAATGCGTTCCACGGCGCGTTGTGGGAGTTCCTGCGAAACGAGGATCTGAACGCGCGCAATTTCTTTTCCCCGAGAGTTCCGGCGGAAAAGCAGAATCAGTTCGGTGCTGCTGCGGGTGGACCCATACTCAAAGACAAACTGTTTATATTCGGATCCTATCAAGGGCTTCGCGACCACCGGGAGGCGCAGAGTATTCAGGCCCTGGTACCCAGCGACGCCGAGCGCGGCGGCGATTTCACAGCTTTAAGTCAGCCGCTCACGAATCCAACTGACATTTTGACTGGAAACCCCTTCACTGATGCGAACGGCAATCCCTGCGTTGTGAACAATCGAATCGCTCCGGGCTGCATCAGTCCAGTGGCTCAGAATCTGTTGAAATACGTTCCAAGCTCGTCTACCGGCACCGTCGTTTCATTAGCAGCAAGTCCGCGCCATGACGATCTCGGCTTACTTCGGGTGGACTGGAACGTAAGTGAAAAGAACCGCCTATCCGGCCACTATTACGAGGATCAAAGCGGCCGAAGTAGCCCCTTTGCGAACAGTGGGAATATTTCCGGCTATATCGGCGAGAACTTCGATTTGAAGACGCGGCAAGTCACTGTCAACGACATCTATACGTTCCGGCCTACCCTCCTCAACCAAGCAATTTTTTCGTTCCTGGATAGCAGTTCGAACCAGCTCCAAACTACAACCCTGGACCCGACATCTCTCGGTATCAACATGCCTCAATATGTTCCCACCGGCGCTGTCAGCGTCGATGTCGGAGGCAATTTCAACCTGGGTTCCGGCTTCACGACAAAATTTAGCGGTAGGAACTATCAGTTTAAGGACAGCCTGAACTGGATCAAGGGCCGCCATAACTTCAAGTTCGGGTATGAGCTTCTGCACCTTGGTTTCCGCCAGATCTTTATCGGGTCGCCCGGTTTTAGCTTCTCTGGAGTGCGGTCGGGTGATCCTACGGCGGATTTCATGCTCGGGGCTTTTGACAGTCTGAGCCTAGATTTCGGCGTCAGGGACAACGACGTTTACACCGACTTCAACTCTTTTTACTTCCAGGATGAATACAAAGTCACTCCAAGACTTACGATGACCTACGGGGTGCGCTACGAGCCCTTTCTCCCTTGGAAGGACCGCAAGGACAGGATCGATACTGTGGTTCCCTACCAGCAATCGAAGGTAGTTCCCGACGCGCCTCCCGGCATCTTGTTCCCTGGAGATGTGCCGAGGGGGTTGGCATCGGCGGATCTGAACAATTTCGCGCCTCGAATCGGCTTCGCCTGGGATGTTTTTGGTGATGGCAAAACCAGTATTCGGGCAGGATACGGAGTCTTTTACGAGAGCGTCAATGCTGATTCGCTCGCCCAGGAGAATCCCCCGTTCGCGGGCTTCGGCAGCGCATATCAGGGGAGAATTGAGGATCCGTTTGGCTCGACTGGGCAGGCAAACCCGCCCGTTACCACAAGCGGACAGTTCGGATGTGTAAAGATCGCCACGTACCCGGGATATAGTTGCCCGCTGTTTCCCCTGCCGGTTGGCGGAGTGTTCACGAACCCGGGCCTGCGCTCGCCCTACATCCAGTCATTTGATTTTTCATTCCAACGGCAGATCACGCCTAGCTTCATGGTAGAGGCGGCTTACGCAGGCAAGATCGGTATTAAGATCGAAGCCCTGCGCACGTATAATCCCGCAAGGTTCATCAATTCTCCAGTCGACGGCTCGCCGCCATCCACTCAGAATTACAACGATCGCGTTATCTTTGAGCCGGGCATTCTGGGCCCGCAAGGATATTATCTCGGCAACGACTTTCGTAGCTGGTATCACAGTTTCCAAGTGCAGGGGACGAAGCGGTTCAGCCAAGGCCTGTCAGTACTCGCCTCCTACACGCTTTCCAAATCGATTGACACGAGCTCCACTGATAACCTTGGTGGGAACGTGGCCAATCCGTTCGATCTACGCCAGGAAAGAGGGCGCTCGGATTGGGACCGCCGCCACGCGTTTGTCGCCTCCTGGCTCTATAGCCCGCAAGTTCACTTCGGCAATGGCTTCATGAACGCCGTGCTGGGCGGCTGGACTCTTACGGGGATCCACTCGATCCAGAGCGGCCTTCCCATCACGTTCTACATGGGCACTGACGTAGCCCTCGACGGCACTTTCGGTCCCCAGCACGCGCAACTCGCCCCTGGCGTTACGGTGAAGAACATTGAACTCGATCATCCGAACCGGGCCGCAATGGTCGACCAATTTTTCAACACGGCTGCATTTCTTCCACCTTCCGCCGTCCCGCCCGGGACTTACGGTAACGCCGGAAGAGGACTGATTAGCGGCCCTGCATTCAGCAGCACGGACTTCTCAATTCTCCGGGATTTTGGCTTGCGCGAATCTCTCAGGCTGCAATTCCGCACTGAGATGTTTAACGCCTTCAACCAAGTGAATTTCAACAACCCGGATTCAACCGTTACTTCGGACACGTTTGGCAGAATTACGTCAGCCGGGGACGGCCGTGTCATTCAGTTCGCTTTAAAGCTGCTCTGGTAGGTGCTTGGAGTGAATGGTTATCCGAGCATGGCTCATTGCCGGCTGCCTTTCGCTCGCTCTATGGGCTGACGAGCCGCTCGAGCGGCTCCTTGAGCAATATCGCTCGGGTCCGCCGAGCGCGACGCTTTGTGACCGTATCGGGATCGCGTACACGCAGGCGGGCGACTTGGCAGATGCGGAAACGTTCTTCCGCAACGCCCTCAAGATTAATCCAACTCTCTTGCCAGCGCGCAAGAACCTCGGCACCGTTCTCTGGTTTCTGAATCGCCGCGCTGAATCGGAGCGGCAGTTTCGCGAGGTTGCGAAAGCCGCCCCCAAAGATCCCGTTGCGCAACTCTATCTGGGATTATCGGCATACGATCGAAAGGAGTACCATCCCGCCGCGGCGCATCTCGAAGCTGCCGGGACATTAGCATCGGCGAATCCGGAGGTGTATCCGGTATTGATTGAGACATATCTGGAATCCGGTCGAGCCGTGGAGGCTGCAAGGCTGCTGGAAGCTTCTGCCAGTTCTGCATCCACTGATCCGAGAATTTGGACTTGGCTCGGCAAGGCCTATGACCGTCAAAGCCGTCCTGATGACGCATATCGAGCCTTCTTGAAAGCAATTGACTCGAAACCAAAGGCAGATGAAGGCTACCTTGCGCTGGCGGACTTTGCTGCCGCACACGGCAATCAGGCATTTGCTCACGAGATAATCGAGCGGGGTATCAGGAACTGCCCGGAGTCGGCGAGCATTCAGCTCCAGGCGGGCATCCTCTGGGCGGTGAATGGCGATTACGATAAGGCTGCGAAAAACTTTGCCGCCGCCGAGCAACTCGCGCCGGGATGGAATCTTCCGTTGCTTGCCTTGGGTGTCGCGCAGCTACAGGCAGGCAAGCTTGCCGAATCCGCGTCAACATTTCAGAAAGCGTCCGCGCTGGACCCGAATGACTATCGAGCCGAGTATCTTTACGCCACAAGTCTCAGCCAAGCGGGGGGCCAGAATGATGCCGCTCAAAGAGAGCAGATCAAATCAGCGCTCACGAGGGCCGTTGCACTGAACCCAAAGGATGCCAAATCGAGAGTGGCGCTTGCGCAGGTCTATGTTTCTGAGAATCGAAATGAAGCAGCGATATCCGAACTGAAAACAGCTCTCAGCATCGATGCCAATGAGCTCACCGCTTTGTACCAGCTGAGCTTAGCGCGCCGGAGGCAAGGAGATATCCGAGAGGCCACACGCCTGATGCAGCGTTTTAGGTCCATCAAGGAGAAGTCGCACCAAGACGAGAATGAGCTGGTCCAGATTCTTAAAACCGTAAGATGAGCTGTAGACTGCTCTTTCTGTGCGCATCCATCTCCCTTCTGTCCGCCCGCGCCCAGAATACCGCCGACATCTGGCTTTCGCAGGCCGAAAATTATTTCGAGCAGCAGAACTGGGCTAAGTCGGAAGCCGCGGCCCGAGCCGCTCTGCAACTAAATCCCAAAATGGTAGAAGCACTCGTGATTCTGGCTCTTGTTGAAACAAACAGATCACAGCTCGAGAAAGCAGAGGAGCACCTCCGCGACGCCGCCTCTCTCCGGCCGAATGAGCCGCGCATTCTCAGTTATCTCGGATCGACCTATCTGCGAGAGAAGAAGTATCGCAAAGCGGCTGTCGCCTTCGAAAAGGTACTTCGAATGGATACCCAAAACGCTGTTGCAACCTACAATCTTGGACTAATTGCGCTCGCTGAACGAAAGCCGCTCGACGCAATTGGATATTTTCGAAGAGCATCCGACAGGAATCCCTCCGACATCGCGGCGCGTATGGGTGTCCTCGAGAGCCAACTTGTGCTGAACGATAGGGCCGCCGAAGAAACTGCCCGCATGCTCGATTCATTGATTCCTGCGGGAGATCCCGATCGGCTCCGCCTGGCAGCAATGCTGACTTCTTACGGCGATTTCCAAGCCGTCCTTCCCATCATGGAGAAGTTGCGGGCTGCTAACCCAAGAGCGTATGACGTGAACTATAACCTCGCATTGGCTTACTACCGAACGGCGCATTACGCAGAAGCGGAACAAACTGCGAGTAATCTGATCAGCATTGAGCCGCACGCGGAAATCTATAACCTTCTCGGTGAAATCCAGGAAAAGCTTCAACAGTTTGTGCAAGCGATGCTCAGTTTTGAAAAGGCCGCAACTCTAGACCCGCAAAATGAGAATTACCGGGTTGATTATGCGAGCGCGGTCCTCCAACACGGGAATGTGCAAAGTGCAGTTGCATTATGGAAGTCCGCATGCCGCGATTTTCCGCGCTCTTGGCGCATGCACGTTGGCGTCGGAGCGGCACTGTATCTTTCCGGCGAATATGATCAAGCAGCCGGCGCGTTACTTGAGGCAGTGCAACTCAATCCGAAGGCAAGACCCATCTACACACTGCTGGGAAGAATATATGAGGCCGCTCCAGAGAAACAGACGAGAATCACGCAAGTTTTTGAGAGCTACCTGCGTCTGGATCCCAAAGATGCGTTCGCTCAATTCGAGTATGGCCGCATGCTTTACCTTTCGACCCGGTCGTCGGGCAACCAGAATCTTGAATCCGCGAAAATCGCCCTACAAAAAGCGCTCGCTCTCGATCCGCATTTGGCCGAGGCAAATTTGGAGTTGGCAATTATTGCGCAAGCGAACGACCATTTCGAAGAGAGTGTGGCGCTTCTGCATCGTGCGTTAGCCGCGAACCCACACCTCGCGGATGCTCACTACAGGCTGGCGCTCGCTTACCGGAAGTTGAGCGAACCGGATAAGGCCAAAGCGGAGCTGGATCTCTTTAAGAAATTCAAATCAGAGTCCCGCGACGCGGTTAGTCGGGATACTCTTGTTCAATTAATACCCAAGAAATAACATCGCGGGTTTTGTTGCGTTCTGGGCAAAATGGACTAGCGCAAAAACAACAGCTCGGCAATTGAGCTGCCGCCGTGTTTCGTGCATGGGATCAGTAGTGATCGCGCTGCAAAAGCGGAGGGAGTGTTCACCGAGAGCACCGGCGTAGCAGCGATAGTCTTCGCCACTAGCCATCGTCGTGTTGTCAGCTCGCCCTCTGTGACTTGTCGTGGCGGAAGTGTTGCAAAGTTTGAAAAGCGAGCACACGAACGACCTTGATGTTTCTTCATCACGCAGCCAATGGCACTTCGAAGAGATCCGCAATGAACAAGGCGTGTCCGAGCATGTCGTCTTTCGGTAACCACCTCACTTGGCCTTTTCGGATCATGTGCATGGTTTCTATGCCTTGAATTGTTCG
>JBPCJX010000041.1:0-4764 GCA_051004875.1 Bryobacteraceae bacterium
ATCTGTAGCAGCGCCGATGCGTACTGCATTCGGGCCGACGGCTAAATGCACTACGCCGGCTGCGGCTCCAGATCCGCCCAGCGTCAACTCGAAGCGCTCTTGCAACTGTTCCTTCAGGCTTTGAACAGAGACGTCGTCCGCTTTGATTCCCGGCCCTAGCTCAAGCCGCCAACCGCGCGTGAATTCAAAATCTTTCGTCCCTAGATTCACCTTCTGCGGCGCCGGAATTACTGTGTAACCACGGCTGAAGAGCGGAGATGCTGTGGCATGTGATTCCGCTGAGCCGAGGGAAAGAAGTAAAAAGCCGAGTAGGCGGAATCCTCGCATCGACATAAAGTTGGTTCCTACTAGCTTGCTCGACGGATCGAGAAGCAGCTGATCAGAAAAAGCGAACCGGCTTTCCGTCGCCTTATCCATTCACGCTAGACTATCACTGGCCGCGAACACGTTCGGAGAAGACCGACTTATAAGTCATTGAAGGAGATTGTCTTCTACTTGATGTTTGAACTTCGGACCCGGCATTGTCAACTTGAGCATTGGGGGAAATTTGTGACCTGGAATGGCTGGGCTTTTGTGGGCATTGTCAACTTGGGCGGGAATCGTCATTTTGGTTCGATGTGGTTGGTTGTCCTGAAGTGGCTTCAGGCCGCTGTCACAGTTCTGCCAGATGGCGAAGGATCGCAAACGCAGAAGTCGATGATTCGTCGCTTTCAGCAAGTGCCGTCCTAGTCGGAAGAGATTCTGGACGACGCCGTGAAGGGAGAGGAACCGTTGCGCTTGACCAGCAGATTTGAATCGGGGCATGTGCCGTTCTCTTTGGCGAGTAGGCTGATGCGAGACTTCCGCGCGATTGTTGGCGTATCGTTCTGTGCCGTGGGCGACTTCGCCCAGAATCCTTCGCAGGGCGGCCGAGTAGCTTCTTAGTTTGTCGGTAACAATCCGAAATGGTTCTTTTCCTTGTGCGCGCAGTAGTCTTCGAAAGAATCGTTCGGCGGCGCGTTGATCGCGGCGAGGCTGAACCAGGATGTCGATCACATCGCCGTCTTGATCCACGGCCCGCCAGAGATAGTGTTGTTGTCCGTTGATTCGAATAAAGACTTCGTCCAAATGCCAAATGTCGCCGAGCCGGCCCTGACGCCCCTTCAGCTTTCGGGCATAGCCAGGACCGAACTTCTGACACCAGATTCGAATCGTTTCATAAGAGACGATGATTCCGCGTTCGGCGAGAAGATCTTCCACATCCCGGAAGCTCAAGCAGAAACGATGGTAAACTCAGACGGCATAGCTGATGACTTCCGGAGGGAACCGATGGCCGTAATACACAGACCTGCCGCTTTTCACGGGACTAGTCTTTCAGTTTCCTGCCCAAGTTGACAATGCCCGCATTGCGGTTTACGGAAGGAATCGACTGCCATCTCGCACGCGTCGATCAGAAGCGTAGAGCGTCACCAGCTTTTTTTCACCCCGAGGCTGGGCTCAGCCAAAAACTCAGTTGCGAGTTGGCAGACATACGCCGCTTCCTGATATGCGGTGCTTTGTTCAAGCGTTTTGTTGGACTGCTAGCCTAGCGTGAATGTCCTCTTCGCTGGATCCATTTCGATTTCTTGTCACCTGCCTAGCCGGATGGAATGAGTCAACAGCAACAGGAAATGGCCAACTACCTTCGAGAAGAGAATCGCGTTCTCAAACAGCAGCTGGATGGGAGGCGCTTGCGTTAACAGATGATCTGGGCCGCGCGGCGTTCGATGTCGTTTCCTTTAGTGGGAGTTCTTAATCGCAGCACTTCGTCGCTGAACTTCGGCAAGCAGAGTTTTATATTCCGACATATCGTGCAGCGATTTCAGCGTTTCATCGGACCCCATCTCTTCAAGATTGTCGTACCCGTGTTGAACCGCTTGACGGAGATAATCTAGCGCCTGCGACTGCCGTCCTTGCAAAGCCTTAGCAGTCGCCAGGTTGTACAGAACGTTGCCAATCTCCGGGTGATTGTCCCCCAACAGTCGTCGTTCGCCGCTGAGCGCTTCCAAGTACAGCTTCTCCGCCTCTATTGACCGGCCCGCCTGGGCGAGAACGCCTGCGAGGTTGTTGATACTGAAAAGGGTGTCCGGATTGTTTGGCCCGAGCACCTTGCGGCGCGCCTCGAGAACTTCGCGCTGAAGCTTTTCGGCCTCCTGGAACCGCCGTTCGTTTTGTAGAGTATTGGCCAGATTCCCCGCCATCATTAGCACATCAGGATGTTCGGCGCCGAGCACGCGCCTGCTGGTCTCTAGAACTTGCCGTTGCAGCTTCTCGGCCTCCGAAAGTTTTCCTTCTCTGAATTCAACGTAACCAAGATTGCTGATCGCTGAAAGCGTACTCAGATGATCCGGCCCCAGCACACGCCTCCGAGCCTCGGACAGTTCGCGCCACATAGCCTCTTCTTTCGCATAGAGGTGCATGCCATCGTACGCGACGGCAAGGTTGTGCATTACGTCCAGAGTGGCCGGGTCGTCGGGACCGTGCAGACGTCGGCCGACCTCAAGGACATTCTTAAGAAGCTTCTCCGCCTCAGCGTACCGGCCCTGCTGAGAATAGAGACTTCCGAGTGTACTCGCGGTGCGTAGAGTATCCGTGTCGCTCGCACCCAGCACGCGCTTTTCCTCATCGAGCGTCGAGCGAAGTAGCTTTTCCGCCACGCTGTATTGGCCCTTGCGCATTTGCAGCCAGCCGAGCAGGCGTTGCGAGCGCAGCGTCTCGGGCGCGCTGGGGCCGGATACACGCCGGTGGACGTCAATGGCTTTTTCGACTAGATGGACTGCTTGGTCGTACAAGCCTAAGCCCGCATACACGTCGCCCATGGTCGCCATCAGTCCAGCTTGGACTTTCGGCTGTCCGGACAATTCCGTTTCGATCTGGTGTGCGCCTTTGTCCAGAATCTCGCGCGCCGTGATTTGCTTGCCGCGTGCCGACTCTGGATCTGACACGCTGAACAGGCCCGTCAGGAAATCGGCCACTCGCCTCGCCGTCTCCGCCTCACGGTTGGCGCGATCCCGCTCCTTTGCAATCCGCACCGTCTGAATGGTCATCGAAACAGCCAACGCGACAAGTAGAAGCGTAACCGTTGCCGCAGCTCCCACGCCGATTCTGTGCCGTCGTACAAATATCTGCGCCCGGTACGCAACCGACGGCGCTGAAGCAAGCACAGGCTCGTTATTCAGATATCGTTTTACCTCGGCTGCAAGATCATACGGAGAACCGTAGCGCCGCGATCGGTCCTTTTCGAGCGCTTTCAGAGTGATGGAATCCAGATCACCGCGCAAGAGCCGTGTCAGCGTCGCCGGTTCGGTGCGTCGGTTGTGCGCTGCAGCTTCCGAATCCGCGCCAAGGGTGCGAACCTTAGTGCTCGGCGCAGGGGCATCTTCTTCGCGCAGCTTGCGGAGCAGTTCGTGAAGCGCGAGCTTCCGCATCTGCTTCAGATCAAGTGGAAGCGCACCCACCAGCAACTCGTATAGAACCACCCCAAGAGAATAGACATCCGTCCGCGTATCGACGTCCTCTCCCGTCGAGCCAGACTGCTCCGGACTCATGTACTCGGGCGTACCCATGATGGTTCCGACCAGAGTGAACATCGTTTCAGCTGTCAGATTTTGCGATGTGGCTTTAGCGATGCCGAAGTCGATGATCTTTGGCATTGGTTTGCCATCCACTTCGGTGATCAGAATGTTCGACGGCTTCAGGTCGCGATGGATGATCGCTTTCTGATGAGCGTGCTGTACTCCGCCGCATACTTGGACGAACAGCTCCAAGCGTTCGCGCATCGTGAGCTTGTGCGTGTCGCAATAGGTCGTGATGGGGACGCCGGCGACGTACTCCATAACGAAGTACGGCCGTCCTTCTGGCGTCGAGCCCGCGTCGAATACTTTCGCGATTGCAGGGTGATCCATCAACGCAATGGCCTGGCGCTCGGATTGAAAGCGTGCTACGACTTGTCGCGTATCCATGCCGGCCTTCACCAGTTTGAGTGCGACTCGACGGCGCACCGGCTGCTTTTGCTCGGCCAGCCAAACCTCTCCCATGCCGCCCTCGCCGACCATTTGCAACAGCTGGTAGGGGCCGATCATTGCTCTCGATGCCGCTCTCACGAGAGCGGGCTGTGTTACATCATTCGTTGCTTTGGCGCTAGCATCGCTGGTTGGCGAATTCTCTGCAGGTGGTCCCTGCGGTGGGAGGTCAGGAGACATGGCAGTCTACACTTCAGCAGTGTAATGCTTCGAATGACACTCCATCAAATCGGGTCCCCTGTTTGCCTTACTTTGGTCCGAGCCGGCGGTAGAAATCTCGTAAGTGCGCCACGTACTCGGCACCCGCTTCGAGTAAGTCATTATGATCCGCGGACCTGGCTGGCAAAGGGCTACGTTCTTTTCAAACTGCCTGGCGAACTCTTGAAGGCATCGAAACGATGAGCATGATTCGCAAGGGACGAGTGAGATGGGTAGCAAAGGATGATGTTGTGGCGGAAGCACGATTCATTGCAGCTCTTTTCGCCGTAGCTGCTTAGCTACTTACTCGATGTTCATTATTCATAGAACCCAAATCCGCCTCAAGCCGAACTTCGCAACGAAACCCGAATAATTCTATCCGCTTCTAAATTGCCGTATAACGCTAGATCTCTATCGGAAATGCTCCGGTGGGTGAGGCTCAAACGTGCCGCGACGCGGAAGCCGGAGCAGTTTCGATAGAGCCGTTAGCAGTGAGCCGCTGGCGTGGCGTCCGGCAAGGCCCTAG
>JBPCJX010000042.1:0-135331 GCA_051004875.1 Bryobacteraceae bacterium
TCTTCATTCCAAGTTCGTCTAGCACAAAAAGTTCCACAACCGGTGAAAGTTTTGCCCAGACCCATAGAAGGCGATACCCATCGTAAGGTTTGGATACGTCGTGTTTTTTAATGCTACGGTCTTGCTCAGTTTTGTTTATTGGCTCGCTTCCCAAGATCAGCTACTTCTCTGTCCACACAGCTGACAATACATCGGTTTACACCATCTGGAAGAAGTTTCGAGCAGCAGTTAGGTCGCGAGTTTCGGAAAGCAGGAAGTCGACCGTTGCGCCTATTGAATCAACTATATCGCAAATACCAGCGAACGCACAGCACGATAATCTCGTCGGCAAATGCCGTCCCCGAAACAGCGCTGGCCGTTTTTGGCGCATCGAGCTTCACGCTATCAGATCAGTCGAACTCGTTTGCAACAGATCCATCCGAGTTGCTGGTCGTGATCAGCCCGATACCTTACTGCACGCGCGACCCGGAGGGGAACTGGAGGGACTTGCCTTCAATCTGGTGGTATCGGGTTCCCCAAACCGAAAGTATGCCTGAAGGTATGCCCGCTCGTCGTTTAGAAGCATTTATCGCCATTGCTAGCACTCACACAGAAGTCACTGAAAATGCGCTCCCTTTAGCACCCTTGAGCGATGTTGCAAGTTGATGATTCCAGGCACGCCACTGGCCACGAACCAGAAGGTCGGCAGTTCGAATCTGTCCGGGCGCACTAGTTTCAACAACTTAGCTGCACTGCTGAAACAACTCCATCAAAACCCCATCAACATTCGCTACATAGGATGAGTTCATCCGACCCTCTTTTTAGAGCTGCCCGTTGATCCTGGCACCTTCTTAAAGTGCTGGCTTGCGCAGTTCAGCGTCCCAGCCCTGCACTCCAGCAATGAGGCTTTCGTCAAGCGTTTTCTGATAATGCTTCAATGTCGTCGTTGCGTCCGAGTGCCGGAGTAGCGTCTGCGTATCCTTCACGTGCCCGTGTTTCTGGAAGTGCGTCGCAGTCGTGCGTCTTAGGACCTGATGATTCACGCCTTCGATCTTCGCTAGCTCTCCAAGCGGCTGCAATACGCGATCGAGGTAATTGTCTGGGGACACTGCGGTTCCCACGACGCTTGGAAACAGGAAATCGTCTGGCGTGAGACCCTGTGCCTCAATATACGCGTGAAGTTCCGCTTCGAGAGCTGGCGCCAATGGCACGTTTGCACGCGATCCTTCCGTTTTGGTGTGATCGGTAAACCTCGCAGAGCACGACTGTCTCATCGATGCACAACTCGCCCGGCATTACATCGTTAACTCTCAAGGCGAAGAGCTCGCTTGGACGGAGCCCGCATACCATGAATAGCCGAATAATGATACGGTCGCGTGCGGTCGAAACGGCAAGCAAGCGCTGGCATTCGTCAAGGTTTAGGTAGCGTTCACTAGGCTTCCGCATCGGAGGCAGCTTGATCTTGCGGCGCCCGATTGCCCGGCATCTTGTCGAGCAGCTCATCGTCAATCGCCATAGCGAAAACAGCGCGGATGTGTGTTAGGCACTTCTTAACACAGCTTTCGCTCTGCGATTCCGGATTGGCCGCTATAGCATTGATCGCCTGTTGGATCTCGGTCTTCTTCAATTCGGCAGCTATCCGGCTGCCCAATTGTGGAAGGATCTGGTACTTGCTGACTTGCAATTCACTGCCGAAGGGCTGCTGATCACGCCACGGCGCTCCAAGGGCGATCAGGAAGGCGCGGGTCGACAAGTCGCCATTCCCCACGGCACACACGTAGAGACGTGCACTGTACGGGCGCTACACACTGGCCTGAAGATCGGCCCTTCGCTGATGGCCGCTGCTTCCAGCCATGCACGGCCGCATCGGCGTAGCGTTTTACCACCAAAGCAACAGCGTGCGCACTCAGCCGCTGCGACGAGTCGAGAGCAAAAACTTCGTGAGTTCTCACGCGTGCTCCCCGGCTTGGGCAGCCGCTTGCCAAATCTGCTGGCCGATTGCTGGAGGGGTATTAGGAGGAATCGAGATGGGGCTGTGACCTTCACTAAACGGAATTGTCGTAACCCAGAACTGGCGTTCAGCCGCGGCTCTATGTTAAGTAGGGAGATCAGATGCTCACTCTACCCGCGCCATTTTGGCAAGACGAACGCGTTCAGGATCTTCTCGGATCGTCATGAGTCAATGGATGGCTCGGATCGATTATGAGCGGACGCCCCAGAAATGCGCCTATTCGGTGTGCGAACGACCGGCGCTGCCGCACGGTAAAGTGTGCGAATTTCACGGCATTGCATATCGTGAGCAGCGGAACAAAGAGAGAACCGAAAAACGGAAGCGCGAGAAGGCCCGGGCAAACGCGGCAGATCTTTCTCACAAAGCAGAGCTCTTCCCCGTATCACAATGATCCACCGCCAGATTGAATTCTGACCAAGGGAAGCTTGCTCTATTGCGTCGGCATCTTCGCAAGCGCGACGGCCAGTGATTCGTGTACTTTCCGTCGTTGTCCGGAAGCGGACGAAGGACATCCGCGACAGGAGCGGGTGCAAAACGGCTGGCATAGGACGTTGACAAAGCTGCTAATTCAATTGCTTTGTGATCAAGATTTCCTGTACATCCCATATACATAAGGTTCTACGACGATCGCTCAGGCCCGAAACCGAGCGGCGCGCGTAAGCAAGCAATTTTTGGGCCATGCTAACGAACTGGCTGGGAAAGCCACCCGTATCGGGCTCGTCGTGTTGAAGAAGCGCCGGTTCCCGTATTTCAGGCAACCTACTGGCGCGAACTGCGGCTCGATCAGAACGGCCGGTTGCGAAGCCCTGTACCATTAAATCGAGTCGTCTCGAGCATGGCCTGCAGGCGCACGCTCAAAAAACTTAGATCTTCTCGCTATTCGACTTACTTCAATTTGTGGTCTCTGAATCAAACCATCCCTTTCACGCGCTCATGACCCATTCCATAGAGGAACGCTCGCTGGCCGACCGCGTCACACGACGAATAGAGGTCGAGAACTCCTTCGCCCGCACTGGCCGGACCTACCGCAAGAACCGCTTCGAGCTGTGGCGTGACAGTCACGTTATTCCGCGCTTGCTGAAAATTGGGCTACAAGCGACCGGCCTCTATGCACGCGGAGTAAAGAACGCTCTGGCTCCCGTGGTTCGCACCCTGTACTTTGATTTTGATAACCTGCCTGCCGCGTTCCATGGCTTCCAGATCCTGCATCTCTCCGATTTCCATATCGACCGACATAACGCTCTCGCCGATCGGGTGGTTTCAGTGATCCGCGGCCTTAAGCCCGATCTCTGTGTGTTCACCGGCGACTATCGGTTCGAGAGTCGAGGCCCCTCCGATGGCGTCTACCCACCCATGCGGTCGATCGTGTCCAGCATTTCGTCGAAGCACGGCGTCTTCGGAATCCTTGGTAACCACGATGCCGCCGAGATCGCCTTTGCGCTCGAAGAAATGGGCGTGCGTATGCTGGTCAATGAAGCGGTTGCAATCGGGAAGGGAAGCGCTTCGTTGTGGCTGGCTGGTGTCGATGACCCGTTCGATTACCGGTGCGACGATCTGCCCGGCGCTCTATCCGCCGTGCCCCTGCAGGGGTTCAAGATCCTGCTCGCCCATACGCCGGACCTGTATGAGGAGGCGGCCACCCGCGCCGTTGATCTTTATCTTTGCGGCCACACGCACGCCGGTCAAATTCGCTTTCCTCTGATTGGCCCGCTCCACCGCAACTCGAAGACCCCGCGCGCCTGTGCCTACGGGTGCTGGAGACGCAAACAAATGCATGGCTATACGACCGCCGGCGTCGGCTGCTCCGGCTTAGCGGTCCGCTTCAACTGCTCACCGGAGGTCGCACTCATTGAGCTGCGAAGGGGAATCCCGTGATGCGATTTTCGAAATCGAGAATCTTGCTATGTTCGATCGGAAGACATTTTTTGGGTGCGTCCGTCAGGCAGCGTTCAGGTAACGCAAAATAACGCTGACCATGAGGCGCTCACGTGCCTTGCGATGAGGCGGCCGTGGCGTCTTTGAGCGCAACGCAACCCCGCATTATTTGCCGCCTTGACGCGACTCAGATTGCGATAACGCGCCTCTTTGCCTCTTTGCGTGGCGGGAACACTCACCCGCCTTGGGCAAGTCGAGCCAACCCTTGACGATGTCAGAGTCTTGGCCCAAGGCGGCGGCAATCTGCCGAATGCTGTGACCTTCCGCTCGAAGGCGCTTGGCTCTTTTCGCTTGTGCACGCACCTTACGCTTTTGCTGGCGTTGCCGACAGCTCGGGTACAATATCTGACCTGGTAGGCGCCCGAAACAAACGGGAGCTGACAACACTCGCACAGCCGAGTGGACCAGCCGAAGGCGATATCTTGCACGAACATTTCAGCGAAACTCACTAACAAGGCGTATGCCAGGCTTGCTGCAACGCTCCCTAGGGGTTCTGTTCTACCACCGCACTAATCGGTCGGCGCAAGAAGTTGATCGCCTCAAGCACCTGCTCGCGCGCGAGATCCGGGCCACTGGTTTGTGCGCGTGCCAGCTGCGCGATCACTCCGGCAAACAAGTGCGCCGCGTGGCAGAAAACGACAAAGGCTCCGCATAAAGATGACAGAACTCGTCCGAATAGGGGAGCGGGTAAGCGTTGTATGCCTCTGGCTCGAATCGACGCTGGGGAAGAACCTGCTCCACGTTTTGTCGAGCGCCTTCATGCCAATCGCCATGTCCATCGCAGCACTTGCCACAGCGCTGTGTCACCTCGCAACCTCCGGCATTGCCCGCGAGACGGACGAGGGTGCCGCTGCCCATATCTGGCAGCTACTCATGGCTGGCCAGGTACCCGTCGTAGCGTTTTACGCGGTGAAGTGGCTATTGCGGATTCCGAGAACGGCGCTGCAGGTGCTCGCAGTGCAAGTCGGCGCTGCACTCTCAGCCCTGGCTCCCGTCTATTTGCTCGGGTGGTAACTGATGGTGTCACTCCTGCACTGCGCCGCCGGACCGCCACTGATTTCGGAGTCGCAGGTAAATCGACAGCTCTTACCCGCGATAAACAGGGATGTGTTTTGATGTGTATTCAACCACGCGATATCAAGTGAAGAGGGGCGGGGGCCACTGAAATTGAGGAAGTCTCCCGAAGCGGATTGAGATGCTCAGCAGTGATCGGAATGCCAACCTTGCTGAAACGGCTGCTTCACTGGCCCTGTCAATATATCGATGCAAAGCTGATGAACAGTTGGGTTGGAGTGGGGCGACGGCGATCTTCTCTAAGCTGACCCATACGATGTCCGAAGTCCTTGGAGGCGCGGGGCTGAATCGAACAGCCGGACAAGGCTTTGCCGGCCTTGGCTTTTCCACTGGGCAACCGCGCCGCTGAACCTTCGAGCAATTGAAGACCCATATTCGCAGGCTTCGGACAATTGCTTGCACTGATCAGATGGAACTGAAAGGCGCGTCCGATCCCTGTGTATCGTTGTTTACAGCCCAGGATTCCCGCGTAAAGCGCCGTTTACTCCCGGTTCTTATGAACGCGCCTCCATCGATACGCTGGCCAGCGTTCTTGGGCCATAGTGAATCCGGTCGTTTATTCAGTTTGCCCTTAATCGAATTGAACCGGCAAACTTGACGGAAACGGTCCCTCATACTTGAGTTCGCCCGCGCGGCGAAGCCGCTGCTTGCACAACAGCGGCTTCAATATCCCCGGAATTTGCACCCGATTCACATACTGCCCGAAGCACGTATGCAACCCGTAGCCGAAATGCATGTCCAGATAAGCAGGCCGGCCGATTTGGAATTCATTCGGATGGTCCACTATGCGTTCATCGAACATCGCCGATTGGGTCGCGGGCAGAACAGTCATTCCTTTGCGGATCACTGTCGCCCGCAACGATCCCTTCGCGACCGTATAATCTTCCGCTGCGATACGAAACACCCCGGGGTTATTAGGATTAAAGCGCAACGCCTCGAAGACATATTGGGCAAGCAGCGCATCATCCTGCACCCGCGCCGCTTCCTGCGCGCCCCGTAAAGCCTCGGGCCGGTCGAGCAACTGATCTAAAGCCTGTGCGCAGCACTTCGACGTAGTCGGAATCGCTCCAGTCAGCAATCCCAGCAGGTTGTTTCGGATGCCCAGATCGTCCAGCCCCGGCGCCCCAATACTTTGCAGCGCGAGACAGCGCCCCAGCACATCGTCTCGCTCGGATGGTTTCGCCTTCCTCTCGGCGATGGTCCGGTCGAGCCAACCGCGGGCCCCCAGCGCGGCTTCTCGCGCTGCCTTCCCCACTGCTGCGTCGTTCTTCAGATCGGTGAAAAGAAACTGGAAGATCGCGCTGCCCCAGCCCGCTAATTCTTCTTCCGAAGTGGGCGTACAGCCGAAGTACTCGCCAACCCATCTCGCCGGGACCGTCTTGCTCAACTGCTTCACGACATCCAGCCCGGATCCCGCGGCAGCGACCAACTCGGTCGCCTGCTTCTCGATGAAAGGAGCGATTCGGCGGGGAATATCTTCGCGGCGAATGACTGAGCGCATATGCGCCACGTCACGTGTGTACTCGGGCGAGTTCTGCATGCCGAGAAAAAAATCGTTCCCGCCCGTGATCACCCTCATCTTCTCGTCATAAGTCACCTGGAACACGTCGTCGCGCGCCAGCACTTCCTGCACGTCCTCGAAGCGCGTCACGAGCGCGAACTCCTTAACGATCAGGATCGGCTTCACCTTCCGGAGCAGCGCAAACAGCGGCTCCGGATGCTGAATGGCATGAGCTTTGAGAGCGTCCAGAAAGGCCATCGCGTCATGCTGCGCTGTCGCCAGTTCTTCGTCGACGGTATCTCCCGCTTGGTGGGCCAAATTTCCAAATTCAGCTTCGATCCGCTCGAGTGCGCTTCGAAACCGAGGGAATACCGTAGCTGGAGTCATAAAAGCTTATCGCGGATCCACTGTTCCTGTCCCGATCATCGCGAGCGCCGTAAGGCCCGGGATGAAGAAATAGTCTCCACCTCGCAGTTCAACGAAGCTGGGCAGCCCGCCGCAGAGGAACGGCGGATTCTTCGGGTCGGTCGTACCCTCGACCATGAACTTGCCGGTTCCATCATGATTTCCGACCAGAAGGTCTTTGTCATTGCCTTGGTGGGCATCGTTCCCATACTCGATCCACTGCTGCTGTACAAATTCGAATTGCCGGAAAATGCTGGCGTTGAGCGCCATGAAAATGATGCCGCGCTCATCTTCGTCCCGTACCGGCTGCCCTTCGGGGACATAGTCGCCGTATGGAAGCCCTCGGCGCATGATGCGGCGGCGGTTGACCAGCCCGCCGTGAAACCCGAACGCATCGCGCGGATGCACCCGCCGAAGATGCGCCCCAATGGGGCAACGCACACCGGCCGGATCGCCCCCATACGTGAAATCCGTATTCCGGTTCTTATCCCGGACGATGCTTGGATTGGGTCCGTCGGGAGAAAGCTCAATCGGTGTTCCATCGCGCCATCGGCCCACGAACTTGGCGGCGAGCTTTTCCTTGCCACCGCCATAGAGCTTGCCTTTCTCGTCGAGATAGGTGCGGAACGTGGCGACGTTCTGATGCAGCTTGCGGTACACCATGAACGTGCCGTTGCGGCCTAGCAGATGCGGAATCGGCGCCACGGGAAGCTCGCCCGCCTCATCGGCATAGCCGAGCAGGAATTCGCCCGTGGCCAACGCCTCCCATCGGCCATCCGAAGCCAACTTGCCTTGTCCTGGTATGCACTCTCGCTCTGCTCCCTTAAAATCCGGATTGCCGAACCCGTCTGTATATCCGAAATGTTCCTGGGTCGAGGGCTTGTCTTTGAGATAGATCGCGCATGCGTCCTGTGCCTGCAGTAATCGTGCGCCGCCCGTCTCAGTCATCAGCCGCTGCATCTCCTTACAACGCTCCTCGAGAGCCTCTGCGGTGCGGGCGTTCACGGCAAGCCATGCCTGGACCCGGTCCTCCTGCCACACTGGATCCCAATGCGCCGGACCATTCTTCCCGGTATCGTACAGGATAGTTCCCCGCGCCTTCATGCCCTGTTGAAATTCGACCGGAAAACTGAGCAGACTGGCCAGCGGCAGTTGCAGCTGCATAAGTCCGGTATGCGTGAACGCCAGATTTACCGTGCTCATGGGTTTATTGTTAATATCCCAGCGCTCTCCGGTCGTGATTTCCGGCAATAACCGCTTCACGAACTCCCGCGCCGCCTCAGGATGGAGCAGTTCGAGAAGCAGATATCGCGCACGGGGAAAGTTATAGCCTTTGAGCGAAAAGCCCTGAATATCTGAGACGTCAAGTTTACTCATGCGGCCGATTCTCTTGCGGCATTCGTTCCGATTCGTCACCACCCGGAAGCGGCAGCGGTGCATGCATCATCGACTCGAGCAGCGCACCGAATTCACGCTGTATCTCGCCCGGCGCTTTCGCCTGATGCTGTTCGATAAAGTGTGCGAGCGCCGATTGCGTCTGCAGCGCTTTGAGGCTCTGCTGCACGGTTCGGTTGTTCACGTCGGCGAAGAAGAAGGTCGTAGCGATCTGGCACTGTTTCATGTATCGAAGAAAAGCCGCGGTATCGGAGAGTCCCGGGTATCCGACGCAATGCTTCCATACCGCCTCGACGAACTCCGGCGTTTCGCGCGCCATGCGCGTCAGGTACGTTTCCAGATCCCCATCGAAATTCGTTTCGAACACCAGATAGCGCGACTTTAGATGTTCTTCGCATGCTGGAGCTCCCACGTAAACAACGTCGTCCATGACGACCAGCCGGGCCAGATATGTACTTGATATTTGCGCAAAGGGACTGTTGTGATCGCGCGGCAGATGTCCCAGGTACCAGCGCAGCTCCATGGAGTGGCAAATGTCCAAGCTCTCGTCTTCGAGTATGGGCGAAAGAATGGTAAGACCGTACACCTGCCCGTTTTGATTCGCCATGTGCTTATGTGCCTACAGGCGCCACGCCGGTCGACCCGAGGTCGCCCTGCACGCGAACCAGAAATGCCAGCCATGCGGTTTCGAACTCGGCCGGAGAAAGGGACTGGCTGGTGCGCGCGAATTGATCGAGCGCGTCCTGGACGCGGAGAGCGGCTTTCACGTCATTGGTCGCCGCTCGCGGATAGACGTTGTAGTAATAATCCGTGTCGAACTGGACCAGACTGATGTACCGCTTGAATCCGGTAACCGGCTGCGAGCCGGGATATTTTTCGCTCCAGCGCCAGATGAGATTGAGCCCCTTCGAAAGCACTGCCGAAAAGGCGTCGATGTACTGGTTCCAGGTACCGTTGAAGTTACTGAAGAAAAGCAGGTAATCGTAGCGCAGTTCTTCCTTCGGCTGCTTGTCGGAAAGCCGCGGGAATTGATGCCGCCCCACCACGACCCAGCGCGCGAAATGGATAAACGACAGGTTCTTCAGATCCTTCTGCAGCGGCTTAATGGCGCCCAGCAGAAAGAAGAACACTCTCAGGATCGGCGTTTTCCAGGGCTTCATCGGCGTGATCGCATTCATAGCGTACGCCTTGCCGTTGATGTTGGTCACTTACGTTATAGAGTATGTTTCCAATGCCCCAGAAGCAAGGACAATAAGTAATGACACTCTGCATCTCGGAAGCCTCTGCCGTAGTTCAGAACTGTAAAGCTTTGTAGTCCGGGTCCAAAACGCGCGACGTCGAGTACACCCGTTGAGCGCAGCAGCACTTTTCGAGACGCGGGGTGCCGTAGTTCTGGATCAAGCCGCTCGCGCCGTAACACTGTTCAGCACGGGACACGCCATCCGCCTCGCTATCCTCAAGATACAAATGACAAAGCCACAACTGATCGAATCGATCGCGACAGTGACGGGTCAGCCAAAAGCAGAACTCGAGAAAACAGTAGAGGCAATTCTTGACAGGATTTCCAATGCCCTGGTGGCTGGTGATCGCGTGGAATTGCGAGGGTTCGGGATTTTTGAAGCGAGGGAAACCAAGGCACGTACCGGTCGTAATCCAAGCACCGGTGAGTCCATTGAAATTCCCGCAAACCGCAGAGCGAGTTTCAGACCTAGCAAGGAACTCAAAGAGCGACTGAGTGCAAAGGTGCCCGCCGAGGTAGAGCCATAGTCATCCGCCCGTCACTCGCGTCCAGCGTGAGCAAAGCCGTGAGCGTGTCCGCGACGTCAGCTGACAAGAGCAATGGAACCGGCGCATGGTGAGGACAGCGGCCATCGCAGCTGCGCTTGGGCATGTAAAGCCCTACCGTCTAGGTGGTAACGCGCCCGCCGGGGTCTGCCGGAGCCGCTCGCCCGAAAGCATCACGCTCGTCACGAGAGTCGCTATTCTGGGAGTAGTAGAGCAGCCATGAGCAGCGCGACCTTATCGGTATCGGTTGACGAGTATCTAAGCAGGTCGTTCAAACCTGTGTGCGAGTACATCGACGGGGTGCTCCGTCAGAAACCCATGCCAACGAAACTGCACGCCCTCATTCAATTTCTGTTGGTCACGGCTCTTCGCGGGCAAGGCTTCGAAGCTCTGGCCGAGGTGACGGTCCGGGTGAGCGCCACGAAATTCTTAATTCCCGACGTGATCGCCGATGTCGGGATCGAGGATCCCTATCCCACCCAGCCCGTCGCCCTTTGCGTCGAAATTCTCTCCCCCGAAGACCGGCTTAGCGCGGCTTTTGCGAAATGCGAGGAATACCATGCCTGGGGCGTTCCCTATTGCTGGGTCATTGATCCGGTGAAACAAACCGCTTGGGAATATCACGCCCTTTGCGACCCGACTAGGATTGAGCGCGGGGGCAAGCTTCGCGCGGGTAAAATGGCGACGTCTCTCGATGAAGTCTTCTCGGACCGACGGAAGTAAGCGCCCGATGTTTGCGCAGTCCATGACCGGCTCACGGGTAAATTGAAGCTGTTGCGCTTCTGTCGCCACGGAGAAAAGAATGGGTCAGAGAGAACAGTTTATTCGCTTCCTCGAGCTACGCAACGTATCAACAATCGTCTCCAGAACGCAACTCCTGTGCGCTTCAGCCGGGTTTGCCATTGAGCATCACCGGCAGCAAAACTGTGTATGGGAGGACTTGCATGGCGCGCCATTTCGGTCGCCCACACGCAAGCCCTCAATGATCCTAAGGACAGGCGGCCGAGGTGCTCAAGGATGTAGACGCACAAAGCCGCCGAACAACTTCGACACAACGCCCATCTTTAGCAGCGAAGGTCGAAGGCGAACCTAAAGACGTACCCAAGATCTGTTTGGAAGCGGGTGGCGGCAGACTTTCGGGCGATCGCCTTGACGAGCGGGGCATGCCTCGAGTCAACAACTCGGCGTGGATTATGTGGTAATGGGCGGACTCCGATTCCGTGGCAAGAGGCCGACGTGCGCTCCCGGATAGAACGCTTGAAGAGCGGTCGGTTGTCCTTATTCAACATGATGATCAGCGGTTTTCCGAATACGCTGTGCGGCCGGCGTGGGCGAGATGAGGAGATCCACAAAATTTGCGAATCGATTCGCGCGGCCGGTCGAGCGGGACTGCCCGTCATCCAGTACAACGTTTATGCGCACAGAGCGGTCGAGGGGTACTACGAGGAAGTGGGCCGTGCTGGCGCGGGCCTTCTGGCAGGAGTTTGTGTTTGGTTGCTGTACTACTCGGTTTATCGTGCTTCAGGAAGCCTGACAGCCGGTGCCATCGCAGGGTTGCTCCTCGCGGTGAATCCAGGGTTTATGCTTACAAGCCGACTTGGCCGAATGGATGTTTTTTCCATCTGTTTCTTGCTGGCTGGCCTTTTATGCGTGACGGAGTTCTGCGTTACGAACTCCGGTCAGGCTTACATCCGCTATTTGATGCCGGGGGGTTGGCTCATGGGCATAGCTACATTGATGCACCTGAATAGCATTGCGTTTGTGGTGGCAACGGTCATTTTGCTCTTTACCTTAGCGGGCCCGTCGTTTTCACGCCGCGTTCTTTATGTGTTCACCTTCGGACTCCCGGCTCTGCTTCCACTCACGGCGTGGTTAATTTTTGCGCTCATCCACGGGCACGAGGCTTTCGAAAGCCAATTTGTAAACACCGCCTTAAATCGATCGGCGGCGCATATCGGACTCTTGAGCAGGATTCCTGCTGAGCTCATGCGGCAGGTACAATCTTATTCGCGGACACCCCTTTTCCCACTCTGTTTCTTGGCAGGCTCTGTTTGGTTATTTCGGCAGAGTAGTGCTACGACGAAGATGATCCGCCCACTCAAAATGCTAGTAGCGACAACTTACCTGTTCAACACATTCGCGATGGGGAAGGTTTCGGGCTTCTATCAGCTTTATCCCAATATCACATCGACGGCAGCCGCCGGGATCATGATTGGTGTTCTCATCCGACAGGGTACTCAGCGAACTAGGTGGTTTTTAAAGATCGCACTGGTCCTTCTAGTATTGAACAGAGTGATTCTACGGCCCGAGGTGACTTGCCTGGCGCTTTCAACAGCCAATGCGTGAATATAAGAACCTTGATGACGATATCCCCCGTCTCAATGTTGCCGGAAAGACCATACTGGGCACCGGACCAGAGTGGTACGCGGTTGAACGGCTTGGCGGCCACTTTGAAATTCCCTACTTCGGATTCGTCAGGCCGGATCCAAGTAAGCAGGACTATGTAATCGTAAACGCTAGGCCCGAGAACGGTACTGAACGACAGCTGCAGGGTTTTTCGAAAGTCGCGGAAATCGGAACCGTCTTTCCGCGGGTGTTTGGGTCGAAGCTGACAGATAACGACTACCGGCTCGTTGTCTACCGTTCTAGCCTGCTGAAGGCGTATTGACGCCTTGATTTGGCTACCGGATAGAATCAACGCCGTTGAGATATGGCACTAGCCGCCTGGACCATTTACTGCAGAACTGAAAACCTATTCCAAAAGAATCTGCTTCCTATATTTACTGCTGCAAAAGGACAGGTGCTACTGAATAGGTAGCACCAGTTGTGCAGCCCGTTCCTGGCGAATAGCTTGTATAATAATTTACGCTTCGACCGCCCTTCTGTCTCCAGAAGAACAGCCCCGTCATTAAGCTGTTAACGTTTATAGCGCCTTGAAAGCTTTGGCTTGACTGTGAGGCATACGCCCCAAGCGTCAGAAAGACGCTAGGATCAGTCGTGGTCCCGGTGAAAGCGTCCGTGATTCGGAGATGGACCGTTATGCTCGGCTGAACACTGCAACCGCCGTTGCTATGGTTTGCGCCAAGAAGACCTTGAACGTATAGTTTGTATCAACACCAGGTGTCGCCATGACGGTGGCGCTGATGCTTGCAGCGCTCACGGCAGTTTGTACCGTGTTATAAACAGTCGCCGATGAGAACGGCCCATCGCTCAAATTGCTGCTTGAGATTTGAGAGCCATTGATTTTGTAATTTGCCCCGCTAGGAAGATTGATGCTGCCGTCGGCTGTACTCGAAGAAGGCGCAGATGCGCTGTTGCCACTCAGCCCAGTATCCGAAAACAAAACCGCCGTCGCATTACGGTCCACGGGAGCCGCATACGCAGTCCCGACCAGCCCTTGGGTGCTTCCTCCTGCAGTTCGGTACACGTTAAATGCGTGGGCGCCACCGGTCGGCAGTATAAAGATCCGGTTGTAATTTGTGGAAGAGAGGGATGCATTCCCGTTGGTGATGGTCGTAGCAGTTGTTGCTGCGGACTCGCCGTATCCCCCGAAGCGACAGCCGGCCGAAATCCCAAAAAACTGTACATCGCGCAACTATCACATCCTTGTCCGTACTTGTCCGATTCAAATAATCGAAATCGCGCATCACGAATCACTTTCGGGCGCCGACAGCGCAGCGCGATCTGTCACTGGATGATATGCATCGAGACTAGGGTCCGAACACCACTGCTCTGATGTAAGGTGCTGATTCGACACAGCGAACTTATTTTTTGTTACCTTGTTACCGGCCAGAATGATGCGGCAAGATTCTCAAACCATAATTGCAACCTCGGTTGCTTCACCTAACTAGCTTTCGAGCGAGAACTTGTTCGACCGAAAAGCACAACAACTTGGGTGAGTCTGGTTGCTGTACCAGCTAGATGGAAAGGAAGATCAGGGGATTCCGAAGGGGGAAGAAACCAAGGGTGTCGTACCCCTTCGCGTGCGAGGCAAAATTCAGCCAACATTTTCAGGGGACTCGGAAGCGCGCGTAGAACGGTCGCCTGATGGCCGACGCGTTATTTTACGCGAAGCGCACCCTGCTGGTGTCCGACCTTTCTCTGTCAAAGGACCTGATACCGAGCGAGCGTTGGTCGCTCGAATTCCGAGCCGATGCGTTCAACGTCTTCAACCACGTGAACCTTGGCCTGCCGAACTCGACCGTTGACGTGGGTGGCGCGGGGCAGATCACCTATGCTCAAGTACCAATGGGCCAGATGCAGTTCGGAATGCACCTGCAGTTCTAGATCAGTAAACAGCACGGTTCTGTTGCGTGCCTTTCGAGGCGAGTGAAAACCGGGGTTCAATGGCGGGTGCGGTTGCTCCGGCCCCGCGCTCAGCCGCAGATTTGAAAGCTGGAGTGTTTTGTCCTGCCTAAACTTAAGCTCCATTCCATCGCGGAGGAATAGTGGTTGAACAAAGATTCCGAACCACGAGACTCGTTTACGATCTAGCGCAACGCGATCCGGCGAGCGCATGTCTTCCAAGCTGATTTCAACTGTACTGCGGCCTGATCCGATCACAAATCCATCAAAGTGCCGCCTGTATATGTATGCCTCGCAGGGTGATCGATTCGGTCCGATACCCTGACATAAATAGACAGCGGTTCACGGTACTGATTCTCAATATCGAATCGCAAAGAGCGCCATAAGCTCCAATCGCCCGAGGGCATTTGCGACGTTTCGAACCCGGTGTTCTCATATCCTTTCGAGAACGTGACACGCAAAGCACCGGCGCCTAATGGTTCGAGATCGCAGTGAGTTCGCATCCAGGCTTTTGAAACATGATCCGGCGCGAACAGCTCGCTCAACCCTTGCATCGTCTCTGTACGCGCCCGCTGCAGCCCTAAGTTAGCGGCGCACACAACAATGGCAATCGATGCTCGCCTCATATCGCCTCGCCCATACGCTGGATAATCCTGGGGAGCCCAGAAACCACAATCGCGGTCCCGCTCGAGATGAGCAAGAACCACACAAGCCAATGCAGATGCAGAATCGTCGCCGAAGGATACAGAACCTCAATTAAAGCAATCGATGAATCGACTAGCGGCGGTTCGTTAAGATGCAATAAAAATGTCAGTACCGAGCTTACGCGTTGTTCCGACAAATAATGAACGCCCTTCCCTGCCGCAATGCTCTTCGTGATGGCATGCTCGGGTCCAATTACCTGCAGCTCGCCGGACGAAGAAGCATTCGGTCGAATCCGCCAGCTCATCTGGTTCATACTCACGATCCGCACGCCCGGAGTTTCCACCCTAATGGCCGTGGGCGTCTTCAAAACAATTTCAAACTTCGCCGCTCTTACTGTATTTTTGAACTGCACAGTGACCACGGCCGCATCGCCGATTCTCAGCGGAGCCCGCCCATAACAAGCGTCCATCTGCGCGAGAAGAATGATAGACGGAACGACAAGAATCAGCGAAGGTCGGGCCAAGAGCCTCAGTAAACGCCAGTTTGCAATGAAAAGATCTCGCTGCGCTCGCATCACCAGCGCCGGTTCATCGACAAAGAGCCGAAATTCCATCAAGTGCGCCAGCATACGATTCGTAGTGGCACGAAGCGCATGCTGATCCGACCAGCGGCGGAAGACATACACCATCGCAAGCCCTGCGAGAGCGCTTACGACGCCCAAACTCCAGACCGCCTCAGGGCCAAGGTCGACTTGGTTCATTCCAGATAACCGAGTCCCTTGAGTTTTTTGATGAGGTCCTCTTTAGAGTCCGCTTCTTCGAGCCGCGCCAGATCCTTTTCCACGGCGTGCTCGATAAACTCCTCGAGCGAACTATAGCCGGCTTTTTCCACCAGCAGCCGCGCCCGGTCACACAGCGACTTGTTGAGCTTCACGGTGGTCCTTGAGCTCATCGTCACTTAGTATATAGACCGTCCGGACATCGCAGAACTCGCCGTGATTCCGAATAGCCGTAGCACCGAAACAGTGATGTCCCGCAGTTTCGGATGACTGTCGCGAATCCGCCGAGAGTTCGGCGGTCCCAGAATAGGCAACACGATCCGCGTGCCCCTGAGCTCGACTTTTATGATATGTCCGCCGGGAACGGAACGCGTTAGCTCCTCCGGATCGTCCGTGTAGAAGCTGAACGTGCCGAGAGTGCCTTCGAGATCGGGTGTACCCACCCCGAAAGCGCGTGTCCGGATTCGGGCGGAGGATAATTCGTGGGCATTGGCACGACTGTAACCGAAATATCCTTTTCGGAGAGAATCTGGCAGAACGCGGTTCCTCTGCGGAGTGAAATAATTCTCGAACGTGATAAGGGCACGCGGTACGGGCCGAGAGGCAGACTATAGCGTCGCTCGTCTGTCCTGCTCATCGAGGAGAATGGCTGCAAGGTGGACGCGATAAACGAAATCAAAGATGCCGTGTGCAGCAGGTTCAAGACCCGTGATGAACGTGGTCCACGCGACCGGACTTTGCGGCGGCATCGTAGTTCCAAGGCGGCTGAAGCTGCCCTGATTTCGCAAACGCGCAAGGTTGGGTAGTACGCTCCAGTGTTGCTCCACGAAATTTGGGATCCATGCCGTCAACGCCCAGCACGATCACCTTCTTGCTTTGCGCCGGAGTGTGGGACATCCGGCACGCCGTTAAGAGCACCAGGACGAGAACCGCTGATGTAGGGCCGAAGCGGATCACCCGTGCGGCGCGAAACTCACGCAAAGCGAACGAGCGAGTCCCCTTCCATCCAGGATGGCCGCTCAATTCCGAAAAGATCCAAAGCTGTCGGCGCCATATCCTCGATTCCGGGATCATTCACATACAGCTTGCGGTTCGAGAACAGCACGCCAGGAACCAGCACTGGATCGACGCAATGATCTCCACTCCAGGCTTTGCGATTATCTTCGAACACTCGTGTCGTGACTCTGCCGACCGCCGCGCCCCAGCTCGTGCGATAGCCTGCGGCATACCCGACGATCAGGTCAGGCGCCGCGCCGATGTACGGTCCTTTGTAGATTGCTGACGAGTCATAAACCGTGCGTATGGCGATTTCTCCCTTATCGTCATCGCGCAGGTTCGTCAATTTAGCGATCAGCTCCTGTTTCAAATTGTCAGCCTCTTCGCAATCCACAATGCCTTGCGCTTCGCGGCCTCTGAGGTTCAGATACAGACCTCCCAGCCCGAACGTGTACGCCCGCGTACGGCTCCAATCAATTCCTTCGAAATATTCCGATCCCTCCCACTTCCCATCTTCGAGCGCCAGATATCCATGCTGAAGCAGCCACGCATTCAGGTTTACGCCGCGGCGAAATGCGCAGAAGCCATGATCGGAAAGCACGAACAGCGCTGTCTTCTGATCGACGTACTGGAGGGTTTCACCAACCATCCGGTCCATATCGCGATATAAGCGTTCAATGACTGCGCGGTGCGAGTCATCACATTTATCGTCGCATGAGTAGTCGAGATACCGGTAAAACATGTGCTGCACACGATCGCTCGTATCGAACACGCAAGCGACAACGCCATTCCGTGTACGGTCGAGCGCCCCAAAAAACATCGCCTCGCGCTCACGTTGGATGAGTTCGGCCTGCTTCAGAAATGCTTGTTCGTCAATCGCCCCTTCATTCAGTGCCCACGTGTCCTCCGCCATCCCGAGCGTCGCGAATGATCCGAGAAGCTTCGCCAGGTACATCGCGTAATAACGCGGATGGCTGATCGGGAGCGCGGGATTTTCGGGGTCGATCTCAACGGGAGTCACGTAGACCGACAGATCGGGCTCAGTTTTGGTAAGCAGGAAACGCGCGATGCCATGCACGCAAACTCCGCCCGTAGCATAGAACCTCAAACGGATCCAAGGCGTATACTCGCTCTTCCGAAGCGGATAGGATTCGCCTTGAATTTCCAGGACCAGCATCTTGGTCCCGGCGCTCCGTAAAATTCGGAACGGGATACTGAGGGGGCCGCCGCCCTCGACGAGTTCATCATCCGGGCCGAGCAGGGCACCTTGGAAACCGTCTCCGTTTGGCAGAAGAGTGCTTCGCCTTCCACCTTCACAGGGCGCGTTCTCATTTGCGGTTGAGAACCAGGAGAACGTGCCTTGTGTTCCGCGCAGATCAGGCGTGGACATTGCGGATAGCTGACGGCCCTTGAACTGATCCGGCGGAAATGTGACGGGTACCCGAAGAATGGTGCTGCCGATATCGTGCCGTCCAAGGATCTTCCAGAAAGGCTCGCTCTTGCGGCGCAGCTCGATTGACGGCCTCGCTAAGCGAATGCGGTATTTTCCAAGCCGTAGCACGCGACCAGACGACTTCACCTTGCCGGACGAGATCTCCGGCGCATACGTTCTCAGATCGCGATTCAGAAAATCAAAGATGTTGTGTTTGGCGGGATTCACTCCGGTAGCAAAAGTGGACCATGCAACCGGCGAAAGCGCGGGGAACGTGGTGCGCAGCCGGTGATACGAACCGTTTTCTTTAAGCTGGCTCAGGTTGGGGAGCTTCCCTTCGGCCATGAATCTTTCGGTGAGACCCGGATCGAGGCCATCAAGCCCAAGAAAGATGAGTTTTCTAACGCGCGATTTGCCGAACCCGCGCCGTCGCCGAATCAGCAGCCATAGCATTCGGAACGGCCATAAGAGAAATGACACTAGGCTAGCGAGCAATGAAAGGACAACGGTCAGAAATGACCCCAGAAAGGCGAAGCCGGCGCCAGGCCCGATATACGCGAGTTGTGTTTGTGATTGATGCGGCTCGCGATACTCAAACAGCAGCGCGACAGTCACCAACGCGACGAATAGAATCGCGAACCGGCGCGGGCGAGCCCCGGTCATCTCACCTTTCCTTCAATGAAAGGCACCTCAAAAACCTTCTCGTGCTGTATCGGGCCGTGCCCGAAGTAACCCTCTTCGCCAAACAGTTCGCCATGATCGGACGTGATTGTGACGTATGTGTTCTTCGGAACTGAATCAAACAACTCTTCGATGACGGTGTCCAGATACTTCACCGCGTCAATCTGCCGCTGCCGCAGCACGCGAAGTTTGGAATTATCGAACATTTTCTCGCGAGTCCGGCGCACTCTGCCGCCTACGACCTGATCATCCAGGTGTTTGAAAATTCCGTGAACGCCGCTTACGCGCGGCCATTCTTCTTCCGGCTCACCGGGCAGTGCATAAGGATAGTGCGTTTCGCCGGCATTGAGGAGATAGAACGACGGCTGCTCCTCGGGAAAGGTCATCTCGCTGAACATGGCGCGCATGTCGTTGTGCCGCTCCATCAGCTTATAGCTGTCGAAACCTGTGTTCAGAATCGTAAACGGGTTTAACACGGGCAGCGAGACGAACGCATTTGTGCGATATCCGAGGTTTTGCAGCAGCACCGGAAGGTAGAGCCGCGGCACGAATCGCTTGAATTCCAAGCCCTCGGCACCGAGCCGTTCGTTGAATTTAAGAAAATCGCGTTTGTAATAATCGGACGCAAAAACTTCTCGTGGACTGATATGGGGCATCAACCCCATCAGCAAATTGTAATGGGAAGGCGCAGTCCATGAGGCATACGACCACCGTCGCTCAAGCGTCCCCAGCTTCCGCATGACTTTCGGTCGAGCGCGCGTGAAAGAATCATACCGACAGCTATCGAGAACCACAAGAATGTAGTTATTCGTGGCTCGCTCGCGTCGCCTGTCGACTGCCATCACTGACAGTGAACCACAGTTCGTTATCCGGTATTTGCCCTGATCCGCCAAACCGGGATGTACTCAGCGTATTTATAGGTCGCGATCACGCCAGCGTTTTGAACGTTTACCCGACGCCCAGAATATCGAGTGTCTGAACTTCTTTGGCTGCAGCATCTTCATAGATCAACTCCATCTCGCTATCGGGAGTGGCGCGCTTCAGTCGTCTCAGCAGGAACCACCACGTTATGAGCAACAATGCGCCTGCCGCAAGGAGGAAGGTGGGCCAAAGTAGCGCCAGGCTTACGACTTTAGAGGCGAAACTTGTGAATGAAAGGAATCCGATGAAATGAACGAACACGATCAGGATCGTGTGATTCTCAAAAGCGGGCAGAGCGCATGCAAACGGAATTTTTCTAAATCGAAGGAGGACGATATCGATTAACACAACCGACAAGCCTAGAACGTAAACCGCATGTACGAATCCCACGCGTACTCCGCAAATCCATGAGTACGCAACGAGGCATGGAATGATTACGAGCGGAATGAGAAAGGTCAACATTACTTTCTTAGCCGTGGCCCCGGTATTCTGCTTCTGACGACTCACGATAGTCCTATACGCCCAGTTAGCATTCAACTCGGCCGGGAGTTCAAGCACGAATCGCACACCCACGATCAAGCAGTAAGCCATCGCAAGGGGCGCGGCAAGAACTTCCGGGGTTGGAAGACTTTGACTGGAAGTTCGCGTCACATCCGGAAGGGAAAGCACCATTTGTGACGCCACGATTAGACCCAATCCCACGAATGCGGCCAAGACAATGAAGTGCCTCTCACTTCGCAGCAGTACACGCAAACTGAATCGGTAGCACGCGCTCTGAAATCCGCTTTTCGAGACGACGCGATCGATAAGCGCCGATAACGATCCCATACGCCGTCGCGCGGGCTGCATGGAATCGGAAGATTCCGGAATACGTACGAAATAACGTCGGTAGCTTAGGACCATAGAAACAACCGAGAGCACAAGCATGATCGCGAGCGCTTCCAAACCCATGGCCGCTAGCGAAGTGAATTCCGGGTTCGACCTTCCCTGCATGCACTGATATAGCGCGACGTACCAAACGGATGGTAAGAAGCGCACGAGTGAATCAGGCGTGGTTGATAAATGGCGAAGCACCGGGGGCACAGCAAAGCTGCTGCATAGCAGGCCGATAGATGCGACGATGATCGCCACCCGTACGAACCGTGACCCGCTCCTGAATATCCGGTATGGCAGCACAGACATCAATATGCCCATGACACTGAAGCAGGCGAGGAAAGCAAATGCGCTTGCAAGAATCACACAAGTTACATGGACACGAAAAAACTGCAGATTCTCCCGTAATCCGCCGCTCTCTGACATGACCACGAGCGGAAACAGCACTGAGGACACAGCATTTACGTCTACGGCGAATATTGAGGCAAGTAATAGGACTGCTATGACGTTCGCCCAGAATATAGCCCGTAAACGCAGCGGCAGCGGCGCGAGATTCAGGTAGTCCTGCCGTCCCGGAAGAATTCTCTCCCATTTCAATGCGACGACTGTGCTCGTGATCACCATCGAGCAGACGATTAAGAAGTACTTGTCCGGCACGGATACCGAATACACATCGATATGCAGCGGTCCTCCCCGGAGAACGCGCAATAAGGAGGAGTACTTTTCGAACAGTAAGAGTGCGGTAATTCCACCGGGCGCCGCAAGAAGCGCTAATAGACCTCCTATGCTCAGGTTTAAGTCAGACGCTGAGGAATCGTTACCGGAGTGGAGGATGAGCCCGACGAAGTGCATCACCAGCCTGGAGAATGGCCGATTTCGGAGTCTGTTCCGTTCGCGACCAGCAGGATCAACCGCAAGGTGCGTGAACAGCGGCGACGATGTTGGCTGCAAATGTAGCGGCATCTGGGTTGTCTGTCAAATCCAAAAACGCTTGTTCGAGCGCGGTGACTACTCCCTTTCTTCCGATCTCGTGAATCGCGCCGTAAGCGACGACTGATCCTTTGCGGAGCAAAACGAGATGTGTGCAGATCTTTTCCACCAGTTCGAGTACTGGTGAGCAGAAGAAAATCGCCTTACCGGATCGCGCCAGCAGTTTCAGCACCTCTCGAAAAATCAGAGATGCCGTGACATCTAAACCAGAAAATGGCTCATCGAGGACCAAGACCTCCGGATCGTGCATCATTGCGGCAATGAGCACGATTCGTTGCCGCATGCCCTTCGAATAACTGGAAATCGGCGAGTGCCGGTGGGAGAACATACCGAAATCATGGAGCATCGATTCAGCTTTCTCTCTGAATCGCTTTGGACGCATTTCACGCAATGTTCCAACCAGCTCCAGGTATTCCCAGCCGGTGAGAAAACTGTAAAGCTGCGCCTCTTCCGGAACGTATCCTAGACGGGTTTTGTAGGTCAATTGGTTTGCCTTGATAGTGACGCCACGATAGAAGATCTGCCCGTTTGTGGCTCAATAAGCCCGGCGAGCATTTTGACTGTCGTACTCTTGCCTGAGCCGTTCGGACCTAAAATATCCGAGAATGTCACCGGAACAGATTGAGAAACTAACATCGGAAACGGCTCGTACGCCTCTAGCTCGTACGCCTCTATAGGTCTTCACAAGACCATCCGCTTTGAGGACGATTGATCGTCCGGGTTCGTGAATTTTCTCGGCCGGCCTTTCATTTTGCATAGAACGGAATATCTTCAATCCTGCCGGAGCGAGACGAGCGGGTCCAAGCGAGATGCGCGAACAGCGGCCAGGCAGGAAGCGCCAAATGCAGCAGCGCCAATACATATGCAGGCCGCGGCAAGCATTTGAGGATCGTTCGACTTGACTTGAAAGAGCAAGTTTGAGATGAGCCGGCTCGTGACCAGCGCTGCCGCGATGCCGGCAAGCATACCAGGCGCGACAATGCGGATAGCATGCCAAACGACGTGGGAAATTACATCCAAAGGCTGGGCTCCAAGAGCCTGGCGCACGGCGATTTCACGAACATGGGTGCGCACGCGGCAGGTTATGACGCCATAAACTCCAATTACGGCCAGCAAGGTTCCCATACACGCAAAGGCAAACAGCAAATCCGCTGTGAAGCGCGGTCGTGACACGGATGCATTGAGTCGTTCATCGACAGTTTCTATAGTGGCTATCGGCTGCTCGGGATCGATCGCCCGGACTGCCCTTCTAAATTCGGGTGCGACAGAGCCTACGTGCAGCGAGGAACGCATGATGATTCCTAGCTGACGCAAGCCTAAGCCGTCGCTTTGGCCGTAGGGCGTGTAGACTACCGGTTCCGGAACAGCAGCCAATCCGGATGTCTTCATGTCGCCGACAACGCCAATAATGCGATACCAGGTGTTTTCTCTCTGCCCTGTTTCGAGGCGGCGTCCTAATTGCACTTTCATGCGGGAAGTAACGTCTTGCGAACGGCTTGCCGACCACAACTACAGGAGGATTGTTAGGGCCGTCGGAATCCTCGATGAATCTCCCCTCAAGCAACGGTATGTGAAGAATATGGAAGTACGCAGTGTTTACCTCTTGCTGCCGTGTCAAAGCCTTGTGACGGCTCTCGATCGGGAGGGGTCGGCCCTCAATTCTGACATTGGTGGTCGCGTGACCTTCGCCAGGAGGAATCTCGGAAGCGGCCGTGATAGCTACGGATTCTATGCCGGGAATGGCGCTTGCGCGCTGCACGAGCCGTTCGATAAACGCAAATTCACGGCCCTTGTCACCGTAGCGGGATGGATTCAGATTGATTGTCGCGGCGATTGCGTGCTGCGGCTCAAAGCCGAGATCTTTATATCGCATGTTCCAAAAGCTCCTCAGCATCACGGCGGCGGTGCTAGAAAGTGCGATCACGATCGTTATCTCACCTACGGCGATCACAGAAAGCAGGCGCAGATTATGGCGCTTGCCCACAATAGAGGATTGTCGTGTGGCGAGCGCTTCGCCGAGGTCGAAGTCGCTCATACGGAGTGCCGGCAACACGCCAAACACCAGAATGGTAAAGACCAGTAACGTGCCGGCGAACATCAGCACCCGGGTGTCAAACGGGAGGCTCTCATATATGCTCGTACGATAAGGCCCGAGGGCGACAAGTATTGTCCGAATGCAAACGGCAAATATTAGGCCCACGCAGCATGCCAGAGCAGCTACTACCGAACTCTCAATCACTAATTGAGAGATGACGCGAGCGCGTGCCGCGCCTAAGGCTCTACGGATTGCTAGTTCGCGATCTCGCTGCATCAGGCGGACCAGGGCAAGGCTCCCGACGTTTGCGCTTGCGATCAGAAGAAAGAGAAGTGACCCGGCAACGAGCGCAATGCCGGTCAGCTTCGCGTTGCCGAACAGATGTTCGCGCAAGGGCAGCAGCTTGATTGTGATTGTGGGATGGAATGGCGGCAGAGGGAGGTGAGCCTGGATCGCACTTAAGTCCCCGCGCGCTTGGGCTCTGGTAATGCTTGGTTTCAAGCGGCCGATCACGTTGTGAACCAGCGTAAGAACCGAGCCATTTCGGGACAGTTCCCCGGCCTCATTCTTGCCGAGCGGCGTGATGACGTCTACTTGCTCTGGACCCGGAAACATGAAGCGTTCAGGCAAAACTCCAATCACCGTGTATTGCTCGCCATCAAGCAGAATTGGCCTACCGAGAATCGCTTTATCCGACCTGAAGCTATTCCGCCATGTGGACTGAGAAAGGAGCGCAACATGCTCATGACCGGCGAAATCTTCCTGCCTCTGAAAATTCCGGCCGAACAGCGGGCTCACTCCCAGCAGTGGGAGCAGAGTTGCGGAAGCCTTTGCCGTGTGAACCTCAACCGGCTCCGAAATGCCCGTCAAGCTGCGCGTGTAGTAGTTGTAGGCAGCCATGCTCTGAAATGTATAGTTCGAGCTGCGCCAGTCAAGAAAATCCGGAGTAAGCGTGATTTCGTCCGTACTATTGGCCTTTAAAACTTCTGTGATCCAGACAAGCTGCTCAGGACTCGTGTAGGGAAGCGGTCGCATTGCCACGGTGTTCAGGACGGTGAACATGGCAGTCCCAACTCCGATCCCCAGGGCGAGTGACATCACAGCCGTGACGGTGAATGCCGGATTGCGGCGCAGTCCGCGAATGGCGAAAAGCAGGTCGCGCCCCGCGTTCTCAAGCAGTGAGAATCGCCACAAGTCGAGAGCGGATTCCTTGATTACTGTGGTATTGCCTAAGCCGATGCTGTTTCCGTGCTCGCGAGCAAGTTCGCGGTGATAGGCGAGTTCAGTCTCTAAGTCCGCATAAAGCCGGCGTCTACGGAATAGCTTGAGCAGCGTTCTACGCAAGCCGATCATTTCGCAAGCACCTGTTGAACCGCGGCGGATAACCGGGACCACGTTTCTTGCTGGTCGGCTAGCGCTTTCTTCCCACGACCCGTGATCTTGTAATACTTGGCCTTTCTGTTGTTTTCAGAAAAACCCCACGAGGAGGCGATGCAACCGTCAAGCTCCAGCCGGTACAGGGCGGGGTAAAGCGACCCTTCTTCAACTGTCAGGACTTCGTCGGACAACAAATGGATCGTCTGCGCGATAGCGTAACCGTGCATGGCTTCGCGTTGGAGAGCGTGGAGGATAAGAAGATCAAGCGTCCCTTGCAGCAGGTTTTGGCTTTTCCCCATTCCATTTGATCGCTCCTATGACGATCTATGGGAAGTATGCGGCCGAGTTGCTGCGGATGTCAATAACTACTTGCAGCATCGGCGGAAAAACCGGCGAAACGCGCCGCCAAACCCCCCTCATCGCCGTTCGCCGGTTGATTCGCGCATCTCACCGAAGATCACGGATCTCACAGGCACTCATCTGCGTCTAAGGACCATGGGACGTTTGACCACACTAGAGAAAGCAGAGTTCCAAGCCCTTGATGTGGCTTATCGCCGAGCCTGGGCACGACTTCTGTTACGGGTTAGTTATTGGCAGTCTCTGAACGCCGATCCGAATCCAGACAGCGTCGCTGTCCAAAAAGCATGGGACGCGGTGGAACGAGCCGAAGCCGAGTACCGTCAAAATCGAAACAAGCTTGCGGAATATCTACTCCCGAGCGCCATCCTGGCGAAACAACTTGTTAAATGTTGAGGCGCGCCACTCGGCATTATGCAGCCTCGTCCAGTTAGATTCTCGGCGGAAAAACCCGGTCATCCTGAAGGTATTTATTCGGAACATTTCGAATTTGCGGTTCGCTTCCGTAGCGCCTCTGATAGAGATACGCTATGTTGCGGTACACGTCCCCTTCCCGGCGATGGAACTGAGCATAGAGGCCGCACTGCGCGTATGAAAGCGGAGTGACGTCAAACACGACCGTCTCCCATTCGAACCCCGCCCCCCACACAAGCCCTTTGAGGCGGACATCGAGGTCAGCTCCCGCTTTGACCATCAACTCCATCATTGGGCGGCAATGATTGTGATTACTGTTCACGGCATGAAATAGAGGCGTTTGTCCGCCGATTCCTTCTCCATCAACATCTGCCCGAATGTTGACATCGACTCCAGTCTCCAAGAGCGTGCGAGCGCACCGGACGGAATTATATTCCGCGCAGACGTGCAGGGCTGACACACCCTTCAACGACGTGTAGGCGCAGTCCAGGTACAGCTTGCGCTTCAGGTCCTCCCGAGAACTCTTCAATATGCGGTGGAGACTGGCATCCTCATCGAGTAACACCGCGTCGAGCAGTGGATCATCGGTGACCGACCCTGACTTCAGCATCACTCGAACGCATTCGGCGAAGCGCCGCGATCGCGTATACATCTCGATTAGCCAATAAATTGGCTTCTTGCCCCGGATGGGTTCGGTCGGGCTCGCCCCATCATCCAGTGCCTTGCGGATCCCTTCGGGCGAGTGTACCTCGAACGAACCCAATAGGTCATCTGTGGCGGACATGTCAGATATCAGCTCCTCATGCTATCGTCATCAGGCAAACCACGGCGTATCGCTTGCCGATATTGATACCGTCCCATCGCTCCAGGACAACTTCGATCATCGTACCTCCTGTTTTCTAAGAGCAGCCGGCGCGTCGAATGTGATTTGTACCACGGGCTCACCAGGCGCCAATGAGGGCGTGCCATCACGCCAGCCAGATCAGTTTCGTCTGCGGGGCTTCGCCGCCAATACAATTAAATCTTTACCCGCCATCAGACTACTCACGAGCGAGCCTTTCACAAGGCACTGCATACGCTGATTCGGTTAAAGAAAGATCATGTTCCTGAGTTCGAAATCGCGAAAAGTATGTTGGCCATCCCGCCACCCCGTTTGGCATCTGGATTGCTCAACCTGTCGAGGCGAGGGGACCCGGAGATACGAGATGTGCGCGGGAATCCGACGAGACACTAAGGTGAACGAGACACTCAGCCTGCTCCAGACGAAGTGCTCCGCCACCTTGCAGGCCTACCTGGAGCTCGCTAAAGAGGGATGTGAACTCTTGCGTCGGCTCAACGAAGTGCCCCTTCCGGAAAACAAGAGAAATGAGGTCCTAGCCCACCGACGACGAGAACTGCACGCACACACTGATTACACCAAGGCGAGAAGCAAGCTATGGGAGTTCTTAAATCAAAACTAACCTGCGCCGTAGACCAGTTGCCCATTTATAATATATTTATTCTTGATTACCCGATAAATGATAAGCGCACAAAATCCGCCTTCCAGTACTCTAGCGAAACTGATAGTACTCCTAGTCTTGAGTAATCCCGGGCGACGCTCACAAGCATAAGTCGCGCATCATCAGAAGCTTACAAGCATTAGGAGAGCATCATCAGAAGCTTACAAGCATTAGGAGAGCATCACGGTCCTAATTGACAGTTGGGGCATTTCGACTAATAATTTAGGTTCAGGGTAATTTTCTGGATTGGTGTGTGACAGGGAGAGTCACGTGCTACTTCCTCCGGTCTGGTCGTTCTGCAAATTTCTCGAGGTGAACCGTAAGCCTTTTCAAGGGCGCATTATCACATCGCCCAGACATAGCAGAAATTTGGGATCACCGCTTTTTTCCGGTTCCGTTTTGGCCTACTCGATCTTCCAAGACTCTGCCGGCCGGGGTCCGCGTCTGACAGTAGAGGTACTTGCGTTATCCAATCGGTTAAGCATTCACCATTTAGTTCACAGCCAGCACTCCGGTTGCTCTCAAATTATTGCAGCGACATTCCAGGCCGGATCGGTGGACTACCTGCCTGATAAGAAGCGTCACCCAGCGGATAACGCGAGAGCGCCGCGAGTTTCGAAGACAAGCGCGTACAACTGGCATGCAAAGCCTCTGGGCTCGACGGCCCTCGAATTTAGATCTCAGGAGAGTTTTATGAAACGACGACAATTTTTAACGGGACTCACAGCGGGAGGCGCTGCGTTAGCAACAGGGGGACTTTGGACGCCCTCGACCGCCCGTGCGCAAAACCCGCCCAGCTGCCCGCCAGGACCTGTGAACGGTACCCTGTTCCGTCGCGGTCAAGATACGCGGAGCGTAGTTCAGCGCAAATCGGTCAGCTCGCTTTCGTCCACGGAGATAAACCAACTCAGGCTCGCTTTCGCGAGACTGCGCGCGCTGCCCTCGACTGATAATCGTAGGTGGGTGATCCAAGCCGACATGCATGCCATGTACTGTCAGGCATGCAACAACGGCACGTACCAATCCGTTCACGGCTCTTGGAACTTTTTTCCCTGGCACCGCGCTTTCCTTTACTACTTTGAACGCATTCTTGGCTCCTTGGTCGGAAATCTGAATAATTTCCGTCTGCCGTACTGGGATTGGGAAAACCATCGTTACCAGCCGGAGATCTACGCGATACCCGCAAATTCCAGCAATTCTCTTTATGATGCGAATCGCTACGCCCCAATTAACCAGGGTGCAAACTTACCGTCAACAGACGGATCAGCGACGCGCATCGCTCTTCTAAATGGAATCACTGACTTTGCCACTTTCGGTGGAACGGCGACGAGGGGAGGCGCCTGCGAAAGTAATCCGCACGATCCCATCCACGATGATATTGGATTGCATACGTCTCCATTTCATGATATGGGCCATCTTGGCTATGCTGCCCGCGATCCAATCTTCTACGCGCATCACTGCAACATAGACAAAATCTGGAGTAATTGGAACGCCTTGAGCGCTACCAAGCCCTCCCCGGCCTATCGGAATCCCACCGATCCGGCATTCCTTTCCGAGCGTTGGAGCTTCTACGACGAAAATGGACGAGTCGTGTCAATCAGCGCTGCTGACGTGCTTAATTACCCGAGCTACCTGAGGTACTCTTATCCCACTCCGACTACCGCCCGAACGTCTTCTCTTTCAACACAGGGAGCGCCAACAACTGCACTTTCTTCATCTGCAGCGGCGCGCACCGCACCGGACGTGAACATGTATGAGGCTAGGCTGAATTACTCTGGGAACGCTTTACGTCCCGGCCCGGCTCTGGACCTGTCTTACAGCGTAAAAACCAGCCTGATCCAAGCCGTCCGAGAGCAGAGCTCGGTGGCAATTGTACTTCGAGGCGTTCCTGTACCTGAGAATGCAACGGGAGTTTTTGATATCGTGTCGGTTCGTGGGGGCAGCATAAAGCATCTCGGAACCATAGCGGTCGTTGCGGACGCGATGCGTATGGGCACGTTGCCCAAGACAGTTGTGCTGGATGCAACCGATGCCGTTGATGACTTGGTCGATGCGTCCAACCCAGCAAGGATTACGGTTGTTCCGCGCGGGGGAAACGGCAGCTTCACGCTGCGCGCCGAAGATATGGACTTGCGCGTGATATCGCGACAGTAACGGGCGGCGCTTCGCTTAGATGTCGTAATAAAGAGCGAACTCGTAGGGATGCGGTCTCAGGCGGACCGCGTCCGCTTCACTCTTGCGTTTATAGGCGATGTACGTTTCGATCAGGTCTTCTGAAAAGACATCGCCCTTTACAAGAAAGCCGTGATCCTGCTCAAGACACGTCAATGCTTCGTCGAGAGACGCGGGCATAGAGGGGACCGATTTCATCTCTTCCGGAGAGAGATCGTAGATGTCCTTGTCCAGCGCCTCGCCTGGGTCCATGCGGTTCAATAGACCGTCAAGCCCGGCCATCAGCATCGCAGCAAATGCCAAATACGGGTTGGCTGAGGGATCCGGTGGGCGAAACTCGACGCGCTTCGATTTCGGACTCGCTGAGTACATTGGAATCCGGCAGGCTGCCGAGCGGTTCCGCCGTGAATAAGCCAGGTTCACCGGAGCTTCGTAACCGGGTACAAGCCGCTTGTAGCTGTTGGTCGTCGGAGCAATGATAGCCGACAGCGCGCGGGCATGTTTCAGGAGCCCTCCGATGTACCACAATCCGGTCTGACTGAGTCCGGCGTATCCGTCGCCTGCAAATAGGGGTTGGCCCTGTTTCCATATGCTCTGATGCGTATGCATCCCACTGCCGTTGTCGCCAAACAGCGGCTTAGGCATGAAGGTGGCGGTCTTACCGTTTTTTTGCGCCACATTGCGGACGATGTACTTGTAGAGCATCATGTTGTCCGCCGACTTCACAAGCGTGTCGAAGCGTTGATCGATTTCGCACTGACCGGCCGTAGCTACTTCGTGGTGGTGGCATTCGATGACGATGCCGCATTCCTGCATGATTTCCACCATCTCTGCCCGCAGTCCTTGATAGTGGTCGGTCGGCGGCACAGGGAAATAGCCTTCTTTATAACGAGGCCGATAGCCTAAATTGTTCGATTCGCGTCCGGAATTCCAGCGGCCCTCTTCCGCGTCGATGAAATAAAAACCCGAGTGAGCATTCTGATCGAAGCGGATGTTGTCAAAAATGAAGAACTCAGCTTCCGCGCCGAAGTACGCTGTGTCACCGATTCCGGAATTCTGAAGGTAAGTCTCCGCCTTCTGTGCGATCCATCGCGGATCGCGTTCATAACTCTGCCGCGTGAGAGGATCGCGGACATTTCCGATCATCACCAGGGTAGGAATTTCGTAGAACGGATCGGCAAATGCCGTGCTCGCGTCGGGGATCAGCAGCATGTCACTTTCGTTGATGGCTGCCCAGCCTCGAATGCTCGAACCATCAATGCCGAAGCCGTTTTCGAACGAGTCTAAGCTGAGCTCAGAAATCGGATAGGTAATGTGATGCTGCAATCCTGGGATGTCGCTGAATCTGAGATCGAGTTGCTTTACTTCCTTTTGCTTGGCGAAATCTAAAACTTCCTGTCGATTCATTTGTCGTATTAGTTGTTGTGGCCTTTCAATACTGACTAACGCTTCACTGGATAGTAGGCGATTAGTCCAAGTGTTACAGTTGTCTGGCTCTTGGACGACGCCGGGACAGTTCCGTGATCGAAGAATGGGACATTTGAGCCATCACGCCTGAATTCGAGACGAGTCAAGAGTCCGTTTAAGACCTTGTACTCGCCAGTGACGGTGACTTCATGCAGTTTCTGGCGCGTGCCCGTCGAGAACCCGGTTGGGTCGTTGAAATATTCGGCCCGTGGAGTAATCGCGATATGCTGGTTCACCTGAAAATGGACTGCTCCGGCGAATCCGATCCAATGATCGACGCCGCCTGTTAGGGCGTGCCGTTGCTGCCCGTAATCGAAGTTCAGATAGGCGTTGATTTTGTCGTTCGGCGTCAGAAGGAGCGTCGTGTCATACAGGTTGCGGTTGCGATTATTCGCGCCGGTGTATTGCGGGCCGACGTAATAGTTATGACTCCAGGTGAACTTCTTTCGAGTAATCGCCCCAGTCAGGCCAACGGTCTGCATGTTATTGCCGTGATCATCCACGATATTGTTCCAGCCGTTCACCAGTTGAAACCCGACATTCAAGCTGCTGCCGATCGGCATGGAAGTGCGTATTCCGAAGTGGTAATAGGGAATTGCCCACGCGAACAGTAGTGACCGCGAGTAATTCCAGTTATCTTTCGTTTCGATCACTTCCGCGCCTGCCGACGTTACGAACTCTCCGAAATCGGCTTCGAATCCCTTCCAGTTCTTAGGCTTCACGCTTACATAGGACTGCTCTACGAAGCGGTAGAAATCGGGGTCGGGGTGTGGTGTCTTCTCGATTTCGAATGCACGGCCGAACCCGACGTCTACTCGGAAACCGATCGGCGACGGATCGCGGCTCACCGTCAGCTTCGCCAAATTCAGGTCCACCTGATTGGTCCGGTCGTTGAAGTTGTACAGCTTATTGAAGCCCGACTCAGGATGGTTGTTGTTGAAGCCGTAGTAGCCGTCCACCATGCCGCTGAAATCCATCTTGCAGAAACTGAGGGATGATCCAGAAGGGGTCGCAGCGGCTGCGGGAGGAGCCTGGTCCTGTCCAGTGGGTGGCGATTGTGCGCTCGTTTGGGCCGCTGCGTCGGTGGCCTGTGCCCACGCATTTAAACTAATGAATGGCGCCAAGATGAAAAGTGAGGTTCTGATCGTGTGCGTTCGCATGTTTCCTCCCAAGACTTAGATTCGACACGGAACGCGGTGTCAGGACAACGACGGAGTAAGTCGGTCAGAATCTACTGATCCCAGTGTTTACTGTATCGGCGAATCAGTCACAGATCCAATCAAAACTTTATATGATGCTGATGTGCTGCGGAGCATAATGGGTGGCATAGACCATCACAATCTGTGCTACCGTCGGGCATGGCGACCGCAGAAAGGCCATCCGAGCCGCCGGGTTCTCATCTCTCTCTTCTTCATCGGGTCAGTAATATTGTCAGTTCTGACCTCTCCCTAGACGAAATGCTTGGGGAAATTGTGGGTCTCACAGCTCAAGTGACAGAGTGCGATGCATGTCTCGTTTACCTCATCGAACGAGAAACAAATGAGATCGTCTTGCGCGCGTCGCAAGTGCCTCACCAGAGGGATCTCGGAAACATTCGACTCAAAATTGGCGAAGGCGTTACGGGATGGGTGGTTGAGCACCGATCGATAGTCGCTCTTCCAAAGAACGCGGCCGCGGATCACCGGTTTAAGCGGTTCCAAGCTCTAGTGGAAGACACATACGAGGCATTTTTATCTGTTCCGCTCATTAGCGGAGGCGACGTGATTGGGGTGATCAATGTTCACCATCGCGAGCCGCATTACCAAACGCCAGAGGAAATCTCACTTCTGACTTTTGTAGGTGAGCAGATGGGCGGCGCGATTACGAAGTCTTTCCTGGCGGAAGAGAATGCTCGACTCCAGGACGAAACGGAAGAGATGCGCGTCCAGCTCGAGACGCGCAAGGTGGTCGAGCGCGCAAAAGGCATTTTGCAGCGGCGCGACCGGCTGACGGAAGAGGAAGCTTATCTGCGATTGCGTAACGAAAGTCGGCGATTGCGGCGACCCATGCGAGAGCTTGCTGAAGCGATCATCCTTTCAGAAGAGCTCAGTAGGAAGAGCGAAACTTAACCGATCCGCCGCCGAAGGAAGAGGTTCGGGCATGGGGCATCGGAAAAACTTCACCCCGTCATTCAAGATATTGATTAGACAGCGCCGGCCAACCAAGAATAGACTACAGATTACTCGCTGAAACTCCCGTCCTGACACCGGCCCCGTCCCGCTGGTTACATCAGCAAATCAAATTAATTCTAGAGTCCTAGTGCTTCCTGTCTGTTTAGACAGTGACAGTGGCTAACTCTAAATGAACCAAAGGGGGAGCTAATTCCACGTGATCATCTTTTGCACCGTACTGATACTTACTTTTTTCTTACTCAAGGCGAGAAGGCTGTTCAGTAAGAAAACTTCTGTATCGCGCTCCGCGCCGGGTAAATTCAGGCGATTGATGGAACGGTTGCGTAGTCCTGAATGGCAGCACTATGGCATGCTCCTTCTAGCCGGCAAGCTGATTGGCATTGGACTGCTGGTCTCCGGCACTTACTTGTTGAATCCCGACTTGTTGGGTTTCAGAGTCTTTGCGGCCGACCCCACGCTGAAGGGAAACGACATTGTCAATCCAATAAACACCGTGTGGACTCTGGTCGCAGCGTTCCTCGTGTTTGGCATGCAGGTTGGTTTCACGATGCTTGAAGCGGGATTCTGCAGATCGCGGGAAACCGTCAACGTGTTAATGGAATGCATCGTCGACACATGCCTTTGCGGGCTCCTTTTTTATGCCTTCGGCTTTGCATTCATGTTCAGCCATGGCAACGGTTTCATCGGCCATCATTGGTTCTTTTTGCAAGGCGTGCCAACCACGTACGAGAGCACCGGCGTGGCGTTTCTTGCGTTTTGGCTGTTTCAGTTCGCGTTCGCCGATACGTGCTCGACGATCACATCAGGCGCAATGATCGGGCGAACCGGCTTCGTCGGCGATCTGCTCTACAGTGTCGCTGTGTCAGGATTTATCTATCCGATTATCGGGCACTGGGCGTGGGGTCCTGATGGATTCTTAGCAACCATGGGCAGCGCAGGATACTTTCTGCCCTCACTCGGGACAGGCTTCCATGATTTCGCTGGATCCACGGTCGTCCACACGATTGGTGGCTTCATCGCTCTGGCCGGTGCTATAGTCCTTGGTCCTCGATTGGGCCGGAAATTCAAACGTGATGGAGGCGGACCCATGCTGCCTCATGACTTGACGATCGCAGCTTCGGGCGGACTGCTGCTTTGGTTTGGCTGGTACGGTTTTAACCCGGGCAGCACGCTCTCCGCGATGGACTTTGTCGGTATTGGTCGCGTCGCTACGAATACGACGCTTGCAGCATGTGCCGCTGGACTTACCGCGATGACATACGCCTATATCGGAAGTAAGAAATGGGACGTGAGTTTCACGGTTAACGGATTCTTAGCCGGTCTGGTTGCAATCACGTGTCCCTGTTATTGGGTGAGTCCTACGGGTGCAATTCTTCTGGGCGGAGTAGCTGGCGTCTTGGTAGTTGCGGGTGTTGAGGTTTTAGAATGGCTGCGCATTGATGATCCGATCGGCGCAGTGCCTGTTCATGGATTCTGCGGCATCTGGGGGACCCTTTCGCTGGGCTTCTTTGCGTGCGGTCAATACGGCGCGACCGGGCCTTTCGCCCCCGATAATTCCGCGCCTCTCAAAGGGCTATTTTATGGAGGCGGATTCACAGTGCTGACGGCTCAGGCGATCGGAAGCGCGATTATTACAATTTCGACATTCGTCGTAGCGATGGCTGTAATGTACTTGGTGAACGCGTTCAAGCTGCTCAGAGTCTCTGCCGAGGGCGAGCGCTATGGCTTAGATCTACATGAGCACGGAATTCCGGCTTATCCCGAGTATTTGATTTCATCCGCTGGTCGGCCGATGGGCATGCATGTCGGTCCGTCCGGTCAAGCGGATCAGGCGCTCACTGAACCTGGTGGACGTGTCACCCTCAGCGCGCCGCACCCGCGACCTTCCTGAGATGTCGTGCTACTGTGCCGGCACTGTCGGTTGAAAGGAACGAATGAAGAAAATTGAAGCGATCATACAGCCCTTCAAATTAGACGAAGTGAAAGAGGCTCTGGCGCGAGTTGGAGTGGATGCGCTCACTGTCAGCGAAGTCCGAGGTCATGGGCGCCAGAAGGGACATAGAGAGACGTATCGCGGGGCCGAGTATGCGGTAGATCTCGTGCCCAAGATAAAGCTCGAATTGGTTGTGGCGACCGCTCGAGCGGACGACGTGATCGGGGCTATTACCGGCGCCGCTCGAACGGGAAAAATTGGCGATGGCAAGCTCTTTATCTACGATGTAGCCGATGCGGTTCGCATTCGAAACGATGATCGAGGAGAAAGCGTTCTGTAAGGCGAGGATACGTGCGCGCCATCATTCAACCGGCTGCCAGACCCGTACCCAATCCACCAGCATCGTCTGAGGGAAGGTAGAAGTTCCATCGGGAGCGCCAGGCCAGTCGCCGCCAATAGCTAAGTTCAGTAACAGAAAAAATGGATGGTCAAAGACCCACTTCGCGCCTTTGGGGAGCGAGGCCGGGGTAACCGTTGCATACGCGGCGCCATCGAGAAGAAACTTGATGGAGTTCGGAGACCACAAAACGGCGTAGACGTGGAAATCGTCGCTCAACCCCTTTCCGGCTGGCAAAGAATATTGCGAGCTGATGCCGTCCTTCCCGAAGTATTGCGGCCCATGCACCGTGCCGTGCACGATTGACGGCTCCTTGCCAATGTTTTCCATTACGTCGATTTCGCCGCATTTTGGCCAACCGACAGCGCCAATATCGTCCCCAAGCATCCAGAAGGCCGGCCACATGCCTTGTCCGAAAGGAATCTTCATCCTCGCCTCGATCTTGCCGTATTTGAGAGTGTATTTCCCTTGCGTCTTTATGCGGGCAGAGGTGAAATTTTTCGGACCGGTCTTGATCGCACGTATGATCAGATGTCCTTTGCCGTCTTGGAAAATATTTTCCGGCTTTCTGGTATAAACCTCGAGCTCATGGTTGCCCCAACCGCCGGCACCTAGATCAAAAATCCATTTCGAGCGATTGGGCGGGGCGCCTTTGTGATCATTAAATTCATCGCTCCAGGCCAGCTTTGGGTCGGTCGCAGGCCTAAGCGGCAGAGTAGTGATGAGCAGCGCGAAGATGAGTTTACGCATAGGAGTTGTAGGGGCGGATTAGCCGATCAACTTAAATTGTATTGAGAAGGAGCGAAGAGATGCTAATACGGCTCATAGCATGGCTAGGAGGTGCAATCGTACTCGGAACGATCGCGATGGTGGCAGGAGGCGTTGACACAAAAAGCGAGTCGCACTCCGTCCCACAAGCCGACACAAGCTTTATTGATGCTGACGGTACTGCGCACATCACCCGAGTGGTTCCGGTGCCAACAACAGTCAGCCCCGAAGCGCAGAAAATGCTTGCCAGGCGGGCTTCTAATGCCGCGGTGCCAGAAAGTTTATCGGAGCGCCGTGCTAAGACCGATGTCTGGCAAAGTAGAGCAGGTACAAAATCGCGATCCCTTTATCCAGTGAACATTCAACAAGAGACGATCGCGGGCGTGCCCACGAAAGTGATCACTCCGCTGACCGTGCCGGAGAAGAAGCGCAATCGCGTCCTGATTAACGTTCATGGAGGCGGTTTCAATGCCGATTCCGGTTCACTGACTGAAACAATTCCGATCGCGAATCTGACACAGACCAAGGTTGTTGCTGTGCTTTACCGGATGGCGCCGGAACATCCCTTCCCAGTGGCTGTTGAAGATACGGTGACAGTGTACAAAGAGTTGCTCAAGACATACGAACCAGGAAGCATCGCTTTATATGGAACGTCAGCCGGCGCCATTTTGACCGCGGAGGTAGCAGTAAAGTTACGCCAATTGGGCTTGCCGCTGCCGGGGGCTCTGGGCATTTTTTCGGGAAATGGGGATTTCAGTCGCGTGGGCGATTCGTACGCTATCTACGCGCTAGCCGGGTTCTCGGGACCGCTCAAACCAACGTCAAAGGAATTGGCTCCGAGCCCTTATGTAGGCTCAACGAACACGAAAGATCCTGTTCTGTCGCCGGTATATGCAAATCTGACGGGATTTCCGCCGACCCTTTTCATAACCAGCACTCGCGATTTGTTGCTAAGCGGCACGACTGTCCTCCACCGGGCATTTCTGCGGGCCGGTGTGGACGCGCACTTAGTCGTATTCGAAGCTTTGCCTCACGCCTTCTGGAACGATGCAGAGCTGCCCGAATCGAAGGAAGCCTATGGGATTATGACCGCCTTCTTCGATAAAAATCTTGGCCGTGTCTCGAAAACGGGTCAACAATGAAGCGCTTCGACGCCCCTGCGCATCGTGCTCTTGTTGCGGCATTGCTCTTGGTAGCTGGTCTGAACGCCGAAACACCATTTGCGTCGAGAATAGAGCCTTCACTGGTGACCACAGAGATCGCTGCCAATCGCGGCAGCACCGTCGTGTGGCAAAGTTTGAAAAAGCTCCATACGCGCGCAAGCCTGATCATGATCACCGCTCATCCAGACGATGAAGACGGCGGGATGCTGGCCTATGAGTCGCGCGGTGTAGGCGCGCACGTTAGGTTACTGACGCTGAATCGCGGGGAGGGCGGCGCGAATGTGATGTCCTCCGATTTATGGGATGCTCTCGGCCTGGTTCGTACTGAAGAATTACTCGCCACGGACAGATACTACGGTGTCGAGCAGTATTGGACACGTGTTTGCGATTACGGATTTTCAAAAACGATGGAGGAGGCGCTCGCGAAGTGGGGCAGGGAACGGGTGCTTGGGGATGTAGTGAGGGTGGTCCGAACGGTTCGCCCACTCATTGTTACATCCGTGTTTGTGGGAGGGCCGAGCGACGGTCACGGCAACCACCAGTTTGCAGGGCTCATGGCAAAGGACGTGTTCGAAGCGGCGGGCGATCCTACGCGATTCCCAGAACAGATCAAGGAAGGGCTGTTGCCCTGGAAGCCGGTGAAGTATTACGCGCGCGTGCCTTTCTTCGGGCCCGAAAAATCAAAATTCACGGTCACTCTTAGCCTGCCCGTCGGCGACTACGATCCGTTGCTTGGGCTTTCTTACCTGCAAATGTCGCATGAGGGTCTCGGCTATCAAAAATCACAGAATGGAGGCGGCTTTATCCCGCGGGCCGGGTCAGTAATGTCCGATTATCATCGGTTTGGCTCAAAGATCCCAGTCGGGGATCAAGAGCAGAATTTCTTCGATGGGATCGATACATCGCTACTGGGAATCGCCGGTTTTGCAGCTGAAAAGGATCGGGGTTTTCTGACTGAGGGCCTCACAAAGATCAATGCGTCAGTGGAGGAAGCGATGTCCGCCTTTTCAGCGGTGCATCCGGAAAAATGTGCAGGTTTCCTTGCGGCAGGTTTAAGAGATACACAGGCTCTGATGGAGCGGGTGAGGGCAAGCGGGCTCAGCGCGGAAGAAAAATACAACATTCTGCACGAGCTGAACACGAAGGCTGCTGAGTTCAACAATGCACTTATTGAATCGCTAGGCATCGCGATGCGCGCGACAGTCGAGCCGGACCAAAAAACAAACCCGCTTTTTGCGATGTTCATGGGAGATACCGACACGTTTCGTATGGCAATCCCCGGCTACACGTTTGGCGTTCAGGTAAGCTTAGCCGGCCAGACGCTGGAAAAGGTGCGCGTAGCACGCATCTATCTTCAGGCGCCTGTGGAGTCCGGCGGGGAGAACTGGTGGACGATTACGAGGAAGGCGGGCAAGAGCGCTGCGGGCACCATTGCATCGGGTGAGACACTGGAGGCGGAATTTAGAGTGGCGGCGTCTGATTCCATACCTTATACTCGGCCTTATTTCAACCGGCCATCGATTGAGCAACCTTATTACGACATCGTGGACCCGAGATATCTAAATCTCCCGACTGCGCCGTATCCTTTGAGCGCGTGGGCTGAGCTGGAATATCAGGGTGTGACGGTGAAGTTCGCGCAGGTGGTGCAAACTGTGCAACGTGTTAACGGACTTGGAGTCGTGTATGAACCGCTCGCAGTGGCTCCGTCAATTTCGGTACAGATTTCGCCGCGCGCGGGCATCATTCCTCTTTCGTCCAAGTCGCTTGAACTCTCCGTAACGATTCACAGTAACGTTAAAGGATCTGCAACGGGATCGGTAGAGCTTGAGTTGCCACCTCACTGGCGAAGCGAACCGGCATCAACACCCTTTACTACAGATAAAGATGGAGCAGACCGGTCCGTGAGCTTTCGAGTCCTTCCTGCGGATCTCGGTGAGAAGGCGTATGAAATAAGAGCGCTGGCCAAATACGGTGGACGAGATTATCGTGAGGGTTATCACGTGACAGGCTATTCGGGACTCCGTCCTTACTTCCTGTACGAACCATCGACTTACAAGACAACCGGCGTGGACGTAAAAATAGCGCCCGGGCTGAGGATCGGATACATCACTGGGAGCGGCGATGATGTGCCTGCATCGCTGCAAAATCTCGGGATTAATGTGGCGTTTCTGGGTCCAGCGGATCTTGCAAATAGTAATCTGAGCAGATTCGATGCGATTCTACTGGGCGTTCGCACCTTTGCAGCACGGCCCGATCTAATCACGTATAACCAGCGCTTGCTCGATTATGTTCGCAATGGCGGAGTAGCGATTGTGCAATACAACACACCCGAATTCGATAAAAATTATGGTCCCTATCCGTATCAAATGGGTGAGAATCCCGAGGAAGTCACTGACGAAGAGAGTAAGGTAACGATTCTCAAACCTGATAACCCGATATTTTCGTGGCCAAATAAGATTACGCAGGCCGATTTCGGCGGCTGGATTGAGGAGCGCGGTTCGAAATTTATGACATCATGGGACCCTCATTATGAAGCGCTGCTTGAGACACACGATCCATCGCAGCCGCCTCAAAAAGGTGGACTGCTTTACGCGAGGTACGGTAAAGGCATTTACATATACAATGCTTACGCGTTCTATCGTGAATTGCCGGAAGGTGTTCCTGGCGCTTACCGCATTGTGGCTAACATGCTCAACCTTGCAAAGAATCCCCAACGATAAAGTAAGGATGCCCGTATGCAACGCCGACGGTTTTTGAAGAGCGTGGGCCTGCCGATGGCAGCCGCGGCGACCGCCTCAGCACGCGCGCCGCAAGCATCAGCAGCTGTGCCGGAACGCATGAAGATCACTCGAATCCGCTTCTATCACAACCCGAATTCGAGGCCGATCTTTAACCAGAGCTACCACATTATCACGGTGGAGACGGACGCAGGCATTACAGGGATCGGAGAAGGCGGTTCGGCAGAGATCGTCAAACAATGTGCCGCGATGATCGTAGGTGAAGATCCGTCGCGTATTGACCGCCTCTGGCAAATCATGTTTCGCGGCTACTTTTATCCTGCCGGACGCGAGAAGCTGGATGCGCTGGGTGGGATCGATCTCGCTCTCTGGGACATCAAAGGCAAGGCGCTCGGCGTGCCGGTGTACGAACTGCTGGGCGGTCTGTCGCGCAATCATGTCGAATGCTACTCGACCGGTTTTCCCAATAAGGGAACCGTGCGTGAGACAGCGCGCGCATGCATTCAGGCGGGCTTTCGAGCTTACCGTTCGTCGGTTGTCGACCCGCCAGAGGGTCAACCGTTTCAGTCGCATGAGATCGTGCGCCGCACATTCGAGCACTGCGTTCAAATTCGTGAAGGTGTAGGCAAAGAAGGGGATTGGGCGATTGATTATCATACCCGGCTTGAGATGCCCGATGCGGTGCGTCTGAGCACCCTGATCGAGCCGCTCGAACCATATTTTGCGGAAGATCTGCTGCGCTCGGAGAACCCGGGGATCTATCGAGAACTACGCCAGAAGGTGAAGGTGCCAATCGCTGTGGGGGAACAGTTCGGCTCGAAGTGGGACGTCAATGAAATGATTGAGCAGCACCTGATTGATTATTCCCGCATGACATTGCCGAACGTCGGAGGAATCACCGAATACATGAAGATCTCGGCGCTTTGCGAAACACACTACGTGGGACTTATTCCACATTTCACGGGACCGGTAGCGGAAGCCGCGCTGGTACACGCATGCAGTGTGTTTTCTGGCCCGGCGCTGATGGAAATGGTTGGTGAGACGCCTGCGTCGCAAGCCCACCTGCCCGAGAGTTTCGATTTCAGAAAAGGGAAAATGTATCCGAACCGGCGCCCGGGACTCGGCGTTACGCTCGATACGAAGCCCCTCCAGTTGCAAGCCGAGGTCACCGAAAAAGATCGCTACCGTGTCACGCCAATTTGGGAGCGCCCGGACGGATCGGTCACAAACTGGTGAGTACGTTGTCTAGTGTGGGGTGGAGAATTGGCGTGTTTCTGATCGCCGCCACCACTTTGCTTTCGCAAGGCTACGATCTGCTCAATCGTCCTTGGCCCGCCAAATGGATCGACGTGCCTGGCGTTTCGGTTCAGGATTACGGCGTATACCATTTTCGGCGCAGCTTTGGCCTGCCATCAAAGCCTGAGCACCTTACTATTCACGTTTCAGGAGACAACCGCTACGAACTGTACGTGAACGGTGAGCGCGTCTCATGGGGGCCGGCGCGCGGCGATCTGACGCATTGGCGTTACGAGAGCGTAGATATCGCACCGCAACTGCGCTCTGGAAGAAATGCGCTTGCGGCCGTGGTTTGGAATGACGGCGTTTACAAGGCAGTCGCGCAGATCACAAACCAAACTGGTTTCGTGCTTCAGGCCGATCGGCCGGAAGATGCAGTTGTGAATACAAACGGCGCTTGGAAATGCATTCAGGATAGAGCTTATGCGCCGCAACCGCTTCCTCCTGACCAAAGCACCGGGTATTACGCTCTGGCGGCTAACGAGAGATTCAATGCGAATTTATATCGGTGGGGCTGGCAACAGACGGACTACAACGATTCCTCCTGGGTTGGCGCGCACGAAGCGAGCCCTGCAGCCCCGCGCGACGCCCGCGATGCCCCGAACCGGTGGATGCTTACGCCGCGTGCTATTCCACTGGAAGAGCAGACTCCACAACGCATCCTTAAAATTCGAAAAGCCGAAGGCGTTGCAGTGCCGGAAAACTTCCCAGCGCAGGCCTCGCCGCTAACCGTTCCGGCGCATACGACCGCGTCACTGCTGCTGGACCAAACCTATTTGACCACTGCATACCCCGTGATGACGGTCAGCGGTGGAAAAGGCGCCACGATCAAGCTGCGCTATGCCGAAAGCCTATACGTCCGGAAAACTTCGGCCGAACATCCTGCCGACAAGGGCAACAGGAATGATGTCGAAGGGAAGCAGTTTTATGGTTCTTCGGACACATATCTTGCGGATGGCGGCTCACATCGAATTTACCGGCCCCTCTTCTGGAGGACTTATCGCTATTTGAAGCTTGAGGTGCAAACGTCCGATGAACCCCTTACTTTCGAAGATCTGCAAAGTATCTTTACTGCGTATCCATTCCAAAACAGGGCAACATTTCGAATAGCTGAACGTGGCGCAAACAAAGAAATTCAGCAGATTCTCTCAACCGGTTGGCACACCGCGCGTCTCTGCGCTCATGAGACGTACATGGATTGTCCTTACTATGAGCAACTGCAGTACGCCGGTGATGCGCGAATTCAGATGATGGTTTCGCTATACATGACAGGTGATTCGCGGCTGATGAAAAACGGGATCGAGTTGTTGAATTCTTCCCGTACCGCCGAAGGCGCCACTTACAGCCGGGCTCCCTCATTCCTGCAGCAATACATCCCGCCGTTTTCCCTTTGGTGGGTGGGAATGGTCCACGATTACTGGATGTACGTCGACAACATAGATTTCGTCAGAGAGATGCTGCCCGGCGTTCGATCTGTTCTCGCGTTCTATGCGCGTTACCAGAAAGCGAATGGCTCACTTAATCGGATGCCATGGTGGAACTTTGTCGACTGGGTGAAGCAATGGCCGAACGGCGAACCGCCGGCGGATGTGGACGGCTCGTCTGCTGCGGCGCTCGACCTCCAATTGTTGCTCGCGTATCAGTGGGCAGCCGACCTTGAGACTGCTATTGGTAATCGAGCCTTAGGCGACGAATATAAAGCTGCTGCTGGAAAATTGAAGGCAGCGGTTCTAGCCACGGACTGGGATCCCACTCGCGGGTTGTTTGCGGATCAACCCTCACATCGCACTTACTCACAACAAGTAAATACTTTAGCAGTGCTTGCCGGTGTTGTGCCGCCAGAGCAGGCACGTTCGGTTGTCGAGAAAGTGACTAACGACGCCTCACTGGCGCAATCTTCTATTTACTTTCGGGCATATACCAATGCCACTCTGCGCAAAGTGGGACTGGGTGACCGCTATCTCGACATGTTGGGTCCGTGGCGCGAAATGTTAGCTCAAGGGCTTACGACCTGGGCCGAATGGAGCGGACCCGACGCGCGTTCCGATTGTCACGCTTGGGGCTCGAGCCCGAACTACGAGCTATTACGCACTGTGGCCGGCATTGAGTCGCTCGCACCTGGTTTTCGTCGCGTTCGTATCGCGCCAAATCCCGGAAAGCTAGAGCACATCAATGCGAGTATGCCGCATCCGTGGGGCGAAATCCATCTAAGCCTCGAACGACGCGGCGGCAAACTTTTAGCCGACGTGGACCTGCCAAATGGCGTCACCGGCGAGTTCGATTGGATGGACAAAACAGTTTTGTTGAAGACCGGGAAAAACCACCTGGAATTGTGAGACGTATGCCCGCACTACAGAGGCAGAATCTGTTCCCGTTCCGTATCGAAATCGATGCGGCGTTTCTGCTCATACGAGATGTTTCCAAGATGCGAGGCTTGGGCCGAGCGATGCCCAATCAGCACGTCGCCATTCGGGCGACCTCTTGTCCTTAAGCATTCGATGAAATTATTCACGTGCTCTTGTGTAAGCGAGTCACGGGTATCCGGAAGTTTTCGGGCCGGTACAACTTCGGCTGGCTCCTTCGCGCCAGTGGGATAGTATTCGTACCGTGAGCGGTCGATCCAAAGCCGCCCTTCCGTTCCACACATCTCAATGGCTTCACCTTTGATGCTTGGCACGAGGGTAGCCTCGAAGGTCGCGGTGAATTCATGAGCGCCAGGATACTGCAGCTGAACATTGATGGTATCGGGCGCGGTGCGACCGTCCTTATAACAGTAAACCCCTCCGATAGCGGTCGCAGAGGATGGAATATCCCTCCCAGTGAACATGTGAACGACGTCGATCCAGTGAGTAAACAGATCCGTGACCTGGCCGCCACCATATGCCAGGTACGCGCGCCAGTTGAAATATTGCTGAGCGTCGTAGTCACGCCAAGTGACAGGGCCAAGAAAACGGTCCCAGTCCAAATCCTTGGGCCTGGTTTGCAGATACTGCGGAGCCTTCCGCAGATGCCACGCGTTGCCATACCACCACGTGCGGGCGAGAGTAACTGTTCCGATTTTGCCGGAGTTGAAATACTTCTCTTTTGCCTGTAAGTAGTGGGACCCCGAACGCTGTTGCATACCAGCCTGGCACACCCGGTTGTTTTCTCGCGCGGCTTTCACAATAGGCATGCCTTCTTCCATGAGGCGCGTCAAAGGTTTCTCAACATAGACATCTTTACCGCCGTTCAACGCCTCGATGGCGATGCTCGCATGCCAGTGATCCGGAACCGCAATATATACTGCATCCAGTCCGGGCCTAGCGAGCAACTCGCGGTGATCCGTGAAGGCCTTCGCGTCTGGAATTGTCTGCTTTGCTCGATCGATGTGCGCCCCATAAATGTCGCAAACCGAGACAGCGTGAATCGCGGGGTTGTTCAGGAAGTTTCCCATCACGGAGATGCCGCGATCACCAGCTCCGATTAGACCGAGGTTGACTCGATCGTTCGCGCCAAGCACGCGGGAGTAGGATGCTGCCGTGACACCGATTGCGCTGGAGGTGGCCAGACCCCTCGCGGTACGCAGGAAATCTCTACGATTGCTGTTTTCCATATATTGATTTACATGCATATCACAGATGATCTTGGCTGGTTTGGTCAAGTACAGTGGACAAATATATTGATGGGAGCTTGCAATGGCCAAAAACAATTCTGCCTCGTGCATTAACCGACGACAATTTCTCAGCACGCCAGGTGCAGCGACAGCTTCAGCAATTATGCCGTCGGTCTTATTCGCAGACGCGAAGAAGAGTTTACCGATAGGCGTTTTCACTCCGGTGTACCGGCATTTGTCTCTGGACGAAATGCTGGATAAGATTTCGAGCCTGGGGCTGGAGGCTGTCGAGATCGGTGCTGGTGGGTACTCAGCAACTCCGCAGTGTCCTCTTGACGAATTGGTAGCAGACCCTACGAAGGCGCGGGCGTGGAAGAAGAAGTTCGATGACAGAGGCATCCGCATGATGGCCCTGAGTTGTCATGCCAACGCTATTCACCCTAACGCGACCAAGGCGGCCGGCGACGCTCGGGCATTCCGCCAGACCATATTGCTTGCGGCAATTTTGGAAATTCCGACCGTAGTTGGTTTTTCCGGCTGTCCCGGCGGATCGTCGACGGACTTGACACCCACGTGGATCACCTATCATTGGCCACCTGACCACGCCACTGCGCTTGCCTGGCAATGGAAGGAACGGGTGATTCCTTATTGGACGGAGACGGTGAAGTTCGCCCGGCAACACGGAGTCCGGCGCATTGCACTCGAAATGCACCCGAACTTTGTGGTCTATAATCCCCGGACGTTGACCCGGTTGCGAGACGCAGTGGGCGAGGAAATCGGAGCAAACTGCGACTTGAGTCACCTGTTCTGGCAGGGGTGCGATGCGATAGAGGTCATTCACTTTCTGGGTAAGCAAGGTGCGATTTACCATGCCCACATGAAGGACACGGCTTTTAATTCGATGAACGTGGGGCGCTACGGAGTCTTGAACTTCGCTTCATCGAAAGGCGATCTGCCGGAAGCATCGGAGTCGTTCCGCGCCGTTGGATATGGGCACAGCGCCGATCTTTGGAAAAACGTGATCGCGGCGTACGCCGATGTTGGGTATGAGGGAATGCTGAGCATCGAGAACGAGGATCCGATTCTTTCCGGAGAAGTCGGCGTTGAACGAGCTGCATATGTGCTCAAGAATGTTCGTGCTGAACTACTCGCGGGCAATTAGCAATTCGGCTTCACCTCGCCTATTCTGCTTCCTGGCCATCTAGCAGCGGCAGTGCAAAATAAAAGTGATAATGCTTTCTGCAACCGGGATTGAATTCCGCGCCGCACGCTGGACAGCGATGCTCGCTTGCCATGTAGTCGCTGATCGTTAGCTCTGTTCGACAGCAGCCACACAGAACTGCCTTCTGCATCCACTCATTCCGTGGCCACACTTGAACTGTATGGCAGGCGAGCGCATCGTGGCAGTCTTTGCAGGCGTAATAGACACCACAACATTTCACTTTGATGGCAATGATATCGACCGGTGTATGGTAGTGAACGCACCGGCTCTGCGGGTCTACGTTGACGCCGCGTACTTCGAGACAGCCCATAAGCGGTCCGGCTGATTAGGCTCTCAACTCGCTCAGTTTCTTGCCGACTGCACCAGGGCCGAAATCGACCTGAGCGTCTTTGACGCTTACCCCAACCACTTCGATTCGGTTGAGATCGGTAGTCCCAATTCCTACCGCTTCTGCAAGCTTCAACGTGTTGTCGCCCCGGATAAAAGGAGAAGTGCCTCGATCCACGTGCGGACTATATTTCAGCACAGCCATTCCGACCGCATCCACGCATACCGGATTGCGCCCCACTATGATCACTCCAGGCGTCATTCTCTCGAGTCCCCGAAGCCATGGGCCCTCGCCACCGCGCACTGTCTCGACACCATCGACGATTGCGAGATCGATCGGACGGATACCAACCTGATCCACGGTGACGCGAGGAACGCGGTAACCCGGGTCACGCGGCGAATCGGGGTGAAGTTCCCTATCGACTCCAGACGGAGCCTTCGTACTTCCTTCGTGCAGGACATCGCCCCGTTCTTTGGTTGGCTTCTCGTTCCCGTTCACGCCACAATCACCGCCGTACAAGGAACAAGGAGTGTTGCCAAAATTGTTCTTCATCGACATAGTGACGCCGGCGATCCAATGATTCTTCAGTTTCGCCAGAGAGGCATAAACGTCGCAGTCGACGAAAGCTTGATTGACATAGTACGCAGGGTACATGTAGCCGCCCCATGGAACCTTGAGGCGCACATACTGCTTGTACTTGCCGAGATTCTGCACGTTCTCCCAGTCGACTGGTACGCCGAGATTATTGATGGCGCTGACATCAAGTCCATAGCGGGACCAGAGCGCCAGATCCTGGCTCGCAGGGAAGAAGCTCTCGATAAGTCGTACGCGTCGCGCACCAGCTTTAGCCAGCAGATGAACGGTAGCGGCAATTGTCTCGCCGTCCGTACGATAGGGAAGATCGGGCGTGAGTGGAAAATTTTTCGGATTTCCGGTGAGGTTTAACTTCAACGCGACGGTCTTTCCGGTAACCAGCTTTGAAATGCCGCCGATTTGATCAAAGGCACCGGACAGTTTTCCACTAAAATCGCTATAGCTGCGGCATCGCTCAATTGCGACCGAACTCGCCGGAGCGCTCGCCTTCACTAGCTTCGGCCCTCCGAGCGCAGCAAATGCCGCGGTTCCGGTTTTTACCAACATGTCTCGACGAGTCACACCCGACATAGAACGATGGCTATTCATGATTTCGCCTCCTATATGTATCGTAACCGCTTTATACATGTTCTCGTGACCGCAGGCAAACGATAGCGTCATCCTGGTATGCTGATCAAGCGCCTCTGACGATTACTATCGCAGTCCGATAACTTCTTCTTCTTCGCGGCCTTGGCCACCAAGACAAGTGTGTCTTCTTGAAGGGGAAGAAATGAAATTCGATTGGCAAGTTGATTTTTTCCGTGGTGTTGCGCTAGAGCTCTGGCGTCGGGTCACCAGTCCAGAACAGACCCGCACCGAGGTAGAGTTCCTCGAACAAGTGTTGCGCATCGCGGCTGGAGCTAAACTTCTCGATGTTCCCTGTGGAAACGGGCGTCACGCGCTGGAGTTTAGCGGTCGAGGCTATTTGATGACAGGAGTGGATCAGAGCGAGGAGTTTATCGCAGAAGCGCGTGAAAAGTCGCCGATTGCAGTGATGGATTCTCGGCGACATGCGCGAACTTCCCTGGATCTCTGAGTTCGATGGCGCGTACTGCTTTGGGAACAGCTTCTGCTATCTCGATCGGGTGAACGCCGCTGCGTTCCTGGATGGGATCGCGAGAGCGTTGAAGCCGGGCGGCCGATTTGCTGTCGAGACCGGAATGGCTGCGGAATCGATTCTGCCCGGACTTGTAAAGACCCGCTGGTTTAAAGCAGGCGACATCTTCATGTTGAGCAAAAATTAATACCATCCAGCGGAGGGGAGGCTGAACATCGAGTACACATTCCTTCAGGGGGGTGCTGTGGAAACACGGCCAACATGTAGCTATACCTTTACCGTCGCCGAGATCTGCCGAATGCATGCCGAGGCAGGATTGAAACCGCTGGATCTGCTGGGGTCAACAGCTGGAGAACCGTTTCAGCTTGGGTCGCCACGGTTGATTTTGATATCTGAGAAACGCTAGCCGGCGATCGCCGCGACGAGCGTGCTCCGCTGGTAAGGTAAATCATGCCTTTGGGGAATGAAGGTCAGGATTCGGGCGTTGTTGCGCCGGAGTTGACGGAGAAGCAACGGCAAGAAGCACAAGACCGCACCTCGGTGAGTGCGAATGTGGTGCACGAAGCCATTCGGCACGACGGCGAGGAAGAGTTGAACCGGCCCATTTCGGCGCTGGCATGGTCAGGATTCGCAGCCGGCTTGTCGATGGGATTCTCGTTCGTCGCTCAGGCGCTGTTCCGCGCGCATTTGCCCGACCAGCCGTGGCGGCCTCTGCTCGTAAATCTCGGATACCCCCTCGGTTTTCTGATTGCCATTATCGGGAGACAGCAGCTATTTACGGAAAACACGCTCACGCCGATCATTCCGCTTTTGGCCAGCCGCAATGTCGCGACGTTCATACAGGTAATGAAACTGTGGGCGGCAGTTTTGGCTGCGAATCTGGTAGGCGCTCACCTGTTTGCGTGGGTTGTGGGGAACACGCCAATGTTCAAGCCTGAAGTGCAAGCCGCAATGCTGGCAATTGCGAAGCAAGCGGCCGATGTTAATTTTGGTATCGCTATTCTGCGCGGTATCTTCGCCGGATGGCTGATTGCGATGGTCGTCTGGATGTTAGCGGCCATCGATACCGGCCGCATTGCTGTAATCGTCGTTCTCACCTATATCGTTGGGTTGGCCGGTTTGACTCACATCATCGCGGGTTCAGTGGAAGTGCTGTTTCTTGCCATGATCGGAGTGAAGAGTTGGATAGCGGTGGTCTGGGGATACATGTTTCCGACATTAATTGGAAACATTCTTGGAGGCGTTTCTCTCACCGCAGCTCTTAACCACGCGCAAGTCGTAGCGGGAATGCAAGGAAGGAAAAAGCAGAGTCCTGTTCTCTGAGGTGATTTGTCGCGCCGCAGCTTGCTTTAAGAGGTTCGTTCCGTGACGAGATCCACGATCGCTTGAAGGGCGCGCTGCGCGGGTGATTCGGGGAAGCTTGTGATAATCGCACGCGATTTTTCTGTAAAGGCGTGGGCGCGTTCGTAAGCGCGAGAAATACCGCCGTGCTGCGTGAGAATCTTCAGGATCCGCATGAAAGGAACTTGCTCATAGCTGGCGTCCGCAATTACAGTTTCGAACGCACGCCGTTCTTCGGGGGAAGCCGTCTCGAGGGCGTAGATGACTGGGAGCGTGACTTTGCCCTCCCTGAGATCGTTACCCGCGGGCTTTCCAAGAATCTTTTCTGTAGAAGTGAAATCGAGGATATCGTCGACCACCTGGAAGGCCATACCGAGGTTCCAGGCGAACTCGCCGAGGTTCGATTCGACTGATTCCTCTGCACCGGCAGCAACAGCGCCCAGACTCGCGCAAGCAGAAAACAAACTGGCGCTCTTGCGGTCCACCAACTCCATGTAGTCGGCTTCAGTGACGTCGATGCGGTGCAGGCGCTCAAGCTGAAGAAGCTCGCCTTCAACCATCATTTGAGTGAGCGAGATGAGTACCTCGAGAATGTGGAAATTTCGCTCACGGACGGCGACCTGAAAGGCCTGCATATAAAGCCAGTCACCAGCCAGCACAGAAGTGTGATTGCCCCAGACGACGTTAGTAGAAGGCCGTCCGCGCCGAGTTTTGGCAAAATCGATCACGTCATCGTGAACCAGGGTGGCAGTATGTATCATTTCAACTACTGCGGCGAGGCGACACGCGCAAGCGGTACACGGACCGAAGAGGCGGTTTGTTAGCAAAAGCAACACGGGGCGGAGACGTTTCCCACCACCAATTTGCAGATACCGGTTGATGGTCGTTAATGCTTCGACCGAAGCCACCGATTCGACGCTGATCTCGCGTTCTACTTCTTGCAATTCCGACTGCACGAGCTCGAAAGCTTCACGGGCGCTGAGGGATTGTCGGATATTGCTGAACATTTTCTTACTCGGTGCGAAACCTCAGTGTAGCTGGTAAGTTTCACCCAGACCGTCAGGGTTCAACCGGAACAACTGTTCAAAGTTGGTCGTGGTTTGGGCGGCGAGTTCTTCGAGTGTAATGCGGCGCGCCGTGGCGACGATCTCGGCGGTGTGCACGATAAAGCTTGGTTCGTTGCGTTTGCCGCGATGAGGTATGGGCGCGAGATACGGGGAATCGGTTTCGAGTAGCAGGCGATCAGCAGGGGTGATGCGGGCGGCTTCGCGAATTTCCGCTGCTTTGGAAAATGTGGTGACTCCACCAAATGCGAGATGGAAACCGAGGTCCAGGCATTCACGGGCTGCTTCGGAGTTGCCTGTAAAGCAGTGCATGATGCATGGCAAGCCGGTTGGTTGCCAGTGTGTACGGAGGAGATGGATTGTGTCAGCCCACGCATCGCGCGTGTGAATGATGACGGGCATTCGGGCGCCAGCGGCAATTTCGAGTTGATGGATGAAAACGGGCGTTTGCGTCTCTTTCGGAACTCCCCAGTGATAATCAAGACCGATCTCACCGAGCGTCTTGACTTTCGGGTGTTGCAGCAGCGACTCGAGTTTATGGAAGGTGTTGAGATCCACTTTAGCTGCATCGTTGGGATGAACTCCGGCGCTGGCATAAATGAAGGGATAAGAATCAGCGAGACGGACCGCTGCTTCGAGATCCGGAGGACCGTTGCCGGTTCCGATGGCTAGCATATATTTGATACCAGCCTCACGCGCACGTTCGATGACAGCTTGGCGGTCATCATTGAATTGCGCGTCGTCGAGGTGGCAGTGGGAATCGACTAGGTGCACGCGGGCTTTTGCGAATTGCACTACTTAAGGCGGGCGCCTGCTGCCACATCCTCGTGGAAGCCGGCGAGGACGGGCGGACCGTCTTCGGTGCTCGCAGCCACAATCATGCCTTGCGAGGTGAGACCGCGCAGTTTACGGGGCTGCAGGTTGGCGACGATAACCACCTTACGGCCGATGAGCTCTTCGGGTTTATAGGCTAGCGCAATTCCGGCGATGATGGTGCGTAAATTGGGTTCGCCGATATCGACTTTGAGATGTAGCAGCTTGTCTGCGCCTTTCACGGGTTCGGCGGATTTCACTTCGCCGACGCGGAGGTCAACTTTCGAGAAGTCATCGATGGAAATGAGATTCACGATGTCCGTTGGCTGCACAGTGGACGGCGCGGGTTCTGAAGGTTTGCCGACGAGCGCGGCTTGACGATTCTTCTCGACTTCTTCTAGTTCTTGCATTCTGGCGATGGTTGATTTGGCGTCGAGCCGTGGGAACACCGGGGCAATTTCAGTGATTTTTTGGCCCGGCTGGATTCCGCCCCAGGCAAGGGCTTCTGCCCGGAGAGTGCTGAGAGGAATCATGGAACCGAGCTGACGCCAAATTGCTTCTGCGGAATGCGGCAACACGGGATTGACGAGCGCGCACACGATACGGAGTGCTTCAGCGGCCGTAAACAGCACTTCATCTAACTGTTTCTGTGCTCCTTCCGACGTGTCTTTGGCGAGCTTCCAGGGTGCTCGCTCGACTATGTATTTGTCCACTGCGGAAATAATGCCCCAGATGTGTTCTAGAGCGCGAGAAAATTCGAATGCGTCGTATGCGTCGAGAGCGGCTTTACTGGCGATGCGCGCCAGATCAGCGACTTTCTGATCGCCAGCTTGGCCGGGAATCACTCCACAGCGATACTGCTGAATCATGGTGAGCGTGCGGCTGGCGAGATTGCCAAGGCCGTGGGCAAGGTCGGAGTTGTAGCGGCCCACCAGAGCGTCGAAGCTGAAACTGCCGTCCTGGCCAAAGACGATTTCGCGCAGTAGGAAATAACGCAAAGCATCGACACCCATTACCTCCGCGATGGGAGCCGGGCGCACGATATTGCCGCGAGACTTACTCATTTTGTCTTGTTCGAAGAGCAACCAGCCATGAGCGAAGACGCGCTTGGGCAGTTCCCAGCCTGCAGCCATGAGAAATGCCGGCCAATAGACCGCGTGGAAACGAAGAATCTCCTTGCCGATCAGATGAAGGTCAGCAGGCCAGCGATCTTCGCCTTCTACAGCGCTGACGTATGCGGTGAGCGCGTCGAACCAGACGTAGAAGACATGCGACGGGTCGGCTTCCACGGGGATGCCCCATTTGATGCTGGTCCGCGTGATCGAGAGATCGGATAGGCCCTGCTTCACGAACGAGAGAACTTCGTTGCGGCGGATCTCGGGCTGGATGAAATTGGGGTGCGCTTCGTAGAATTCGAGCAGGCGATCGGTAAACGCAGAGAGCTTGAAGAAATAGTTTTTTTCCGTGACTTCCTCGTAAGGCTTGCCGGTTTCGGGATCGATATCGCCGGGCTTGGCGTCAGTAACAAAGGACTCGCTAACAACAGCGTAGAGGCCCGTGTAAGTGCCTTTGTAGATGTAGCCGTTCGCGCGGCACGCATTGAAAAGTGCATTTACTAACTTGGCGTGGTTCGGCGCAGTGGTGTGTTGGAAACGATCTATCTGGATGTCGAGCTTCTGCCATTGAGCGCGGAATTCGCTTGAAATGATATTGACGAACTCTTCGGGCGTCTTGCCTTGCGCGCTGGCGGCACGCTCGACTTTTGTGCCGTGCTCGTCGGTACCGCTGGTGAGGAGTACGTCGTAGCCTTGCATCCGTTTGAAGCGTGCAATAGTTTCGGCCGCAATGGTGGTGTAAGCGTGCCCGATATGCGGTGCCGCATTGACGTAGTAGATGGGAGTCGTGAGGTAGTACTTACCTTGGGCCATTTAGATTTTTGCGAAAAGCCTGATTTGCTTCTGCGATCACAGTGCGCAAAGCCACACCCTTTGCCGCTGCAGCTTTGCGGCAATCCTCGTATTCGGGAGCGAAGGCGCCAGTATCGGTGTACTTCATGCGAATTTTGCCGTACGCAGTCTCGACTTCGGCAGTGTTGCGCGCAAGAACGCGCCGCTCGGCTTGGAGAATGCGCAATCCCAAAGTGGTCGTTTCGGCAAACAGAATGGAGGCGAGTTGTTCGGTGAGCTCGGGTGCAGCGAGCACCGAAATCATGGTTGCGGAACGATTCTTCTTCATGAAGACCGGAGTAAGTGTGACATCGAGGGCGCCAGCATCGAGGAGGCGCTCCATGGTGTAGCCCAGGACTTGCGGTGTAGAGTCGTCGATATTCGCTTCGAGAATCCTTACCGACATTGATTCCGAAGCCTGCGCGCGCTCGCCAATGAGAACTCGCAGCACGTTGGCGTGCGTGGGGAAATCTTTATCGCCGGCACCGAAGCCTTGCGAGAGTACGCGCATCGCGGGAAGACCGCCGAAATCCTTTGTCAACGTGGTGACTAGCGCAGCGCCCGTGGGCGTAGTGAGCTCGGCCTCAGGCCCGGCGGAATAAATCGGGCAGTCGTTCAATAGCTCAGCTGTGGCGGGCGCTGGAACAGGCAGCGTGCCATGTTCGGTCGTAACCGTACCGTGTCCAACGTTGACTGGCGAGCTGCGGATTTCGTCGACTCCCAGCACATCGAGCGCAACGCAGGCACCCACGATGTCACAGATGGAGTCGACGGCGCCGACCTCATGAAAGTGCACTTTTTCGATAGCTATGTTGTGCGACTTTGCTTCTGCGTCGCCGAGTCGCTGAAACACCGCGAGCGCGGTCTTTCGAGCCGTTTCCGATAGGTCTCCGGACGTGATGATCTTTTCGATATCGGCCAGGTGCCGGTGCTTCTTCTGGTCGCTGCCTTGGACGGAAAACTTGGACGCCGAGATGCCGTTGCGAGTGGTTCTTTCGATCCGAAACGACGCACCCAAAGCGAGGCTGTGGAGAGCTGATTCGACGCGCCTCCAGTCGGCTCCTGCGTCAACTAGCGCGCCAACGGTCATGTCGCCGCTGATACCCGAAAATGGGTCGAAATAGCAAATCCTCATCAAAATCAGCAGAATTGAGCTGCTGGGCTTAGTTTAGTTTACGAGTTAGCCGCTACTCGTGAATCGAAACGAGATCGCGAGCGTGTTCGACGTCGGCAAGTGCCTGCTCGGGAGTTGCGGCTAGTGCCGTCAAATGGCCCATTTTGCGTCCCCGGCGCGGAGTCAATTTACCGTACAGGTGTAGTTTCACGTCGGGCAGCGAAACTGCAGCCACCCAGTCCGGTTCGCGCTCGTTCCATAAATCGCCAAGCAGGTTTGCCATTGCGGCTGGAGTAAATTGCCTTACATCGCCTAGAGGCAGACCGCAGACGGCTCGGAGCTGCTGCTCGAACTGACTTGTTAGGTTAGCATCGAACGTGAAATGGCCGGAATTGTGGGGGCGCGGAGCCAATTCATTAATAAGCAAATGGCCATTTTTGCAGACGAAAAACTCAACGCAAAGGACGCCAACGACTTCCAGTTTTTCGAGCACGGTGCGAGTGATTTCAGCTGCCTCGATGGCGACATTTGCGGGGACCCGCGCGGGAGCGATCGACAAATCGAGAATACGATTGCGGTGACGGTTTTCAATAGCGCCGTAATGAACAAAGTTGCCATCGGCACTTCTGGCCGCCACGACCGAGATTTCACGCTCGAAGTCTACGAAGGCCTCGAGTACGGCCTCCCGCGCACCAACTCCCTGCCAAGCGGCTTCGAAATCGGACTGCGACGAAACCTGGAATTGTCCTTTGCCGTCGTAGCCGAAGTCGGCGGTTTTGAGAATGGCAGGGAGGCCGAGTTCGGTTGCTGCCTGAGTTAGTTCTTGAAAGCTGCGAACGTGCCTGAACGGAGTGACTGGAAGGCCGACCTGTGAAAGAAAAGTCTTCTCGCGCAGGCGATGTTGGGTGGTATGCAGGATATGTCCGCTGGGACGCACAGGCGCGTATTCGGCGGCCGCTGAGGCGGTAGCGGCAGGAACGTTTTCGAATTCGAAAGTTACCACCGAAACGCCGCTGGCGAATTGGCGTACTGCATCAAGGTCTTCATAAGCGGCGTTGATTTCGACGTCTGCGACCTGACCTGTAGGGGTGTCTTCGTCAGGAGAAAGCGTGTGAACGCGGTAACCCATTCGACGCGCCGCGATAGCGAACATCCGGCCGAGCTGCCCGCTTCCAAGCACCCCAATCGCGTGGCCGGGAAGTACCGGGGCAACACGAGAATGGCTTTCGATCACGGCAGGCGGTCCTGCAGAACCGAGTCCCTCTGTTCAAGGCGCCAGGCTTCCAGACGAGTGCGGATTTCGGGGTATTTATTCGCAAGAATGGCAGCCGCGAGCAGTGCGGCGTTCGTCGCCCCAGCGTTGCCGATGGCAAGGGTACCGACGGGAACCCCGGCGGGCATTTGAACAATCGAGAGCAGAGAATCGACACCGTTCAGCACGCTGCTCTTTATCGGAACTCCCAACACCGGAAGCGTTGTGTGAGCAGCAACCATACCGGGAAGATGAGCGGCTCCGCCTGCCGCTGCGATGATTACTTCCAGACCCCGCTCGATGGCGCTCTTGCCGTACTCTGCCATCCAATCGGGCGTGCGGTGAGCTGAAACGATACGGCATTCATGAGGAATACTAAGCGCCTCCAGCATGTTGCTGGTGCGCTGCATTGTCTCCCAGTCGGATTTACTGCCCATGATCACGCCGACGAGGGGGTGGCTATATACGTCCGGATGGAGTTCCGGCCCCGGAGTCGACATTCCTATTCGCCCTGCGAGCCAGAAAAGCCTTTTTGCCCGTCGAACGTGTATAGGTTTTCGATTTTGATGAAATCGAGACCGGCCTTTTGAATGCGGTCGAGTAAGCTGACAACCTGCTGATGGCTTACCGGCGCACTGTCCTTCTCTGACATAAAGCCAGCGCGCCAGTGATCGGTGCAGAAAGTTTCTTCAAAGCCGTCGGGATAGACATTCACCCCGCGATTACTGAGTGATGTGAGCTTCAGACCATCGCCGTTAAATTGTTCGAGACGCTTGCCGAATTCGAGCGGGTTCCTTTCAATCCAATGTAAAAACACATCCACCCCAACCAGTTCCTTATTCGCCGGGTGAGTGGTACGGATAGCCTTCCGAACTTCTTGCTTCGGAGCCTTCGAATACGCCGCTGGCCTAAGCTTCTCGGGTTTCTGTCCGAGCCGGGCGACAACTGCTTTCGCAAACTCTTTGGTCCCTACTCTCTCCTTGCTGATTTGCGGTTTGTAGATATCGTACGTGTGGACGCCGTCCTCAAGCGTTCGAAGCCAAGCATTGTGAATAAGCTCAGCTATGTCCGGTTGGCCGATGTGGACGAGCATTAGGAGGCCTCCATGGAGCAGGCCCGACGGGTTTGCCATGTTTTGTCCAGCCCGACGTGGGGCCGAACCGTGGATGGCTTCGAACATGGCACACAGGTCCCCGATGTTCGCTGACCCGGCGAGTCCCACGGAACCGGCGATCTGCGCGGCTACATCCGAGAGGATGTCGCCATAGAGATTGGGCATGACAATGACGTCGAAAGCTTCCGGCGTGTCGGCCAGCTTGGCCGCTCCAATGTCGACGATCCAGTGCTCTTTCTCGAGTTCCGGGTACTCAGCCCCGACGTCATCGAAAACCTTATGAAACAGGCCGTCGGTGAACTTCATGATGTTGTCTTTAGTGAAGCAGGTCACCTTTTTGCGATTGTTGCGGCGCGCGTACTCGAAGGCGTAGCGTACGATCTTTTCGGAACCTGGGCGGCTGATCAGCTTCAGGCACTGGTAGACTTCGTCGGTTTGGCGGTGCTCGATTCCTGCATATAGATCCTCCTCGTTTTCACGTACGATCACCACATCCATGCCGGGATGCTTGGTTTGGACGTACGGATCGTAGGAAACGCAGGGGCGAACATTCGCGTAGAGGCCGAGCATTTTCCGCGTCGTGACGTTGAGAGATTTGAACCCGCCTCCTTGTGGCGTGGTGATGGGCGCTTTGAAAAAGACTTTGGTGCGCCGGAGAGACTCCCAGGCGCTAGGCTCTATGCCGGCGTTAATTCCACGGAGATACACTGTTTGGCCGATCTCGATGGTCTCCGGTGCGATGCGCGCCCCGGCTTCTTTCATGATGTGCAGTGCGGCGGCCATGATCTCCGGGCCAATGCCGTCGCCGTGCGCCACGGTGATAGGTACAACGTTCGATGCCATAGATACAGAGACATTACATCAGAGCGGATGAGCGGATACGATGCTTACGGCGGAAGTTTAACGTTGTTAGGGGCGGCGAGAGTGAGATTGCATACACGCAAGTCGCCGTTCTCGCGAAACGAGAAAGAGTACACTGACAGTGTTGGCTTCTGGACCACAGTTCCAAACCACACCGTCAGCCGTCCAATGCTGGCGTTTGCAAATCAAAGTGCAAGATTACATTGACCTCACTAAGCCCCGCATTACCTGGCTCATTCTGATGAGCACGGCCGTAGGTTACTACTTCGGGCACCGGGGACAATGGTCGTTGTGGAGCCTATTGCACACGATGGTGGGGACGGCCCTGGTTGCTTCCGGGACGGCGGCGTTGAACCAGTGGTATGAGCGGGAGGCCGACCGGCATATGCGAAGAACACAAATGCGGCCGCTTCCATCCGGGCGACTTTCGGCGGGCCAAGCGCTTTGGTTTGGCATAGCATTGGCGTTGATGGGCGGCCTCGAGCTGGGTTTCGGCGTTAATTGGCTTGCATCGGGGCTGTGCATTTCGACGCTGATGATCTACTTGTTCCTGTACACGCCTCTCAAGCAAAAGACTTGGTGGTCGACAACGGTCGGCGCGTTTCCTGGTGCCATGCCTCCGCTCATCGGGTACGCGGCCGCGGGCAACAGACTGAGTCCGGAAGCCTGGGTTTTGTACGTAATCTTGTTTTTATGGCAGTTTCCGCACTTTTACGCGATCGCCTGGATGTATCGCGATGACTACGCACGTGCAGGGATCCAAATGCTGCCAGTTGTGGAGCCTGATGGTGAATCGACCGCCCGGCAGATCCTGCTGTACTCTGTGCTACTGATTCCCATTAGCCTTTTGCCGAACTGGGTGGGTATGACGGGCACGCTCTACGCGGTGGGCGCGATTGCTATGGGTCTGGTGTTCCTCTACTCGGGTGTTCGAGTCTCGTTCGATCGGACGAAAGCGCGTGCACGGAAAGTCTTGCTAGCATCAGTGCTTTACCTGCCGGTGCTCTACTGCCTGATGGTTCTCGATCCAGTTTGGCTGTGAGGAGCTGGATAAGAGCGCTGCTCGCCTTTTCCGTAGCCGCGCTAATCCTTGCGACAGCCTGCTCAAAACCAGCCAGCAAACTTCCAAGCTACGGCAGGGTTCCCCCATTTCGGATGACCGACTCCGAAGGGCATGGTTTTGACAGTAAGGTCCTCAAAGGAAAGCTTTGGATTGCGGATTTTATCTACACAAACTGTCCTGGACCGTGTTCACGGATGACTTCCCAGATGCACAAGGTGCAACAGCAGGTGACCGGCCAAAAAAATGTCTGGCTGGTTTCCATCTCGGTTGATCCACAGCATGATTCCCCACCAGTGCTAAACGATTTTGCGCATCGGTTTGGGGCACCGGCACAGAATTGGGTCTTCCTTACGGGATCTCCCGAGACGGTTCACGTGTTGGCATATGAAGCCTTCCACGTGGGGGACCTGATCAGCAAGATGGACCACAGCACCAAGTTCATGCTCGTCGACAGGCAGGGCGATATCCGCGGCTATTACTCGAGCGTTGATGCCGAGGGCATACCGGCCATGCTGAGAGACCTGGCTGCGTTAAGCAAAGAGAACTCGTGACACCGCTGGTTTTCCTTGGCGTGCACGATTTACCGGTTGTAAACGCGACTCTGAATGGGTTGGCGACGCTGTTACTTCTAACCGGCTACGCTTTGATCCGACAACGCAAGATAAACGCCCACCGTAGAGTGATGGTGACAGCATTCGCTGTATCCTGTGTTTTTCTAGTTTGTTATCTCGTATACCACTGGAACGTGGGTTCAGTGAAGTTCGACAAACCGGGTTGGGTGAGGGTTGTCTATTTGTGGATCTTAGGAACACACACCGTCCTAGCCGCCATCGTGCCGGTGCTGGCTATCGTTACTCTGCGCCGCGCCTTGAAAGCACAATACAAACAACATCGGGCGATCGCCAGATGGACGTTCCCGATTTGGCTTTATGTCAGCGTCACAGGTGTGGCCGTGTATGTATTGCTTTATCAGGTGAGGCCACTACTGTAAAAACGAGTTGGGCGGCCGTTCCCATGCCCGGCCGCTCTCCCTCTATGAATTTAGTATCTGGAGCTGGCTGTAGCGGTTGTCTGACTCGACGCCTGAAGGTTAACGGAACTTTCGGCTATCTGATTCAATTTCTGATCGGCAGCCTTTTCCTCCTCGAGTGTTTGTTGGAGGAGGTTGGCGGCTTCCTTTCGTCCCAAGCGGAGCGCGAATGACCGTGCTGTTCCATATCCGGAAATCTCGTAGTGTTCAACGCGTTGCGCCGCTGCAATTAAGGCCGCGTCCTTGATGCTGGGGTCGCCTTTCGCTTCTACCATCTCTTCGCCCTCGGAGATCAGACCTTTCATGGCTTCGCAACTCTCACGTTTCGGATCGGTGCCGAGCTGGCGAAATATCGTTTCCAGCCGAGAAACGTGCCCCTGGGTTTCGGTCAGGTGCTGCTGGAACGCTTGTCTAAGTTGACTCGAGTCTGCCGCTTCAGCCATCTTGGGCAGTGCTTGAGTAAGACGCTGTTCGGCATCATAAAGGTCTTCAAGCTGGTTTACGAACAGGTCTTGGAATGAGTTAAATTCTGTGCTGGTGAAAAGTTTCATAAGTGTGTCTTCCTCACTTGACCTGCCGACATGAACTGCGACGAGTTGTTGCGGCAGGGCATCTGTGGGACATCGATCAACGAGAGGATGTTTCGGTACTTAACCGGCTCGCGTGACAATCGTGGCCTTATTTTTTAGACCGTAAATACACGGCACAGAGTCTATGTAAGATAGGCGAGGCGATTGTAGCTAGACCAATAAAAGGAAAAAACATGGCAAATCTTTCAAAGACTACTCGCGATCACGAGGAAATTCGGAAATGGGCCGAAGAGCGCGGAGGAAAGCCGGCACACGTTAAAAGCACTGGCTCGGCTGAAGACACCGGGATTCTGCGAATCGACTTTCCCGGTTACAGCGGGGGAGGTAGTTTAGAACCCATTTCGTGGGAAGACTTCTTCGAGAAATTCGACGAGCAGGGTTTGGCACTGGTGTATCAGGAAGAAACCGCGGGGGGCCAGAAGAGTAACTTCAACAAACTGGTGAGTGCTGAAACCGCGGATGAAAGCGCAGCAGGGAGGGGGAGGCAGGGGCGCTCGCGGTCAAGCGGGAGCAGGTCTGGTGCTTCCAAACCCCCCAAATCTGCAACTGCAAAGAAGCGCGGAGCTCCGAAGAAAGCCGCCAGGGGCACATCGGCGCGTTCGAGTGCCGCATCCAAAAGAGCGACAGCCGCATCTTCCAAGAACGCCGCTTCGAAGAGAACCGCTGCTCGTAAAGGAGCTGCGAAAAAGAGTTCCAGCAGGGCCGCTGCCGGGAAGAAGGCTTCCAGCAGGAAACGCTCCGTCAGCCGAAGAGCGACCAAGACAAGCGCGGCAAAAAGGCGCAGATAGTCATAGCCAGCAAATCGCTCCTGTTTAGACTTGCTCGAGAATGGTATCTCTGGGTGCTGTTCGCAAAAAGCTTCCATTCGCATACAGTCTTAGCGGTGTATTAGTCGCCGTTGCGCTGGTGGCGACCGTGCCTTATTTGCGGAAACCTCGACCCGAAGCGCCTCAGAGCAGTCCGGCCTCCCCCGAAGCACGAGCTTATGTTTCGAATCTTGTACTGAGCGATGTGAGCATGAAGGCGAGCGAGAACTTCATGAAGCAGCAGGTTATCGAAATAGAAGGCAAAATTACGAACAATGGTCCCAGGCCAGTCCAATTCGTTGAGGTCTACTGCCTGTTTCGCGCCGTGGATGGACACGAAATGTATCGTGAGCGGGCGCCGCTTATGCGAGCGAAAACCGCACCCGTAAACCCAAAGGAAACGCGCCCATTTCGGCTAGCATTTGATAGCCTGCCGGCGGGCTGGAACCAGGCTATCCCAACGCTGGTTATCGCGCAGATCACGTTTGCCCGCTGACGGAGTGCTTAACTTATGAAGGTTCTTCTTGCCGATGATGACTTAGATCAGCTTTCGACGCGTTCCATGCTGCTGGAGCGAAGCGGGTTCGAAACGATAGGAGCTTCCGACCATGTTTCAGCAGCGGACCTGGCGGCAAGCCAGAAACCGGAATGCGCCGTGATTGATTTGCGTTTGCCCACTGAGGAACGCGGCCTTTGGCTGATTGGTGAACTAAAGAGACTGGATCCCACGATTCACATTATCGTGCTAACTGGGGGCAACCCCGAAGGGCTTGCCCGGCAATCGGCTGCAAATCTTGTGGAGGAGATTGTCGTGAAAGGGGCGTCTTCGGGGCCTCTGATCCGCAAATTGAAGGCGATCGCGCGAAGTTGTGTGTGACCTTCGGACGTTTCCCAAAACGCCAGTGCGGCTGGCTATGGCTTGACGGAGGCCGGAGCAGCCGGGGTTCGCCGCGCCCGGTCCATATCAAGGGTGAGCTGATGGGCGACTTTGGCCGCCACATCGGCGCTCGCCCCACGAAATTTCCCCCCTAGGCTCTCCTGTGTCGTTGACCACAGCACATCTCCATCTCGATTGCAAAGACGAACTGTGGCGTAAGCCTCATGCTTGCGTTCTTTTGTGTGCCGAGATTCATGGTCTCCAATGGACACGCCGCCGAAGCCGCCACTTGCCGAACGAGTTTTTCCCGACCCGACTCCCAGGCTTTGTCGGGCAGCGAGACCCTCGTCCATATCAAAGGTGTCGGTAAAGGTTTGATCGTCGGCTGCGCCTTTGAGAATGGCATCTGCTCGATCGGGATTGTCGGTCATGACAAACAATTTGGAGGAATCTAGGCTCGCCATGATGAGCTCCCGGAGGCTGGCCGCTCCGACCCCGCCAATCAGCGGTGCGATGTAGATACGCTTGATCTCGAGCAGGCTTGTCACTGCGGGTGTGGAGTCAGCACCCGATTTTTGGGCCTGAAGAGCCCCGGTTAGCGACAAGAGGGACCGATACAAGCGCTAGACTGAACGCTTTCATCCTTTACCGGCCATCCTTGCTTCGTCATCCTGGTATTGAATGCGCTGCCCGGTACGAGCTTCTAGAGCGACTAGGGTCATGCGAACGTCGTTCTTATTCACGCGAAAGACCATGGCTTGCTGGCGTCCCTCGTCGTCTTGAAATCCGACTGTAAGGAAGTGCTCGCGCTTTTTTGCGAGCAGGAAAAGGGGTGAAATAACAACGGCCGCGAGATAGCGGCGGTCTACCTTTTGCCCGTATTCCAGTAGATTGATCCGCTCGTATGGAACTTTGACTTGGGTGCGCTTCGAAAGAAAAACGAAGTAGACCTCGTCCGTGACCTTGATGTCTCCCGAGTTGTTTCCAGGGATATCGGCGCGGGTGCCTCCGACGTATTCGGCATGGCTACCCGAATGATCGGCGGCAGCGATGAGCCCGTACGACGAGAGGGCGACAACTAAAAGGAAAGCGCGCATAACTGGCGAGAGCAGTCTCAGAACAGAGGTGCGCAGAAAATACGGATCTTCTCGACGAGGTGATCCTCAACTCCAGATCTTGACAACCGGCACGCCCTTTTTGCAAAGGTCGCAGGAGCTAGTGTCTTTGTAGTAGGCGGCGCTCATTTTGGCGAGATAGAAAAGTGGAAGAGGGGCAAAATCAACCACGCTTGGGTTCGGTTGATAAACGGCTACCGCTAATCCGACAATCTCGGCACCCTTTGACTTCACGAGCTCCCGAAGTTCTGTGAGGCGTCTTCCCGAACGCAGAATATCATCAACGAGAAGCACCTTTTCGCCGGGCGTCGGGTCGACGAATTGCCTGAAGCGCATGGGCGACGAATCCGTGTCCTGTTCGGCCCAATAGACCTGATGCGCCCGGAGCGCTTCGCAGACGCCATAAGCGACAGGAAGGCCGCCGGTATTGGGGCATATGATCGAAAGCTGCTTGATCATTGCGCGAAGCTCGGAATCGGCCCGAAGCCGGCGGCTAAGGCCAACACTCAAAATTTTGGCGTATTGAAAATAACGAAAGGCAAGCGCTACCTGGAGATATTCATCGGTGTGCATACCGTTTGGGTATTCAAAGTGTCCATCGCGCAGAGCGCCGGTTTCCCGCAGCATGGCGATGACTTCCTCGTTTGTCGGTAAAAGATGCATGTTCGATCAGAGGATCCCAGATTTGCAGATTAAACCTGTGCCGTGCGGTCGGCTCGGGCACTAGTCCTCTCCCTTAATGAGCCCCCTTGCCCGCTAGCACGTGTGGGATCGTCTTCAGCATAATGGACCAATCCAGCTTCAGCGACCAGTTCTCGATATAAGAAATGTCCATCCGCATCCACGCATCGAAGTTGAGACGATCACGCCCCATGACAGCCCATAGGCAGGTAAGGCCTGGACGCATGCGAAGGCGACGCCGTTGCCAGCGCTCGTAGCGCTCGACTTCTTCGGGAATCGGCGGGCGCGGACCTACGATCGACATGTCGCCGCGGCAAACGTTATATAGCTGGGGCAGCTCGTCAATTGAAAATTTGCGAAGCCATCGGCCAACCGCGGTGACTCTTGGATCGCGAGAGATTTTGAATGCTATTCGCTTCTCGCTGAGATGTTCGAGTTGGGGTTTTAACAGATCCGCGTTCTCGACCATGGAGCGAAATTTATAGAGGGTAAATCGCCGGCCGTTTAAGCCGCAGCGAGCCTGTCGAAAAATAATCGGGCCGGGCGAGGTGAGCCTGATCAATATCGCGGCAATCGCCATAATTGGGGACAGAATCAGAAGAGCTAATGCCGAGATGATGATATCGGCGAAGCGCTTAACCATCAGATTCAGATCGTCGAGCGGAGCGGCCGAAAACGTCAGGAGTGGAGCATCGCCCACGCGATCGAGTGTAATCTCGCTGTTCACATGAGGGAAAAAGTCAATGGAAACGCGCGTGCGCACTCCCTCCTCATCGCAAAGCAGGAAAACGTCTTCTAGATTGCATAAGGTGCTGCTGTCGACGTCGAAGATGACCTCGTCGACGATTTGTTCTCGAAGTAGCTTAGGAAGTTTCTCAGCGCATTCCTCTTCACAAATGATTGCGGAAACCTGAATGCGGAACGGCGAGCCCTGGCTTAGCTGCTTGACAAGAAGCGCCGCTTTATCGCGCTCCCCAACTATTAGGATGTGATAAGGAGTGCCAAAGCCGCGCTGGAACACGCCAACCAAGCGGCGTGAATTCCAGCGAAATAGCGCAAGCAGCACGAGGTTGTAAGCGAAAAAGAGGAACAGAAAGCCACGGCTCAATTCCAGCCGAAGAAGATATTGAAAGAGAACAACGCAGGCGGTGCCTACTAGGCACTGGCGAAGCGAATTCACGAACACGCGGCTGGGGGTCGCAGAGTCGAGATATTCATAAACACGTTGGAGCGACCCTAGCGCGACCCAAACGGCCACACAAAACCCAAGCAGGATAATGTGTGTCTGGAGGGGGAGGAAAAAGATCAGTTGCTTGAGCTCGAGACTGGCGCGCGTATGATACGCGGCTTCAAAGGCCAGAATGGTGAACAGCGCGTCTGTTACCGCAAAGAGTAACTGGATTTTTTTTCTGTGATGGGCAAACACGGACCGAACTCAGGGTATCAGGAATAACTAAAGCAGCTATCGAACATCTTCAATCATTGAGCCGTTCGCAGCGCATTATCGAGATCAGCAATGATGTCGTCGACGCTTTCAATGCCTACCGCTAGGCGCACGAGATTTTCACGAATGCCCATGCGTTCCCGCATTTTTGGCGAAACGTCTCGATGGGAAGAAATGATCGGGTACAGCAATAATGTGTGCACATCTCCCAGCGAGGTTCCACAAACAATCATCTCAAGGCGGTCCATAAACGCCATCACGGACGCCTTGTTTGCGTCCTTAATTTCGAAGCTGAGTATCGCGCCAAAAAAACCGGGCGTAAAGAGGTGGCTGATTGTTTCAGCATCGGGATGTTTCGGATCGGAGCAAGCGTAGACGCGCCCGACGCAAGGGTGGGCCGCAAGCCAATGCGCTAAATTGTTCGCGTTCTCACACTGGCGCTGGAACCGAAGCGCGAGGGTTTTAATACCGCGCATCGTGAGATAACTTTCAAATGGTCCAAGTACCGGCCCGACGATCCGCGAGAGCATCCGCAGGGGCTCGTGATGCTGTTCATCGGTGACAACGATGCCGCCAACGACATCACCGTGCCCAGCCAGATACTTCGTTGCGCTATGTACAACGATATTGGCGCCAAGATCGAGCGGGCGGATCAGCATGGGGGTAGCGAACGTGCTGTCTACAATGAGAGCCGCGCCCGCCGCCCGGGTGAGCTTCGCGATCTGGTCGATTCTGGGGACTCGCAACAAGGGGTTCGAGACGCTCTCCATGAAAACGCAGCCGGGTTTCTTGCTGGCGATGGCTCGCTCAAGTGCTTCGAGATCGTAGACATCCACATATGCGACTTCGGCGCCGAAAGCGCCGAGCACCTGATCGAGCAGCGTAACAGTTGTGCCGTAAACGGATTGAGCAGCCAGAATAGTATGCGGACGCTCGAGCAGTGCGGCTTGAAAAGCGATATGAAGGGCCGCCATGCCGGATGCTGTGGCAAGCGATCCGTAACCGTGCTCAATGGCGGTTGTCAACTCCTCAAGCGCTTCATTGGTGGGATTGGCGTAACGGGCGTAGCTGAAACCCTGTTCTTCCCCGCCAAAGATGCGGTCGAGCTGCGCGGTGGACTCGTACAGATAAGTGGTGGCTAACTGGATAGGCGTGGTGGATGGTATCGAAGCGGTGCTGCGACGTTTTCGATCTCCGGCGTGCACAACTTGAGATTCAAACCTCATTTTCGTTTCCAGCGAATTCCGTCTTTGGCATCTTCGAGCAGAATGCCTTTTCCCTGAAGCAGATTACGAATCTCATCGGCACGCGCAAAATCTCGCGCTGCGCGCGCGAGAGCCCTCTCATCGATGTATGCTTCTACCTCGGCATCCGCCAACGCCCGCGGCTCGCCTTCCGAGGAGTCACCCGAACGGTCGGATTCAGCGGGTTTCAATACATCGAAGACACCATCAAACACTTCCAGGACCCGAGCGGCTTCCCAGCGGTTTTCCTCTCTGAACTGATATTCGTCAAGTGCGGTATTCATTGCACGGACATACTCGAAAACAGCGGCCAATGCCTGGGCCGTATTCAGATCGTCATCCAGACTCTCCTCGAATTCCCGGATTGCCTCGAGCGAGCGCTCGCGGATCGCTTCGTTTCGACCGGGAGCGAGCCTTGTAGATGCAAGGCGGAGCTCAAACTCGCGAATGCGCTCGATGCTCTTACCGGCAGCCTTCAGCCCTTCGAACGTAAAATTTAGCTTTTTCCGGTAAGGTACTGAAGCCAACAAGTAACGTATGGTTTCGGGTTGATAACCCGTATCGAGAAGGTCGCGCAGAGTATAAAAATTGCCCAGCGATTTCGACATCTTCTGCGACTCGATGTGCAAATGTTCGGAGTGCAGCCAAAATCGGGAGAACGGCTTTCGCGTGATCGATTCAGATTGAGCGATTTCGTTCTCATGATGCGGGAATGTGAGATCCACGCCGCCAGCATGAATATCGAGTGTTTCCCCCAGATATTCCATGGCCATGGCGGAGCATTCAATATGCCAGCCGGGACGGCCGTCACCGAATGGAGTTTCCCAGTATGGCTCCGCATCTTTTCGCGCTTTCCACAAGACGAAATCGCGAGCATTGGCCTTGTCGTATTCGTCCATGTCGACCCGCGCGCCGCTTCGTATGCCGCTGAAATCATTGTGGGATAACTTGCCGTATTCCGGAAAAGTGGAAATGCTGAAATACGTGGAACCATCGCTGAGATAGGTACAGCCTCTTGCAGCGAGTTTCTCAATGGCTTTGACCATTACCGGAATGTGCTCGGTTGCCTTGACAACATGCTCAGGTTGTTCGAGGCGGAGCGCGGCCGCGTCTTCAAAAAAGGCTTTACTGTAGACAGCGGTATATTGCTCGATCGACTTCCCTTCTTTTGCTGCATTCGCAATGATCTTGTCATCTACGTCTGTAACGTTCATGACGTGATTCAGCTCGTACCCGCGATAGCGTAGCCACCGCCGCAGGATATCTTGAAAGGTGAAGGTGCGGAAGTTCCCGATGTGGACAAAATTATAAACAGTCGGACCGCACGTATACATGCGAACGGTATTACCAATGAGCGGCTCGAACGTCTCCAGCTCTTGTGTAAGCGTGTTATAGAAGCGAAGAGCCATTAATCAAGACTCAATCGTAACAAGCAGGTGAGGTAGGCCCGTGTGCGCATGGAGGAGTATCGGCCGATCCGTACCCGCGCGAAAATAGGTTCTTAATGTCTGCTCTGCGTTTTGAGGTACAGGCGACGTGCACGCAAACCGGCGCTCGTGCGGGCCTTTTACACACCGCGCACGGCGCGATCGAGACACCCGTGTTCATGCCAGTCGGCACGCATGGAACCGTCAAGGGTCTCACTCAACGCGATCTCGAACACGATCTTGATGTCCACATCATTCTCGCGAACACCTATCATTTATATCTGCGGCCGGGGCACCAGGTCATCGAGAATCTCGGAGGGCTGCACCGCTTCATGGCTTGGCCGCGGGCCATTCTTACAGATTCCGGCGGATTTCAGGTTTTCAGTCTCGACACCCTGAGGGAGGTGAGTGAGGAGGGTGTGCTATTCCGGTCACATCTGAATGGAGATTCGCATTTTTTCACGCCCGAAGGGATCATAGACATCCAACTCGCATTAGGCAGCGACATCATCATGGCACTCGATGAGTGTTTGCCGTATCCCGCGACGCAGGAGATTGCTGCAGAGTCGACCAAGCGGACGATTCGCTGGGCGCGTGCGGCACATTCGCACTACTTGCGGCGGGAAAAGGGATTGCATTGTGCTCTCTTCCCAATCGTGCAGGGGTCGATGTATTCCGATTTGCGCAAAGTGTGCGTGGAAGGTCTCCTTGAGCTCGATGCGCCGGGGTATGCGGTCGGCGGTCTTTCGGTTGGTGAACCGCGGAATCTAAGTCAGGAGATGGTAGCGATCACCGTTCCGCTCCTGCCTTGGGATCGACCGCGCTATGTGATGGGTGTCGGAATGCCGGAGGAATTACCGCAGTACGTCTCGAATGGGGTCGACATGATGGATTGCGTGCTGCCGACTCGAAACGCTCGGAACGGGTACCTGTTTACATCGAGAGGGAAGGTGGTCATCAAACAAGCGCAGTTTATACAAGATGAAAGCGCGCTCGACCCAGCTTGCGATTGCTATACATGCCGCACGTTTAGCAAGGCATATCTCCGGCACCTTTTCCAGTCGGGCGAAATCCTGTTTTCGATCTTAGCTACAATCCACAATGTTAAATACTTCATTGACAGTATGCGGCGGATGCGGGAATCTATTTTGAAGGGAAAGTTTCCCGAGTTCTTGAGATCCGCGCAAGCTGGGATACTCGTTGAGTACGGCACATAAAGCCGAAGGAGACGGGTACGGTATTCGAATCCGGGTGTTGACTTGTGGCCGGGCCCCAGCGATAACCCCATTAAGCTGAAATCAGCCATCTATGATGCACTTGTTTATTCTCCTCCAAGCCGCCACTCCTTCTGCCAACTCGCTTCTGAGCGGGATTTTGCCAGTCGTGTTGATGATCGCGATCTTCTATTTCCTAGTGTTCATGCCGATGCGGCGGCAACAGAAGAACCAGAAAGAAATGCTGAAGTCTCTTGTCAATGGGCAGACGGTGGTGACGAGCGGCGGGATTATCGGGACTATCATCGGGGTGAACGATGATACTCTTATACTGCGCGTTAAGCCTGATAACGTGAAGATTCAAGTATCCCGGAGAGCTGTAACAACCGTGGTTAACCCGGACGAACAGACCAAAAAATAGGCTCCGGGGCGCCGACCATAACGTTCTTGCAAGACGAGCCGTTTAGAAATGAAACGCCATTTACGCTTCAAATTTATCTTCATTTTGGTGATTATGCTGGCCTGCGTCTACGGCATCATCGGGCTGCCGAGGAGTAAGGATCAGTTGGTGGAAAACTGGCACAAGAACATCCGTCTCGGCCTCGACTTACGAGGCGGGACGTATTTAGTGGTCCAAGTCCAGCAGCAGGATGCTTTCAATGCGGAAGCGGGTACGGCTGCCGAACGGCTTAAGGACGTTGCCAATGAGGCGGGCGTACAATATTCCGGCATCGAATTGGCCGAAGCGAAGTCGCTTCAGGACGCTACTAAGGTAGCGATCCTGGTTAAGGGCGTGCCATCCACGCAAGCAGGAATGTTTCGTGGATTGGTGAATGACCAGTTTGGACAGTGGCTGCTTACACCCCAGAACGCAACCGACTACCGGCTGACGATGAAGCCTTCAGAGGCCCTTAAGCTTTGGCAACAGGTACTGGCTCAGACGAAGAACACGATCGACAAAAAAATCAATGCGCTCGGGTTGAGTGAGGCGACGGTCCAGCAGCGCCGCGAAGATGCTGACTCGCAATTGCTGGTTCAGATGCCGGGAGTGGATGATCCAGGCCGCGTAAAGCAGATACTGCAAACCGCGGCCGTCCTGGAACTGTACGACGTTCGGGGTGGACCTTACGCGAGCCGCGAGGAGGCCCTGGCTCAAAATAACGGCGTTTTGCCGGCGGGCACGAAACTGATCGGTACCAGCAGTACGGATCCTAATGCGCGAAACGGCGGAGTGTACCTTGTCACACGAACGCCCGTTGTGCGGGGTACCGATATTCGGGACTCGCGGCCGCAACAGGGTGATTTACCGAATAGCTGGGATACCGGATTCGTGCTCAGTCAAAATGCTGCGAAGGGCTTCGCAGCGTACACGGGCAGCCATGTTGGACAGCGCTTGGCCATTGTTCTGGACGGCAAAGTGCTAAGTGCGCCCCGGATCGAGAATCAGATTAGCGACACAGGGCGAATCACAGGGGCCAGAACTCAAGAGGAGGCATCCGATCTATCACTCAATCTGCGGGCGGGCTCACTTCCGGCAAGCGTTGTCTATCTGCAGGAGAATACTGTGGGGCCCTCGCTCGGCGCCGATTCGATCCGCGAAGGTTTCATCGCGGGGATAGCGGGAGTGCTGTCTGTTATCGCCGCGATGCTGATTTATTACAAGAAAAGCGGCGTCAATGCGACGCTGGCGTTGATTCTTAATGCAATCATTCTGATTGCCTGTTTGAGCTACTTCGAAGCAGTACTCACTCTACCGGGTATCGCGGGCATCATTCTTACGATTGGTATGGCAGTGGACAGCAATGTCCTTATTTTTGAGCGCATTCGCGAGGAGGTGCGCGCTGGGAAAGCGCCCATTCCGGCGGTAGATAGCGGGTTTCGAAAAGCGCTGGTTACGATTATCGATACTCACGTCACGACGATCGTCTCTTGTGCCATCCTGTTTCTGTTTGGCTCAGGACCGGTGAAAGGGTTTGCGGTGACGCTCGTCATCGGGCTTGCGGCCAACGTGTTTACGGCTGTATTTGTCTCTAAAGCTATTTTCGACTGGGAATTGTCCCGGCCCAAACCGGTCGCGGCTCTCAGTATCTAGTACGACGAAACTCGGGAAAATTTCCCGAGCCCGATGATGTCAGTTGGGAACACTTTATAAATAACCGGTGTCTATTGTGTTGAATGCCGGCCCCTAGAGCTCGATGGAAATTTTCAAGCAAACAAACTTCGACTTTCTCGGCAAGAAATGGCCGTTCATCATTTTGTCGTTGGCGCTCACGGCGGCTGGCTTTGTCAGCCTGGCGATCAAGGGCGGACCGAAATATGGAATAGACTTCAATGGCGGAGCGCTTATGGACGTGAACTTTATAAAGCGGCCCCCAGCGCAAGCTATCCGGTCTGCGCTTCACAAGAGAATATCGGGCGAGATTGAGGTCCAGGAAGTGGGCAACTCCCAAGAAGCTCTTATCTCGACCGACGTGCGAGACGAAAGAACGCTTCAGGTTGTACGCGCGAACATGATTGCGGCGCTAAACGGCGCTTTTAATCCCCAAACTGGCGGGAAGCTCGATATTAATACGGCGGGACTGGCAGCTCTGGCCGACCGTTTGCGGGACCCGCTCCAAAAGGCCTCCATGGCGCTTTCGGAGGATCAGCTTCAGGCGCTTACTAAACAGATCGCGACATATCGCGATACGCCGCCCCGTTCGGGCTTGATTCGTAATTTGGATGAACTTTCCTCTATCCCTGGAATGACATCCAAGTTTTTGGGGGTCGTTAAACAGGAATGCTCGGTGGGCAATTTCGCGATCCGGTATGTGGAGACTGTGGGCCCGAAGATCGGGGCTGATCTCCGCCAACAGGCGATCAATGTGGTACTAATTGCGCTGGGCGCAATGCTGATTTACATCGCGTTTCGGTTCGAATGGATCTATGGAGTTGCCGCCGTGATTGCGGTATTCCATGACACGATCATCACGATTGGACTGTTTTCGATTTTCAACAAGCAGATCGATCTGACCGTGATCGCCGCATTGCTTACATTGGTGGGTTATTCGATGAACGACACCATCGTGACCTTCGATCGTATCCGTGAGAACATCAAGCTGCAGAGACGCGGCTCGTTCGCCGAGATTGTCAATGCGAGTATCAACCAAACCCTGAGCCGGACCATTCTTACGTCGGGTCTCACCTTCCTTACTGCTCTGTCGCTCTACCTTTTCGGCGGGCAGGTATTGAAGGGATTCTCATTTGCACTAGTGGTTGGTATCATCATTGGGACTTACTCATCGATCTTTATCGCTAGCCCAATTTTAGTTTTTTGGCGGGATTTGGCGGAAAGTCGCAAACGGAAACGGAGAACGGCGGTTGTCGAGGGTCGCTCTCGAGGTGTAGCAAAGACGGCAAGGTAGAAGCAGTTGTCAGCCCGCTCAGACGGGCCGACGGAAGGGAACTCAAATGTTCGACCAAACATTTGTTGATGGCACGGTAAAGACGAAGAAGCCCTTTACGATTCTTCTGTCACTGGTGCTGCAGATTTCGATCATTGGCATTTTGATTCTAATTCCGCTTATCTATACGGAGGCCTTGCCCAGCGCCCAATTGAAGAGCATGCTGGTCGCGCCGCCACCGCCGCCACCGCCTCCTCCGCCGCCGCCTCCACAAGCCCCCAAAGTGCAGCCGAAGCCGGTGGTGCGTCAATTCATTGCGAACCAACTGATTGCGCCAAAAGTCATCCCGAAAACTGTGAATAAGGTAGAGGAATCGGCGCCACCGCCGGATGCCGGTATTGGCGTGGTCGGTGGAACCGGTGAAGCGGGCGGTGTTGCCGGTGGTGTTATCGGTGGCGTCATCGGCGGGGTCGGGCCTGCGCCGCCGCCTCCTCCCCCCAAGAAACCAACCGGTCCGGTCAGGGTAGGCGGCCAAGTCGCCGAGGCCAATCTCATACGGAAGGTGCAGCCTGTTTATCCGCCGCTTGCTAAATCAGCTCGGGTTCAAGGGACAGTCGAATTCACCGCGACCATCAGTAAAGATGGAAATATTGAAAATCTCGTCCTGAAACGCGGTCATCCTCTTCTCGTCAATGCTGCGAGAGAGGCAGTTTTGCAATGGAAGTATCGGCCAACTATGCTTAACGGGCAGCCAGTAGAAGTAGTTACCGATATTATCGTTAACTTTACGTTGAGCCAGTAACCACGGTTTTATTTGATCAGTTCGATTCAACTTAGGAGATGAGCATGTTATTACAACTTCACGTTTGGGCGTTTTGGCTTCTGCAGGAACAGGAATCACTCAACTTTGATCCTCGGACGGTTTGGGGCAACATGGGCCTCATGGCTAAGTGCGTAGTCATATGCCTGTTTATTATGTCGGCTTGGTCGATCGGCGTGATGATTGACCGGTTGATCGCCTACAATTCAGCTCGTAAGCAATCCAGAGCGTTTGCGCCGGCGGTAGCTGGAGCATTGCGCGAGGGAAAGCTTGATGAAGCCATCAAGATTGCGGACCGCTTTAATAAGAGCCACTTGGCTAAGGTGGTTGTAGCCGGTCTGCAGGAGTTCAAAGCGCATGAGATGAACACGGACATTCCGGGCGAGGAAATTGAGGCGTCTCGCAGGGCCCTAGAACGCGCCGAGGCGATTGTTCACGCGGAACTGAAGCGCGGCGTCAGCAGCCTGGCTACTATAGGTTCGACCGCTCCCTTCGTCGGCTTGTTCGGAACGGTAGTAGGAATTATGAACGCGTTCAAGTCGATATCGACTTCTAAGTCAACCGGTATCGGTGCGGTTGCGGGAGGTATATCGGAAGCATTGATCACGACGGCGGTCGGTCTATTTGTAGCTATCCCCGCAGTGTGGATGTTCAACTATTTCACGAACCGGATTGAGGCTTTTGACGTGGAAATGGGGAACTCCAGCTCCGAGCTCATCGACTATTTCCTGAAACGAACTCAGCGGAGAGTCGCGAAGTAAGACATCTCTCGAATAGCCGAGGCTTGTGCGATCGACACCGCTCCCCATTGTGGGGACTGGAACAGCTTTCCGCGAGATCTCGAGCTCAGTAAACGAGGAATTCAAAAATGGCAACAAGATTACCCAAAGCGATGCCGGTTGTTTCGGAAATCAACGTGACGCCCATGGTGGATGTCATGCTGGTCGTGCTCATTATTTTCATGGTCATCACGCCCATGTTGTCCAAAACCATACCCGTCAATCTAGTGAAAACGCACAATCCCATCAAAATGGCGGAAGCCGATAAGGAGGATGCGGTAATCATTGCAGTGACGCGAGACGGCAGGGTCTTTCTAAGCCCGGGGAATGCGCTCGTACAGCTGGATCAGGTGGGGAGCAGGACGAAAGATCTCCAGAAGAATCGCACTGACAAGACGGTCTACTTAAAGGGTGACGCGAGGGCACGTTTTGAGAGCGTCACGGATGTCATTGATGCTCTACGTACGGCCGGCGTAGACCAGCTCGGGCTTCTGACCGAAGAGATCCAGGACAAGAAAAAAGCTTTGAATCTGTAATTTCACCTGAAAGGGATCAACTTTTATGGCAATGGCAGTAGGCGGCTCTGGCGGAGCCAAAGCCGATATTAATGTTACGCCACTCATTGACGTACTCTTGGTGCTGCTGATCATCTTCATGGTCATCACGCCGTTAACCCCGCATGGACTGGATACGCTGGTGCCGCAGCCGCCGCCGCCGAATTCACCCCCGCTGCCCCCAAATACAGATCCAACGGTGGTGATCGAGGTCGCCAAGGATCACAGCCTACAAATCAATGGGCAGCCTGTGAAGGACAGCGATTTGCAGACGCGCTTGGAAGACATTTTTAAGACGCGTGCCCAAAAAGTCGTTTTCGTCAAGGGCGACAAAGATGTTGATTATCGGTACGTAGCTCAAGCGGTTGACGCAGCCAAGGGAGCTGGTCTCGACAAAGTGGGAATCATGACTCCGAAGGTCGAGGCGGGGCAATAGCGCTTGGCGCAGCGAGAGAGGATCCATAGGATGCAAGAGTCTAGATCGCCCGCGCACGAGGGGCACCGAGGTGCTAAAACGAAAAGGTCGAGTTCACTTCGATTTTTGGCGCTGACCCTCTGCGCCAGCTTGGTGCTTATCGGAACCGGCTGCGAGAAATTGAAATCCCGCGATGAGATGAACAAAGGCGTTCAGGCTTATAGGGGTAATCACTATGCAGAGGCAGTGAATCACTTCAAGAATGCGGTTGAATACGATCCTAACAACCAAAATGCCCAGCTCTATCTTGCGACTTCGTACATGATCCAATGGATTCCCGGTGCCGAGTCTCCAGACAACAAAAAGAACTACGAGATGGCGCGGAGGACCTTCGACGAAGTATTAAAGAGAGATCCAAAAAACTCTTTGGCACTTGCGTCCATGGCGTCCATGGCCTACAATTCCGCCTCCGCGGGTAGTCCGGAACAGAAAACCGCCGCGTTAGACGAGGCGAAAAAGTGGAACGAACGCCGCATTGAGGTGAATCCCAAGGACCCAGAGGCTTACTACTACCTGGGTATCATTAACTGGGCTGAGGCTTTCACGCCTCTTCAGACCGCGCGTGTCCAGCAGCACATGAAGGCGGACGATCCAGGCCCCATTAAGGATCCCAAGCTTAGAGAGCAGTTGAAAGCAAAATATCAGAAGTTGATCGACGAAGGCATTGATAATCTCAAGAAGTGCCTTTCCATCGACAAAGAGAACGAAGACGCGATGACGTATATCAACCTTCTGCTCCGAAAAAAAGCGGACTTAGAGGATTCACCGGAAGCATCAAAGGCTGACATTGCGCAAGCTGAGGATTGGTCAAACAAATCACTCGATATGAAGCGGGTCAAGGCGACCCGTCCAGCCCCCACTGGGAAGAAGAAGAAGAAGGGCGAAGAAGCCGGTTGATCTGACCCGGTAGGGCAGCCCTCTTAATTCAAGAAGTAAGTTCGATAAAGCGTATCGCGCTGCTTCGGAACAAAGCCGGAGTCCCGGATTAAGCGGCGTAATTGTTCTTCCGTTGCGCGGTGATGAGCGCCCGCCGCGGAGACTACATTTTCCTCGATCATAATACTGCCGACGTCATTCCCGCCAAACCGCAGTCCCAACTGGCAAACTTTCAGGCCCGGAGTGACCCAGGAGGCTTGGATATTTGGGATGTTCTCGAGGTAAATCCTCGAAAGCGCGAGCATCTTCAGGTATTCGACTGCCGTTGCTTCCTGCTTCACAAAACGGCCCAGAGATGTGTTTTCGCGCTGGAAGAACCACGGGATAAAAGCCGTAAAGCCCCCCGTATCTTCTTGAATGTGCCTCACGATGTCAAAGTGGTTCAACCGTTCATCGATCGTCTCACCTGTTCCGAACATCATCGTGGCAGTCGTACGCATACCAAGAGAATGCGCACTCCGGTGAACATCGATCCACTCCTGGGTGGAGCATTTCAATCGGCTGATACGATGGCGAACCGTGTCGTCGAGCACTTCGGCTCCGCCGCCGGGAATGGAGTCTAACCCGGCATCACGCAGGCGGGCAATGGTGTCCCGCAGAGACAAACCGCTAAGTTCAGCGATATTGACAATTTCAGGGGCAGAGAAGCAGTGGCACCAGATGTCGAATCTTCCCTTTATGGTCCGCAGCAAGTCTTCGTACCACTCAATTTTGAGATCCGGGTGAAGACCGCCTTGCATGAGGATACCTGTGCCCCCCAGATCCAGCGTCTCCCGGATCTTAGCCAGAATCAGCTCGCTTGGAAGAATGTATCCTTCCTTGTGGCCGAGCGGGCGATAGAAGGCGCAGAAGCTGCAGTACTCAGTGCAGAAATTCGTGTAGTTAATATTGCGATCGATGATGTAACTGACGACGCCGTCCGGATGGATTTTTTTCCGGATTGCATCCGCCGCCATTCCGATACCGATGAGATCGTCGCTCTGGAACATGTCGATTGCTTGCTGTCGAGTGATCATGGCGATAGCTTTATATCATCTTCTCGCCGCGAGTGCGGGGTGTGGGGAGAGATTTGCTAATTCATAAAAGGTCTGCAATCCGCGGTGCTCGTTTGGCCCAAGCTCAAAACGAATATGCTCGCGCAAATACCGGTCCGCGAGTTGCTTGCTGATTTGCCGCCCTCTGTATTCTTGTTCCACGATTTGATCGATTCTCGCCTTGCCGAGTTCATATGAGCCGGTCGTGATGTTCTGAAGAGATTCAACAGAAATGCCCGGTTTCCCCGCCCAGGCGGCAAAAACCATGGGCAGACCCGTTTGTGCAAGCCACTCGGCCCCCAGGTCCAAGCATTCGAAAGGCAGTTCCTCGGGCGTGATCCGCAGCGCCGAATCGCCAATAATCAGCGCCGCGTCGGCAGCTAAAAGCATTTTGTCCAAAATAGGCTCATGTAGGACAACTTGAGGCTCAACGCCGTAACGTTCCCGCAGAATTATGCGCGCAAGTTCTACTGATGTCCTGGAGCCGAGGTCCGCGGCTAAGGTCCGCACTTCTTTCCAGCGAACTCGAGAAAGCAACAGTATGCTTCGGACCGCGCCTAGGCACGCTATTCCGGCACCCGGAACAATCTCCAAGCCCTGACGCGGGATTTCAGCCACCGGTACGAGGCCAATGTCCACCGTTCCTCGTTCAACCTCCGAGGCGCAGGCGGAAGGAATGGCAAATGAGAGTTGAACCTGTTCACGTTGCGGGCCGTGAAGCATCCCCCAGATCAGCGGGACGGTATTTAAGTAGCTTACCGCGCCGACTTTAAAACGCTTCTCAGTCAACTTCCAGTGTATCGGAGGAGTGCGTGAAAGGTGTGTTGAAGAGAAAACAGCGACCGCTTGCATCAATTCTGGCATAAACCATACTGCCGGAGTATGGCCAAGCCATCCACGCGCGAGTTGCAGGCACTTCGAAACCTGATAGCGGAACCCAATCTAATTCCTTCCACAACTGCTTACCCCGCCCGTCATTGTCGGGAACTGCTTCGTGCTGCCTTGGCCCTCACTGGCGACTTCATACAACCAACCAAGCTCACTGTCATAACGATAAACTTTGAGGCAGAGCAAGTTCTGAAATGGATCAAGGACGCTGGCAATAAACGCAAAAGCCAACAATTTCAGAAGCTAGAGGCAAGACAATGGGAGAGATTGAGCGGGAATCGTACACTAGTCCTGCCAATTGGTTCAAGTTCGCGCGGCGAGTCCTCCGCAAGCTTGTAGCCGCCGCCCTTGCGGCCATCGCCGTTGCGATCACTGCGTACACTATTTCTAGTCCACTGCCTGGTACCGACAAGGACGTGACAGAATATTGGGCTGCCGGAAGACTGCTTTTAAAGCACGCCAATCCTTACGACGAGAAGAGCGCCTTTCGGCTTGAGCGACAAGCCGGGGCACCCATCACCCGTGCGCAGGTTATGTTCAACCCTCCGACTGCCCTGTTCTTCGCATTGCCGTTCGGGATGCTCAGCGCTCACTGGGCCATCGTTCTGTGGGCACTTCTCATCATCGGCTGCATTGTGCTGTCTATCAGGATTCTATGGGTGCTGCTCGGGCGACGGCAGGACCGTTCTCATTTGCTCGGTTACGTATTCGCTCCGATCTTGCGTGCGTATCCCTCGGCCAGATCGTACCGCTTGAACTCCTCGGAGTAACTCTGTTTTTCTGGTTACACCAGAAGCGCGCGTTCCTTGCCGGGTTTTGCATTGCCCTTCTCGCGGTCAAGCCGCAACTATTGATTCCCTTCGGCCTAGTGGTATTGATCTGGACCATAAACGAGAAGCGCTTCCGGCTCTTATCTGGAGCGGTTCTCGGGCTGACGGTTGCCTGCCTTACTCCGTTGTGTTTCGATCCCCATATTTTCGCCGACTATGTGCCGGTCCTGCACCGCGCGAACGCCTTTAGTCACGGCATGCCTAACCTCAGTTCTCTCGTTCATACCCGGGTTCCATCAGTCGTCGAGAGCCAGTACGCGCTTACTCTCGTCTCGTCCTTCTGGGCGATCCGGCTCTTTCCCAAACGCAAACAAGAATGGGATTGGAATCGAGAGGGACTGTTTCTTATCCTAGTCTCCGTAGCATCAGCCCCCTATTCCTGGTTCCAGGACGAGGCGTTGTTATTACCGGCGATTCTCAGCGCAATTTACGCCTGTACGGATTGGGGCGTCTCGCTCGCCGGATTTGCCGTAATCGACGGGGCAGCGTTACTGTTGGTAATGTTGACCGTCCCGCTTCTGACCGGAGCATACCTATGGACGAGCGTGGCTTGGTTTCTCTGGTATCGATGGGCATTGCTCAAAATTGGTAGAGCTAGACAGGCGAAAGCGGTGCAGGACCAAGCGGTGGCAGCTTGGACCAATCGCGAGTCGGCCTGAAAGATCAGGCCAAGGCCTGAATTTGCTAAGGTTAGGCACCTACTGAGATACCAACGCACCTTTCTCAGGCACTACACAAAACGGCCTCAGTCCGCTAGACGCCGCGCTTGTCGCCCCAAAGGTCGACATGTAGCCGTGGACTGTACCGATAGCCGTTGGTCTTACAAATCTCAGCAAGCCATAGCCCGCGTTCCCGTAGCAATTCTCGACTGGTTCCTTCGGGCATCAAAATGATTCGCTCCCGTTCCGCTGGCAGGTTGTCCCGGATTTCGTTAATCTCGTTCAAATCACCCGGTGACGTGACTACAAACTTAAGTTGGTACGAGTATTCGCGGATTAGACGTCTGAGAACCTCCGGCTGATACCGCAATCGGTCGTGCTGAGCCGCCCATCTGCCGCCCTCTCGCTCATATGGAACAGAGTTTGACAGTTTCGGACTTATGCTCATCAGATCGCAGGTTAGCGGGGCGTAGACCGTACCGGCCGTTTCGATTGTAATGTGACAACTTGACTCGTGCAGTATGCTTGTCAGGCGAACCATTTCAGGCGCGATCATAGGTTCGCCGCCAGTGATTACGACATGATTCGCGCCGAAGCCTTCCACAACACCCGCAATCCGCTCGATGGAAAGATCTTCTCCCTCCGGGTTCCAGGAGGTGTAAGGCGTATCACACCATGTACAGCGGAGGTTGCAACCCGCGGTTCGGATAAAAACGGAGGGGACCCCCACCAGAGCGCCTTCACCCTGGAGGGAATAGAAAATTTCTGCAATCTTCACAATGAGGACTGTAGGGCTGTTACGGCGGGGTCAGCCAGCCCAGCCTCACGGAACGCTTTGCTTCGCAGCATGCAGGCATCACACGCTCCACATGGGCAGCCTCGCTCGTCTGGGTCGTAGCAACTATGGGTTAAGCTCAGGTCAATGCCGAGCTCAATAGCCTTACGCACGATCTCAGCTTTGGTCATTTCGATGAGCGGTGTGTGAATGCTAATCCTGGTAGTTCCTTCGACGCCAGCTTTGGTGGCTAGGTTGGCCATCCGCTCGAATGCCCGAATGAACTCCGGCCGGCAGTCCGGATAGCCCGAGTAGTCAATTGCGTTCACTCCAATAAAGATGTCCGAAGCACTGATAACTTCGGCATAGGCGAGCGCAAACGATAAAAAAATAGTGTTGCGCGCGGGCACATACGTCACCGGAATGGCGCTCTTCATCGCGTCCTCGGGTCGATGCTTTGGAACCGCGACATCACTCGTGAGAGCCGACCCGCCAAATACCCGCAACTCAATTTCTATCGTTCGATGCTCCTGGGCGTGTAGTTGCTGGGCAATCAGAGCCGCAGACCGGAGCTCGATTGCGTGGCGCTGGCCATAATCAAAGGAAAGGCAGTAGCACTCAAAACCTTCTTCGCGAGCTATTCCGACGCACGTGGCAGAGTCGAGACCCCCGCTCAGGAGACAAATCGCTTTTCTGGGAGATCGATGATCCAACCCTTCCAGTATAGATTCGGTGGACAATAGCTCACTCGAACGCAGCCAGCACGGTCACGCTAGGTTGGCTCTGCTGTCCTAGAGACGATTGCATCCAGCTCGCCGCGATGCAGCCGGATATGCAGAGGTTCACCTGCCGACGTTTCCGCTGAGGACCGCAGAATGTGCCGTTGAGCATCTTCGACGATAGCGTATCCGCGTGCGAGCACCCCGACGGGGCTCAACTGCGTCAAATGCGCCTGGATTGTTTCCTCTCTATGCCGAGCTTGGCGTATCCTGCTTTGCATAGCTTTTATCATGCGCTCAGTCGAGACTTGCTGCCTGTGCCGGTTTCGCGCGAGCTGCAGTCGCACATCGCTCGCGTGTAAGATCCGGAGCACGCCGGCAAGACGCCGGGTTTGTACCTCGAGGAGGCGTCGCGCCCGATTCCGAAGCTGATGATCCAGGTCGTCGACCTGCTGTGCGCGCCGGGCCAGTGCTCGATGCAGCAGAGTTGTGCCGCGATCGGTTCCGCGTTGGTGCAGATCGCGCGAACATGAAAGTAGCCGGTAACGTACTGATTGGGCCGCCTTCGCGCGGAAAGCCGCGATCTGCTCGAGCAAGCTCTCTCGTGTGCAAACGATGATTTCGGCTGCGGCGGATGGCGTCGGAGCACGGAAATCGGCCACGAAATCGGCGATGGTGAAATCGGTCTCGTGACCTATGGCCGAGACGACCGGTACTTTGCAGGCCGCAATACCTCTCGCCACGGCTTCTTCATTGAAGGTCCATAAATCTTCGAGTGATCCGCCGCCACGCGCCAGAATCACAACGTCCGCCCAGGGGTTGTCACTGAAGTAGTTGAGAGCGCGGGATACCTGTTCAACCGATCCTTCTCCTTGCACCTGGGCAGGGTACAGCCGGACGTGAAGGCCCTGGAATCGCCGCTCCAGGATTTGTAACATATCCCGAAGGGCGGCGCCCGAGGGGGACGTTATAAGCCCAATTCGTCGAGGCAATCTCGGCAAAATCCGCTTTCGTGACTTCTCAAACAACCCTTCGGCCGCAAGCTTTTTCTTCAATTGTTCAAACGCGAGCTGAAGAGCCCCCGCTCCTTGCGGCTGAAGCAGTTCCACAATGAGCTGGTATTCGCCCCGCGCTTCGTAAACTTCTAGATCTCCGCGCGCGATTACAGCAAGCCCGTCCCGAGGTATGAACCGAGCGAGCCGCGCAGCTCCTTTAAAAAGTGCGCATTTTAACTGGCTTTGCGAATCCTTGAGACAAAAGTAGTAGTGTCCGCTGCTGGCGACTCGACATCCGGAAATTTCGCCAGCTACCCAAATCCTCCGGAAATCCGCTTCAAAGAGGCGTTGTACGGCGCTATTAAGTTCATTTACTTGGAAGACGCGCCGCTCTAGCTCGAGCGACAATTCCATCTGCCCGCTTTCAGTACCGGTTCTGGTTAGCATGCGTAAATACCAGTTTCGGATCTAGCGGTTGCTCTCGACAGGAACGATCCGCTATTCTATCGAGTTGCTTGTCTAAGTGGCCCCACGCCGCTGCCGATTATTGCACGGAGGATTGAATGACCCCACAGGAAGTCTTGGAATTTGCGAAGAAGAATGATGCGCGGCAGGTAGATCTGCGCTTCACTGACATCCCCGGCCTCACTCAACATATTTCTTACCCGATCAACATGCTTGAGGAAAGCTCATTCGAAGATGGCTTCGGCATAGATGGATCGAGTATTCGCGGATGGGCAGCGATCAACGAAAGCGACATGCTGCTGATCCCGGATCCCGGGACTGCATTTATGGATCCATTCGCGGAAACTCGGACTGTAATAATGCTGGGCGACATTCTTGATCCCATAACCCGCCAACACTATGATCGCGACCCGCGCTGGATAGCTAAAAAAGCAGAGCTTCACCTGAAGAACAGTGGTCTTGCCGATACTGCGTATTTCGGGGCAGAAGCTGAGTTTTTCATTTTCGACAACATTCGTTTTGACCAGAACCAGCATAGCGGCTTTTACTACATAGACGCCGACGAGGGAAGGTGGAACTCGGGTCGGGAGCAAAATAATTTGGGCTATCGCCCCAGGTATAAGGAAGGTTATTTCCCCGTTCCACCGACTGATCATCATCAGGATCTCCGCAGCGAAATGGTCGCCACCATGATTGAGTGCGGACTCAATATTGAATGTCACCACCACGAAGTCGCAAGCGGGGGTCAATGCGAAATCGACCAGAGATTCGATACTCTGGTCAAATCCGCCGATAACATGGTGCTCTATAAGTACGTGGTGCGCAACGTAGCCAATCAATACGGCAAAACCGTGACGTTTATGCCTAAGCCACTGTTCGGCGATAACGGTAGCGGTATGCACACGCACCAAAGTTTGTGGCGAGATGGTAAACCGCTATTCGCCGGCGACAACTACGCGGGCTTGAGCGAGATGGCGTTATCGTATATCGGTGGCCTGCTACGGCATGCGCGTGCGCTCTCAGCCATCATTGCTCCGACTACGAATAGCTATAAACGTTTGGTGCCAGGCTACGAAGCTCCAGTGAATTTGGCATACTCACGGCGCAATCGCTCAGCTGCCGTGCGCATCCCCATGTATTCCAACAGTCCCAAGGCAAAGCGGGTCGAGTTCCGGCCCCCGGATGCGGCCTCGAACCCATATCTAGCGTTCGCCGCAATGACAATGGCCGGCCTGGATGGCGTGATAAACAAGATCGATCCGGGTGAGCCGCTTGACAAGGATATCTACGATTTGTCACCGGAAGAGATGAGGAACGTGCCCTCCATGCCAGCATCCCTGGATGAGGCGCTGACGTGCCTGGAGGAAGACCACGCGTTCCTAACTAAAGGCGATGTCTTCTCTGAAGAGCTGATTGAGACCTTTATTTCCTACAAGCGGAAAGCCGAAGCCGAAGCTGTTCGGCTCAGGCCTCATCCGTATGAGTTCGCTCTCTACTACGACATATGAGTGCTGGCGCCTCAGATTACCACCACTTCTGATGTCGAAGATCTCCACCTGGAATGATTTTGAATAACCGAACGATGGAGCCGGACCGGCGCAACGGCCGTCCAACGCATCTTGCCTCCCGGAGCGTCCGGACAAATTCCACTCTTAATCGGATGTCCTTGGCACAAATATCCAACCGATACTTGTAGCCGTACTCCAGAGCTAATAAATTTAAATGGACGTCAGATACGATTCTCCTCTGTGTATCGGTTTCCGAAGAGCTTGTGTAGGTTCCGTAGGTAATAATGATTCCCATACCGAATAAATAATCGCCGTCTCTTTAATCAGGCGCGCGGATCCGTTCGCTTCGAGCAAATGGCAGAACGAGACGAGAAAGGACATTGTCGCCGTTTTTGTGGGAAGAAGACCGTCTTGAAAACCCCGAGGGATGTTTCTTTACTCTTCCTGCGGCGCAATGCATACCGTAAGCTACACGACAGTGGTTCCTGCCAGCACGGGGGGACACTGTCCTTCTATTTGCTCTTATCTATAACCGGAAAAGTTTGACGTTCAGTTAAAAGTATAAATACATCGTATTTTTTTTCGCTGATTTACCTCTTTTAAGTACGCGATTACGCCAGGAGCAATAAGAATTCGCGTAAGTAACAAGGGGGACAGTATATGAAGCGTCTTGCTTTGTTTGGTTTTCTGTTGTGTGCATTCATTCTGGGCCATGCCAGCCCGGGCCGAACGCCGTTTCATCGTCCGCGACAAGGGCGGCTTGCCGACGCTTCAGAGCATTTGTGCCGCCTTGGGCTGCAACGTAGCGGAAGCACTGGACGCCTCACTGAGCCGGGGCCAGGTCTTCCTTCTCACCACTCCCGACTCCGTAGATCCCACGACATTTCTGCGGACCCTCCTCATGCAGACCGGAGTTATTGATGCCGAGCTCGATCAATTGGCGCACACCTCGAAATCCGGCTATACGATCCCGAAGAGCTTGTCAGATACTAAACCGGTCAATTACTTCGGTCAAACTGTCCCGGATGGCTACGTCAACCAGCCCGCGACGCATATCATTCGCATGCGGTATACGCAAAAGACGTTCCGTTTAAAGGGGGCGGGTATCGCGGCCGTGATCGACACGGGCATTGATCCGAACCATCCGGCTCTGAAGAACACACTTGTTCCCGGGTATGATTTCACTCGAAATCAAGATGGAGAGGGTGACGAAACGGTTGATGTCACTCTCTCCACCACGCCTACTGCTGGCAATCCTATTTGGGTGAATCAGCAGGGCGCCGCCCGCATCGACCAATCTACTGCGGCTGTGGTCGACGGCAATCCGCATTACAGTGCCTTTGGCCACGGCACCATGGTGGCTGGAATCATCCATCTTGTGGCGCCTCGCGCAAACCTGATGCCACTGAAAGTTTTCCGGGCAGATGGAACTGGCTACAATTCTGAGATCATTCGGGCCATCTACTTCGCTGTTTTCCACAACGCGAATATTCTAAATATGAGTTTCAATCTGGCGGCGTTCTCCCTAGAAGTAAAGAATGCAGTGAACTTTGCAGATCTTAAGGGTCTAATCTCTGTTGCCGCCGCGGGTAATAGCGGAAAAGAAATTCTGGTGTACCCAGCGGCTTTCTCTAACGTGATGGGAATCGCTTCCACGACGAACGACGATCAGCGTTCTTTGTTTTCCAACTATGGGAAACGGCTGGTGTGGGTGGCCGCCCCGGGAGAGGGCGTCGTCACCACATATCCGTTTGCCACCTACGCGGCGGGTTGGGGCACTTCGTTCAGTGCTCCCTTTGTCTCCGGCGTGGCTGCTCTGATGCTCGAGGTCCAAACTCCGTGTAATGAGTCCGAAAGCGCACAAGCAATGGCGCATGCCAAGCCAATCGATCCGACTTTGGGTCACGGACTGCTGGATTCATACCAAGCCGTATTAGCTTGGCGCCAGTTTCTCAAATTGCAGTAGGGAGTGCCGGAGGCGGTACGATCTCCCGGTCCTTCCTAGATCATCGATCGATTTGGCAGATAATAGAACTGCCGATACGCATGGAGCAAGTCACGCATAGATGTTGAGCGCCGTGCTCCAAGTTCGCAATTTGACCGTTACATTCTCTAACTACCGTGGCTTGGATCGCCGAGGCGTCAACAACGTCAGCTTCGATATCGGCCCAGGGGAGACGGTGGGATTACTCGGTGAGTCGGGCTGTGGTAAAACGACGCTTGCTCTTGCTCTGACCCGCTTGCTTCCGCAGACTACCCGAGCGATATCCGGTTCCGTTCTATTTCGCGGGAGAGACGTGTTGCTGGCCAATGAATACGAACTGCAAAAAATTCGTGGGGCAGAGATCTCCATCATTTTTCAGGAACCTGGAACGGCGCTGAATCCCGTAATGCGCGTGGGCGATCAGATCATCGAGGTTCTTCGCGCGCACCGCCATTGGACACACCGACGATATCGGGAAGAGGCAGAGTCATTGCTGCGACAAGTTCGGTTGCCCGATGCCCACATCTATTCCGCATTTCCGCACCAGTTGAGCGGGGGAGAGTGCCAGCGGGTGGTAATAGCGCAAGCTTTGGCGTGCAAACCCGCTCTTCTGATCGCGGATGAACCCACCAGCGCGTTAGACAATACGACGCAGGCACAACTCCTGGGCCTTCTCAAAGAGATGAAGGACCGTCTTAAACTGAACCTCTTTTTTATTACCCACAATCCGCTGCTTTTGGCCGGAATTGCAGATCGCGTCCTAATAATGTACGCGGGCCGCATTGTCGAAGAAGGTACGCTAGCACAAGTCTTGCGCCAACCCCGTCACCCATATACAAGAGGATTGCTGCGCTCGATTCCCCCTCTATCAGGGAAGCACGCGCATGCACCTAGGGCCCCATTACCAACTATTCCGGGTGTGCCGCCTGAGCTAGCGCATCTGGGGAAGGGCTGTCCTTTCGAACCTCGCTGTCCCGAGCGTCTTGGGATTTGCGTCACTCAGGACCCCGAACAAGTCAAGATCGAGGATGGAGTCCGCGTACGTTGCTTCAATATGGTGGATGAGAGGTCGCATACAATCTGCCAGCCCGCAGCATTATTGAAGGTTCGGCATCTCAGCAAGTGCTACGCACAACGTAAATGGTTTTCACGAAATAAATCCCCGGTTAAGGCGCTCGATGACATCAGCTTGACCGTGCATTCCAGTTCTACTGTCGCTCTAGTAGGTGAGTCCGGTTCAGGGAAGTCCACCCTCGCGCGATGTGTGGCTCGTCTAACGGAGACGGACGCGGGGGAAATTTGGTTTGAAGACAAGAACCTCCTCACCTCCTGTTCTACGGATTTGCGTGCTACCCGGCGCCAGATTCAGCTCATCTTCCAGAATTCTTCGGCGGCGATGAGTCCCCGATTCTCTGCTGCAGAAATTGTGAGCGAGCCGCTTCGCATTCAGGAACGCATTGGCGAGCACGAGCGACGCAAGCAAGCACTTGCGATGCTAGAGCAAGTTGGCATCCCGTCGGAGTGGGCGGACCGGTCACCGCTCCAATTCAGTGGGGGTCAGCGGCAGCGATTGATCCTTGCCCGCGCATTGGTTCTCAAACCGGCGCTCCTGATTCTAGATGAAGCTCTATCGGGCCTCGATCTCTCCATTCAAGCCCAGATCGCCAACTTGCTCCTCGAGCTTCAGGCTTCCTTTTCTTTGACGTACTTGTATATTTCGCACGACCTTCATTTGGCCGGATACTTGGCCGACGAAATAGTTATTATGCAACGAGGCAAAATTGTGGAATCAGGTAGTGTAGTAGAGGTGTTTTCCAACCCAAGCATTCATATACCCGGGCCCTTATAGCCTCAATTCCGGGTTCCGAAGCGCACTTCTAAAGCTGATTAGCGCTGCACGCCGATGGTCTATTATTTCGCCCGCCGCATTTTGTATAGTTTTTTTCTCCTGGTCAGCGTCTCGGTTCTCTCATTTGCACTCATCGACCTCGCCCCGGGGGACTTTTTTGAAACTCTGAGATTGAATCCTCGCATCTCCCCGTCGACCATCAAGGTTTTGCGGTCACAACATGGGTTAGATCGGTCACTGCCGATAAAATACTTCGGTTGGCTGCGCTCAGTCTTCAGAGGTGAATGGGGGTTTTCAATAGCCTATGACAGCCCCGCAGCTCCGATTCTCCTGGTTCGTGCGCGAAACACGCTGCTGCTGACCGGAACGGCTACATTATTCGCCTGGCTCATTGCTATCCCTTTCGGGATTTGGGCCGCCGCGCGGCAGGGAAAGGAACCGGACTTCTTCGTGAGCGGAACCATTTCCGCCTTGCTCGCTGTTCCCGATCTGGTGCTGGCGCTGCTGCTATTAATGTGCGCTGTTCGCAGCGGGTATTTCCCAGCAGGCGGCATGGTCTCGCTCGACTTTTCGCAAATGAGCATATGGGCCAAGTGCAAAGATCTTGCCAGCCATCTTTTCCTGCCTAGTCTATGCTTAATTGCAGCCTCACTGCCCCTGCTGCTGTCTCACGTCCGTGCCGCTGTTGCCGAAGTGTTGCAATCGCCTTTCATGACGGCTGCTCGCGGATATGGGATTCCACTTCGCCGCTTGCTGTTCCACCATGCACTGCCGGCCGCTGCGAATCCGCTCATTTCGCTTTTCGGATATTCAATAGGAATTCTGTTAAGCTCCTCGCTGCTGATCGAGGTAATTTTTGGTTGGCCCGGACTTGGCCAACTCTTGTTGGAAGCGATTTTACAACGCGACTTCTACCTCGTTATCGACGCGGCAGTGCTCGCAACCGTCTTTCTGATTACCGGAAACTTGTTGGCGGATGTGCTCTTATATGCGAGTGATCCCCGCATTCGAGCGGAGTAGCGGTGGCTCGTCGCAACAAGCCTCAACTTGCATTGGTAGCACTGGCGATTATTCACACGGTCGTGTTATTGGCGGGCTTCTTCGCTCCCTATGATTCTGCCTCCCAGAACCGCTTCCTGCCATATGCACCTCCCACTCGACTTCATCTTGTGGATGCGCAGGGTAAGCTACATGTGCGTCCATTTGTATATCCATGGATACCGGTCACAGGAACAGCTACCGTTTATAGGGAAGATCAGAGCGTTGCCTATCCTGTTCACTTTCTTATCTCCGGGGCGGAATATAAGATCCTCGGCATTGTGGTTTCGCGGCGGCATCTGTTCGGGGCGGAGGAGCCGGCGCGAGTTTTCCTGATCGGCAGCGACGCTTACGGACGGGATCAGTTTTCACGCCTGCTTTATGGTGGTCAAATCTCGTTGTTTGCGGGGCTATTGGCCACAGCGATTTCGTTGATCTTGGGAGTAGTCATCGGAGCCGCGGCAGGTTACTACGGCGGCTGGGTCGACGACGTCCTCATGCGAGGCGCTGAAATCTTCCTGGCCTTGCCGTGGCTTTATCTCCTATTCGCTGTTCGAGCTTTCTTACCACTGCACATCGCGCCGAACCGAGTCTTCCTCTTACTAATCGCGGTTATCGGGGTGATTGGCTGGGCTCGCCCAGCACGTTTGATTCGCGGCATCGTCCTTAGCGCAAAAGAACGTGAGTACGTTCTCGCCGCCAGAGGTTTCGGCGCATCTGATATCTATATTTTGCGTCGGCATATTCTGCCCCAAGTTTCCGGGGTTGCACTCACGCAGGCGGCTGTGTTTATCCCTCGCTATATTCTGGCGGAAGCGGCTCTATCTTTCTTAGGTCTCGGTGTTACCGAACCTGCACCGAGCTGGGGCAATATGCTAGCGACGCTCCAGCAGTATTATGTGCTGGAATCTTATTGGTGGATGTTTCTCCCGGCGCTCACATTGATTCCTGTTTTCCTGGCATACTATAGTCTCCTCGCGTACTATGCGGTACGGGGCGCGGTACCTTTTGGGGACCATTAGCGGGAAGGGGTCAGACTCGTTCGCACCGAGAGCTCGTGGATGAAGAAAGCTGAGTGGGGCTGGCTGGTCGCTTCATGCTTTGCGCTTTCCTTATCGAGCGCCGTCTCAATATCGCACTCTGATCTCGACCGCAGAGCCTTACCGACCGAAAAATTTCTGGTCAGGACAGGCGAGATCGGCCAGGACGGCGGTCGACTCGTAATCTCACAGCCCGCCGAAGCGAAGACTCTTAATCCCCTTACCGCCATTGATGGAAGTTCGCGGGAAATCATAGGCATGACCACGGCGGATTTGATCCATATCAACCGCTACTCTCAAGCCACCGAGGCCGCCCTCGCAAGCTCGTGGACAGTTTCTTCCGATGGCCGGCAGTACACCTTGCGACTACGCCACGGCGTGCGGTTTTCCGACGGACACCCCTTCGACGCTAGTGACGTGATATTTACGTTTCAGGCTTACCTCGACCCCAGCATCCATTCGCCGCAACGAGAGTTGCTGGTCATCGCGGGGAAACCCATAAGAGTACAAAAAATCGATGATTCCACGGTGCGATTTGACCTAGCGCAACCGTATGCCGCTGCGGAGCGATTATTTGATAGCGTTGCTATCTTACCGCGTCATCTGCTTAAGAAACTCTATGATGAGCGTAAATTAGCCGGAAGCTGGACCTTGAACACACCGCCCGAGCAGTTTGCCGGTTTAGGCCCGTTTCGGCTAAAGCAATATATTCCTGGACAGCGTGTCATCTTAGAACCAAACCCCTACTATTGGAAAACAGACGAGAAGGGAAACCGGCTCCCTTACCTGCACCAGATTGTTGTGCTGTTCACTGGTAATGCTGACGCGGAAGCAATGCGGTTTGAAGCGGGTGAGATTGATATTGTCAGTCGATTAAGCGCCGCCAACTTTTCGGCTCTCGAAAAATATCAGCGGACTCGAGGGTTTCGCCTCTACGACCTGGGACCGGGCCTCGAGTACGACTTTCTTTTTTTTAATTTAAACGACCTTAGCCCAAATAACCTTTCCTCCATAACACTCAAACAGAGCTGGTTTCGCCAACGTGCTTTTCGGCAAGCGATTTCATCCGCCATTGACCGGGAGGACATCGTTCGCGTCGTATACCGAGGGCGAGCCAGCGCGTTATGGACCCACGTCACGCCAGGAAACAAACTATGGATAAATCGCACGATCCCTCACGGCTCACACAGCCTGGCAAAGGCCCGGGAGATCTTACAGAAGGCGGAATTCTCTTGGACCGGCGACGGTCGGTTGCTAGATGCTCGGAATAAACCTGTCGAATTCTCAATTCTCCACAGGGCAGGAAACCCTAACCTGCTGCAAATGGCAACGCTTATACAAGAGGACTTAAAAGAAATCGGGATCAAAGTGGCGCTGGTCCCGCTAGAATCTCGTACATGCTGGATCGAGTCTTCGAAACTTATGAATATGAGGCAGCCATTATGGCTCTTGCCGATGGCGATGCAGATCCGAACTCCGAGATGAACGTTTGGACCTCGCAAGGAAGCACTCACGTTTGGAACCTTACGCCAAAGCACAAACCACTTCCAGCGGAAGAAGAGATCGACCATCTGATGCAGCAACAGATGATCACACTCGACTATCAACAGCGAAAGCGATTGTATGACCGGGTACAGGAACTCGTATGGGAGAACTTGCCTGTCATTTGCTTGGTCAGTCCCGATATTCTGGTCGGTGCAAACAAACAAATCGGAAATTTCAGGCCTGCGATTCTCAGTAGCTACACTCTTTGGAACGTCGAAGAGCTTTTCTTTCGTCGCCCTCGAGAGAGCGCCAAGAACCGATGACTCCAGCGCTTAGAGCTGCTGCCCAAATAAAGAGTTCGATGCAGGACGGCTTTTTGGTTCAGGAGTGTCTGAAAGGTAGCGAAGAAGCCTGGTCAGCGCTGATCGACAAGTATAAAAATCTCATCTTCTCCATTCCTATTAAGTACGGTTTTTCACCGGACGACGCAACCGAAATTTTTCAGGCCGTCTGCTTCGACGTGCTTCAGGGCCTGTCGCAATTGCGCGAACCACGGGCGCTCGCGGCATGGCTTATCCAAATGACGTCACATAAATGCTTTCGTTGGAAAGAGCAGCGCAACCGGCATGGTGAGACCGAATTACAAGAAACACTAGCCGATGAATGGCCGAACATCCCAGAAGAGCTTTTTCGCGAAGTCGAGCGCGAACAGATTTTGCGGGAAGCCTTAGCCGCACTCTCTGCCGACTGCAAGCGGCTTGTTGAACTTCTTTTTTTTGAAGATTCCCCTGTCCCTTATGAGGAGCTTGCAAAGACTCTCGGAATAGCCAAGGGCTCGATTGGGGCTACCCGAATGCGATGCCTTGAAAAGTTGCGGCGGTGGCTCGATGAGAAGGGCTTCCGGTAAAAGTTGATGGACCGACAAATCGAAGAGCTTTGCGGAGAACTTGCGAGGCTTCCTGATGAGGCAAGTCGCAGAGCCTTTCTCGGCCGCTCTCCCGAACTACGTCAGTCAGAAATTGTCGAACAACTCGCCGAAGCTGTTCGGCATCAGGTGAGGGTCGACGTGCCGCAGGCTCTCAGGCTTGCTGAAGCTGCGCTTGCCATTGCTGCAGAGCTGCCCGACGAAGAGGCACGAGCACCCGCTCTGCGGGCGAAAGCCAATGCTCTATGGTTCATGGGGCAGTGTAAAGACGCTGTAGATCTCTTCCGAGAAGCCACCCATCTGTTTGAGGAAGCCGGAAAGATGAGCGAGGTGGGACGTACACTGAGTACCTCGATTCAGTGCCTGGCGTTATTAGGGGAATATGGAGCCGCATTCCTCGCCGCGGACAAAGCTCGCGAAATATTCACCCGTCTCGGGGAGACGTCGCGCTTGGCGCGTCTCGAAATCAATATTGCAAATATTTACCATCGCCAAAATCGCTTCTCTGAAGCTCTCGCTGCTTACGAGCGGGCCTACCAGCAACTCCTATCGGCTAGAGACATGGAGGGAATCGGCGTTGCGCTTCACAACATGGCCGTTTGCCTCATCGCATTGGATGATTTTCACGAAGCCTTAGAGACTTATCAACGGGTGCGCAGCTTCTGCGAGGCACATGAAATGCCGCTGTTGGTAGCGCAGGCGGATTACAACATAGCCTATCTGTTCTACTTGCGGGGAGATTATAGTCAGGCGCTTGAGCTTTTGCGCCTTACGCGTGAGGCCTGTCACAAAAACGGGGACGCGTATCACCTGGGCTTGTGCGATTTAGATCAATCTGAAATGTACCTCGAATTGAGTCTGATCGAAGAAGCCGCGGAGATGGCGCAAAAGAGTTTTGGGCAGTTTCAACAAGTGGGTATGGGCTATGAGGCCGCGAGATCGCTGGCCAACCTGGCCATTGCCGTAAGCCTTCAGGGGAACTCCTTGCGTGGCTTGGAGCTCTTTGCGCAGGCAAGGGATATGTTCACCCGTGAGAAGAATCAGATCTGGCCATCACTGCTCGACCTATATCAAGCGTTGATACTTTTACATCAAGGTGAGTTTGCTGAATCACGGCGCCTTTGTGTCGCTGCCTTAAACTTTTTTCGCTCCCTGTCGATGCCCAGCAAACATGTACTTTGTCACTTGTTACTCGCTCGGTTATCCCTTCGCACTGGCGATCTGCACAGCGCCTATAACGAATGCGAGAGCGCGCTAGAGGTGCTTGCCAATCTTGACGCGCCGATCCTGTCTTTTCAATCCCATTTTGTGATGGGGCAGGTTCAGGAGGCTTTGCGAGCACCGGAAAAAGCGTACGACTCTTATCAAGCATCGCGAATGGCGCTCGAGACCCTTCGAAGCAGTCTTCAGACGGAAGAGCTCAAAATCGCGTTCATGAAGAATAAAGTGGATGTTTATACCCACCTCGTTCAGCTTTGTTTGAATCGCAAATCCGGCCAATCCTCGATAGAGGAGGCCTTCTCGTATATCGAAGAGGCAAAATCCCGCAGTCTCAGAGACCTAATCTTGGGACGCCAACAACCGCGTGCGTCGGAAAACGATGAGGAGAACGAAACCGGTTGGCGCATGCGTGACCTCCGACAATCACTCAATTGGTATTACCACCGGATCGAACGTGAACAGCTTTCACACGAGCTAGGCTCTCCGGAATCGATCGAATCGCTCAAATCTCAGGCGCGAGCGTGCGAACATGAGCTGCTTCGCTTGTTGCGCGAGCAGCCTTGTTCGGGAGGGTTGAGCACCGTCCTTGAGAATTCGCGAACCGCCACGCTGGGCGAGATCCGCGCCGCCCTCGATTCAGAAACGGCGCTGGTGGAGTATTTCTCCATTGAAGAGCGCATCCTCGCCGCAATCGTAACGCAGGGAAACCTGGCCATCGTTCCAGTGGCTTTCGGTCCCCAAATTTCAACTCGCCTACGGATGCTCCAGTTCCAAATGTCGAAATTTCGCTTAAGCGCGGACTACGTCACACGCTTTCAAGAACCTCTTTTGCGGGCAGTCCAAGCTCATCTCCGCGAGCTCTACGAAGATGTTTTTGCGCCGCTGCGGCACCTCCTCGACGTTCGTAATATCATTTTCGTGCCTTACGGTGCGTTGCACTCTTTGCCGTTTCACGCGCTGTTCGATGGAGAGCAATATTTGATCGATAGATTTACGGTCTCTTACTCTCCAAGCTCAAGCATCTACGCCCTCTGCCATCGTGAGCCTGACCCTGCCGGAGGACCGTCATTGATTTTGGGGGTTGACGATGCCAAAACTCCCTTTATACGGCATGAGGCTCAGGCGGTCGCACAAGTCGTCCCCGAGCCGGAAGTTCTTCTGGGCTGCGATGCCACGGAACGGGCACTCAGAGAAAAGGGGCGTTGCAGCCGCCTGATTCACATCGCCTCTCACGGCTATTTTCGAAAGGACAGTCCGATGTTCTCCGCCATTCGTCTGGGCGACTCTTACCTCACGCTTTACGATCTTTACCACATGAACCTTCCTGCTGAACTCCTGACTTTAAGCTGCTGCGTCACTGGGCTAAACGTAATAGCCGGAGGAGACGAATTGCTTGGATTGGCTCGAGGTCTTCTCTATGCGGGCGCGCGCTCTCTGCTGCTTTCTCTCTGGGACGTAAATGATCAAACCACAGCGGAGTTTATGAAGTTGTTTTATTGCCGCCTTCCCAATCAGCGTACTAAAGCTGAGGCCCTTCAACGCGCGATGCTAGAGCTGCGCACAATCTACCCCCACCCTTACCACTGGGCTCCCTTTAAGCTCGTGGGCAAAGCGCTTGGCCCATGATCTCGAAATTTCAGAAAATTTCTGCTCCCCTGTATTTTCTTGGATGTGCTTTACCCATATAAACGTAGCGAGGCCCAGGCCTATGTGATGTGGGCGGCGGCCTCGCCCTGAGAGGAAGGAAGTGAAATGAGTCACTTTTCTGCCGCGGGTTGGTTTGATTTCGCACGCGGCACGCTGTCGCCGGAAGAGAGGGTGCCGATGCAACGTCATCTCGATGAAGACTGCGGTCGTTGTTTCAAGGTCCTGAATATGTGGCAGACAGTTTTGGACACGGTGCGTCCTGAGCCAGCCTATAGCCCTTCCGCCAGCGCGGTTCGGTGCGTGAAAGCTGCATTTGTATCGGAGACTCGTTGGAGGTGGCTTCCGCAGATGGCAAGAATGGCACGCCTGGTGTTTGATACGTCGCATCACGCCGCGGCAGCCGTGCGCAACTCAGTGCCTTGTAGCCGGCAATTCTTGTACAAAGCCGAACCGTTCGTGATCGATCTGCGAGTGGAATTGGAACCCTCACAAAGTCGTGTTTTGCTCATCGGACAGGTTCTGAATTCCAGGAAACCGGACATGAAGACCGAAGACGTAGACGTACTTCTATTGAGCGGCGAACGTTTGGTCGCAAAGACATCCACCAATCCCGCCGGCGAGTTCGAGTTCGAGTTCGAGTTTGACGATGGAAAAGGCCTGCAGCTGTTTATAAATATCCGCGGACAGCGGGCTATTGGAATAGTTCTGCCGGATTCGGAATCTTAGGAGCATCCTTATATGCATCGAATACGCACGAGCTCGTGCACCGCTCGTTTATCCTTCAGACTCTCGATCGAACGAGCTCTCGCAGCCTTGTATAAACGGAGAGCAGAGATCGAAAATCTGATCGCGTGCCTCGATTCACAGGGCAGTTGGACTACCAGTGGGCACTCTATGAACACGCGTCCGCAACTCCAAAGAAGGAGAAAGAAATCTCGGGATTTTCGCCAGCTTTCTAGCAACTCCTTCCAAACTCACGTAAAAACGCCCCCGCTGATGTGAAATCCCTCCAGTGATCTGTTTAACGCAAATCAAATCGGAAAGCGCCGATCGCAATTACCCAGCAGATCTGGTTCAGCGTAAACACCCGAATAAGCATATTTCTGACGGCGAAACCGATCCAGCACCCATAAGCTGGGGTGCATAGCGCCCCTAAAGCAATACGGGCCGCTCCGGTCGCGTGCGTTGAATTCTGCAAATCTGTTCTGAAAACAGAACAAATGGCCTCTTTAGCGTGTTATTCTATTTCACGAGCAAAGCTCGGTACGGTTGTGGATTATCGTAGGTTCTGGCTACCTTGCTTCCACAATGGAAGGGGGTAAAACTGCGCCTCGGCCTCCTCGAGATCCTTGTCGCTCTTTGATTGCCAAGATGGAAGAACCAGGTCAGAAACTGAGACAAGCTCGAGAGGCACTGCACCTGAGATATCGCGACGTAGAAGAAGCAAGTCAACGAATTGCCAACCTCCGGGTAAACGATGAATTCCTGATTGGGTTAAGCCGGCTGGCTGACATTGAAAATAAAGGTACTCTCCCGTCCCTATACCGTCTTTATTCGCTTTGCGCAATATACCGTCTGGAGTTCAGTGCGGTGCTGCGATGGTACGGCATTGAGCTCGGCGAACTGGCTGCTGATTCAGCCAGACTTCCTCTTGATCGCACGCATAGTATCAATTTTGAATGCCCGGAGGGAGCGCAAGTGCAATTTCCGGCCGAACTTGATGAAGGAGTCGACTTACATCGAACATCCTATCTGAGCCGACACATACATAAATGGGGCAAATTACCGGTAATGCTGCTGAATGCTTTGGATCTGCGGAAACAACGCTACGCATTCGTTGGTACCGACGATTGGTCGATGTATCCTGTCATCGCGCCGGGTTCGTTCATTCAGATCGATGAAACTAAGCGGCGGGTTGTCGGCGATGGATGGTCAAATGAGTTTGAGCGCCCGATCTACTTTTTAGAACATCGGCATGGTTATCGGTGCGGCTGGTGTTCAAACCGCGATGGTCTTCTGGTTGTGCAGGCCCATGCGGCTTCGCATGTGGCGCCAGAGATCTTCCGCTATCCTGGCGAGGCCGATGTGATAGGGCAGGTCGTCGGGATCGCTATGCGTCTCGATCTGGGTAAGCGACGCCATACACGTTCTTAAGAAGCCCCAAAATGGCCTCAAAATCCGACACGTGCTTCTCCCGTTCGGGTCCCTGAATAGATGCAGGGACAAGATTCTTGTAAGGAGTTAGCCTTAACCACGCGTCAATAAGCTCCGCCTTGTCCACTTGGTCAATCGCAGCGATATACAGCTCTATATCGGCTTTCTTCGTCTCCAGTGGGTAGCTCACCCACTGCCTGAAGATGGCTTCATGATATCGCTTCAGATCTCGGTTGGGTTCGCTGCCTGAAGAATTTCCGGTTGACCCATAATACTCATATCTGCCAGTATCAGGATTGCGGAGTCCAGCCAGGTACACCAACCGTCCGTAGGACGTTCCGATGTGTGACAAATCTCTAAACCAGAGATCGTCCCAGCATTCCCGCTCTCTGACGCTTGACCTGACCGTCTGCATTTAACGCTTAGTTCAAATCATACACCGATAAATCCCACACACAACGGCCACTGGTACTGGTAGGACTAGTTCCGTTCTGTTGTTGGAAAACGTAGCACTTAGACCGCCTTAGTCCACGGCGGTAAGCTATCGTACGGTGAAGAGTATTTAAGCAAAAAACCGCGCTAAATCTCAAAAAGGAGCATCATGAAGACCTTGTTATTAACCTCTATTCTAATTACCGGCCTGGCCGGCAGTATGCTAGCTAAAACAGCTAATATATCCCTTCCAGAAACGGTAAATAAGAATTCCCCAAAGCTGGTAGCCGATCTACCGAGGCCGGATCCGAATAGTAAAAAATGCCCGCTCCAGGCCGATCTACCGAGGCCGGATCCGAATAGTAAAAAATGCCCGCTCCGGGCAGACCTGCCGAGGCCGGATCCGAATAGCAAAAAATGTCCGCTCCGGGTAGCTTGATCAATCGCTTCTTCTATTTGACGGCACAGCTTTCTTAAGGTAGGCCGTGACGGCAGCCTCTTGTATGCGACCGGAACGTTGCTCTCTTGCTTGTTTTGCACTACCATTCTAGCTAGGCCGGGAGATAGATGATTTGGGCGCGGCGGATAGCACAGGACATTAACGTTGCCCTTTGCCTCGCCTTGATTGTTCGCCTATTGGTCCTCCGGCTGCACCGGGTTTATCGAATTTTCTGCCTATTTCTGCTATCAGAACTCTTGGGATCACTCGCTGCGTCTTTGAAATTGTTGGTGCCAGAGCGGTTGCCCGACTATCGCATTATTTGGATCGTCGCGGATTCTGTAATCTGGGTTTGCACATTATGGACTGTGTACGCTTTATTAGACGCGGTATTAACGAATCTTCCTGGAATTCTCGGATTTTCGCAAAAGTTATTAAATGGCGCCTTTATATTTGCAGGAATTTTAGCCATGTTAACAGCCCGACCAGAATATTCAGTCTCCGGAGCGGGGGCGTTCCCAGACCCGATCGCCCGGACGGTTGGCATTGTCTTTGTCTTGGACCGCGTCCTTTCTACCGTCGCTCTTCTTGTCCTGGTTTCCATCCTTAGTTTTCTCTTGTGGTTCCCGGTCGAGGTTTCCAAAAACCTGATAGTCTTTAGCACGGGCTTTCTCGTGTATTTCGCTGCGAAAACCGCCCTTTTGCTCACGAGTAGCCTCTGGTCACACGAAAGCTTACGCCTCGTAAGCAATCTGATGATGCTTATCTCGGGTGCATGTTTCGCGTATTGGGCAATATTTATAACCGACCAAGGCGAAACCGTGCCCGTCAGAATAGGGCATAGCTGGCACATTCGAGAGCAGGAACGCCTAATCGGCCAACTCGAGGCTATGAATGCGGCGCTCCTACGCAGCGCAGTTCGCCGATAAGGGCGTTTTTGTAAACATGGCGTAAGCACTCCTGCCGTTCGGCCAGACCCTTCAAAACACCTAAAACTTGGGTCGGTCCAGTAAGAGGGTGGTTTCCGACGAAATGCTCGGGCCCCCACAGCCGTGTGTTATCGCATTAATATTGAGATAAAATCGAGCTTTCCTAGGGAAAAGCATCGCTAGGGTATTGAAAAGTGCGCGTTGATTCCTGTATCTTATAGTCTACGGAGCGGACTTGATATCCCTTGTGTTATTTACGCCACTATTGCTGTTCGCTGTAGCGGCGGCGTTCGCGGTTCCTGTTTTAGGCAAGCTCTATAGGACATGCCAACTCGAGGAAATCACCCCGGAATGGCTGGAGACCTTCTCGACCTCCGCATATCATCCAATGGAGGGCCTTCTGGCGGATGAAGATTTCACATTTCTCTCCCGCCAGCCTGGATTCGATCTGTCTCTCTACCGAAAGCTCCGGCGTGAGCGGCTTCGCATCTTCCGGCAGTATCTCACTCGTCTGATCAGCGATTTTAACCGTCTTCACTTGGTAACCCGAGCCCTCATTGCCCAGAGTCCTGACGATCGATCCGAGTTGGTCAGTAAACTGATACGCCTCAAGATTCGATTTTCGGTTGCCCTTATCCGGGCTGAGGCAAGTTATGTGTTGTGTCGCTTGGGGCTAAGTTCGCTCGCGGTTCGTGCTTTGATACTGCATCTCGAAGAAATGCATGCCCAGTTGAATGCAGTGTCTGCGGCTCAAACGGCCTGATCGAGGCTTTGATCTTCCTCGCATAAGCCGGGCAGTTCTAGAAACTCTTTGAGCGCGGCCTTCGCCTGCCGATATCCCTCAAAGGTCATTTCAGCTTCTTTGAACTCTTTCGTGTGTACGCATCGTCGCGTAGCTTTGTGCTCAATCGGATATTTCAGATGCAGCATTTCGTGGAACATAATGAATTTCACGATTAGTTTTGACGCTTTTCGCGAGTCGAAAAGTCTGCTAATCACGATCGCGTTGTGAGAAGGATCATAATGCCCCAGTGTGCTGCGCGAGCGTGTGGGACTCCAGCCCAATTGAGGCCGAGCCATCAATCCATGGAAGTACCTGATATTCAGTTCCTCAAAGATTTCTTCGAGGTCGTATGTCTCACCCCTGGGGTTTCGCAAAACCTTGCGTCCACGGTTCAATTTCACCAGGTGCAGCGTCCGGCGAACGTCACCGCGGTTTAGGTAGCGTCGGTAACGCGCTAGCATGCTGAGCGGTGGCCGTTTGCGAAAAAGCTTACCGAGAAGAACGTGCGCCAGGGCTTCCTGGATCGGCGCAGGAGCGCCTTGGAGCAAGTCGCTGATGCTGACCGTAAGATAATCTTCGTGCAATCTGATCCGGCTGTTTGCATTTGCGTATTTACGGAAGCGAACGTCGATTTGGGGCACAGGACGGCGCGGATTGATCAGGCTAAAAACGCGCGCATAAATCTGCCCCACTGTCTCAAAGAACAGAGCCGTCTCGACTTGCATTTCTTCCAGACTGTACCATGGTAGATCAACCCTGGCCCATTCCGGCCGGCTTTGCTGATGCACGGCCTTTGGAAGCGGCGCGCTCGGTGAGTGTAACGCGCAAATGAGAGGTGATCGTGCCCACGGCGAAAATCACTGCGATTGGCTGCTTCGTGCCGCCCCGCGTGCTATCGAACTATGATCTGTCTCAAATGGTCGAGACCAGTGACGAATGGATCACTGAGCGTACTGGAATTCGCGAGCGGCATATAGCCGATCCTGATATCGCTACCTCCGATATGGCTGTCGCTGCGGCTCGCCAGGCCCTTGATCAACGTGGCATTAGGGCGGCGGAATTGGACGTGATCATCGTTTGTACGGTAACGCCGGATATGATGTTTCCCTCGACTGCTTGTCTTGTACAGGATCGGCTGGGAGCCTCGAAAGCGTGGGGCTTCGATCTGGTTGCCGCTTGTTCAGGATTCATCTACGGCCTTACAACCGCAGCACATTTAATCTCGAGCGGGGCGCACCACAAGGTTCTGGTAATCGGCGCAGACACAATGTCGCGCATTCTGGATTACACTGACCGTGGCACCTGCATATTGTTTGGCGATGCTGGCGGCGCATTTCTCGTCGAGCCAGGAGAAGATTCAGAAGGCTTCATCGGCCATATTCACGAAATCGACGGCTCCGGCGGCGAATTCCTGAAAATGCCTGCCGGAGGTAGCCGTCTTCCAGCGAGTTCAGAAACTGTGGCGCAGAGGTTGCACTATGTCAAGCAAGAGGGGCAGCAAGTGTTCAAGTTCGCCGTTCGGAAGATGTATGAGCTTTGCGATAATTTGCTGCGCCAACATGGGCTGTCTGCCTCCGATGTAAGTCTGCTCATTCCGCACCAGGCAAACAAACGAATCATTACCGCGACAATCGAGCGTCTGGGCTTGCCTGAGGAGCGGGTCATCATTAATTTGGACAAATACGGCAACACCACGGCCGGCACGATTCCTTTGGCCACGCGCGATGCCATCAGTCAAGGACGTTTGAAAAAGGGCGATTTAGTCTTATTTGCGGCCGTCGGCGCGGGTTATACGGCGGGCGCTAGTTTGTGGAGATGGGCTTACTAGGGCGGATGTTCGTCTGCAAAATCCGGCTTACCCGCAGTTTCTGTTGGCGCGCGAATTCGCGCAGGACGCGTTCGACATAACGCCTGGTCTCAGAGTACGGAGGGACGCCGCCGAATTTTGCAACCGCACCCGGACCGGCATTGTAGGCCGCGAGCGCAAGCACCGCATCTCCGCGATAATACAGAAGCAGCTTCCGCAGATATTTCGCGCCACCCTGAGCGTTATCTCCCGCGCAGGCCGCCTTCACTCCAAGATCAGCGGCAGTTGCGGGCATGAGCTGCATGAGGCCAAGCGCTCCCTTCGGCGATAACGCTTCCTGCCGTAATCCCGATTCGATCTGGGCGACGCTCTGCACCAATTCTGTCGGGAGCCCTTGCGCCGCTGCCGCATTCGATAGGAGCTCCACCGAGCCCTTTGGCATAAGCGAAGGATTGTTTGCTGCTGGCTGATCCGAATCATCGGCCACCAATTCAATTCGCGCCACTGAGGCCGTTGGCAGTTCCAAAGTTCCGCTGGCCATTCGCAATAGCAGCGTCTGATTGGCTTCGGTGTGGGACTGAATTTCTAACCGAAACCCGCTCGCTAAGTAGACGAGTTCCTTTCCAAACGAAGGACAAGCAGCCAGAATCGAGATCAGCAACGCACAAGACCGCGCAAGCTTCATAGCACCTGTTTAGGCTGTCGTTCCTGTGGATTCGACCCGCGTCTGGGCGGAGGTGATCTCACACTCGAAAAGGAGTTCCTGCTCCAGCAATGTTGCCGAGAGCGCAGCCTCAACTGCTCGTTCAGCAATCCGGCTGTCCGTCCCATAACGGTTGGTAAATAAGTCAGAAACATCCTGCAGTTGTTTTCTGATATCCGCAAGGTATCTGCCCATGGCAGCGTGTTCGTCCCGGCTCAATGGATATTGCACCTGAGATCCTTAGACAGCCTACTTTGTGAACTATGCCATTATTCTGACACAACGCAGCCCACCTTTGGCATCTGAAAAATCTTACTTGGGCGTTACGATGTAGCGAAGACAATGGGCAACGCCTCAAATCTTATCTGTAGTCGATGCGACAAGCAGTTGTCACCGAATCAGGCCCTGAATCTCTGCGATTGCGGCGGTCCCTTACTAGTGGGCTACGATTTGCCGGATATTCGAGCTCGATGGAACAAAAGCGACTTAAAAGGCTCGATTAACAGTATGTGGCGATATGCGCCTGTCCTACCATGCGAACTCGAGGACGCGGTCACGTTGCACGAAGGTTGGACGCCATTGGTCCAAGCCACAAAGCTGCAGCAATGCCTTGGGGCGGTGAACCTGTGGGTGAAAGACGAGGGACATAATCCGACAGGGTCTTTCAAAGCGCGTGGCCTTTCTTGCGCGGTGAGTATGGCAAAAAAGATGAGCCTGCAGAAGTTGGCGATTCCTTCGGCCGGCAACGCAGGCAGTGCTTTGGCGGCTTACGCTGCCCTAGCCGGCTTAGAGGCGCATGTTTTCATGCCGCGCGATGTGCCGCAATCCAATTTTGTCGAGTGTAAATCATTCGGTGCAAACGTGACGCTGGTTGACGGCTTGATCAGCGATTGCGGCAGGCTCGTCGCCGAAGGCAAACAGCGCGAAGGTTGGTTTGAAGTCACTACGCTCAAGGAGCCCTACCGGATTGAGGGCAAAAAGACCATGGGATACGAACTCGCCGAGCAGTTGGACTGGCGCGTTCCTGATGCTATTCTCTATCCCTGCGGCGGTGGCGTAGGCCTGATTGGAATGTGGAAGGCTTTCACAGAACTCGAGGAACTTGGTTGGATCGGCAGCAAGCGGCCCAAAATGATTGCCGTACAGGCAGCCGGGTGCCAGCCAATCACTCGCGCCTTCAACCAAAACGCACTCGAAAGCGAGCGGTGGCCCCAGACGCATACGGTCGCAAGCGGGCTGCGTGTGCCGAAGCCGCTCGGTGATTTCCTCGTCCTAAAAGCTGTTCGCGAAAGTTCCGGCACCGTGATCTCTATTTCCGACGAAGAAATGATTGATGCGGGACTTCTGCTTGCAGAGCACGAAGGGATCTTCGCTGCTCCGGAGGGCGGAGCTTGCGTGGCCGCTGTCCCGCATCTGCTGAAAGCCGGCTTTCTTCAGCCGGAAGAGCAAATCGTGATCTATAACACAGGTTCGGGACTAAAGTACCTAGAGGCGTACTCGACCCGGTTTTCACGGCATACTGCAAGTGAGCAGGACAAGCTCGGCGGACTCATCACACCCCGCTGAAAATCGCCTCAACACGGCAGCGCGCTTTCATCTTTTGCGTCCCGACACTTTGTGGGACGATAGAGTAGTCAGTTTGGAGTTGTCGGTTTTCCCCTTGGAGTGACTCACCTCGATCCCCAATCCCGGTACCCAGCATCCGAACAACAGTTAGGAGAGATAAGTGACAAAGCTTTTCGTAGGGAATCTGCCCTACAAGGCTACCGAAGCCGATTTGCAGGCGTTTTTTGAAGAAGCTGGCGTTCATGTCGATAGCGTGAACATTCTTCGCGATCGTTTTAGTGGTGAAGCGAGAGGGTTTGGCTTCGTTGAAATTACTGATGATGCCGCAGCGAATCAGGCCGTACAAGCCTGCAATGGGCGAGCCTTGATGGGCCGTGCCCTAGTGGTAAATGAGGCTCGTCCCCCCGAGCGCCGCGAACGCACGGCGGGCGGTGGTGGCGGACGGGAGCAGCGCGATTTCGGCGGCAGCAAAAACCGCTGGTAAGCGCTATCAACGTGCGTCTTGAATGCGTCCTTTCCATACTCCACCCAATCCGCGCCAGTATTGAAATGCGGAATGAATAGTCGCTCCCATATAGAAGCAAGCGACGAGCGGGAGAGAAAGACTCCAGACCGGGGATAGCTTGTAAAATCGCACGGTTGGTAGATACGCTACGGTCATTAGCAGCCAAGCGAAAAGACCTAAGGTCATGGCTGGCATCTCACCTGTCACGAGTAGTAACGGCGGAAGCAAATACGCAAAAACCAGTCCTACTACTGTCCCGATAAGCAGCAGAAAAGAGTGCTGTAGTTGATTGAAGGCCGTGCGTGCGACCATACGTTCGATCTCCCGAAACGTGCCATACGACCGCACGCTTTCGGTTGTCGGTGTAAGTCCCATCCAAACCCGTCCGCCAGTGCGCTTCACTTCCCGAGCCAGCGCACAGTCGTCGATGATCTCGCTTCTGATAGCCGCTAAGCCACCGATTTTGTTGAGAGTCTCGCAACGAATGAGAATACAACCTCCGGCGGCTGCGGCCGTCCGAAAGCTTTGTGAAGCAATCCATGTTGGTGGGTAGAGTTTCAGGAAGAAGAAGACGAAGGCGGGAATTAGCGCTTTTTCGGCAACACTTTCACACGCGAGCTTCACCAGGTATGAGCTAAGATCGTACCCCTTCCTCTGGGCCATTGCGACGAGCCTAGCCACACAATTGCGGCCGTGAACGACGTCCCCATCGGTCAGAAGCAAATAGTCAGGCGCGAGTGTCTCAGCTTGCGCAATGCCTTGCGACAGCGCCCACAACTTGCCCGTCCACCCTTCCACAAGCGGCTGTCCAGTGATGATTGTCAGGTAAGTTCGCTTACCGGCGCGATCAGCTGTATCCGCACCAATTTGCGCGGTATGATCCGTGCTGCCGTCGTCTACTAGAAAAATGTGCAGCGGGGCAGGGAAGTCTTGTTCGAGAAGAGAGGTGAGTGCTGGGCCAATAACATCCGCCTCGTTTCTCGCTGGAATGACAACCGCTACGCGCTCACCCGGCACTACGCCCGATTCAGCAACTGCTAGGTGTTTGGAGATCCGCCAGAAGCCGCCTCGAAAGCCCAATAAATAGATCCAGATCAAGAGCGGAATGGCGGCGAGAACGGTTACAAGCACTAGCTAGTCTTATTAAGCAAGTTCAGACTGGCTGCTGCTGCGTCATACAATGCAACGTTCCCAAACCAAGTACGAGATCAGTTGAGCCAATTCCGATCACCTGGCGATCTGGAAACAATTCAGCTAGCTTATTCAGCGCCACGCGATCCTTGGCATCATTGAACGTGGGAACCAGAACAGTTTCGTTCGCGATGTAGAAATTCGCATAACTCGCAGGCAATCGCTGGTCATCAAACAAGACGGGTTGCGGCATCGGCAATGTCTCGACACGGAGCACTTTGCCGTCCTGATCGCGCATCTCACGCAACAGTGCGAGATTTTCCTTCAGAGGCTCGAAATTCAGTTGCGTCGGATCTTCCTCTGTTGCGATTACTACCGTACGCGCGTCCGTAAATCGAGCCAAATCGTCGATATGTCCATGCGTATCGTCGCCCGCGATTCCGTTTCCCAGCCACAAAGTGTGATGCGCTCCCAGATAGTGAGCGAAGACTTCTTCCATATCCTCACGTGTTACCTCTGGATTCCGGGCCTGAATCCGGCTGAGCAAGCATTCTTCCGTCGTCAAAACAGAGCCCATACCATTCACGTCGATGCTGCCCCCCTCCAACACCACCCTCTTTTTTTTCCAGAATGGAGTCCACATCCGGAGCCCAAGCTGAGGGGTCAGAGCTTCGGTCACAGCGTCGTCGCACTTTGAATTCTCATATTTCGCCCATCCGTTGAACTGCCAGTTCAGCGCACCTCGTTCGCCCCTGCTATTCCGAACAAACATCGGACAGAAATCACGCGTCCAGCTCCGGTCCGTGGGGATATGGAAGAACTCGACGGCCTCCATTCGCACGTGACACTTCTTCAAGACACGGCGTGCTTTCTGCTCCGCTTCCGCATCATTCGTGAGAATACAGACTCGCTCCACACGCGAGAGATGTCGAATTATGTCGCCGTAGATCCACGGAATGGCCGCAAATTTGTCGGGCCAATCCGTCGTCTCGTGCGGCCAAGCGACCCAGGTCGCCTCATGCGCCTCCCATTCCGCGGGCATCCGAAACCCAAGCTGACGCGGACATGCTTCGGGCTCTTGCATCCGTTAGCCTAGCCAGCGCTGCGTGATACCTGCATACGCATCAATGCGCCGGTCACGAAGAAACGGCCAATTTCGCCGCACTTCATCCATCTGCTTGGGGTCGCATTCAACCACCAAAACTTTTTCCTCGTTCGCGGCAGCCTGCGACAATACGCGTCCAAACGGATCGGCCACAAATGAATTTCCCCAAAACTCGAGTCCGCTTTCAGGCGATCCTTCATATCCTGTGCGATTCACTGCAGCCACGAATACGCCATTAGCAATTGCATGCGCGCGCTGAATCGTGCGCCACGCATCCAACTGCGCCTCTCCATACTGCTCCTTCTCGGATGGATGCCATCCAATTGCAGTCGGATAGAAGAGAACATTCGCGCCTTGCAGACTCGTGATCCGAGCCCCTTCCGGATACCATTGGTCCCAGCACACAAGCACCCCAATACGCGAGTAACGCGTATCGAAGCTCTGGAATCCGAGATCGCCAGGCGTGAAATAAAATTTCTCAAAATATAGGGGATCGTCAGGAATGTGCATCTTGCGATACAGGCCAATCAACGAACCATCCGCATCGAGTACTGCTGCTGTGTTGTGATACAACCCGTGCGCGCGCTTTTCAAATAGAGAGGCGACGATTGAGACTTGTAGTTCTTTGGCGACAGAAGCAAGTGTCTCGGTAGTCGGCCCAGGTATCGTCTCGGCTAAATTAAATAGCTCCGCGTTTTCCTCGCGACAAAAATATTGGGACCGGAACAGCTCCTGCAAACACACAATTTCGGCGCCGTTCTCCGCCGCCTCGCGAATTCCGCGTATCGCTTTTTGAACATTCGCATCGGCATCCCGCGAGCACGACATCTGAACTAGGCCGATCTTAAAGGCGGTGTCGCGTTGCACACGCGGCCCGCTGCTACATGTAAATTCCACCATTCACATCCAGTACATGTCCCGTGATGAAACTCGCTTCATCACTCACCAGGAATTTGATCGCGCTTGCAATATCTCGCGGCGTTCCCATTCGCTTCAGCGGAGTTTCATTGAGAAGCTTCTGCTTCAACTCATCGTTCAGCCCCTGCGTCATATCTGTCTCGATGAAACCAGGCGCAACAGCGTTAACTGTGATATTCCGGCTGCCCACTTCCTGGGCCAGTGACTTCGTCAGCCCGATAAGGCCCGCCTTTGACGCGACATAATTCGCCTGCCCGGGATTTCCAATCTCGCCTACGACAGATGAAATGTTCACAATACGTCCCCAGCGCTCACGCATCATCCCAGGCAAAACTTGCTGAATGGCATAAAACGAGCCACTCAGGTTCGTCTTGAGCACAATCTCCCAATCTGCTTGCTTCATGCGGACAGCCAAACCGTCCTTCGTTATCCCTGCGTTATTCACCAAAATGTCGATCCGTCCAAATTCCTTAGCTGCTTTCGAAATGCCATTTGCTATTGACTCGGCTTCGCTAAGGTCTATTTCTATTACAAATGCCTCGCTACCCGCTGCCCGAACCACACTGGCCGTTTCTTCGAGCCTATCTAGTGACCGCGCGGCTAGCACTATGCGGAGGTGGCCAGCCGAAGCCAATGTCTCCGCGCAGGCCTTTCCGATGCCGCGGCTTGCACCGGTGACCAACGCAGTCCGTGTGCTCATGATTCACTCTCATGATAATGGGTGTACGGTAATTCATGGCCTTCGATGATCTGCGCGATTTCATGCGCGCTCTTGAAAAGCAGCGAGAATTGAAGCGAGTCTCTATCGAGGTAGATCCTTATCTTGAAATCACCGCGTTCGCCGACCGTGCTGTGAAAAGCGGCGGTCCAGCGCTACTTTTCGAGAAGCCGAAGAATTCCAAAGTACCTCTCGCCATCAATCTGTTCGCCAGCAGGCGCCGCATGGAGATTGCGCTGGGCGTCACGGACATAGAACACATTGCCGAACGCATCGCCGGCTTCCTCCAAATGCAAAGGCCGGAAGGCTTGCTGGACAAGCTCAAGATGCTCCCCAAATTGAGCGAGCTGAATTCGATTTTTCCCAAAACCGTTTCGAGCGGCCCGTGCAAAGAAGTCATTCTCCGCAGTAATTTCTCGCTCGACGCCTTCCCAATCATGCACTGCTGGCCGGGCGATGCCGGACGATTCATTACGCTTCCTATGGTTTTCTCGAAGAACCCCGAAACGGGAAAGCGCAATTGCGGCATGTATCGGATGCAAGTATTTGACCACAGAACGACCGGAATGCACTGGCAAAAGCATAAGCAAGGCGCTGAGCATTATCGCCGCCGCTTTAGGGAAGGGAACAGCGCCCGCATGCCGGTTGCCGCGGCGATTGGTTCTGATCCAGCGACCATGTATTCCGCAATTCTGCCGCTTCCGCCAGATCTAGACGAGATGATGTTTGCCGGTTTTGTTCGTGGCAGACCGGTTGAGATGGTGAAATGCGAGACATGCGATTTGGAGGTGCCTGCGAACTCCGAGATCGTGCTCGAAGGCTATGTCGAACCCGGCGAGCTGCGGCGCGAAGGTCCTTTTGGCGATCACACCGGCTTCTATTCGCTTGATGATGACTACCCTGTGTTCCACATCGAGTGCATCACTCACCGCAAGAATCCGATTTATGCCAGCATCATTGTGGGTCCGCCGCCGATGGAAGATTTCTACATGGGCAAGGCGATCGAGCGCATGTTCCTGCCTTTGATCCGCATGCAACTGCCTGAGATTCGCGACATGTGCATGCCGGCTGAAGGCATATTTCACAACCTCGTGCTGGTTTCCATCCGCAAGTCGTATCCAGGACAGGCGAGAAAAGTAATGCACGCAATTTGGGGTCTCGGGCAAGCTATGTTCAGCAAGTGTATTGTCGTGGTGGACGAAGACGTCAACGTTCAAAACGTTGCCGAAGTGACGTGGAAAGCGCTGAACAATATCGATCCGCAACGCGACATCGAATTCGTAATGGGACCCATCGATTCGCTCGACCATGCCAGCCGCATGCCGAATTACGGCTCAAAAATGGGCGTCGATGCCACAACCAAGTGGGCCTCTGAAGGCTTCACTCGCCGCTGGCCCAACGTAATTGAGATGTCACCACAAGTGGTCAAGCGTGTAGATGAGTTGTGGAAGCGCGCCGGGCTCGATCACACCTAGCCGATGGAGCGCCTACCCTATCGAGCGACGGCCACATCGGAGCCGTATTCAGAGCTGCGGCTGCCCGTGCGTATCCTTCTCCACAACGTTCGCAGCATGTATAACGTCGGCGCATTCTTTCGTACCGCTGATGGCGCCGGTATCGAGCGCTTGCTATTGAGCGGCATCACGGCTCGTCCTCCAAAGAATGCAATCAGCAAAACAGCTCTGGGCGCAGAGGCGCGAGTCTCCTGGGACGCAGTCGATGATCCGACATTAGCAATCGACACGCTCCGCGCTAACGGTTATGAAATCACGGCGCTTGAGACGAGTATTCACGCTTTGGACCTGTTCGAATGGCAACCACGATTCCCCGTTTGTGTGCTGTTTGGACACGAAGTAGACGGGCTCGCTCCCTCATTGCTTGAACTTTGTGATGTACACGTGCGAATTCCTATGCTGGGATTGAAGCATTCACTTAATGTGGCTAGTGCCGGAGCGGTTGTTATGTACGATCTGTTGCGAAAGTATCGTGCCCTATGCGGCAAACGAATTTCGGACGACGCGGCTACTGCCTGAACTTAAACCTCAACTCATACGATAGGTCGCCAGGAGCGTCCATCCCGCCCGAGCAGTGCGTCTGACCGCGCAGGTCCATCGCTGCCCGCCTTGTAGTTGGGGAAATCTGGCGGATTCGCGGCCCATGAGTCCAGAACAGGTTGTACGACACGCCACGCGCCCTCAATGTTGTCGGCCCGTTGAAAAAGCGTCGCATCCCCTATAATCACGTCATAAAGTAGCGTTTCGTACCCTGTATTCGGAGCAGTCCCGAAATAATCCTGATATTTAAAGTCCATGCGCACGTCGCCGAGCTTCGTCACTGGTCCCGGAATCTTAGCTCCGAACTGGAGCGCGATTCCTTCATCCGGCTGAATGCGGAGCAGTAGCCAATTGGGCGGTGGGTTGCTTACTGCCGTATTCCGAAACAGCGCGCAAGGTGCTTCCTTGAACCGTATAGCAATTTGAGTTTTGCGCCTGGCGAGTCGCTTTCCCGTTCGCACGTAGAAGGGCACTCCGGACCATCGCCAATTTTGGATTTCTAGCTTAAGAGCCACGTACGTTTCCGTCAATGAGTTCGACGCAACGTCCGGCTCCTCGCGATATCCTGGAACCTGTTGTCCGTCGATTTCGCCGGGCCCGTACTGCCCGTGCACGGCCTTGCACGATATTTCCTCAGGTTTACAAATCCGCACCGATTCGATGACCTTGGCTTTTTCCGCCCGAACGGCATCTGCGCTGAAAGAACTCGGAGCTTCCATTGCCGTCATCGAAACCAGTTGAAAGACATGGTTCGGCACCATATCCCGTAACGCCCCTGTTTTGTCGTAATAACCTCCCCGCTCTTCCACTCCAACTGTCTCGGCGGCCGTGATTTGCACATGGTCGATCCGATCCCGATTCCAAACTGGCTCGAAGAAACCGTTCCCGAACCGAAACATCATAATGTTCTGCACGGTTTCTTTTCCGAGGAAGTGGTCTATCCGGTAGATCTGATTTTCGTGCAAGACGCCGAGCACCTCTTGGTTGAGAGCTTGCGCCGACGCAAAATCATGCCCAAACGGCTTCTCGATCACAACGCGCCGCCAAAAGCCTTCGCCCTCGTGCGCGAGACCGCTCTTACCGAGATGCTGCACTACGGGTCCGAAAAAACCCGGTGCTACTGCTAGATAAAATAAGTAGCTTCCGGCCGTTCCTCTTTTCTTGTCCAGCTCGCTTAGCTTAGATTTAAGCCTCTCGTACAAGGCTGGATCGTTCAAGTCTCCTTGCAGATAAGACATGCGGGAGGTCAACCATTTCCATTTGTCCTGCTCTATTTGCGCCCCTTCTCCTCCTGCTTTGACAAAGGTCTGCAGCATCTCTGCCAACGAGTCACGCCATTCATCGTCACTCTTCTGGGTAATGTCTACGCCAAGGATGGCGAACTCTTCGGGAAGGAGTTTGCCGCACGCGAGATTGTAAAGCGCTGGGATGACCAATCGTTTGGTGAGGTCACCGGCAGCTCCGAAAATCACCATCGCACACGGCCCAGCTGTCTTGCCCGCACTCGGCGCTTGATCGCTCATAGTTGATCGCCCATATGTACACCATTCTCCACGCACGGGCTGTCTGCCCGTCAGTGTAGCGGCCTCATGAATAGCTCACCGGCACGGCAGTCCCGCACATTCCAGCTACAAGAGCGTGGGTGCAGGTCCTTCGTTAGGCAGATTAGAACTCCTCTCACTTCACCTGCCCGGCACTGAACTCGAACGGCAGAAACCCCGCGCAGGTGGTTCACAGCTGCAAACCTTCGTTCGACCTCACCCGGGCTGGTCGTAAGCGCACGCTGTAACGACTGATACAATTCTGGAATTCGAATCTTCTCGGCGGCCCGATTGACGATCGCGAAATACTCTTCTGCCGCCAATCCGCTACATGAGCCGTGGGTGCGCCATTCGTGCTGAATTAAGCCCACATCGGGCATGAGAGGCAGCATCTCCTGGACAATCTCCGGCGTGACGGGGCGCACTGGCGCACAGTTCTCGAGAGATCGACCTCTTTCGGACTCCGGCCACAATCCATGTACTACGAAGCCCACTTCGTGTCCACCGCCACATTCGCCAGCAGAACGGTTTGTGGCCTCGTGCGCGCAGAACGTAGGTGCCCAAGAGAGAGCAAGCACATAATAGTCGAACCTGCCGGACCTGTTACGCTCGCTTCCGAATTTGGTCTGCCTACCGCAGGCTGCGCCGCAGAGCAGCCAAAACGCGACTACGCCAACTCCGCCCCTCCGCCACCACTCAAAACGTCGCATGCATCCCATCAAACCATGTACAGTGGGGTTTAAGTGAGGAGCACTAAAGCGTGAATATCGGTGAACAACTCGCCTTCTTATTCATCTTGGCAATCCCGATCGCGTCAATCTCCTGGACTGTCACTCATGAAGACATCTTTCGTGAACCGCGCGAGTGGTGCAAGAAGAATAGTCAAACATGCGGCCGCCTCTATAAACGTAAATTTTTCTATCTCCTTACTTGTGAATACTGCTTCAGTCACTACGTGACGATTCTTTTTCTTATACTGACGCGCTATAAACTGCTGTTCCCCGATTGGCGCGGCTATATCATCTCCGGATTTTCGCTCGTCTGGGTTGCAAACGTTTATATAAACCTCTACTCCAACGTGCGCCTCGACATAAAGCGCGAGAGGGTGGAGATCGCTGCCAAGGAGAACGAGATGGCGGATCCTGAACCTTCACCATCTTTTGTTCTTACTCCGGAGACCGCGCCCGACCGCCAGGAGCCCGACCAGGTCCGTGGCTAGGCGGCACACCAGCGCGCTATTCGCCCGACGGGCTCATCAATTTGCGCTTGTCTCCGGGCGTCAGGGCGTCATATAGCGCCGTAAAAACCGCATTCGTCCACCCGAAGCCAGCTTGATTCGCGCTATATCCAAAGTGAATGTTGCCGCTGACGTTTGAACCGCCCTGCACTACGTCGTACTTCTCCACAATGTATCCGTGGCTCAAAAACTCGCGCCGCACGAGCGATAGAAATTTCATTGAGATGCGTTCCGCGTCCTCGGCATAGCCGTATCTCCGCAGTCCTTCTACGGCAATCATCTGCAACGGTGCCCATCCGAAAGGTGCGTCCCATTGATTCCCGCTTACGTGCGTGCTCGTTTGCAGTCCACCGATTTTCTCGAAAAGGGGCAGGTTTCCCTGCACACGTGCCGCCTGTTCCTTGCTAGCAATTCCCGCCCAAAGCGGATAAAACGTAGTGAGAAACGGATAATGCCGCACCCGGCGATGGACAAAATCGTAGTCATAGTACAGTCCGTCTTTGGCGTCCCACATCAGGCGATTCACGCGTTCCGCCCGATCTTGCGCCCGTTTGCGCCAAACATTCACGTCGGCTTCGCGACCCAGGATATGCAGAATATCCGTAGTCTGCGTTTCCATTAGATAGAGCAGCGAGTTCAAACAAACTGGATCGTAATGAATGATGTCAATATTGAATGGACCGAACCGGTTCGAAGGATCAAAACCCGATTCGCGCATCGAGCGGTCACCCTTGTAGAACAACATGGAAAGCTCATCCGTTTTCCGGTCGTAATACTGGCTCACATCATAATCAGTGATCTCGTGCGTTTTGAAGTATTCTTTCACCAGCTGATAGTGATTTAGGCCTGCGGCATTTCGCTCCGCGGAAACAACCTCAGGAGCGTGGCCTTCGCCGAGATCGTAATAACGGGATAACCCCGTTTCAGGCGTGAGATGAGGCTCGTGCGTCCAGAAATCGTAGTACTTCTCGACAAGCGGTACAGAATCTTCGAGCCACTTCCGGTCTTGCGTCTTCTGATATACGCCCAGCAGCATTTGTGTCAGGAAGGGCGGCTGCGACCGACTCAGATAATACGTCCGGTTCGCGTTTAGAACCTTTCCGTATTCGCGCACTTCATAACGGAAGTTGTCGGTCATGTCCTTTGCAAGCTTTACCTCTCCATCGCGCAGCAATCCGACTTGAATGAAGTAACTATCCCATCCATACATCTCGTTGAACCGCCCGCCTGGAACTACATATGGCCTTGGAAGATAGAGAAGCCCGTGCGCGCGAATTGACGGTATGTCTTCGGGAAGCTGCTGAATTTCGATCTTCTTGAAATCTGCCGCTGGCATCTCCTCGCGCAATCCCTTCTCAACCTTTTGAAGATCATCCCCTCGTGCGACGTAGACCGGCCAGCGGCCCTCCGGCAAAGGTGTGAATTTCGGATCGATAGCTGCCTTTGCAAGATCTCGATTCGAGCGCGTTAATACGCTCCAAGTCTGCTTGATGTAGTCGAGAATCGATTCCGATTGCGCTGCCGCCGGAGACGGGTTCTGCGCGTATAGTGTGGCCCCGAGCGCGGCTGCAACAAATAGCCATACTGCTCTGCGTTGCCGTATGCTCCGTTTTGTCATAAGCGTCCTTCCCGATTCACGGCAACCAACCTTCATCTTTCAGAACTCGCCGAAAGCCTGGTGTCTCAAGCGATACGGCCGGGAAATACGCTCCAGTCAGCGTTCGCTTCCACCACGCCCCGGTCTGCTTCCTTTCCTCTGGCGTAGTGAAATGATATTCATACAGCAGCGCACGAATGTAATTCGGCGGCTTCTCGGGAAAAGGATTCGTGCGAAGCAGACTCAATGTGCCCGCGTCCCCCTCAAGCAACTTTGCGACGAAATTCACGAACCACGGATAGTCTTGATAACTCGACATGGCTGCGAACCACATCAACCAATCGAGTCGTAGATGGTAGGGAGCAATTTGTGGCGGAACTCTGTTGATATCCCCCGGCTTCCCCTTGAACTCATACGGTCGCCACCGCGTTGCAGTAGTGATTACGGATTCGTCGGTGCCTTGGACAATGACCTCGTATCGTGGCCGCGTGATGCTACCGAACGCGCCATACGTGCCTACCAAGTGGAGTGGGTTGAAATTAAGGTTCATGATTTGACGTGCCGAAACCATGTTCAACACTACTGGAACGCTCAGCACCACGACTAGCCCGCCGATACCGTAGTTGACCCACTCAGCAGCGCGCGCCGGCGGATGCATGACGGGTGTCGCAAACGAAACCATAGTTGAGAGGAATTTGCCGTCCAGCATGGAAAACGCCAGCACCAGAGTCAACCAGTTCAGCCATGAAAGATTACCGCTGATGATTATCGATAGCTGAAATACGATCGTGATTAACCCGGCGATGCCGCTTATCGGTTGTGGCAGGAAGTAAGCGAATGGAATAAGCACTTCGGAGAAGTGGTTAAACAGAACCCCGCCTCTGTTGAGCCACTGCGGTGCCCAATGAAAATACCAACTCAGAGGATTGGGCATCGGCTGAGTTTCGTAGTAGTAATTCAGGCATGTAAGATCTCTCCAACAGGGATCACCTCTCAGCTTGATTAGCCCTGCGCCGAACATGATTCGAAAAAGCAGCCATCGAAAAAGCCAGATGGGAACACGTTGCGGCACAGCTGCCGAACTGCCCAGGAACATGGCGAAGAAGCAAGCCTCCAGCAGTATCGATTCCCATCCGAAGGCATAGAAGGTCTGTCCCACGTTGACGAACGAGAGATAAAGCAGATAGATTGCCGCCCACACTGCCACTGATAACCACGTGCCGTAGCGCTCTGAAATGCCGGTGATCACGAGGCAGGAAAGTATAATTCCAACCCATGCCGCAACCGTGAACGCAATGTCGCGAGGCGCTAAGTAGAACAGACTCGGGGAAACGCGGAAAGGCACCTGCTTCACAAACAGTGGAACGGGTAATAGACCCCGTTCACCGAGCAGAGGCCGAAACTGATTCAGCGCGACAAGAAACGCTACCAGGCAGATCACGCCGAGCCCGCGGTGAAGTAGCAGCCGCGTAATCCAGTAACCTCTGGTGTCTTCCAAGTCGAAGAGGAACATACGCGATTCAACTTATCAGAAACTCTACTCGCCTATAATCTTGACCAGCACGCGCTTGCGGCGTCGCCCATCAAACTCGCCGTAAAAAATCTGTTCCCAAGGTCCGAAGTCGAGCCGTCCTCCGGTAACCGCGACCACAACCTCTCGCCCCATCACTTGGCGCTTCAGATGTGCGTCCGCATTGTCTTCGCCCGTTTGATTGTGCCGGTATTGCGAGATCGGTTCGTGAGGCGCCAGTTCCTCAAGCCACTTTTCATAATCCTGGTGCAATCCTGATTCGTCGTCGTTGATAAACACTGAAGCTGTGATGTGCATTGCATTCACCAAGACCATTCCCTCTGACACGCCGCTCTCTCGCAAGCATGAGATCACGTCCTGCGTAATGTTGATAAATGCGCGCCTTGTGGGCACCTCGAACCACAACTCTTTTCGATAGCTTTTCACGTCCGCCTATTTCTCCCCGCTCGTCGAATCCTACTCTGCGTCTACTCTAGTCTTATGCGCCTTGCAGTTGCGTCTTTATTTTTGATTATCGGTTCCGCCTTTGCCCAACAACCCGCCTGGGTAGCGAAAAGCAATGCCAACGCCCGAATTCTGCTGGATGTTGAGGCTCGTTACGCGCCCGAGGGCGCCGGTTCGCTGGGCGTAACCGGTCTCGATGAACAGATATCGATCCCTTCTGCCGACCGTCCCGCGCGCTTCCGCAACGACCTCTCCCGAGCTGTCAAAACTCTCCAGTCTCGGTTCACGGCAGAACCGGATCCGCTTGTCAAGCAGGATCTCGAGATTCTCATTAGTGCCGGCCAGCGCGATATACGTTCGTCAGAGGCATATGAAGCGCGCCTGCTTCCGTATTCGAACGCCGCGAGAAGCATCTTTTTTGGCATGCAGAGTCTCCTCGACGATCAGGTAGCGCCCGAACGCCGCAAGGCAGCCGTTGTTCGCTTGCGGCGCTATACGGGAGTTGAGCCGGGATATACACCCACCACCGTTCTGGACGAAAAACTGTTTCGTGATAAATGGAACACGCCTGGGTTGCTCGGGCCTGCCAAAGCGGAAGTCGAGCAAGACCTCGCCCAGATGGACTCCTTCATAACCGGCATCGGGCTCCTTCTCGAAAAGTACAAAATGGCTGGCTACCACGATGCCTATGCCAAACTGAAGGACGAGTTTGCGCGCTATCGGGACTTTGTCCGCAAGGAAGTCTTGCCTCGGGCGCGCTCCGATTTTCGCCTTCCACCAGAGTTGTATGCACTGAACCTCACAAACTACGGCGTCGACTATACTCCCGATGAGCTAAAGCGCCTCGCTCACCAGGCCTTCTCCGAAATACAAGCCGAGATGCAGCCGATTGCGGCGAAGGTTGCTAAAGAGCACAACCTGCCCTCTTCTGATTACCGCCAAGTCATTAAGGCACTCAAAAAAGAGCAACTCAAAGCCGGCGAAGTCATGCCTCTATACCACCAAAGGCTGGCCGATATCGAAGACATTATTCGGCGCGAGCACTTGGTCACCCTTCCCGATCGTCCCTGCATTATCCGCCTCGCTACGGAGGCAGAAACCGCTCAGCAGCCTGCGCCCCATATGGAGCAGCCACGTCTCCTCAACAACCACGGAGAGCAGGGCCAATTTATCCTTCCAGCCGGAACCACCGGCGCAAATGGGAAGCCTCTGAAATACGACGACTTCACATTTTCCGCTGCCTCCTGGACTCTTACCGCACACGAAGCGCGCCCCGGCCACGAGCTACAGTTCGCGGCCATGGTTGAGCACGGTGTCTCAGACGCTCGGGCAATCTTTGCTTTCAACAGCACCAATGTGGAGGGCTGGGGCCTCTACTCCGAATGGTTCATGCTCCCCTACATGCCCGACGATGGAAAGCTGATCTCGCTGCAGCTCCGGCTTCTTCGCGCTGCTCGCGCCTTCCTCGATCCTGAGCTCCAGGAAGGCAAGCTCACGCCACAACAGGCCCTGCAGCTTCTTCAGAATGACGTGGTTGTGTCAGAAGCTTTCGCTACCGAAGAAGTGGATCGGTTCACGTTCCGCATGCCCGGCCAAGCTGTCTCCTATTTCGACGGCTACACGCGTCTCCGTGAGATTCGGTCGGAGGCTGAGAAAGCGCTCGGTCCTAAGTTCAACGTGCAGCGTTTTCACGATTTCATCCTGTCGCAGGGTCTCTTGCCGCCCAACCTGTTGCGCAAAGCGGTAACGACCGGCTTGGTTGACAAATCGTGAGGCGATGCTCGCCCCAGTTTTTCTCATTTGTGTTCTGCTCTTACTGCTCTCGCGTTCTTTGCAGGCCAAGCTTCGCCTGCTGATTAGCGGCAATCCAGCCCTGACGTTCTTAGCTTCCGCACTTCTCGCGTATGTCTTCTGCGTGACAGCAAGTTCCTACGGACGTTTAACATGGAACCTCATGTCTCTAGTTCTGGTTTATACCTTCCTCCCCAGCGTTTGCGTTTATGGCCAGATCAAACGTGGTCAAACGACAACCGCATCATGGACCGACCTCGCCGTAATCCTCATGCTTTGGCTTCCGCTTGAATTCTCGGCAGGCGCGAGTCTCGTGCCCCGGCCAATGCAGAACGTTCTCCATGCCACGGCCTATGGAATCGCCGTCACGCTCGGCGTGGTTCTGTTCTTACTGGCCCGTCGCTGGGAGGGCATGAGGTATGGGCTGCCCCGGAGCTTTTCAGATCTCCGGAGCGTCCTTCTCGGCTACGCTATTTCAGTTCTATTGCTGATTCCCTTCGGCCTGTGGGTCGGTTTTCTTGCCCATCCTCACTTGCCACGGGTCTCATTGCGAACGGCCACGCTGCGGATCGTCCTCATTTTTCTCGGAACTGCTTTCCCGGAAGAAATCCTCTTTCGCGCTCTCATTCAAAACTGGTTTACGCAGCGAATTCAGCAACAGTGGAAAGCAGTCGTTGTCAGCGGTGTAATCTTCGGCGCCTCACACCTCAATAACGCCCCAGGGCCGCTTCCCAATTGGCGCTATATGGCCGTCGCGACGATTGCCGGACTCATTTTCGGTACGGTCTTCCTTCGTTCGACCAGCGTCTTCGCGTCGACCACCGTACACGCAGCAGTGAATGCGACCAAATATCTGTTTTTCTGATCTACTCGCCAGCCGCTTTAGCACCTTGCGTGGAATTCCCAAGGTATTGATCGAACCAAGCTAGAGTTCGCCGCAGTACATCCAGTCTGTCTTTTGGATCGTGAAACGCATGCCCCTCCCCCGCGTAGACCACCAGTTGCGTTGGAACCCCGACCGTCTTGAGAGCGTGCCAGAACTCGAACGACTGCGGCGCTGGGCACTCGCCATCCCGCTCGCCTACAACCACCAGCGTCGGTGTCTTCACCTGTTTAATGAAGTCGATCGCCGAGCTTTTTGCGTACACTGCCGGATTGTCATAGACCGACGCGCCAAAGTAGGGAATCATCCATTCATCGATCGAATTTTCGCCATAGTAACTTTTCCAATTCGCGATCCCCGCGCCCGCCACAGCTGCACGGAAGCGGTTCGTCTGAGTGACAGCCCACATCGTCATGAATCCGCCGTAGCTCCAACCCGTCAGGCCAATACGATTGCTATCTATCGGAGCCTTCTTGATCACCGCATCAACCCCCGCTAAAACGTCGCGCAGATCCCCGTGTCCAAAATCCTTCACGTTCGCTCGCGTAAACGCCTCGCCTCCACCGTAGCTGCCCCGCGGATTTGGAAAGAAGACAAAGTAACCCAGGCCTGCCATCACCGACATGTCAAATCGAGCGGTTGGCCAGGAAGCCGTTCTGACCCCCGCTGGCCCACCGTGAATTTCGACCACCATCGGATACCGTTTACCAGGATCGAAGTTCTCCGGATACACCAGCCACCCCTGCGCGCGAAAGCCGTCGTTATTCCAGATCACGCTCTCGGCTTTTCCCCAATGCGGGCGTTGAGATGCATTGACGTGCGTCAGTTGCTGCCAATTGCCCACTGGCCCGGCCCACACCTCCGGCGGCTGTTCCCATAGTGATCGGACAACAGCACTCGTTCGCCCATCTGCTGCAAGCGAGAAGTTTGGGAAGTTGCCGGCGTAGTGTATTCCTTCGCTGCCTTTCCATAGCCTTTCGGTTTCACCGCTCGCCACGTCTATTGTTGAAACTGCGCTGCCACCTTCCACCGCCTCCGTGAACACAAGCTTGTTGGCACCCTGCCAAACCAATCCGCTTGGCGACGCTTTTCTTTCCGGGGTAATGTTGCGCGGCTCTCCACCCTCGCTGCTGACTACGAATATGTCGCCTCCGTTGAATCCTTGATCGCTCATCAGCCCGCCGATGAATGCAATCTGCTTCCCATCCGGCGACCAGCGCGGCACGGCCAACTGGCGATCATTCGGCGGAGTGTACGCTAACGTCATCTCACCTTTGTTGATCGAGGCGTTGATCGATCCGATGTAGAGCTTCGCGGTCCACCAGTTGTTATCCCCAGGTCCAGGCGCAGCCAGCGCTACGAAGCGCCTTCCATCTGGAGACCAGTCGTACTCGTAAATGTTCAACTCCGCTGGCGACACCTGGTGCATCTCGCTGCCCCCGGCATCTACGACCACAAGCCGCAAATTATGGATGTCACTTCCGATTACTCCTGTTTGTGCGGGTACGGCTTCGAGCGGACCCCCTCCTCCGCCATTCTCTGCATACAAAAATGCGAGATGATTCCCGTCCGGTGCCCAACGGATGTCAGTTACGTAACCCTTTACATGCGTTATCCGATGAGCACTCCCGCCTTCGGCCGGCATGACATAAACCTGGTCCTGGCCTTCTGATTCCACGTTCGAGAAGAAAGCAATCTGCGCGCTTTTCCGGGACCACGCCAGCCCCTTTTCGCGGTAAGACCTCTTACCATCGCCGGCGCTCACGCGTTCCGGTCTCGCGGCCGAATTCTTCCAGTCCAACCTGTAGATCTCGGTATTCCTTGAATTGTCCTGAGCGGCTTGGCTCCAAGTTACCCACCCGCCATCAGGCGAAATGGACACCCCGTCGAACGAGCGCGTCTGTTCGAGCTGTTTCAATACTGCATCGATCTTTGATTCCTGGGCGGGGGCGGCGCGGCCCAGGCAGAACAAGAACGGCACACTCAGACACGCGGCACGTGAGAGACGCATGGATTCTATATTCCCACCCCGGTGAGCAGCGCTTCAGCTCTTCCCCCAGACTCTTACCGCCCAGCCGGCTGCTTCTGCTGTTCCCGGCGCTCGCGCTCTTCCTGTTCCTTCATGCGTTGCTCGCGCTCCGCGACCAAACGTTCATAGATAGGAATCTGCTGTGGCGTGAGAATCGATTTTACCCGGCTGACCTGCTCCTTCTTGATCTCGAGCATTGCCGGGCGGTAGGAATCTTTGACGGCCTTGAACTTCGCCTTCGTCTCATCCAGAATTGTTTGAAGCTGGGTGACTTGGCTCGCCGTCAGGCTAAGTTTCGAGCGCATTTCCGAAACGTAACGGTGCCGGAAATCTTCCGCGCTCTTCGCGTTCACTTCTGTCGACGTGTAATAGCGGTGGCCCAATGCGCCTACGGCTGCGCCACAACAGAACAGCAGAACAGCCACCACGACCGCAGCCCATTGATTGCGCTTCATTCCTGTCCCTTGCTGTACCTTTATCGCTTTTTATGAATCGGCACGGGAGCTTGCTCCGCGTCCGCTGTGCCTCTGATCGCCTCAGCGTAATAGGTCTGTTCAGGGGTGTTGTTATCCGCCGCGAGCGCGTCAGCATAGGTCGGAAGATTTCGCGGCCCTGCCAGGAAGTTCAGCATAAGTAGTAGAAGGCACAGAGCCGTTGACGCGGTCATCGCTGTCCGGGCGAGGCCCTGAAACGCGAACCAAAAACCGCGACGATTCTCGATCCGCTCCCACAATTCCGGCATGAAGCCCGCACTTCCCTCGACGTCGGGGCAGGAAGCCCGATATTTCTGAAACAGATTGTCCAACTCGCGATCATCATTCGCCATAGCACTTCCCCCACTTTGCCTGGCCTACTCGCAAAGCCGGAAAATCCTCAAAATTCCTCAATTGTCTACAATTTACCATCCGTTACAGCCGCCTTGTACGCCTTGAGGACCCGTTGCCGGGCTCTAAACAGGCGCACCTTCAGAGCGTTCTCGCTCACCTTATAAACCTTCTCCAATTCCTTCAACGTTAGGCCCTCCACTTCCTTGAGGGTCAACAGCAACCGGTCCTCCTCAGACACATGCTCGAACAGCGCACTTACAAACTCTCGGGTTTGACCTTTTTGCCATTCTTCATCTTGCTGTCTGCCGCCGGCTAACGAATCGGCCTTCATGACCTGCTGCTCGCTTAGATCGGCCATCCGCGACTCGCTCCGCCTTTTTGCACGCCGCAGGTAGTCATAGCATGCATTCACCGTCAACCTGTACAGCCACGGTTCAAATACCTCTGCGGTACGAAGCTGGTCCAGCGAGTAATACAACCGGACAAATACCTCCTGCCCCACATTCTCGACATCCTCTGGACGGCCGATCAGCCGTGAGATCGTGCCCAGAATGCGTTTCCTATATGCCAGAACGATTTGATTGAACGCCGCCGCGTCACCTGTCCGCGCTCTCTCAATCAGTTCTTGGTCGACAAGCATACCGGCCCCACGGGCAGCTACCATTTGCATGGTGCCCGCCAACTATCGTGTTCCGGAGACTCCTCGCCTTCGATCTGCTAAGGCGCTCCGGCAACTTGCTAGGTTACAAGACACGCTCTAGGATGTCATCGGCCGACTCAGCAACTCACGTTCTGGGAGAAATCCGCCGTTTGCTTCTGTAGGGACGACTCGCTGGTGGTTGAACTCACGGTGACTCGCCTCAACTCAAGTTCCTCGATCGCGGCGTCCACCGCCGATCTTTGCGCGTACAGCTGCTCTAGTTGTACGCGTAGTACCGTAGACCTCTTGCGAAGACACGATGTCTTACCGTGCGGCATAGCTTTGTTGTACCTCTATTCCGCATCAGTTTTCAATGAAGATCAGCGAATTAATCCTTTCATACTAATCACCTACGGCACCCTGCTCACCGAATCGTGCCGAGTACATCTGGTGCGATATCTCAAGTGCTTCAGCCGGAGCTTTGGCTCATCGAGGAAAGGAAGGGGCCACAGTCACACTGTCAAAGAATCGAACGCAGAGCAGCGTCTCCTCGGCCTCGAAGGGCTGATCAGGTTGCTCGATTTACTGGCCCATCTCAAAGCTAAGTCGGCTGCCACACCACAAAGCTGATGCCAGCCCGGAACCAAAGGTGATGGGGTTAGCGCCATAAGCATTGCTCTCGGATGAGGAATTCGGTGTGTTTCCAACCTTCCCGTAACGCCACTTGCCGGGGACTGAGCCGCGTTCGTAAATACTGCGCCGTCACTCGCGGGTAATCGGAAAAGGAGTTCGTACATTCGAGAAATAGCTCCCGTTGGAGCATTCGACTAGAAGCAATCCATCCCTGCATCTCGGCCAAGGATAATTAGATGCCTGAGTCCGACTCTACAAGCTGTTTTGCGGTCCGACCCCGAGGACTATTCTGCCAATTGTCAAGCTCATTCTCGTCTGCGAACCAAGGCGGAATCGGCAACAGTAAATATTGGGACAGTCCATTTAGAAAGGGCTCGTAAGTGGCCCGAAACGCTCTCAGCCTATCCTCGGCCTCTTCGTCTTCAAACTGCAGGCCCGCTTCGGCCAAGATCCTTCGTAGTGTCACAAACGAAACTGATGGAAGCCGGTCAGAATCTGGAGCCCGAATTGGTGTCTGGAAGATCCGAGTAAGTTCAGTAATGGCCAATCGCGCGATTGCAAATGTCATTCGAGCTTGAAATGGCTGTCGTCCTTGAAGACCAACCAGCAAGATCGCGCACGTGTCCATAATCGCTGTTACTCCGGCGAGCCAGCTTTCGTTGTCGTGCTGGGACCGATAGTAGCTCAGCATTGGATACGAGAGATGGCTCTCAATCATTTCCGAGCACCAACCCTCCCATGCTTCTAGGAGTCGATCTAGTGCTTCAATTCCGTTGCCCCGACTGTGGCGAGAAAGCAGTGTGGCTGCGCAGGGCGGAGATCCGGCGCGCGCGTCGAGCTGAATGACCTTTGCCTCTCGCTGTGAAAACAGTTGGTAAAGGACTGGCAAATACCCAATCACCACAGCGATGAAGCCGAAGCCAGTCCCAGCCTCGGCCACCGCAGCAAGTTTTCCTGGCGCCGTATGCGGAGTGAAATCGCCGTATCCCAAGGTGAAGAATGTTGTGCCACTTAAGTAGAGTTGGCTGAATAGACCGGGTAACGGCTTAACAGAATATGCCAATGCCCACTGCAAAAGACCAAATCCTACGATCAATCCGCACGCCCAGGCAAACAGTAGCAGCACCATTGACAGCGGCCCGTAGAGACTGAGGAAGCTAGCACGCTTTTCGCCGCGCTTGATCCTCGTTCCAATTCCAGACCATACTGCCCATGTGCTTCGGAAGAACAAGCGCACAAAGCGCAGTTGACTGCGTACTCTGCGGGGAAGCAGCAAAACCTCGAACACTTCGTACAGAATCACGAGGAGAAAAAAGGTGCCGAGCAGTCCAATAAATAAGGCCATCATCACCTTTCAGCCAAGCCTAACCGAGACCAGCACTACCTCAACTGCTAACTATTAGACAAAATTCACGTTCGTGCGCGCCTGAGAGTTGGCCGCCACACGAAAGTATAGTTTGAACTTAAGACCGAGGGACTGTGTGCCGGAAATTTGATAAAGGGTACGCCGTTGATCGCGGGTAATCCGTCCCGTCTTCAACGTAACCTTCCGGAAGGGTTTCACAGGCCTCAGCTTCCGTGTGGCGACGATCCACCCAGGGAAGTAACAGTATGGCGTAAGAGCGTTCTCAGCTGTTACTCACCTCTGAGCACGACGTTCGGGTCTAGGCGCGAGGCGCGCCACGCCGGGAGACAACTGGCGACGACCGCCACGACCGTAATCGTCGCGATCACAAATGCGATCGTCACGGTATCTGTCGGCTGCACACCAAACAGCAGGGACGCAATCAGCCGATTTACGGCAAGTGCGCCTGCAAGGCCGATGGTGACACCCAACGCCGTGACCTGAAGTCCTTGCTTCATGATCTGTGTGAGCACGTGGGAGCGAGTTGCACCAAGGGCGACCCGAATGCCGATCTCGCGCCGGCGCTCGGTAACCATGTAGGAGAGCACACCGTAAGTGCCGATGGCTGCCAGTAGCAGAGCCAGTCCCGCAAAAGCGCCCAATAGCTGCGCCAGGAGTCTCGGTCGGCGAATCGATTCGGCGAATACCGAATCCATGTCGCGAAGCCGCACGACGGGAACCGCGGCGTCCACTTCCCGCACCACTCGCTCGATTGTTCCCGACAGCGCGGCCGCTGGCAGCGTCGTCCGCATCACTACATTCATACTCGGCGGAGCGACGCGGTGCTGGTCAAGCGATACGTAAAGTTCAGTTCCTGCCGGGCGCTCCACCCCGCGCTGCCTGACGTCCTTGGCTACTCCGATCACCGTATGCCAGACATCATCGCTAGCGCCAAACGAACCACCCGGAGGCCGCAGACGATGGCCAATCGGGTTCTGCCCCTTCCAGATCCTTTTCGCCAAACTCTCATTGACGATGGCTACCTTGCCTTGCGACGCGTTGTCGGTTCGCTCGAAGCCGCGGCCGGCGACGATCGGGATGCCCATCGACCCGAAATAGTCGCCCATGACGAATTGGTAGTAGTCGATGATTGCAAAGGGCCTTCCATCGTCGGAGGTGTAGTTCTCGATGGGAGTAGCGATCGCATCTGGAGTTCGATTCGGCGGCAGACCCGACATGGCAGCCGTTTCCAGTATGCCCGGTACGGAGCGAAGCCTGTCGAGAACGCGTTGATATGCCTGCGCGCGTGTGACGGGTTCTGAATTCGCCATTGGCAAGGTCATGGAGAACGTCACCAGTCGCGACCGGTCAAATCCTGCATCGATCCTCGTGAGGTTGTAGACTGTCTGAACTAGCAAAGCCGCTCCGATAACCAGCATCACTGCGAAAGCGACTTGGGCGATCACAAGTCCACGACGGGCGTAATGACGCCAGGCGCCGCTGACACCCCTTGCGCCCTCCTTGAGTGCAGTCGCCATGCTACTCGTTCTCCGGCGCCCGAGCGACACGAATCCGAACAGCAGGGCAGTCCCAATCGAGAGGCCGAGCGCAACCAGCAGAACGGGCAAATCAATCGTAAGGTCACTCGTCCGTGGGATGCTAGTCGGGTAAGCACGGATCAGCGCCCGCACGCCAGCGCTGGCTAGCCACAGACCCAGAATGCCACCGGCTCCGGACATCACCGCACCTTCGGTTAACGACTGCCGGAGCAGCCGGCCGCGGCTCGCGCCGAGAGCAGTGCGCAGTACAAACTCACGTCTACGTGAACCGGCGCGAGCCATTACCAGGTTCGCAAGATTCGCGCAGACGATGAGCAGCACGAATCCCACGGCGGCCTGCAGAACCCAGATGGGGCGGCTGGCATTCCCAACGATCGCATCCTGTAACGACCGCAACTGCAGGGTGTGGTCTACTGAGCGCCGGGGACGGTTCGTGGGCACATGGTCTGTCGTGCCGACACGATCGCCCCAGTTTTCGAGAAATGCGCTCAGCTCTGTCTGTGCCACCTTAGCGGTGACGCCGTCTTTCAGTCGCGCAATGACGTAGAGGACATGCGCCTCGCGTTGCCGGGCCATATTCGGGAGTAGCCAGAGGGGCAACCAAACCTGCGTGTGGTGATCCATGACATCGGCCCCGGGTGGCATAATGCCAAGGATTTCGTGAGGACGGCCGTCGATTTGCACCTTTTGCCCAACGAGCGGTCGTCCTCCAAACACTGTTCGCCATAATTCGTGGGAGAGAATTGCGATCGGTGGCGCTAGCGTGCCGGTCCAACGCGCGGTTTCTTCGTCGCTAAAGAAGCGTCCCTGCTCCGGCTGAATACTGAGCGCCTTGAGCAAATGTGCATCGACAGAGATCGAGCGCACCCGCAGAGGTCGATCCCCGGCCGTGAGGTTGACCTCGCCGGTTGTGTACACGGTGCCGCCGGTCGAATAAGCGCCAAGCTCCGCGAACGACCGGTTCATCTGGCGGAACTCGATGTACTCTGGTGCAGAGAGCGCACTTCGGGTGCCCCCAATGGCCGGGGCTTCTGCCGTTAGATACATCAGCTGATCGGGTTTTGGATAGTCGAGTGGCCGCAGCAGCACTCCATGCACGATCGTAAAGATGGCAATGTTTGCTCCAATCCCAAGCGCCAGCGTGGCGAGGACAACTCCTGTGAACCCGGGACTCTTCGCTAAAGATCGAATCGTGTAACGTACGTCTTGTACAAGATCCTCGACAAAGTTTACGCGGCGCATATCCCGGCACTCCTCCTTGTACTGCGCGGTGCCTCCGATCATGCGCTGCGCGGCCCGGCGGGCCTCCTCGGGCGGCATACCGGATGAAATCTTCTCTTCAATGAGCTGATCCAGGTGGAAACGAAGTTCGGCTTCGAGCTCGAAGTCGACATTCGGACGGCAGCACAGCGATCGAAGCCGCAAACGGGCCTTGTCTAGAATCCGCATTGCTAAGCCTCCTGGACCACTATGTTGATGGCCGTCGACAGACGAACCCAGTTCGCCAATTCCCTTTCCAGTTGCTTCCGTCCCGAACGCGTAAGAGAGTAGAACTTTGCCATTCGCCCAGTCTCGGTCGGGCGCCACTCGGCCTTGATCCAGGCCTGCTGCTCCAGACGGTGTAGCGCCGGGTACAGGGACCCCTGCTGGATCTGGAGAGCTTCTTGTGAAACCTGTTGGATGCGCTTGGCGATCGCCCAGCCGTGTTTAGGTTCGAGCGAGATGGTCTTGAGGATCAACAGATCAAGAGTGCCTTGGACAAGATCGGTTGGCTTTGCCATATGCCTAGATTATCAACAATTGTAGACGGTCATAGCCTCATGCACAAGCGGCCATCATGAGTGGCCAACCGAGCGGCATCAGGGAAGATGATCTTGGATAGATCCTGATTGTTCGCCCGGCGTCTACTACTGCGAAGTGGTGACGCGCTTTACCGGACTTCAGCCCTGTGCCAAGGCGTTCCGGCCTGGGAGTTTCATCTTCGGAAAGTGGACCTGGAACCACGGGCTCACCTGTGCCGGCTATGGCTCCTGCCTAGTCGCAAGGGTAGATCTATGCGCCGTTTATCGGCAATGCGGGAGTTATGCAGCGCTCACAGCAAGCAAGGGTGACTATCGAGTCAGAGCGGGCGCAACGGTACCCAATTTAAGAATAGCAACCCGCCTCGCGGGATGTCTAACGCGTTGATAGTAAGAGAAATAAAGTCCACATTCGATGGACCTAAACCCTCGATTTTCCAGCCCTAATTCGGTTAGTCTGACGAGAAGGTGTTGAACGTTGCTTCCCGCGGGAATCGATATCGCGCATTACCGCCTTCGGAAGCGGATTTCAACATATATGGCCACACCAGAAACACCTCTATCTTTTAGTGACGTCTTGCGACTTCGGCCAGTGCGGCGCCTGTGGATCGCACAGATTGTCAGCGTGTTCGGGGACTTTCTGGCGGTTTTCGCGATCATCGCTGTGGTGACGTTTAACCTGCACGGTACGGCGACGCAGGTGGCGATGGTGCTGGTGTCGTTTATGGCGCCGCTGGCGATCGTCAGCCCGCTGGCCGGCGTCTTCGTGGACCGGTGGCACTTGAAGCGGACGATGATCGCAAGCGACCTGATCCGCGGCGTGCTGGTGACGGCGCTGGTGTTCGTGCACGACCTGTACGTGATATACGCCATCCTGTTCACGATGAGCGTGGTCTCAGCCTTCTTCGTTCCAGCGCAATCGGTGGCGGTGCGCACGCTGGTCCCGATGGCGGGGCTGATGGCAGTGAACGGATTGATGTCGCAGGCGCAGCAGGGGTCGCTGATCGTGGCCCCGAGCGTCGCCGGAGAGCTGGTGCAGCTTGTCGGTGCGAACTCCTGTTTCCTCTACGACAGCTTCAGTTTCTTTATTTCGGCGGCGCTGGTGATGACGCTGACCATCGAGCGACAAGCGGTGCGCACGGAATCGAGCGCGGTGCTCGATTCGATGCGGCAGGGATTCGGCTTCATCTTCAAGCACTCGACGATTTCTTTTGTGATTCTCTCGATGACCGCGGGTATGTTCGCGATGCGCTGCTTCGGCGCGCTGCTCTCCATCTACGTACGCGATGTACTGCACTCGACCTCCGGGGTATTCGGTGTGCTGAATACCCTGATCGGCATCGGCATGATCGTCGGGACGCAGTTGCTCACACGGTTTGCGCGGCACATTCCGCAGCAGAACCTGGTGGTTTACGGTCTGGGCGGAATGGGCATAGCGGTATTGACCACAGTGGCGTTCGGCACCATGGGATCGACCGCGGCGGGAATGCTCGGGTTGGGCCTGTCCGCGTCCGCGATTTTCATTACGGCGACGACGCTGATCCAGCATGAGACGCCGCACGAACTATTAGGACGAGTGATGAGCTGCCTGATGTCGTTAGTCGCGGGGTCACAGGTGATCTCGATGTTCGTAGCTGGTCCGGTGGCGGAGAAGATTGGGATTCAGAACCTGTATTATGCAAGCGCTGCGATGCTCGTCGGAATCGGCGTAGTGGGATACTCCAAGCTGCCGAAGGCCGAGAAGGCTGAGGCTGAGAAGGTGGAACCGGCGAAGACGGGCTACTAGGCCAGCGGAGCGCGGGTTACTAGAGATTTGGCCGTTTCGAAGAACAGTGCTCGCCTGCGCTGATCGGAATGAGATACACGGTTATCGGAATTTGCGTTTTGGCCCAACGAAAATGGAAGATCGACAGTTCCAAACCTTAACTGCAGCGAGGCATACGTCCAGCTATACGCACTGGAGATCTAGCCAAAAAAGCTCACGTCTGTACTAGGATCCAGCTGCAGCTCCCGTGGCGGGCTTATAGCCGGACGTTGTGGCTTGCTTCAAAGCCTCCATCCCATCCTTCGTGCTCAGCAACGGCGTTGTCTTCACGTTCCTGCAAGCGCCACCAGCCGCAATCGCCATTGCAAATGCAGCCGCGGCGACGTTATTCGGCATGTCGACCACCGCAATAACATCAAATTCGCCGAATGACATCCAGAACCGTTCCATCTTGCCGCCGAGTTTCTTGATCGCCCCTTCCACCGCTTCAGAGCGGTCCTGCGGAGTCTTTACCATTGCCGCCCAAGCCTCGGGCGTATAAGCAACTTGCACCAAATAGTGCGCCATGTCTTTCGACCTCCTGCGGGGGATCATATAACAACACAAATACCCCGTACAAGTCCAAACATGGGGTGTTGAAAATCACCCTAGCCGTCGATAAGCCTAAGTAGGAACTGTTCAATCCCGGTGCTTATCACAATCCAGCGTATCTGTCATCTTTTACTCGATCCGGGGGGACCGGTAGTCACCCCCCTGCGCATCGCCTGTGGCATCCTGCTCCTCGCATTAGTCGCGGCGGAAGTACTTCATATCCGTATGCGCCGACGCATGTGCTCAGTCAAAAATGAGCTCACAAAGCAAGCCACTCTGAAAGAGGCGGCAGAAACCGCAAACCGGGCCAAAAACGACTTTCTCACTCACATGAGCCATGAAATCCGGACACCCATGAACGGCATCATTGGCTTTACCGATTTAGCGTTACGAACTGAGCTCAAACCTGAGCTTCGTGAATACCTCGATACGGTCCGCACGTCCGCCGAATGGCTCATGCATATCATTGGTGAAATTCTTGATTTCTCGCGTATTGAAGCGGGCAAGCTCGAACTCGATAATACGGAATTTTCCTTTGCCGATGCGTCCACTCCGCAATTAAATTCGTACAACCCCAGGCCGCAAGTAAAAATCTCCGGATCGCACTTAGAATTGATAGTCAGATCCCTGTCCAGTTCTGTGGCGATCCCACACGCCTGCGGCAGATCCTCGTTAACCTGCTAGATAACGCCATAAAATTCACGACCAACGGCAGCATCATGCTTTCCGCGGCATGCGAATCCGATTCCACTGATACAACTACCGTCAAGATCTCAGTCGCTGATACCGGAATTGGGATTGCACCTGACAAAACAAAAGTTCATCTTCGAACCTTTTAGGCTGCCTGATGGGTCAGTTAATAAACAATTCGGCGGAGCAGGCCTCGGGCTTGCAATGTCAAGCAGGCTCGTAAGCCTCCTGGGTGGAACGATTGACGTTCAGAGCCAGATCGGAGCGGGTGCGACGTTCCGGTTCACAGCGCAGTTCCGAAAGGCTGGCGCTGGGGACCAATCCCCAACTCGCCGTCAACTTTCGCTTTCCGGGGATTTGGTGGGGCCAGTGTCGGCAGCCCAATCATCCGGCGGAACATCTCCGATATCTGTGAGTCCCAACCGCCCATCCGTTGCCTCCATCACTTCCATCCCGTAGTCCTCTCGAAGTTCCTCCTCGGCATTAAATCCGGGCTGCTGCGGCTGCCGGATTAAGGTCGTTCCTCCCAGACTTGTAGAATCTACTGTCGGAATCGCCGAACCTGATCCCGTCGCAGTAGGTCGTGCTTCATTGTCTCCCGTATCTTCCCGATCTTCGCGCTTGATAGTGCTGTCATTCATAAAAAGTTTTTGCCTCATAAGGTTGACAACTGTTCTGCTATCCGACGTTTCAGGCAGTTATTACAGATCCTATATCGTAGAGTCGATGACCTTACATTTTCGGCGATCTTTACAGGTATTCATCGGTCTCGCGGCTGCCGTTGCATCACGCTTCCCCATGCAGGCCCAAAACTTGTCTGCGAAGTGGGAGGAGCTAACGGCTGCCGATTTTGACACCGGTATTCAGAAGAGTCACGGCACTTGCGTATTGCCGTTCGGAATTCTCGAAAAACACGGACCGCAGTTGCCTCTCGGCACCGATTTGCTCAATGTCCGTTACGTCTCGCTGCACGCGGCGGAGCAAGAATACGCTCTCGTCTTCCCCGAATATTATTTTGGCCAGATTTTCGAAGCGAAGCATGAGCCCGGCACCGTCGCCTATAGCGCGCATATGCAGATGGACTTGCTGCAAGAGACAACTGACGAGATGGCCAGAAACGGTTGCAGGAAAATTCTCATAGTGAACGGTCACGGCGGAAATGAACATCTGTTGCCGTACTTCGCGCAGTCTCAGCTGGCATCGCCGCATGACTACGTCGTGTACGTCTTCTTGCGCGGTCAATACCCCCCGGGGCGTCCGCAGCTCAAATCCAAAGTAGATATGCACGCCGGCGAATCAGAAACCTCTCACACCATGATTTCGCGGCCCGATTTGGTCCACCTCGATCGTGCCACCAGTGAATCCGGCGCCGATCAAAAACGATTGGACCTTCCCGAAGGCGTTTACACCGGCATCTGGTGGTACGGGCGATTTCCAAACCATTACGCCGGAGAAGGTGCCGCCGCGACCAAGCAGCTGGGCGAATTCGATATGAAGGCCTGGACCGATCAGGTGGTCAATGCCATTCGCGCCGTCAAGGCCGACCAGGAAAGCTTGCGTCTTCAAAACGAGTTCTTTGAAAAATCTAAGCATCCGATCGATACAAAACAGTAATGAAAATCGCGCGGAATCAATCATGCTAATCGTTCACGTTCACGTCCATGTCAAACCAGAATCAATCGACGCATTTCGCCAAGCCAGCCTTGAAAACGCGCGTAACAGCGTGCAAGAGCCGGGCATCGCGCGCTTCGATGTGCTCCAACAATCCGATGATCCGGCTCGCTTCCTCTTAATCGAGGTCTATCGAACTCCGGAAGCATCTGCTCAGCATAAAACCACCGCTCATTACCAGGTCTGGCGAGACGCTGTCGCAAGCATGATGGCCGAGCCAAGGACGAGGGTTCAATACAGCAACGTTTTTCCAGACGATGAACGCTGGTAAAGCTGAACGTTTCCCGGGCATGCAACTTGAATTCGCCACCACCTCCCGAATCATCTTCCGACCCGGAGCTGTTGCCGATCTCCCGAATATCGCTCGCGAATTCGGCACTGGCGCGCTCCTCGTCACGGGCCGCAATAGAACCCGCGCTTCCCCGCTCGCCGCAAACCTTCAGCACGCCGGAATAGAAGTCTCCATTTTCGCCGTCGACACCGAGCCGACTCTCGAAATCGTTCGCGCCGGCGTCCATCGGGCGCGTCACGCCTGCGATCTGGTTATCGGCTTCGGCGGCGGCAGCGCGATCGACGCAGGTAAAGCCATCGCCGCATTGGTCACGAACTCCGGTGAGCCTCTCGATTACCTCGAGATCATCGGGCAGGGCCGTCCCCTCGAACGCGAGCCTCTGCCGTTCATCGCCGTCCCGACGACCGCCGGAACTGGAGCGGAGGTGACGCGCAACGCCGTTCTCGGTTCGTCTCAACACGGCGTAAAAGCGAGCCTTCGCAGCCCCCTGATGCTTCCGAAAGTAGCGCTAATCGATCCCCATCTCACGTTGAATCTGCCGCCCGAGATTACCGCAAGCACTGGTCTTGATGCCTTAACGCAGCTGATCGAGCCCTACGTTTCAAACCGTGCAAATCCGCTCACCGATCTCTTCTGCATAGAAGGTTTGAAACGAGTCCCGGCATCTCTTGTGCGAGCCTGGCGTCACGGAGGCGACCATCAGGCGCGCGAGTCAATGTCGTTCGCTAGCCTTCTCGGTGGCTTGGCATTGGCCAATGCAGCCCTGGGAGTTGTACACGGTTTCGCCGCGCCTCTTGGAGCCATGCTTCAGGCTTCGCACGGCGCTTTGTGTGCCGCCGTACTCCCTGAGGCAATGGCGATCAACATTCAAGCGCTAGGCCGTCGCGCTCCCGAGCACGAGGCATTGCGAAGATACCGTGACATCGCACGAATTCTGACCGATGACTCAACAGCCGAGCCTGAGGGCGGAGTAAATTGGGTCGCAGCCCTGTGCCAACAACTCTCGATCGCCCCTCTGCGCGCTCACGGTCTCGAGCCCCAACAAATTCCCGCGCTCGTCGAAAAAGCAGCCCAAGCGAACAGCATGAAAGGCAATCCGATTCCGCTTACCACGCAGGAACTGACCGAGATCGTACGCCGGGCCCTCTAGCCTTGGCTCTCCTGGACGGCCCCAGCGAGTGCGCTCTCAAACCCTGCTGCCCCCTTTTACAACCCGATCATTTCAGCAACGGTACGCTAGCTGCCCAAGGCTCGTCGACGCCCATTAACGCGATCGCCGCGCCCAACAGCGCCATATTCTTGCTGAAGTGAATCATGTCGTTCTGCCGTTGGCTGGGATCTTGCTGGGTCCAGAAATCGTGCATCATCGGTGAGACCGCCGCCAAAAACGTGATCACCGCCGCCGCGCCAATCTTCGGCTTCGTGCCTAGCAGAATGCTTGCGCCTCCCAGCAGCAGCAGGGCCGTAGATGCGGTCACAGCTTGCTCCGGCATAGGCACGTTCTTGAGCCCCGCATACTGCGCAAGGTTCTTGTGCTGCTTTATGTGATTAATTCCGTTGTAAAGGAAAAAACCTCCGAAAACCAGACGGCCGATCAAGAATACAGCTTTCATGACGATTCGATTCCTCGGAGAAGGAGAGTGTTTCAAATCCTGGCGTTTCTAAGGTGTGCCGTAAGCTTGAAGATATCCCGGATGCAAGTTCTTACTCGTCTTTTTCCCAGTATTCTGCTGCTTGCCGGATTGGTCACTCCCTCCCTTGCGCAAAGTGTTGATACGAACGTGACCCGCGCTACGCTTGACAATGGTCTCCGCGTCGTAATCGTGCGCGATCCCCTCGCCCCTGTCACCACCATTGAAACCAATTACCTGGTCGGCGGCAACGAAACCCC
>JBPCJX010000043.1:0-26086 GCA_051004875.1 Bryobacteraceae bacterium
TATTAATTGAGCCATTTACGTCAAGTTTTGCTTGTGGTGTGCTAGTTCCAATTCCCACATTTCCGCCATTGTAATAGATGTTACTTCCAGAAGTGGTCCATTGACCGACCGCGATCGAGTGTGCTGCCAACAGCGTAAGTATGACTGCCGCTCCGCGCATGATGAACCTCCAAGTTGAGAAGCCTGGATAGTATATCGCACAAGATCAATACCTCCCGTAATCGCGGCCCCTCAACACATATTGGAAAAGATGATCTCAGCTGCTTGCGTAAAAACCTGGAGGGTGCGGTTTCGCCAATTTCCAGATTGAATCTGAGCAAAAGCGAATGAGATGATGCGGTCGACGTCCACGTTATAAGCAGACCATAGGTCGAGTGCGGCGTCGAACCTCCGCAAAAAACACACTGGATGACATTGGTGGTGTGTAGCTTCCCCAGAGTGATTTTGGAAAGCTGAAGAAGACCAGCAGTTCCGGCAGCTCGCGTTCTGGTTGCCGGACCATCCTTATGATGGGGGCACCGCTGCGTTCCAAAAACCTTGCGCGAGGGTCAACGACAAACGCCTTTTTCAGTACAACGGCAACGTAAACGGCAACACCGAGAAACAACAACACCGATGCAATTTATAAAAATCGGAACTAATGCAACTTCTGTTTACTTGCAACAGCTGTTTAGGACGGCGGCCGTCCTACGAGGCTACTGCCTCTTTTTTTTCGGCCTTGTCGCTTCCATTTTTCCTGTTGGCTTCTGCGTTGCCTCAGCCCAAACATCAAAGGACAGCTATATGGAATACATTTTGTCTCTCTACCCTACGCTCCTGAAAAACTCATCGGCAAACATTGACAAGGCATCGCGCTATCACCAAGAGGAAGCCCAGCGCGAAGCCTTTTTCTATGCAGCGCGCCAAGGCGACCCTGAAGCCCACGCGAGGCAGGCCATGAAGTTCCTGAAGGCGACAGACGATTTTCTCGTGGCTAACGGCACAGCCCCTGTCGGATGTGACGCCCCGCTTAACGCGGGTCAAGCGTGGCTCTGGATACGAAAGAGCTCTGCTCTTTCCGACAGCGATCGCCAGTTGGCGCGCCGCGTCCTCCTTAAGTTCGAGGAGGTATCGCCCGCGCGGCCCTACGAGTACGGGGCGAACAACCGTTCGATATGCGCTGCCGCCGCCCGAAAAACATTTTTGCTCCTTTATCCTCAAGCCCCCTCCCCCTCTAACGCCAACATAGACATCTACTGCGGCAATAGCCGCGGCTGCTATGTCGAGCAGGTGTGGAACGACTGGGCGAAAGTATGGGACACCATCGAAAACGACCCTGGTTACAACGGCGTCATGTGGGACGTCCTGACACTCTGGGTTGAGGCGGAGGCCGAGCTTGAGGGACTTAACGAACGAGCGTTCTACAACCAGCCGGGCGTTAGAAGACTTTTTTACCGGTATCTCGAGCAGGTTTCGCCCCTGGGGATCATGCCCCATTACGGTGACGGCGTCGGATTGAACTCGGACCCGGGCCGGTGGATCCATCTAATGGAGAAGTGGGCCACGATGTACGGTGACGGGCGATTTAAGTGGGTCGCTCATCGAATGTTCGAATGGACGACTGAGCGGCGAAGGGACATGGACGCCTGGGCAAATATCAAACTGGTGATGATGGACGATCTGATGAAGGCGTGGCTGGTCGCCGACGACAGCATTGCCGAACGGAGGCCCGCCCTAGGGAGCTTGATCACTTGGCGTCACGCGGCGGATCTCACGAATCCCCATTACCCTGTGCTCGGTCCTACGCTCATTCCCGACAAGCTGGTCCTGCGCAGCGGATGGAGCCCTGATGATTTCTACGTGCTCGTAGACTTGGCGCCCGTCATGGGGCACGGACATGCCGATACTGGTGGTGTCAATCTGATGACCAGCCACGGGAGCGTGCTGCTGACGGACACTTCCTATGCCATTCGAGGCCCGCAGTACCACAACGTCTTCCAGTTCGTTCCGGACGGCTTCTCATTTCCGATGAAAGACTACCGCACACTCGACCACTACATTCTGAAGGTCCTGGTCCACATGCAAATCACCGTGCAGGATTTCGCCAAAGGCCCTCTCGGCGCCTATGCCAAGATCCGTATCGCGCCTTATATGGGACACTCCGGCGCACTCGAGCGCCGCTTCTTTTTCGTGAAGAACAGGTTTCTTTGGATTCAGGACATGCTCACCGCCGATACCTCCGTGCAGGCGAACATCGGGCCCGCGTGGCAGACGGGCGCCATCGATCCCGGGCATGGCGCATCCTGGGTCAACACGCGTATGCCGGACCTTCCGCTCTCGCAGATCTTGAAGCAGCAATATTTGATGCGCTGGCAGAACAAGCCGTGGGATCTACTACTGGTTTTTCCGAAGACAGGGGAAGGAACGATGACCATCGACGACGTCAGCCATGACATGACCCATGAGGTGATGAATCAGGATGTTCAGAATGACCTGAATTTTCGCGTTTGGAACAAGGCGCATGCGGCGTTGGCGGCTGGGGAAAAGCGCAGCTTTAATTCCGTCCTCTATCCGCACGCTCCCGGCACCGACGCGGCGAGTGTTGCGGGCCGCTTCAAGATTCTCGTTCATTCAGCGACCCAGTCGCTCCTTGCTTTCCGTGATCCGGGCGGCGCGACCTTCTACGCCGGGTTCAATGACGGCCACGCGCTTCTGAAAGCGGGGCCGATCAATGCAAGAGCGCGCGCCTTCATCGCGAAAGCGCATGCGCAAAATATCGACCAGTTTTGGCCCGTTGAGACGACGAACCCTCCAACCGCTGTAGGCCCACCCCAAGAATGACCCGCTTCACGGTGGCTTGGGTGTCAGCATTCTGTTACAGATCATCCCCGGAGTGCTTGAGGCTTTGAAGATGAGAATCAACGGCTGCTGGTGATCGCCTGCGCCGGCGCATTCGTAGCCATAACTGCTGCACAGCATTGTTGATTCAATATGTATTCCAGGGAACGCAATGACTTTTGCGTGGATCGGTAGAATCGGCTCAGCTAACGGGCTGGATCGATCTTCACGGCATCGACCCAAGCTCGCCCGGCGATCTTATTGTCAAGCTTCTGGGAGGCTTGCCGCTCTACCTCAACCCGCACGACCGATGTCTCTGGTCCAACTGCAAACGTTCGCTCCAGCTTTGTCCAATCGTGCGTTCCGCTGAGAGCATCAGTTTTAACCTCCAAGCGTTGCGGTTTAACGGCATCATAGATGCGCAGTGCAACCCCTTGGTCGGTAGTAATGCCTTCTGTCCGTACCAGACCTTCTGCGTGCCACGTCCCAGAGTGGAGCACGAACTCCTGAAAAACCTGGTGGTAATCGATGTTATTTTCCCCCCGAAAGATGAGTTGAAGAGACCAGCTTCCTTCATACGCAACGCCTCGGAACCTGCTTGCCTGTACATCATCACTGGGTTGTATCTGCCAGTCCAGCGGTGAAGGCTGGAGTGCCTGCTCAAAGCTGCCGTTGAAAATCCAATTTGTGCGTCGGTAGTGAGGCATGTCATTGGAGTGTAACCGGGCCCACGTGTCTGCAGCGCGCTGTCCCTGCTTATTTTGAAGGAGGAAGCCAACGTATTCGCCCGAAAGCTTTTCGTTGCCGAGGGCATGCCCCAAGATCCAGTCCCACGTGCTCTCGGTATCTGCCACCAGATTTCCTTCCATTAAGAAGCGTAGAAACCCCTGCGCTGCCCACCGTGTTTGCGGAATCCCATAAGTGAGAAGCTCTGTTATCGGAAGATCCATACGAGTGTAGGTAAGGAATACGGCCGGATAGTAGTCGGTTAGTTCGGGGTTCTGGAGGACACGAGAGAAATAACGCATAGTTCCTCGATAATCCCCTAACGTGAAGTATGTATTGGCCGCACGAACAAGGATTGTGGGCGAGTTTGGTCCGGCGACAATAGCCCTCTCGAGGCAGTACCGGGCTTTATTCGGCTGATGCGCAGTTAAAAAGACCTCGCCCAGATCGGCCCACGCGTACGCAGATGCCGGATCAAACGTTACAGCCCGCTGCAATTCTCTTATCGCATCGTCCGCCCGACCCCTATGACTTTCGAGTTGCAGATCGTATATTCGTCCCGGAGAGAACTCGAAGGGACACAGCCAGGCGCCACAAAAAGCAACCCTCGATGGGGTGTTGGGACCCGAGTTTGCCACCCACACGCCCCGAGCGCCGTAGAGAACCAAAGCGAGCCCGAGCAAGCTCCCATATACCTTAGTGAAAATGAACCCTGCTCGATTGAAAATCAAAGCTTTCCCGGGGACCTGAAAGAGATTGTATCCTACCTCGAAAGACTCATCCCCGATGGGGTACATCGTCCTACATTGTAATCGTCCACAACAGTCGAAAATGCTTGAAAGCCAGCTAGTTTCGACGTACACTTTGATTACCTTTAATACCGGAGGGTATCATGTACCGCATCGCAATTGGGTTGGTCGCAACGGCGTTCTTAGCCTCAGCAGGTTCGATATCGGGAGTCGTGGCGAGCGTATCGAGTTCCGAGGCTTTCTCACTTAATGGGCACTACATTCCGGCAAGCGGCGTTCCCTCCTGGCCTCTGGTTGGCGGGGATGTAATCAGCACAGCCAACGCCCCAGCCGTAGTAAGTCTCGGGAACGCCGGAAATGTTCTGGTCCAGCCAAATTCCCGAGTAAGGATTGCCTCGGCCGGCACCCAAGCCAAACTTCTCGTTCTGGCCGGGCATACCACGTACGATGGGTATCGTGATGATTATCACCACCGCTACGATGGGTATCGTGATGATTATCACCACCGCCACCATCACAAGCCTCCGCATCACAAGCCACCAAAGAAAAGTCGGCATTGTGACGGCGATGATGATCGTGATGACAGGGGCTGTGACTGTGATAATGATTAGCTGACGAATAAGCTATCAAAATCGGGCGGCATTGGTCGATTCGTACCGAATTTGATTCTCTGCGGAGAATTCGATCTCGTAAGTTGAGATAGATTCTCCGCTATTATTTTTTTGTTATGCTGTTTACGTCCAACCGTTCCCTTTCTCCTTCGGCACCCGTTGTCGCCAGTCCCAACCGAAAGTTATTTGCGCCTTCTTCGACGCTAATTCGTATTGCCAGGCGTCAATACTTTGCCAGGCTGCGGTCGGATACGTGAGAGATGCGATATCCTGACGTTCATCACCGCATCGTTGGTCTTGATGATATTGGCCGCTTCCGCGAAAGTCGTGCCCTCCCTACGAGCAGCACGGACTGATCCAGGTGGTCCGATTACCTCCTCGGATAACAATAACACAACAGACATGTTCTCGGCCAAGGAACGCTTTGTTCGCGAGGCGCTTGCTCACGCGAAACCGCGGCGTGTGCTTGATATAGGGTGCAACACGGGCCACTTTAGCCGGATGGGAGCGCTTGCCGGCTCGCGTGTTGTGGCGGTTGACTACGACCAAGTTGTTGTTGGGGCCCTCTGGCTTCGCGCGAAAGCCGAAAACTTGAACATTCTTCCTTTGATGGTCAACATGGCTAGGCCTAGCCCGGCGGTGGGCTGGCTCAACAGCGAATGCCCGTCATTTTTTGGATCGTGCCAGAGGAGAGTTCGACTGCGTTCTTATGCTCGCTGTGATCCACCACATGCTGGTGAGTGAACGGATTCCACTGCCCGCAATAATCGATATGGCAGCAGAGCTCACCTGCGGTCACGCGATTGTTGAATTCATCGAGTCTGACGATTCCATGTTTCAACGGATTCTGCGCGGGAGGGCGAATTGCACAAGGATGTAACGATAGCCGCCTTCGAAAACGTATGCCGCCGCAGATTCAAGATCGTTCGTTCAGAGCGCATCCCAGGTTCGTTTCGCTCGTTGTACCTGTCGCAAAAGCAGAGCGACGGAGTGCAAACCTCATGAAGAGAAGCCTGGCTCACCTGCTTATCGCGCTTTCCGCGACCAACGCGCTCTATCTAGCGGAGTTTCACTTTGTCTACAGCGCGCTCAGTCCCGCAGCAAGTTATTTTCGCACACAGGCCTTTTACTCGCTCATGGCCGCCTCATATTACGGATCGTTGCTGGCCGTAGTAGTTCTGTTCGGATTTCTCGGCCTCGAATTATGGTAAGGCGCGGGTGGCTTTCAGAACAGGGAGTTTTCCGACTTGCAGGAGCATGCATTGTCTTCGGCTTGAGTACGGCGATTCCAGGGTTGATCGTCCGGATATCATCGTTGGACATCCGCACGCTACGCGAAAGCTCGTCCGGGGTCGTAGTGGGGGGCATTGCCGCTGTAGCTTTCCTTGCAGCTGGTGCGCGTGCGCCCGGTATATTCGCGAGGATCGGAAAGACGCTTACGCAGCTCGCAATGCCCCTCTTTTTCATTCAGTTGATGTCTTTGGGATGGTGATACGCGCAATTGCCCTCAACGTCGCAATTTGCGGACGGCCCAACGCTGAAACCGGCAGTGCAAGACAACTTGAAACTGCATGCAGTCTGGATCGTGTTCGACGAGCTCGACTATGAATTGTCACTCGATCTGCGGCCCAGGTCCGTGGAGATGCCCGAATTCGACCGCTTACGGGGCGAGAGCCTGTCGGGGTCGGATGCGCACAGTCCCGCTAGTGTGACGATGGTCGCGTTTCCGTCCCTTTTGACCGGCCGGCGCGTGAAGAACGCCGTGCCAGAGGGGGCCAAGGTATCTAACACCAGATGCTTCACCGCATCGAACGACAGGGCCTGCAGCTGTAATGCCTGCTGCAGAGAGGCCTGCACTTCGGTGAGCGAGAAGTGCTCCAGTAGACGCAGGATCTGCACATACTCGCGCTTACCCTTTTGCCTTGGCGCGCTTCCAGCAGCCGCCGCATGCGCGGAAACTCTTCCGGCAACTTCCATTCCGCCAACGGCGCCACCTGATCGAGTGCGTTCGTCTTCTGCTCTAGCAGGGGCAAGTAATGCCGCGGCTCATAAATGGCGTCATGCTTCTCATAAGAGCGTGCATGCCGGGCAATCTCTTGCGTGCCACAGTGGATCGCGACTTCGTGCACATAGCCCTTCACCACCACCCCACGATGCCCGAACTCGACCGGAACCGAATAGTCGTTCGCGCGGTAGCGCACCAGCGACAAGGAACTGACTCGCGTGGCCTGTTTCTCGCACGCTTCGTAAGGTACAGCAGGAAGGGGCAGCAGGGCTTGCTGATCCCACTCGAAGCGTTTTGGATTGTGTCCTGATGCCCGCGTAAGACCTTCGCCCGCCGCTTCTGGCATCCGTCCAGTAGATGTTGGTTTAGCGCGTCATAGCTGCTCACGCGTGGTAGGGGCACCAAGAAGTTGCGCCGTGCATAGCCGACTAGCCCTTCCACCTTCCCTTTGTCGTTGCCTTTGCCCGGTCGCCCAAAGCGTTCCGCAAACAGGTAGTGAGACTGCAGTTCGCTGAAGGCGCGTGTCTTCTGCCTCGTCCCATCACCCAAAATCTGGGCCACGGCGATCTTCGTGTTGTCGTACAGAATCGTTTGCGGCACGCCGCCGAAGTAGGCAAACGCTTGGTTGTGCCCTTCACAGAAGGCCTCCGTTGTTTCGGCCGGAAACGCCATCACAAACGCATCGTCGGAGTGCGGCAGATCCATCACGAAGAAGTGTGCTCGCTCGAGCACTCCGTTGACATAAATATCCGCTTCTCCAAAATCCACCTGAGCGTGCCCGGGTGCATGCTTCAGCGGAACGAACATCTCCTTACTCCGCTGTTTCTGTTCCCGCACGTAATCCTTCACCACCGTGTAGCCGCCACGATAACGGTGTTCGTCCCGTAACGCTCAAAAATCCGCTTGACGCTGTGCCGCTGCTTGCGATGAACGCTCTTGTCCGACTCCAAAATCTGATCAATCACAGCGATGTACGCTTCCAGCTTGGGCCGCCGGATCGGCGCCTGGCGACGATAGCCAGGCGGCAGAGAGAACTTCAACATCTTGCGCACCGTCTCGCGCGATAACCCAAACGTCCGCGCCGCCTCCCGCTCGCTCATCTGATCGATCTGCACTGCTCGCCGCACCCGCGCATACAGCTCCACTGTGTACACCTCTCCGGTGTTTCATAAAACATAACTTTATGGAATGTTCGATGAAACCAGTCTTCTGGCGGCCTACTTTTGATCCGCCACAAACGCCGCTCACGCGGCGTTTACTGGTCTATTTTCACTCCGCCGCATACACCGAGGTCCCCTGTAAAAAGTGGCTGCTTGCGGATGAACCGGCGGCCTATGGCGACGGCGGTATCGAGCAATGGGATAGAGAGTGCCATGAGAGGGGCAGTCATCCCCAAAATCGTGGCCGATTTTTGACTCGAGACTATGCCGAAACAGCCGAGGAGGAAGCCGATGAACAAGCTACCGGAATCACCAAGAAAGATACTTGCAGGGTGGAAATTGTAACGAAGGAAGCCGAGGAGCGCGCCAACCAGGGGCGCGGCAGCAAGGGCGAGAGGGATGTTGTGCTGCAGGAGGGCCGCAACAAGAGTTGTGCTGGCAGCGAAAAGCCCCAGGCCGGAGGCGAGTCCGTCAACGCCATCGATGAAGTTCAGTGCATTGGTGCAAAGCAGCAGCCAAAGCACCGTGAGCGGAAAGCTCCACCACGGGTCGACATGGAGGCCGCCCGGATTGGCCAAACGGATGCCGGCCCAAAACGCACCAGAAGCGGCGACGCATTGTGCAAGGACCTTCTGCCAGGGACGAAAGGCCAATCAGATCATCGAACAAACCCGTAAGGAAGATGAGAAGAGCGGCGGGTAGCAAGCGCCAGGTGAGTGGAAGTGCGGTGCTTACCGTCAGGCCTGCCCTGAGAGGCAGTGCGAGCAGGATAGCATACGAAAGAGTGTAGGCCAGCAGAACCGACAGGCCGCCGGCATGCGGAACGGGCTTGCCGTTCACTAGGCGGACGCGGTCGGGATGATCGAGGATGTTCCAGCGCCCGAAGAGATTGCGAACTATGGGTGCAGTCAGCAGGGCCAGCAGAAAAGCCACGAAAACTAGGAACGCTAATGAATACATGGTGTTGATCGAGCTAGAACGGGGTTAGGTAGGGATAACCGGAACATCTGTTACACAGGACTGCCATAGCCTGAACAGATTCACTGAAAAATAATAGGGTTCTTGCCAAAAACTTGTAACTTCATCTACGAGTTTGGTCCAGTGATTCGAACGCAAGACTTGGAGTAGTCGTTGATCTGGGCACGACCAATGAGACCACAAATGTTCATAGGACCGGTCGCTTTGCGGTGAGTACCATGCTCTTCCATAGGAGTGGAAGTCGTCCCACACCATAGAACTGGATGTCAGCAAATCCGGCCTCACGGACAATAATTGCGAGCGTCTGGCGTGACCAGAAGTTGATGTGCCCCCATCCCAGAGCGCTGTAAATTGCGCGTCGAAGTGCCTTGCAAGCGCCAGACTCAGATTCTTGACATATCCATGATAAGGCGTTGTCAGAATGAGCTCACCCCCGGGACGGAGCACTCAAAAGCATTCACGACCAAATTACGCGGTGCGTATACATGTTCGATGACTTCAGTGCTAATCACCAGATCGAAATAGCCAATCGGGCATCCTAGGTCCTCGACGGGGCCCGTGACGTCGCCAACCCAAAATCGAAAAGCCGGGTGTGCCAGCCGTGCTTGTTCGATGCCGGAGATGGATGCATCTATGCCGTGTGTTTCCCATTCTGGCCCGGCTATGGCTCCCATTAAGGCGCCATTCCCACATCCAAGGTCAATGATACGAGTGCCCGGTCCACGTTGCGAGAGTAGGATTTTAGGCGCGGGAGTATGTATTCGTGCGCACAACTGGCAACCGGATCGGCGTACCTGTATTCTGCTGTTCTCACGTGCGCTGGAGTGCTTCTATCGGCTTAGGTGCGTTCGGAATTCGAAACGAATTGCCATGGTGCACGCCGCAGTCGGCATAACAATTCGGATGACGCATCTCTTCAGCAGCGCTGGCGAGAACATGGCCACACCCACGCCTAGAGGACACGGGTGTCACTGTATGAGGGGGAGCAGACGAGAATTCTGTCTGGGCTGAGAAGTGTAGAGTTCCTTTACGTGTAAATGTCCGCTGGCCTGCTCCCGACCGGTGCTTTCAGATCGACGCCACGCGCCCAGGCTTTTCGGGGTCTTGAGCCGCCACATCAAATAAGGCGATCATTCCCCCGCGCCAAACTGATACTTTGCTTTGGATCGAACTATCAGGGTTCTTGTATGACAGGGCGTACGTTTCGCAATCCTAGTTACTATGTGCTTCGGCGCGTTTGCTCAGCACTGGAGTCGGGCCGAACGGGTTTATCAGTGATTTGTCGCATACGAATAAACCGTGCTGGGTTTCCGCTGTGGATCTCGCAATCGGGGAGGTCCCGTGTAATTACGCTTCCAGCACCGGCGACCGCACCGGGTCTGAGGGTAACGCCAGGACATATCGTCGCCCGTGCTCCGACCCACGAACCGTCTTCAAGGCTGATAGGCTTAGTCACCAATCCAAATGTGACGTCTGCCCAGTTGTGATTTCCGGTGCAGAGGTATGCGCCTTGGGATATGCAAACGCTGCTACCTAGCGTGACGCGTGCCAGGTTATCTACCCACACGTCCTCGCCGAGCCAAGAGAAGTCCCCGATAGACAGTAGCCAGGGATGTTTCACGCGTACGCCGGGCTTTATCACAACTCTTCGACCTACTCGTGCTCCGAACACACGGAGGACGCTCACGCGAAACGCGGAGAAAGGGATGATCGTGCACCGTAATAAAGGAAGCCCCAGGAAAAACCAAAGCGCTTGGATCAGACGGTTGCGTCCGGGGTGATACCAGGAATTGTCAAATTTCGAGAGATCAACCAACATTCGAACGGCGCCCGATCGGGAGCTTCCCGGCATCACCGCCTAAAATCTCACCGCCTTGACGAGGGCAATAATCGCACCGTGGGGGCTCGTTAGCAAGCAATCGACTCAGGAGCGCTTCGAACATCAAGCGTTCATAGGCGTAAGCACGAGAAGCCGGGGACTTCCACGGCCCCCCCGCTTTGATGTACGCGTAAGTGGCCCAAATGGCTGGGCTGATTCCAGCCAGGCGCAACCGGTCTTTCAAGCTGCGCGTCCGAGACTCCATGATTCGTGCTGCCTCGAGCGAAGCGTATGTCATTTGGTTTTCCAACCAGCGGCTGACCGGCTTACGGTCCTCATGGATCAGTTTAGACCGAAAGCGGTACAAAGGCCCATTAACCGCAAACACTTGGGTATGGCCCACTTGACGAACATGCACCGAGTTCCTTCGAAAGATTCGAACCTGGGCGGGATATATAGAGCCATAGAGAGCTCGTCCGACAATCCGAAATTCGAATGGGACGCATGCACCGGCGAACGTTCGTCCCACAAAACGCTCCCGCAATTCATCCAGGAACCCACAACTCGGACGCATGTCAGCGTCAAGAGCTAGCACGTACTCGGTAGTTACTGAGGTTTCGTGTATGGCATATTGCCATTGCGAACAGTGGTCATCAAATGAGCGGACGAACCACGCTACGTTACTGAACGAACGGGCGATGCTTTGCGTCCGGTCTGTTGAACCTGAGTCTAACACCACAACCCGCTCCGCCCAGTCGAGTGAAGCGAGCGTCGTGTCCAGATTATTCTCCTCGTTGTATGTCAGCATGACCGGAGTGACGGAAACCGACCCCTTCATCATCCGTGGACCAGACTCTCATAGAGCGAGAGCATGCGGCGGGCCTGTTCGTCCCAAGAGAACGCAGCAGCCATCCACTGGCGCCCGCGTAGTCCCATAGCGATACGGTCGTATCCGTTCATTTTCTGTATCGCCGAAGTAAGTGAGCCGGGATCGTTGTCTACCCACAAGCCGCAGCCATGCTGCTCTACCTCGCGCCAGGGTGTGGCCCGACTTGCAATTACTGGGCGGGCATGCGCTAGGGCTTCAGACACAACGTTGGCAAAATTCTCAGTGTAAAAAGGAACGATCACTAGTCGCTGTCGGCGAACGCTTGATATTTCTTCGGCCCGCGAACGTCTCCACAGAACTCGACATACGCGCCGATTCCTGCATCATACACGATTTTTTGCAGGCGGGCGACATAGTCCGGCGCGCCGTCCCCAGCAATTTGAAGGCGCCATTGCCCGATTCCCCGGCCAGACGAGGGGCTCAATGCCACCATTAGGTTCTCAAGGCCTTTCTTCGGATCCAGTCGCCCAATGAACAGAATCTTCAACGCGCCGTCCAGTGATGGGTTCGGCGGAATCGGGGGTATATCGATTCCATTCGGGATGACACTGGCCGAGGAATTGCCGAAGCTTGACGCACTTTCTGCAGCCTCCTGGTGCGAGGTCACATGCAAAGCCATTCGCCGCGGTAATAACATCCGGCAGGTTGAATTCCAAAGCGCCTTGCCAGCCGTGTGGCGCCAGCCTACCCATCTCTGAAGCGCGCCGCGCGGGGACCACACAAGCGGCTTCCTCGTGAGGCGGGCCGCAAGAAGGGTGGGAATGGTTGAAAAATTATACACTGCCGTAAGATGAATCACGTCGGCCCATTTCGCGCCTTCGACGACGCGGTCCAACAACGCCGGAGCGACCATACCGCCCCCTAAGCGACGACAGAATAACGCTCGCAAGAGATCGAGCCCCGGGTCCCGTTTCTGCTCGGGCGAAAGACGCCCCCTACCGTTCGCGTCGGTCGTGAGTACCCCTTTAATGTCATTTCCGAGTTTACTTAGATTTAGACACAGCGCAAGCACCGAGTAGATTGGGCCGCCATAGCAGACAGCCGGGTAGAAGGTCGGCACGACATGCAGGACACGCATAGATTCTAAATCGAACGACCGTGGTGCTTACACTGGCGCTTCAAGGTTGGTCGTTCAGCAGAGCCAAGATACCTCACCCGCAATACCGCTGACCTGGTCGCGAGCATGAGGCCTATGTGCCGCCACTGCCCTCGCCACCGCTGCGCCGTTCCTCTACCGACCTGCACTCAGTCCTCCATAAATTCTTTGCGAAGAACTGAAGTGCTCCTGGTACACCCGAAGCAGCAGTGTTGAGGCAACCCATAATGTGACCGCGATAACCGCGCCCGGGCTACTCCATTGCCATCTACTATCTTTTAAGTTCGGTCCGAATCGGTAAAGCACGGCGAAGGAGAAGAACAGCAGCAGGACAATAACCGCCCACTGTAGGATGCGCCAGAGAAACTCGAAGCGAGGAGGGACTCCAAGATGCTGGCCGACGATATTCCCGGCCCGATTGCCGTACAGGATGGCTGCGAGCGCGATCACGCCCAGAACGCTCAAAGAAATCGTCAGGCCAAACGCGATGAACAAAACTTGCCACCAGGGTCGCTCTTCTGCGACCTCGTAGGCCTTGTTCAGGCCGGCCATGATGGCCCAGGTTCCATTCAGAGATCCCCAAGCCGCACCGACGCCTGCCAATGTAGCTCCAGCGCCGAGGACGGCCGTAACATTTAGCTGCCCTATTGTATTTGCTATGAGTGCCGACGCGTCCAGCGGAAGAACTTGTTTGAAGGAATCGAGGAGGGTGCCGCGCAACTCCGATCCGATGCCGGGCGACTTGCTGAGAAAAACAAGCAACTACAGCAGCGCCGGAAATAAGGCGAAGAAAAAATAAAATGCGAGCCGAGCCGACTGTCCGAAGACCTCATTTTCCCAGCTCCTGCGAGGGGTGCGTTTTACCAAATTCCACCAGGAGAGTCCTCGCAGGCTCCACAACTCGGCCATAGTCCAGTTTTATTACGGTGCGCGTTGCCTTCAGCGGATCAGCACTGTCAGCGCCGGTGCAAAATGTTCATCGGCATTGAGCACGATAAGCGATGCTATCTCAGGCGGTTTTTTCGTTTGGGAGGCCAATTGAAGGATCCCGGCATGGACAACTGATTAGGTAGCGAATTCACGACATCTGGCTGCATCTGGTGCCTCACGCTGGGCAGCAGAATCAATGGCTTCATCTTCGCTAATGCCTAATGCCTGAAGTCGAGCGTAGAGGTTGAATGGGCCAGCATGCCCGTTACAAGTAACGGAATCAAAGCTCCCCTTTATTATTGGCAAAGGCCGCGGTGAGGAACTGGGCAAGGGACCGCCTCGTTCCCCGAGCTAGGAATGAGTAATCGGCTCGTTAAGAGATGCTGAGGAACCTGTGCGAGTTAGAGTGCTGATGCTTTCCTCACGGCGTTCTCTCCCAATGTGCATCCGTCCTCGACAATTCGTCCAAATCAGCCGTTTCCAGGTAGCGGATTGTAGCTTCAGCATCGATCCGTTGGACGACGTGAGAAAGCCCAAGCAGTATCTGCCTTTGTGTGATGGTCATGTTCTGCCTGACCAGTACACCGGTCCCTTCCACGATGAAGAATGTGGGGGATACTCCGTAAAGGGCTTGATGGCGACGTTCAGAATCAGAGATGCGTCCGTCCGCCGACATGGCGGCAGTACTCGAGTCCAGGGACACGGCCTGGCACGGGTACAAGGTGCCCCCGAGAAGAATCGCACGAGATGTCGGGTCTGTGGCTAATGCGTGCACTCGCGGATCATTCGGTACGCGCCAGTCCGGTTCGCGCGCTGCCATTCGCTCTAATTGCGACCACTGAGGCTCAGATCCGCTGCGTGGGACAGCCGCGAGACGATCTTCAACATCTCTGAGAAGAGCTTCCGCGGCTCCACAGCTTTCTCCACCCACGACGAGGCCGTGGTTAGCGAGTATGAGTACATCAGGCGAGGAGGAAGTTACACGTTGTATCTGCAGGGCAAGCGGCAACCCTGAGGGCACGTAAGGAATCCACGGCCACGACAGACCGGCGAGACGACCGGCCAACTGAGCCGGTCCGTCATGGCGCACGGCCCAGGCAATCGTGTTGACGGAATGCACGTGAATGACGACTCAGTGCGGCATCACAGCATGCATCGGTGTTTCCACCGAAGGTTGGGTGCTTGCTCCTGATGAATCTTTGTACTCAGCTACGCCTTGTGTCCCGTTGTTAATACGGGTCCAGGTTTCAGCCAAATCGACCGGAATAAAAATGTCCTTTCTGTCCGCATCCGCCAGCCACGTTCCGGAAACCTTGATCCAGAGCTGAGGGCCAAGCTTGATCGATGTATTTCCAGTCGCAGCTTGCACGAGCAGCGGGTTACGCCCCAAATTAGCGGAGAGTCCACGCAAGGCCTGAAGTTCCGAACGATGTAACAAGACTTTCCTCCCGAGCCCTCCCCAATCTGGTTAGTACACGTGCCTAGAGGACACGCAACGAGACTTTTCTTTCATCTTCTCTAGGGATTACGTCTGCCATAACCGTAGGTATGAGTTTGCTGCACGCAGGAACGTCAAGAGTCGGCAAAGGTTTGGCCTGAAGAGCAGTCGGCAAGGTTTCGCAAGCAGGCGGGCCCAGAACCGCGCTCGACTCTGACGTGCGCTGTCGGTGGCAATTCCGGTTCCGGCATACATCTGCCGGTACAGCTTGGATACGAATAAGAATGCTAGGCGTGCCCGGATGGATGACACACAGCGAGATCGTTTCCAAATGGAACTCACGCTGTAAAAGTCGTCCCAGACACGTTGGGTGCGCTCGCGGATCTCGTCGGACGTCATCGAGGGATGCGGCGTGAACATTTTTGGGCCTATCTGCAGGGGGAATGAGCCAGTACCGCGTGAGAGGAATACCATTGACGCTCGCTCCCGTATGCTCCTGAGTTTTTTCCCAACGCTTGAAATCCACAGTTCCCGGGAACGGTGTCAGCATGACAAATTGCGCGAACGTAATGCCCCCGTTCCGTAAGTTCCGCAGTTGCATCGAACGTGTCGGGTCCATCTGTAGGCAAGCCGAAGATGAACGAGCCGAGAACATGGATCCCATGCGCTCGGAAAGTTTGGAGTCGCTGAACCAGATTCTCGCCCGAGCAATTGAAATCCTTAAAGACCGCCTTCAGACCCTCCGGTGTAACGGCTTCTACTCCCACCAGCGCACCTTTGATGCGCGCTTTCCGCATAGCGTCGAGAAACTCCGGATCTTCTGCTGCCTCCATTGTGATCTGGGTGTAAAAAACCATGTCGCTAGGGAGTTTGGCCAGACAAGCCATCAAGTTGAATCTCTCCTCACGAATCGACCGAAGCTCCTTCAACTTCTGCTGATTCTTTTGCCGTTCGGCCAATCGCAAATCGGTCGCAGTGACGGGATAAAAGTTGTCGTCTGCTAACGCGATGAAGCGGAACCCCTTGCGGCGAAGTTGTACGATTTCACTGATAACCCCCTCACAAGCTCGTTGCCTCGGCCGCTGACCATCGGTGCGCCAGACGGAGTAGAACGAACAGTGCTTCGGGCAGCCTCGAATGGTTTGCACGGAAGCCCACATGTAGCTGTCGTCCGGAAGGAGATCCCATCGGGCCGGCAAGAAACGATCGGATTCAATCCTTCCGCCCGACATTCGAACATTGAGGCGATTTCTGCGCGATAATCCGGAGCTAGTCCGGATGCGTTCGCAGCGGACACATCACGCACTCTTGCTGCACTACGTTGCGGCTAATGGCGTCGAGGATTTCCGCCAGAAAACGCCCAGCAATATTGTCGAAATCGCAAAGCTGTTACTGGACGCCGGCCCCGAAGTAAACGCTGAATCTAACGCGTATGGGGGCGGCTCTACAGCACTCGGCCTGGTCGCCACCCGCGTTCACCCTGAGCGTGCCGAGGTGCAAGAGGTGCTAATGCAGATCCTCCTCGACCACGGCGCGGTGATCGATAACCCGGCGTAGCGGGCAATCGGCACACCGCAGTCGAGGGCTGTCTGGCGAACGGCCGCGGCAAAGCCGCCCAGTTCCTTGCCTCCCGCAGCGCTCGGCTCAATCTCGAAACGGCGGCCGGCGTCGGAAGACTCGATATCATCAAAGCTTTTTCCACGAGGAGGGAAGCCTTGAGCCAACCGCAACGAAGAGTCAGGTACAGCGCGGGCGGCCCAACTTCAGCAGATCTTGCGTGAGCTCCCATTGCCGCTCTTCGACACGCGCGCGCATGCGACCATCCCAAACCCGGAACCCAGAAACGTGATCGATTCGTCGGGACAAAAGCGAATCGCACGTAGCCGCCGTTCCAATTGCCTCGCATGAGTAGTCTTACCTGAGCCTGGTAACCCACAAACGATGATGAGCCTTGCCGCTGCCTGATTTTGAAACATAGCGTTCAGAGTTTCTTGTAATAGCGCACCAAGGGAATGGGCACAAAACCGCATTTCTCGTAAGCCCTGTGCGCGGGAGTATGAGCTTCGTCGCCGCCCGTACCCACCTGAACGAATTTGATACCGTTCGCTCGCAGGATTTCAGAGACCCGCACATACATTCTGGATGCGATTCCGCGCCGCTGGCAGCCAGGATGTACGGCGTTAAGGCCAATTTCCCCGGACGCGTTCTTCATCCTAAGTAGGTAATGAACAAAGCCCACGGGAGCGCCATGCACTTCCGCAACGAGAAGTCGTTCGCGCTCATCCGTCTCACAAAGCGACCGCAAGTAGGACTCGTTAGTAGCTTTCCAAAACAGATAGACAAGCAAGAACAAATCATGGCCGAGTGCACGCTCAAAACCCGCATAGATAGGTGCGAACGCGGCGATGCTGATGTCGCGGACAGCGTCCCAGTCCGCACTCGCATACAGCCGGACAATGAGGTCCTGGCCCGATGACATTACGTTCCTTCATTCAATGAGACACACACCTCAAACAGGACCTACCAGCAACGTTGAAGCACTTCCCTCATCAACTGAAAGCCTCGTTATCGGGCAGATGCAATGGACCAATGTCTCTCAGTCCCGGCCGAGTAAAATTACATAGACAGCGTAACCTTGAACTCTGGCTATTAAGCACGCGTATAGCATTTGAGAGCAGGTCCGTGGAGTCGGGTTTAGGCGAGGTGCAGGACAAATAGAGATTTGGCAAAGGCTATCCTGTTCGATTTACTGGCCGCTGTGATCGCTACCGGCGTGATTTTACTGATCGCCGTAAGCACGCCCATTTTCTCGGACATGCGGCAAGTGTTCCTTATTATGGCGTTGCTGTTCGTAGCAGCCGGTTTCGCCTGCGGCAGCTCCTTACCCAGTAGTATCTGGTTGAAAATGCCTCTATTGATCGCGCCATGCGTTTTGGTACTCGGATTTGCCTCGGGCACTCCACCAGCAATGCTTGGCGTGATCATTGCGATTCTCCTGTGCCGCGGCGGTGACGGGCATTTATGCCCGCCGTAGCTGGGCCGTACACCGAATGCGAAGCATTGCCACCTTGGCCACCTTGGCCACCATGCTTTCAGCGATTGCAGTTGGTTCACTTGTTGGCGCTCCTGTATTAGCCAATCGGCTGAACAATCGCACTGCTAATACGCTGGTCCCCGAGTTCAGTGTTGTTCAACTGGACGGCACGGTTCTAAAATCATCGGAATTGACGGGACGCGTCGTCGTACTAGATTTCTGGGCTACGTGGTGCCCACCGTGTCGCCAGGAGTTCCCTCAATTAGAAAAGCTCTACCGGCGATATAGAGCAAATTCGGACGTCAGGTTCCTAGCCATCGACGTGAACAGAGAAGACGAAACTCCGGAGAAGCCCGTGCTTTCATTAGAAAGGCGGGGTACACGATTCCAGTCGCTTACGATTCAGACGAGGTCGTGACTCGCTTGAAAGCCCAAGGCTATCCTCACCTACTGCTTTTGGATAAAACAGGGACTTGCGACAGGAACACGTTGGATACGATGGCGCTGAGCACTTGGTGGAGAACCTGTCGAAGAAAATCGATCAGTTGCTTTCTGAGCGGTAATGACGGTATAGGTCAGAAATACCGGCGTTTTTCGGAACTTCGTTTCCCAGGAGAAGCATCATGAGCGCAACAGCGGCGAGGAAAGGTCAACTAGCAGTGCGCAGTTGTCCACGAGGATGGCCAGTTACGGAATCCAGGGATGGCCGTGCACCCTGGTTGTCTGGTCGAGTTGCTGCCGGAATCCGATCGTGTTCTCATTGTGGACGCTTAGCGCAGAGTTCGATCCAAGAGCCGCGAGCGGAGCTAGAGCTTCATTGACGTACTTTCGCGGGTAGTAAACGCGGTTGAGAAATCAGCCCCTACATACGCAGGCAAACCGAAAAAACCCGATTATAATGAACTCAAATGGAGCTAAATTGTGGTTCGTTGGATGGCTCCAACAATCGACAATAATAAGCACAACGTGTGAGAGGAAAAGTCCGCCCAAGATGCACGAGGCAACACGGTATATGCCCTTTTGCACCCCGATATTAACAGCAAAACCTGACAATCCGACCAGGAACATCAAAACTATGCGACTCGGTTTATACGTTTCCCGATGCGAGTACGATAGGAATCCCCAAAAGAAATACCAGTGCAACGCAACACCGATCACAAAGGCGATCAGCATCCGGACCTTAATCGATGTAAGCAGGTCTGTCCCCACGGCCATCTTGGGTTGTCCTATATCATAAGACCGTTACCCACGGTCCGGGCTTTGAGCCGGATTCGGAAGGACCGCGCTTGGACTGATACGTCGGAGACAAGGTCCCGAAGAGTTACTTGTCAGTCCCAGGAGTCAAGTTAACACGCAAATCGACTAGATGGGCCAGCTTTCGGCTGAAACAGTGCAACACGCTGCGTGAAAAGCTCAGAATATGGGTGACGCGACCCATGCTATATCTCCCCTCCGTTGCTTTCAAGCTGCCTGGTTTGGCAATTGTCTGAGAGGACGAACCCGGACTTTCACTTCCACTCGCGATCCGAGCCGATTCAGAATTGCCATCAATCGATCTGCGGTGAACCTTGCCAAGTCTGCATTGCGAATACGCGAGAAGTCGGCGGCGGCAAAACCGGTTCGCGCATTAGCCGCACGCACGGTTAGCTTTTCCCGATCGAGAGCCTTGATGATTTCAGCGGACAATAGCGCCTTCAGCTGCTCGACATCGGCATGTTCACGGCCGAGGTCGCGGAACACATTGCCGCTGCCCCGTACCAACTCCAGTTTTTCGCCCTTCACCGCAGTGCCTCCTTCAATCTCTTCAAACGATTCTTGATCAGGTCGATCTCGTGTCTCGGCGTCTTGATGCTCTGCTTCGATTTCTTTTGAAACGCGTGAATGACCCAGATTTCGTTGGCGATTTGCAGAGCATAGATGACCCGAAAAGCATCGCCTCGAAAGGCAAGTGCGATTTCAAAAACGCCGGAGCCGAGGCCGTGCATAGGTTTCGCGATGTCCGCCTTGCCACCTTCGGCCGCGATCGTAAGCGCGTTGAGAAAAATGGATTGTGCATCCGCGGGAAAGGTCTCGAACTCCTTACGAGCCGCCTTGATCCACGAGACGGGCCGTGTTTTCCGCGGCTCGGCCATCGCCTAGTCCTTAGCACAATTCATGTTGTCATATATGACAACACCTGTCAATATGCGAGAGTAACGCCGCTGCTTCCAAACTGTGTCAAAACTGTGTCCGAATCGCATCTGTTCCAAGCTCGGGAGTTGCTTTTTTGAGCGAAAGCAGATTCCCCAGATTGTTGTAAATATTAGGAATTCGCGATAGGCGATGGACCGATTGGAACCGATTTTTCTCCCTTGGGCGCAGGGGGTCGCAAGTTCGAATCTTGCCGCCCCGACCAATGTTTATGATGGTTCGGAAGGTTCGGCATTGAGTCGAATCTCACGACGTACACGCTAATGTACACGCGACGGGGGTTTCGCTGGTACCGCAGATGAGACGCCTTCTTCGGGGATGTATGACTTAATGGCGTCTACCGCTTTGCGCTTCGCTGCGTTTCGGATGTGAGAGTAGTGCTCCAGCATCTTCCGATCCAGATGCCCGGCAATGCTCATAATCGTTTGGTCCGGCGCTTCTGACTCAGCTAACTTCGTGATGGCGGTGTGGCGTAGATCGTGGAAGCGAAGCCCTTGCAACCCGGCAGCCTTACAGAGCGATCGCCACGCGGTACGCCACGTTTTCTGCGGACGTCCAGGGTCGTAGCCTGTTCCGTGCAGTGCTTTTGTCTGCCGATAGCGGAAGCCTGGGAACAAAAAATGCTGAGGCAAGGTAGAGCCTAGCACATGGGCGCGCTCGAGGAGCTTCGCGAATGCCCATAGCGCGGCGCCATTCAGCGGAATTGCCCGCTCACCGCCGCGCGTTTTCGAGCGATTGATGTTGATCTGCCTGTCGACCAAATCAACATCCTGGATCCGAAGGGCTTTCAATTCGCACCCGCGCATGGTGGTGTTGCTGGCGATCATCGCACCATAAAAGGCGGCATCCCACCCGGGTTTCGTCCGTGCAGTTGCAAGCAGCAGCCTTTCCTCATGCTCTTCAAGCGCTCTGCCCGGACCGCGGCTGTCCTCTTTCAGCGGTTTGAATTCATCGGCGATATGAGCCCATACCCTAGCATGCTTCATGACTTGGCGCAGGAGCGTCGTTTCGAGATTTACGGTGCGAGGACTCACCTGCCGCTTTCGTTCCGTCTGATAAGCCTTAATAGCTGCGTTATCGATTTCGCAAATTCGCCGGCCGCTGAAATGCCGCAGTAGTGGAACCGAGCGCTCCCTCTCAATCCGAATGGTGTTTTCCGCAGGTGCAGCTTGCGGTCCTGGAGCACGTGCGGCAGCAGCTTTTCAAAGGGGAATTTTGCAAAATCCGTTGGCAGCCGGTTCTCTTGCTGGGCTTTGATCGCATCCGCGCGTTTGCGGCGCGCCTCAGTATAGTTCCGGGTCTTTGTCGAAAAGAAACGCCGCTTGCCGACCACTGCGAGCGAGTAGTACCAGATGCCGCGGCGCTTGTGCAGCCCGTCGTTATCGCGGCGTGGCTCAGGCTCACTTGGTTTTGACATTTGACTGTATCTCTCTGTCTTCATTCACCAGCTCTCCAATGGCCCGCAGTTCATGCTGGAACGGACCCCAATTCCCGATGAAGTCCACAAGATCCTCACATACTTGCTCGAGTGTTTGGGCATGCGCCGCGTTAGTTGGCTCGATCGCCTTCATAACGGTCTTCAGCAAGCCGTACCAGACGGCCAACTCCTGGACGGGTACGCGCCGCTGAGTACCGGCGGATGGCAGATTTTCATTTCGCGTGACAATAGCCGCACGCCGGTTTGCGGCGAAGATATCTCGCAAATAGCCGAGCTCTTTGGACTCAGCGAGAGCAGCGAGCTTTTTCAGTACGCGATCACTTGGTTCGCGGCCATTTTCATAACGTGAAACGCTTGTGACCGTCACTCCGAGCACGTCAGCGAATGCCTGCTGGCTGACATCCATCTTTTCGCGAAGGGTCGCGATTGCCTTTGCCGTGGTCACGCTGACAGCCAGTATATACCAATATGCAATGCTGTCAATATGTATACCGTTCTGGCCCCCAGTGTGGCGTATTCTCGCGATTCTTTGTATTGACCGATATGCATCTATGTTATATAGTCAAGACTAATGAAGCTCGATAAACTCAACTACTCCAAAAAAGAAGCCGCTGAGATCGTTGGTATTTCGGTGCATACGGTAACCAGGGACGTTCGTCTCGGGCGGATCCACGCAAACCGCTATGGGCGCCGTGTCCTGATCTCCAGAGATGAAATCGTGCGCATCGCGAGGGATGGAATGCGGACGCCCCTGCGGAGAGAAGTTGAAAACCCGAAGTGCAAGCGTGGGTGAAATCTCGCTCTGTGCCCAGCAACGCTCTGGGCCGTGCGGAGCCTCGCGTGAACCTTGAAGGCATTGTGAAAGAACTTGGCGCGAAGCGTGTGGGCTCGTACTACATGGCGCCGTGCCTTGCCCATAACGATCGCAATCCGTCGATGTCAATCACAGAGCGCAATGGCAAAACACTGATTCATTGCCACGCCGGATGCTCACAGGCCGATGTAGTTAGCGCACTGAAAGAGCGCGGACTTTGGGAGTCCGACGCACAGCCTACCGCGCCCAACCTTCCATTCGAAGAGCGCATCGTTTGCGCGTACGACTACACCGATGAAACTGGAAATTTGCTTTACCAGACCGTAAGATTGCACTCACCGAAAGGCTTTCGTCCGCGCTACCGCGATCACGATAAATGGGTCTACCGCAAACACCCGCGCCAAGTCTTATATCACCTGCCGGAGGTGCTCGACGCGTCAATCGTGTTTCTCGTCGAAGGGGAAAAGGACGTCGAAACGCTGCGCTCTCATGGCTTCGTCGCGACAACCAAAGCCGGCGGCGCGAAGTCGAAATGGTTGCCGGAATTCACGGAGGCGCTCGCCGGGCGCGAAGTAATCCTCATCCCTGATAAAGACACGCCTGGAAGAAATCTTGTCTTGGAAATTGCACATCACTTACTCGTCAAGGCGGCGCGGATCATTGTGCTTGAACTGGAAGGCGCGAAAGACGTTACGGCTTGGTTTGAGGCTGGACATAGCGAACTCGAGTTGGTGGCTCAAGTCGAGGGAGAAGCGGTGAGCCAGTGTGGCAAACTATAGACGCTGAACCCGATCTCGACAACCTTAAGGCCAAGTGGTCGGATGCTGGCACGCTCGTTACCAGGCGTGTCTCTGACGTGGAGGCAAAGCCCGTCTGCTGGCTTTGGCCGACCCGGATACCGCGTGGAAAACTCACGATCATCGCGGGCGATCCAGGTCTTGGAAAATCACAAATCACAGCCAGCGTCGCGGCAGTAGTGACCCGCGGTGGACGCTGGCCGGTCGATCGGCAAGACAGTGATGCTGGCGACGCGCTCTTCCTCAGCGCGGAAGACGACACAGCGGACACGCTCAGGCCGCGGCTCGAGGCAGCGGGAGCCGACCTGAACCGCGTGCACGTCATCGAGGGCGTAATTGCGGGCCATACAGGCGAAGGAACTCAACGGAATAGGCTCTTTTCCTTACAGTCTGACCTTGAGAGTCTCGGCAGAACGCTCGTCAAATTGCGCGAGGTGGCGGCCGTCGTTATTGACCCCATTTCCGCCTATCTGGGGGAGGCTGACTCACATAAAAACGCCGAAGTGCGAAGTCTGCTTGCGCCGTTAGGCGAGCTGGCAGCACTCCACAACACGGCTATCATTGGCGTCTCCCACTTAAACAAGGCGGCTGGAACGCAAGCCATGATGCGAGTGTCAGGTTCTTTGGCGTTTGTCGCCGCTGCACGGGCCGCGTACTTGGTCGCTGCTGACCCTCAGGAGAGGTCGCGGCGAGTTTTCCTTCCACTCAAAAACAATCTTGGGCCGGACGCAATGGGTCTTGCTTATCGGATCGAGGGTGTGACCGTACCGAGCGCGGCTGGACCGCTCGATACATCCCGAATCGCTTGGGAGTCAGACGCGATAACGATGAGCGTCGATGAAGCGGTGCAGTCGGCAACCCCGCAAAAAACATCCGAGCTCGAGGAGGCGAAGGGATGGCTCGAACGCACCCTAGCGGATGGATTGATGACGGCCAAAGACGTCAATGAGCTAGCGACGAGAGACGGGATCAGCGAGAAGACTTTGAGGCGTGCACGCGAGGCGCTCGGGATTAAGCCAGCCAAGCGCAGTATGAAGGGTCCCTGGAGTTGGTCTCTGCCGAAGTTGCCCACGGACGCGTGAATATGACCCACAAATTTCTTGGGCACCTTGGGGTTCTTTGGGCATCTTCGAGAGCCTTGGCCTACTCTCCCTCAAGTTGGCAGGCTTGGCCTTTTTTTGAGTAGTAGCAGTTTGGCCCTGCCCTCGTGCTGTAGCCGAAGACAGGGCGTAAAGGAGAGAGAACATGAACGAGAATACACGAAGCACACCGAGACGATTGATCCTCGAAGTTATCCACGACCTTGAGCAACAATTCGGATCACTAGCCCGCGGTGCCTGCCTGAAGCTACTACAGGCCGATGAATTACTGAAGCGATCCGCGCGCGCCAAAGCTCGCGTACCAGTGGTTTTGGAGGAGATAGCTCAGGACCGGCTTCGCGCCATTCAAAGAAACTTATGGATTCCTGCGAAAACTGAATTTAAAGAAGATCTTGCTTGCTGCAGGGCGGCAGCGAAGAAAATCGGAGCCAGAGTCGAGACGATCTAGAGCCTAACACGACTGCTGCAGCTCTATCGCTCGCAGGATGCTCCCTCCCGCGCGGAAATCAATTCCATACGCCGCGAGTTCGAAGGGATACTGAACGTCGCCAAGCAAGCGGCGGCTCAGATGTGCCGCGAAGTCCGGAGCCATTAGCTTATGAAGAAAGCGAACAGCTCCGCGGTAAAGCGCGCGAAGAAGACCAACGCCGAAAGCTGCGCCCCGTACCGATTCCGAATTGTTTATTGAGATGCTCACGGAGTTTTAACCCGCGTTCGCGAGCTGCTCGAAATCTTGGCGCTCGGCGGCGGCAAATGACCAGGGTAGGGGGTATGGGTATCGCGGATCTTTTGATCGCTCGAATCCTAGACCGTTAGCCGGCAAAATTCTTTCGGGCGCAAGTTTCGGGGTGGGGGGTCTAAAGCCTCCACAATCTCCATGAAAACACCAGCTAAGCGTCTCGCCGAAGGCATGAAGGTCGAAATGTGGGCGATCGAGAAGGTCATCCCGTACGCCCGGAATGCGCGGAAGATCCCGCAATCGGCAATCGACAAAGTAGCGGCCAGCATCCAGGAATTCGGATTCCGGCAGCCTATCGTCGTCGATGAAAAGGGCGTGATCGTCGCTGGCCACACGCGATTGCTCGCAGCTCAAAAGCTTGGGCTTTCCGAAGTTCCCGTGCATGTAGCCTCCGAACTGACGCCGATCCAGATTAACGCCTACCCGCTTGCCGATAACCGAATAGCGATGGAATCGTCGTGTGAGGGACGATTTGCTCGCGCTCGAACTCGCCGATCTGAAGCTGGAGGATTTCGCCCTGGAGCTGACCGGCTTCGACCCGGAGGAATTAACAGCGATGGAGGCACTCGGGAACAGCACCGAAGAAGGCCTGACGGACGAAGACCAGGTTCCACCCACGCCCAAGAAACCGGTGACGGTCGAATACAACATTGATGTTAAAGCTGGCTTTGATTCTCGGTCTGATCGTGGCATTCGGATTCACGTTTGCGGTCGAGCTGATGTATGGCAGGGTGTATGACGGCCGCGATTTGACGG
>JBPCJX010000044.1:0-15927 GCA_051004875.1 Bryobacteraceae bacterium
GCCTTGAAGCCGGAACCGGTGATGTCGATGATCGCTACATCGATTCCGTCGAGCGAAGTCCCGCTCATGATACCTGCTATTCTCATCTTTTTAGCAACTCTTGCTGCAAATCTTGCAGAATCTGCAAAGCTTCAACGGGCCGCAGTTCATTGATACTCAACGCCCGCACCCGGTCTGCGAGCCCCTGGTTTACGGGCTCAAAAAGTTTAATTTGTAGGGGCGCGTTAGCGTCGCCCGGGGTCAACTCCTCGGTAAGAGAGTGTTCCCTCCTTTCATGATGCAATAAAACAGACCTCGCCCGCTCGATTACTTGCAGGGGGAGTCCGGCCAAACGGGCCACTTCGATACCATAACTACGGTCTGCTGGACCGGGTTCGACCTTTCTTATGAACAAGATCTGGTCACCAAACTCTTTTACGGCAACGTGTAAATTTCTTACTCCCACTCGCTGTTCTGCTAGGTCCGTCAGCTCGTGGTAGTGGGTGGCAAACAACGTTTTCGCCTTAATGTGATCGTGAATGTACTCGACAATAGCCCAGGCGAGGGCCAGGCCGTCGTAGGTGGACGTCCCCCGGCCGATTTCATCTAAGACGATGAAACTTCGGGTAGTTGCGGTATTCAGGATGGCGGCTGCTTCCGTCATTTCGACCATAAAAGTGGACCGGCCACGAGCCAGATTGTCCGCCGCGCCGATACGGGTAAAAACGCGATCCACGAGCGGCAGCAGTGCCGCCTCAACGGGTACAAACGATCCCATCTGGGCGAGGATTAGGATTAGGGCGGCTTGGCGGAGGTACGTCGACTTTCCGCCCATATTGGGCCCGGTGATCACATTTATATAATCTTTGGACGAATGCAAGTACAAATCGTTTGGAATGAAGCGGATTGCATCGCGTTCGGTCAGTTTTTCGATGACCGGGTGGCGGCCGGCATCGATTCGCATCTCGCCGGAATTTGAGAACTGGGGGCGGCGGTAGCGGTTTTCGACTGCGACTTGGGCGAGCGCAGCCGCAACATCTAATTTGCTGATGCTGCTTGCGGCAGCTTTGATTCGGGCGGCATGCGCGGCAGCGAAGGCTCTGACCTCTTGAAAGATTTCTTTTTCGAGCGTCAGGATTTGATCCTCCGCGGATAAGACTTTAGCCTCAAGTTCCTTGAGCTCAGGTGTCGTATAACGCTCCGCGTTGGCGAGCGTCTGTTTGCGTTCATAAGTTGAAGGCACTGACGCCAGGTTCGTCTTCGAGACCTCGATGTAGTAGCCGAAAACGTTGTTAAAGCGAACTTTCAAGGACTGAATGCCGGTAGCGCTGCGCTCGCGAGTTTCGATCGCGGCGATGTATTGGCGGCTGTTGCGGCTGATATCGCGTAGCTGATCCAGCTCGGGGTGGAAACCATCGCGGATTGCGCCGCCGTCAGCCAAGGTAACGGGAGGCTCCTCAGAGATGGCGCCAAGGATTTTGTCGCGAACCTCGGCGACCGGATCGATTTCGGAGGTCAGGAGGGGGCTTTCGAGCTGCTCGGTGAGCTTGGCAATGTGCGGTAAGTGCGCAAGCGACCTGCCGAGTGCAAGGAGATCGCGCGGCGTAGCCGTCCCGAGCGTCACTTTCGCGAGCAGTCGTTCCAAGTCCTGAATCGAGCTCAGAGCCTTACGAAGATCGCCACGAACGATGAGCTTGCTACTGAGCTCGGCGACAGCGTCGAGACGCGTTTCGATTTCGGCCTGATCGCAGGAGGGATGCAATAGACTGCTTCGCAACAGGCGGCCACCCATGCCGGTGCAGGTTTTGTCTAACACGTGGATGAGCGTGATCTCGCGGCTCTCGCCAGCAAAGAGAGGCTCAAGCAACTCGAGGTTGCGGACTGTGGCGGCATCCAGGACCATGTGATCCTGGCGCTGGTAGAAAGCAGGGCGATTCAGATGATTGAGCGCCGATTTTTGTGTATCGCGGAGGTAGTGAAGCACGGCTCCGGCCGCGGCGGCTGCGAGAGGCTTGTCGCCGAGGCCACAGCCATCGAGCGAAAGCAGCCCGAAGGTTTCAAGAATTAGCCGGCCGGCGTAATCTCCTCCGAAGACCCAGTCATCCAGGGGCGTCTCGAGACAAGGCGCTCCGACGTGATGCCCTTCCGCATGGAGTACCTCACGAACGTTCAGAGCTTCGAGAGCGGGGACGGATTCAGATGCTTCCATCTCAGTAGTTCGGAATTCGCCGGTTGAAAGATCGACAAAGGCGAGACCGCTGCGGCCTGCTTTGGTAAAGACGGCAGCCAGATAGTTGTTCTCGTGGGAACGGAGCAGGCTGGAGTCGGTTGCGGTGCCCGGTGTGACGATGCGAGTGACTTCGCGGCGCACGAGTTTCTTGCCTGGCCCGGCTTCTTCCATCTGCTCGCAGATGGCGACGCGGTAACCGCGCTGGATCAGGCGCGAGATATAACTGTCAGCGGCATGATATGGCACTCCGCACATGGGCACGGGCTCACCGCGCTCTTTGTTGCGCGCCGTCAGGGTAATTTCAAGTTCGCGTGCGGCGGTCACGGCATCCTCGAAGAAGAGCTCGTAGAAATCGCCGAGCCGAAAGAGCAGGAGCGCGCCCGGGACCTGATTCTTCGCGGCTCGATACTGCCGCATGAGCGGGGTGCTGGGGGTCATGCGAAGAACGGGGACCCGTCGCTGCGCGATTGCAAAAAAATCGGGGCAGTACCTCGCTTACGCTCGGGGCTCGGTTTCAGTGGCGGCAAGTTATGCGTAGAGCCCACGTAGCCTGATGGCGTTTGCAACACGATCGAGTGCCAGCATATAGGCTGCGGTGCGATTGTTCACGGCGTGTTTGGCGGCGTACGTGAGGACGTCGTTGAAGCTGGTAACCATAATTTGTTCTAACTGCTCATTGACCTGCGCTTCAGTCCAGAAATATCCCTGGCGATCCTGCACCCACTCGAAATAGGAGACCGTCACACCGCCGGCGTTAGCCAGAATATCGGGGATGACGAACACTTTCTTTTCGGTGAGGATGGAATCGGCGACAAACGTGGTTGGGCCGTTTGCTCCTTCGCAAAGAATTTTGGCTTTGATGCGGTCGGCGTTTGACGAAGTGATGACGTTTTCACGCGCGGCGGGAATCAGAACGTCGCAATCCGTAAGAAGAGCTTCGAATCGGTCAACTTCTTCCGATTCGGGGAAACCGTTGATGGATCCCGTTTGACGGTGGTATTCCATAAGCGCGTCAATATCGAGTCCGTGCGGATTGTACACCGCGCCGTCATACTCGATGATCGAAATTATCTTGAAACCTTTGCGGGCCATGAGGCGTGCGGCCATTCCACCGACATTCCCGAATCCCTGAATGACAACACGGGCGTTCTCGGGCGGAAGGCGGAAACGCTTCAGCGCCTCCATGGTGACGATCATGCAACCCCTGCCAGTGGCTTCGGGCCGGCCTTGCGAGCCACCGAGCTCCAAGGGCTTGCCGGTTACGACGGCCGTAACGGTGTGGCGCTTGTGCATGGAATACGTATCCATGATCCAGGCCATGGTTTGCTCGTTTGTATTCACGTCTGGCGCGGGGACGTCGCGCTCAGGGCCGATGAACTCAAGAATCTCAGCGGTGTAGCGGCGAGTGATGCGTTCGAGCTCGGCCTCGCTGAGGAGATGCGGCTCGCAAATGACTCCGCCTTTGCCGCCTCCGAACGGAATGTTGACGACGGCGCACTTCCACGTCATCCACGCGGCAAGGGCGCGAACTTCATCGGCGGACACATCAGGGGCAAAGCGAATGCCTCCCTTGGCCGGACCTCTGGCGATGGAATGTTGGACGCGATATCCGGTGAAAAGCTCAATGCGACCGTCGTCCAAGACTACGGGAAAATTGACGGTCAGCTCCATAGCTGGCGTGCGCAAAACCTTACGCATGCCGTCGTCGAGCTTCAGGAGTTCGGCGGCTTCATCGAAGCGATGGGCGGCCGATTGCCACGGATTTATTTCCTGGTCGACGGACAAGGTCGTTTCCAAGAGCATCGAGACGTCTCCTCATGAGGTTTGACGTTTCGGCAAGCCGCGCCGATCCAGATGATTGGGCGCGGTAACGTAATGTGCCGGGACGGAGCCTCCGCTTTTAGCGTGTCAGAAGCGGAGCCGGCTTGCAACATTGCTTTTCTGAACAAACGCGCAAACAATCGCGTCTGTTCGGACGTCTCTGTTAGCAAGGAAGCGCCACTATGACACCTGACGAACGTAAGATGCTAAGCGATTTGGCGGACAGAATCGCGCAAACACCACCGCCGCCCAAAGATCCGGAAGCTGAGGAGTTGATTCGCAAGCGGATCGGCTCGCGGCCGGACGCACTGTACCTGATGACGCAGACGGTACTGATCCAGAACCTGGCGCTTCAACAAGCACAGGAGCAAATCCAGCAGTTACAACGCGGAGCGCAGCCTGCGGCGGAGTCAGCGGGAGGGAGCTTCCTGGGACAGCAGACCGGCGCGCGAGCTTCTGGTCCGGCTTATTCGACGCGTTCGGCAGGGCAGCAGCAATATTCGGCGCCCCCCCCGCAATATGCTCCGCCTAGCCCAGCGGCGCCGAGTCCGAGCGGTGCGCCAAGCTTCTTGCGTGGTGCTGCACAAACGGCTGCGGGAGTAGCGGCCGGAGCACTGGCATTTGAGGGGATCCAGGCACTGTTTTCACACCCTGGTTACGGAGGTGGAGGGTTTGGAGGTTTCGGGGGAGGTTCTGGATTGATGGGCGGAGGTCCAGGAGAAACCGTCGTCAACAATTACTACGACACGCCGGGCGGTGATGCGGGTGGCCTAGGAAATGACGTTTACGCTCCAGACGATACGACGAATTTCGACGATCCGACCAAGGTGCAGGATGTGAGCGATGTGGATGATTCGGGGCAGTTCGATGACTCGGGGCAGTATGATAACGGCGCGGATCTTGGTGATGGCGGCGGGGGATTCGACGATGGCGGTGGCGGAGATAGTTTCGTTTAAGCGCGTATCGGTCGCTTACGCTTCCGGCTCTGATTCGGCTTTGTTTAGTCGATCAAGATAGTGTTGGCGGCTTTCGACGATCATTTTGCGGACCTCGCGAGGACCACCCCAGCCTTTCATTTGGGTGTGAACGTTTTGCAGCTCTTTGTAGATGGAAAAGAAGTACTCGATTTCTTTGATCGAATGCGGAAACACCTGGTCGATGGTGTGGATGCTGTCGAACCGGGGATTGCGGTTCGGCACTGCTAAGACCTTTTGATCCTTTTTCTGATCGTCGAGCATGTGTAGGATGCCGACGGGCCGCACCTCCATTAGACAACCCGTAAAGCTTGGTTCGTCGACAAGGACTATGACGTCGAGTGGATCATCGTCCGGGGAGAGCGTGCCGGGAATGAATCCGTAATCGCCGGGGTAGTGCATGGGCGAATAAAGCGCTCGATCCAGCCGGAAGACACCCAGCTTGCCATCGTATTCGTACTTGTTGACCGAGTTTTTCGGTATCTCGATGATGGCGCGGACAACTTCCGGGCAGTCGGGGCCTGGATCGATGTCGTAGAGTTTCACGGGTTCACTGTAGCAGAGGCGCAAAGGCGAGATCCGGTGGTGCGAAACTCAGGAACATGGCGAAAAAAGTTCGGTGGGCCGTGCTCGGAGTTGCCAATATTGCCACGAAGAAAGTAATTCCGGCAATGCAGAGAGGAGAGCGGTCGGAGGTTGTGGCGATTGCTTCGCGCAGCGCAGATCGGGCGCGCCAAGCGGCGAAAGAATTGGGCATTGCGAAGGCGTATGGCTCGTATGAGGAACTCCTGGCCGATCCGGAGGTTGCGGCGATCTACAATCCGCTGCCCAATCATTTGCACGTGCCGTGGTCGATCAAGGCGGCTGAGCGGGCGAAGCATGTTCTGTGCGAAAAACCGATTGCGCTGTCCGTAAAGGAAGTAGAGAGCCTGATTCAGGTTCGCGACAGGACCGGCGTCAAGATTGGCGAGGCGTTCATGGTACGCACGCATCCAGAATGGCTGCGGGCGCGCGAAATTGTAAGGAACGGCGAGATCGGCGAGCTGCGGGCGATCATAAGCCCGTTCAGCTACTTCAATCGCGATCCCAAAAACGTAAGAAACGTTGTGGAGTTCGGCGGCGGCGGTTTGATGGACATCGGATGTTATCCGATTACGATGTCGCGGTTCCTGTTCGAGCGTGAGCCGGCGCGCGTGGCAAGCGTGATTGACCGCGATCCGGAAATGAAGGTGGATCGTTTGACGTCGGCGCTTTTGGACTTTGCTCCCGGGCAGGCGGCCTTCACTTGCAGCACGCAACTAGTGCCGTTTCAGCGGATGCAGATTATGGGCACGCGCGGGCGCATTGAGATTGAGATTCCGTATAATATTCCGCCGGACCGGCCGAGCCGCCTTTTTGTGGATGACGGGTCGGAATTGGCGGGACGCGGCGCGCGGGTAGAGGAAATTCCGACGTGCGATCAGTATACGATCCAGGGTGATTTGTTCTCGAAAGCGATTCAGGAGGGTGGAGACGTGCCTGTTTCGCTCGAGGACGCACGGGCGAACATGTTGGTGATTGAAGCGGTGCTCCGTGCGGGGGAGAGCGGGCGATGGGAAGTTGTCTGAGATTCGAATTGAATTCAGCGGCCTTCGGAGGTAGAGATCGATGCCACCAAAGCATACACGCGAGGCGGAAACCTTTGCTCAACTGGTGAAGGACAAAGGACGCAGTCTAAGAGTGATCCCGTATGAGCGGCTTGAGTTGCTGGGTGACCAACCGGCTGAAGAGATCGTGTTCGGAAGACGAAAGGGCAGAATATCCGTCATTGTCGAACGCTGTAACGAAGAACGGGTCAAGGTCGTGGTGCAGCGCTTTCTGGATGGCAGCTGGTTCGCGAGGTTGAAGCACGTGGCCCTCGACGGCTTTTACAAGTGCAGGGATGGATCCGTAGTCGAGATGCGCAATGAGGAGTGCTACGGATACGATTAGAAGTGACGCGTAGGGACTTTCTCGCGAGGGCAATCGTGAAGTTTGACGATCGATTGAGACGGCTGAGCGAGCGCGAGCGCTCCGCTATGCTCCGCATTTTCGACGAACTGGTCCCCAGAATTCCTACACGCAGCGCCGCTGCGGTGAATCGCGAGCTCGCTCAAGTACGCCAAGCGAGGAAGGCAGGCGGACGCCGAACGCCTTCGGACCGGAGGTGATGCTGCTCTATTTTTTGTTTGTCGGCTAGGCGGCGTCCTTTTGAGAGAAGTAGGTGCGTTGGCGGATGGCGATTCGCTTGTCGACATCGTCCAAATGCTGCTCGATCTCATCGATTGAAAATTCGAACCCAAATCCGGCGGGATCGAACGGCTGGTTGGCTTCTTGGGCGTCCTCATAGAGATCGCTGGCCTGTTTCAGGCGCTTCTCTTCCAGTTCTTTGCGGTCACGCTGACATTTGAGAAGTTCCGCGACATCCTTTTCGCGCTGTTTGCGCAGACGGCCTTCCTGAATGCCGAAATTATTGAGCTGTTTCTGATACGTGAGAAAAATTTGCGCTTGGATGAGCGCGTCTCGGACAGCAGCGTCTTCCTGATCGAATTTCGCGGCGAGCTCGATGCGTCCAAGCGCGTAGATCCCCATTTCGAGCGATGGAATGCGAACAGACGCCATTCGGTATCGGCGACCGACTGGACGAGCGTCTCTTCGGCATCGCTAGATGGTTCGTACTCGGCGAAGAATCGCTGGACGTGCTTTCCGTAGGCGATGGCATCGTCGCCGGGCAGCAAGACGGTGCGGTCGGTGAGCCCGGTTTTCACGGCGTTCAGAGACGATTTGGTTTTTCCTTCTGGTGTTTTCGGGCCGGTTGAGAGCTGAGCATTCGCTTGATTGGCATGGATTTGCGCATCTGAGGACATATGGGAAAAAGCCTCCGACAGCACAGTAGCATTGCGAAACAAGCGTTTCGAAGTAAGTTGTTGAGGACACTGATGAAGATTGTTGTGACTGAAAATTAGGTGAAGAGCGAATGAGCAAATCAGCTTTTTTAAGGCGCGGCCAGATAAACGAGCCTGATGGGCGAAGAACCGGCGCTGAGTTCCTTTTCCAGCGTGCCAAGGATAGTTCTAAGATGTTCGGGATCGATCAGATACGAGTCGTTGGTGCTCAGCGTGAACGGAACTGCAGGGCGCTTCTGATCTGATTTGTCGACGAGTTGGCCGGTGATTTCATCTACGACCCGCTCTTCTTTAAGGTGCGGGTGCCGGATGATTTTCAAGACTTCAATGGTGTAGCCGTTCAGGTGTGTACCTGCGAAGTGGGTGTACGCAGAATGTGTGTGACCGAACACAGTGGATTAGGACCGTATGTGAACGCTTGCCAAAAGTTTAGCGTGAAAGCGACGGGGCAAGCGACCGGAATTCGTAACAAACAAAGGGATGGGCGCAGTGGGCCGTTTCTATGGCGTGGCAAAATCGGCGTGCTCGTCATCTAAGTGGAGGTGGTTAGTAAGGATGAAAAAACGAGAATTGGGAAATTCGGGATTGCAAGTTTCTCCGTTGGCTTTTGGCGGAAACATTTTTGGGTGGACTGTGGACGAAGCGGCGTCGTTCAGATTGCTGGACGCGTTCGTCGACTCGGGATTTAATTTGGTCGATACGGCGGATGTTTACGCGAAGTGGGCTCCCGGAAATAAGGGTGGCGAGTCGGAAACAATTATCGGCAAGTGGCTGAGGCGAAGCGGCAAGCGCGAAAAGGTGATTATCGCGACGAAGGCTGGGATGGAGATGGGTCCGGACAAGAAAGGACTGTCCAGACGTTACATTTTTCGAGCTGTGGAAGACTCATTGGCACGCCTGCAGACTGATCATATTGATCTTTATCAAGCACACACCGACGATTCGCAGACGCCGCTCGAAGAGACTCTGAAAGCGTTTACGGAATTGATCAGTCAAGGGAAGGTTAGGGCGATTGGGGCTTCGAACTACAGCGCAGAGCGACTCTCTGACGTGCTCAGAGTTAGTGAAGAACGCGGGCTCGCCAGGTACGAAAGCCTGCAGCCTTTGTATAACCTATATGATCGTGCCGAATATGAAGCGAAACTTGAGTCGCTCTGTCTGGAAAAGGGACTTGGAGTGATTCCTTACTTTTCTTTAGCCAGCGGATTTTTGACCGGCAAGTACAGGTCAGAGGCGGACGTATCGAAGAGCGCTCGCGCGCAGATGGTCAAAAAATATCTGAATGAGCGCGGATTCCGGATCCTGGTGGCGCTGGATCAAGTTGCAAACCAATATAACTCGACTCCCGGGCAAGTTTCTCTTGCATGGTTGATTGCGCGTCCCAGCATTACCGCTCCGATTGCGAGCGCGACTACTTTAGAACAGTTGAACGATTTAATCAACGCGACGGAGCTCAAGTTAGACGATTCGTCGATCGAGCTGTTGAATCGAGCGAGTGAGCTTTCGGGAGAAGCGCGAGCTTAACAAGTAGGATTGCTAACGCGCGCTCGCTCATACTGAAGGAGGAATGCCGAACTCCCGAATTGAACCGATAGTTCTGATTGCCGCAGTGATTGCGGCCGGTTTGGGCCTGATCTTGCTGACAGGCCCTTTAGCGTGGGTCAGCAGCATTGCAGGAATTATTCTGCTTTTGATTCTCTTCGCGTATGACCGCGAGGGTTACCGGTCTATGTCTCAGAGTCTGGCTTTTTCTGCCGTATGTGGATTCTCTTTGGTGCTTGCGGCCACGGGGCTTCACTTTTGGTTCGTGCAAAATGAATGGGCTGGACCGAGCGTACGCTTCGCGGTGGATCGGTTTACGGCTCAGTGGCTGCCCTTGACATGGGTCTGCGCCACGATCGTGTTTTGGGCAATCGATCGGACGCGGGTGAGCAATCGCAAAGCTGGCGTGGCCGAGTACGGAGGGGAGGCTGTCAGACGCGCACGCGGGAGCAATCTGAGTATCACCGGTGAGCCCAAGCCGATTCGTCGTGCTGAGGTCGTGATGGAGGAAAGGCCGATTGCGCCCGCTGCGTCACCTTCACCCGTTTCGGTTGTGCAAAACGAAGTTGGACCTGTGGCTACGGCCGGAGCCACGGCTACCGCTGGACCTGGATCTATATCTGGACCTGCGTCGGGAATTGGGTTAGCACCTGGATCCGCGCCAGCAGGGACACCGGAACTAGTTTCGCAAGCTAGCGTCCCGGCTCGGCCGCTAAAAGAGGCGATGGTGTATGTGGGTCTGGTTGGTGAAGGCCTGAACGTGATGCGCTCGGTAAGAGCCGAGCACCTGGGGCGTAACTACTATCGAATTGTCGAGCCGATGCCGGAGGGGGAAAGGTGGGAGTATGGACCGGGGCAAGTCGTGCGGTGCGAGAAGAAAAGGCTTTCGAGCGGTAAGGCGCTGGTGGCAGTAGAAGAGGCGCCGCGGCAGATGTGACCGGGATGGGAGACCAGGTGCTTAACAGGGCAATTAATTACTTGGCAACCCAATCACCGTAGGCGTGGTGTGACAGACTATTCCCCAAATTAAGACTTAGGATCAATGACCGTCGGGGCGATTCTTACCGTGCGAAGCCAGACGCAATCGCGAAAATGATTCCGCTATGCCGGAACCCAGAACGAACCAGCGTAAACCAACATACGCTAGATACGAGCCGTGGATAGTGGGTCAGTTTGAGGCGGCAGAGGAGTCATCATTTCCAGAACTAATATTTAGGCCCACTTGTACGAGATGCCGACTACGCGTCAAAGTTGACTGGAGCGATCAAAGCTTTGCTATAGGGAGCGCAATCTGATGCTCGACAGGAACGATATCCTCGTCCACCGGGCTCAGTCCGCTCGTTCCCCCCATGCCCTCCACCGTTTTAACGCGTACCACTGTAACTTCTCCTTAGCGGGCGGATGACTCATCGTGGACAGCTCAATGCGCATGAGCCGACCCTGTTCCTTATCAATTGGGATGCCCCGAACGGTCGCGCGAAGCCAAGCGGCTTTGTCCCAGCGCGCGCTCATCAGGCCCGTTTGAGCGTGTTCGGCTGACCGTAACAATACGTGCCCGAGCTCGTGCGCCATTGCGTAAGCAAGGACTTTACTGAACGATGCGAGCGTCTGACACGTTACGCTCTCACAGTTATCGATGAAGATAGTTGAATCGATACCGAATGCGGCACACGGCAAGGAGAATCCAAGTGTTCTGGCGTCGACGCCATGCGGGGCATACGGCAGCAACTGCAACCGCAACTCGCCCGCATGCCTGGCCGCGTTGCAACCTGTCGGCGATGAGTTGTTGGCGGAGAAATCGGTAATCAAGGATGCGGTGTCCTCTAGCGAGCCCTCGGCCCAGTTCACCTCCATCTCAGCTTCACCGAAAATCCTGGTTACTTCCCCCTCGGCTCGCGACAAATCGCGCCGCGGAACACGAGCAAGGTTGAAAATACGGACCTGGACGTGCTGCTTCCTTGATGCGGAATCCTGAGCGCCGCGATCAGTTTGGAAACCGAGCAAGATCGACACGCAGGTACTTCCGAACGCCGCGGCTAAAACAAGTCTGCCGTTTGCCTTGAACATCTCGGCCATCTCCAGTGGCGAGATGAACGTAAGCGCAGGCTCCCGCTGCTTCCAGCGTCTGGAGAACGTCAGTATGATAAATGCACATCATCGGCTAAGTTCCTCGGAGAAAAGAGTTTCCGGGCAGAAGTGATTTTCACACCCTGTCTATCCAGGGGCGTGTTATCGGTGCTAAACTCACGTCACTGTGGGACAGCCGGTGAGTGCGCCCGCGAAGTATCGCTTCGGCACCTTCGAGCTGGATCGAGGGACTGCAGAACTGCGCAAGCGCGGCATTCGGATCAAACTGCAAGAGCAGCCGTACCGTATCCTTTGTCTGTTGCTAGACAGCCCGGGCGAGGTGATCACGCGGGATACTTTTTCCCGTGTTCTCTGGCCGGAAGACACGTTTGTCGAGTTTGAGCGGAGCCTGAACGCTGCAGTCGCAAAGCTGCGGCAGGCGTTGGGAGACTCGGCCGAGAACCCGCGATACATCGAAACCGTGGCGCGCCGTGGGTACCGGTTCATCGCGCCAGTTGAGGCAATTGCGTTTTCAGAACCGGCGGCCGTTATCGAGCCTCAAAGCCCAGCTGTGGCGGAACGCCATAGGGCGGTTGTCGATGATGCTCAGATAGCTCCGCCGTCCACCACGGGGCACCATAAGAAATGGTGGCTTTTGGGAGCCGCCGTCGCGACTGTCCTTGTCGCCGCTGATATCGCGGTCACCGTGCTACGGCACCCACGGGTGATTACTACGCCCGAGATCACGCGAATTACATTCGACTCGGGTCTGACCACAGATCCAGCCGTGTCACCGGATGGAAAGCTGCTGGCTTATGCATCGGACCGGGACGGCAGCGGGCGATGTCACATCTGGGTGCAGCAGTTGATACCGGGCGGGGAAGCGGTGCAGTTGACTCGCGGTGACGCTGAAGATTATCAACCAGCTTTTTCTCCGGACGGAAGCAAGCTCGTGTTCCGGTCGGAACGCGACGCAGGCGGCATTTATGTCATACCGGCAATCGGAGGCGAGGCGAGGCTGGTGGCGAATGCGGGGCGCGATCCGCGCTTTTCTCCCGACGGGCGGTGGATTGCTTACTGGGTGGGCGTGAACATGGGGACGCCATTTGTTGCCAATGCCGGAACGGTTTATGTAGTCCTGAGTACTGGCGGAACGCCCCAACCCGTGCGGTCCGATTTGATGGAAGCAGGAGCCCCGGTGTGGTCGCAGGACGGTACACGACTCATTGTGTACGGGGCCAAGATTGAAATGATGCCCTTAACCGCTGACTGGTGGGTGGTGCCGGTCCAGGGCGGCTCGGCAACGCCCACGGGCGCCTTCGCCTATCTTCGGCAACAAGGTTTCACGGTCGGCTGGCGAGATGCGCCTCGGGTGGCGAATTGAAATGGCGATGAGTTGCTTTTCTCTGCGCGCGTTGGCGACAGCGTAAATCTGTGGAAGATCCATATTGCGGGTTCGGATTCGCGCGTGACGGGCGCGCCTCAGCGACTGACGTCCGGCACCGGGCTGGATGTTTATCCCTCGCTGACTGCCGATGGACGCCTGGTGTTTGCCGGTCTGACAAATTCGCTAAACGTTTGGACTCTGCCAATGGACAGTAATGCCGGGAAAGTTGCCGGACAATTACAGCGAGTGACCGAGACGATCGGCCCTCATCAATATGCGTCTCTCTCAGCGGACGGCAAACTGCTGACATACAGTTCGGTGCGATATGGTCATCCCCATGTTTGGATTAAAGATCTGAAGAGCGGTAAGGAGTCGCCGCTCACAAACAGTTCGGCCAGTGAGCGCGCCCCCCAACTCTCCCGTGACGGATCGGCCGTTGCTTATCTCAGTGGGGACCAGAAGGCGAATGGGTTCGTTGTCCCAGTCCGAGGCGGGGTGGCTGAACGATTCTGTACCGACTGCGCTGCTCTTTATGATCTTTCGCCTGATAACAAGGTGCTGCTCTATCGAAAAGGCACTGCCATTCGCGCTTTCGACCTCCTTTCGCGTCGTGACAGCCTGTTCTCACGGAGCGATCAGTATGGACTTTCTCAATTCCAATTCTCTCCGGATGGCCACTGGGTAACATTTGAAGCCGCGCGCCACGGCCGGTCGCGGCTTTTTATCGCGGCACTTCGGGACGCCATGACGGTTGCTCCTGAAAGCGAATGGATTCCCTTGACCGGCGATGAAGGCTGGGCCGACAAGCCGCGCTGGTCACCGGATGGCAATTTGATCTACTTCGTCTCGAATCGAGATGGCTTCTTCTGCTTGTGGGCGCAGCGAGTGGCAAAGGATACGAAATGGCCAACCGGCAAGCCTGTGTCGATCGCGCACTTTCACGGGAGCCGTTTGTCCATCGCGAATGTTGGCTTCAGTCTGCTTGGGATTTCAGCGGCCAGGGACAAGATTGCGTTCAACCTCGGCGAGCTTACCGGGAACATCTGGGTCACAAATCTGTCACGTTGAGGGTAGCTATCGATCGCCCGATTTTTTCTCGACATCGGGAAGGTTTGGGCGACGGCCCTCGCGTCGGTTGGGTCGGCGAGATCGGGAGGACGGTCTACGGCGCTCAAACCTGCACGTGCTCACGCGGTCGTATAATGCGCATCCCGGCAAAGTGATCCATTTGTCCGCTTCTGCGAACTGGCAGGAGCTCTTGAACCTGACACACTATTGAGCCGGAGCGAATGCCCCCGCTCGGTCTCGACAAATAGCTTGTAGCAATATTGTTGTTAAGAGGATCGTTCTCAAGCCGGCAATCCCTTGCCTCCGATGGGAACCAGGCGAATGCTCGCAAAACCGAAGATCAAGGCTTGCCCGGTCGATCGGCGCCCTGACATTGTCCATTTTGAGGGAGGCGTCGTGATCCGCTTCGGTGCGCCAAGCTTCGAAAACCGAAACGGCGCGGGCTCGGAGGGCACGACGTTCACCACGTAGAGCTCGCAACCGGGCAAAGGGGTTAGAAGACGCGAGACTTCGAACAGATGCTCAACGAGGGCGTCACGCTGGCCTGTTTTGGCGGTAATTTTTGCGTGCATGGGAATCGGTCCATAAAACTCCTGGGAGAAGCGCAGCTTTTGTTTCACTCCTGACGTTCGATGCGTCTACTTTCTGCCGCCGCACTCTCTCCTTTAAGATATTTGTCGAACCAATCGATCGTGCGCTGCATGGAGTCGATCTGGTTCTCGCGTTTCACGAAGCCATGGCCCTCGTTCGCGTAATAGTGAACGTCGACCACACGACCCTCTTTTTTAAGAATGTCGACGATCTGCGGGGCCTCCTCTGTGGGGACGCGAGGATCGTTGTCGCCCTGCAGTACAAGTAAGGGTGCTTTCTCGTCGCGAATGTAAGTGATGGGCGAATCAGCCTCATAGATCTTCCGGTCCTTATCCGGATTCCCGAGGAGCGCTTTCAGATACTCGTTGAGAGAGGGGTCAGAGCTCTTGAGCATGCTGGACCAGTTAATGATCCCGAACTTTTCGACGGCTGCGGCCCAGATATCGGGTGTCTTGCCGATCGCCATCAATTCATGAAGCCGCCTTAAGAGCCTTGCTGTCCGTCGGGAGACCAGGCTGCACCAAACCCGCTGCGGGTGTAGTAGAGATTGTCGATGGGTACGGGGCGGGCCGCTGGGTCGGAGGCTGAAATTATTGAGTGCGGGTCTGTGAGCGGACGGTCATCAGGCCCGGTGGCGGCCAGCAAAGGCGCGCATAGAGAGAAGGAGATGGCAATCCATGGCCGTAATACGGCATCGATTCGCATCCTACACTCCTTGTTTTAGATTTAAATATTGAGTCGCGGTTGTCCGGTTAACATACACCCGGCAGGTTCTGAATGCAACCACTCGTCAGGCTGTGCGGGCTAAACCGCCAAGCTGTAGTGCGCGAGCGGTGCAGCGATGAGCAGCTATTAGTAACGACCGAGTGCTGAGCAAACGGAGTGTTGCTTGTCAGCTGGCAATTTGGCTTTCTACCGCTATAGCGAGCGAGAGTCGGCCTTCATATATCTGCTATTAGGTTTGGTGTTTTGCGATCAGCTCGCGGACGATGGGTACAAGTTAGTGAGGGATTTTCATGATAGTTTCGGAGGATTCAATACCGGCTTCATCTTCAGCGACGGCCTCCTCTTCTGTCTGTTCTTCATAATGGGCAAGTACCTTTTTTATTTTGCGTTGGTCCCATCCGGTCGGAAATTTGTTTCGGCTCATTGCTGCTTCTTCTTTCTGCGCTTGCGATACGCGAGGAGGGGCTTGCCTGTCAATTGATACGCCGTGATCACGAATAAACTCTCTGGCTCTACCGAATAAACTCTCTGGCTCTACCGAATAAACTCTCTGGCTCTACCGAATAAACTCTCTGGCTCTACCGAATAAACTCTCTGGCTCTACCGAATAAACTCTCT
>JBPCJX010000045.1:0-7221 GCA_051004875.1 Bryobacteraceae bacterium
TTCGCGGCTCAACTGCTTGGGAGGAGGCAATGGAAGCGGAGTGGAGGATTCGCGCCGGACCTGTTCGGCTAAGGCTTGTTCGAGGATCTCGGCGGGAGACTGGCCGGGATGGCGGCTGATGACGGTGAGGAGCAATTCTTCGGCGTGCGGGGTTAAAGTAACCTGCATGGATCGAGTGTAGCGGAAGTGGGGGCAGAATGCACGGGGAAAGGGCAACTACTCTGTTGTAAGACACCATCCCTAAGCCTGCGGCTTAGAGTTCGTACGGCCTCCTTAGAATTCGGGTTCTGTTCGGCATATGTCCGCTTCACTGATCGGCTAACTTCGAGTATCATTGTGTAAGCGCGAGTGCCTGTTCGGTCTTACGCTATAGTAGCCAGCAGAACTCCATGGATGAACGCTTTCAGGCTATTCTCGACAGCTTGCCTCCGAAACTGCCACGCTCGCGCTTGGAGCCATATTCGGAGCTGATCCGGGAGTTGCGCCGGCGCGGACGCACGTACCGGGAGATCGCGCAGGTGCTCGCCGAAAAATGCCAGGTCGGGGTTGTGCCGAGCACCGTGCATGATTTCGTGCGGGTCCGGACCCAGAAGGGAAAAACGAAACAACAACCGGTGACCCCCTTAGCGGACACGTCCCCGTCCCCGAATGGCAACCCGGCAACCAGTACAACAGCGGCGGTGAAAATGCCGGCACAGAAAGCAGACGCAGAGGAAGTGCGGCGTCGGATTGAAGAGCTGAAGCAGCGCCCCGTACCCCCCAGGGACAAGGCCAAACCAGTTTTCGAATACAACCCCGAGGAGCCGTTGCGGCTTCGCCCAAATCCTTCCAAACCAGGTAACGATGCATGAGCACTCCTGAAACTGTTCCTACGCCGAGCACTCCTTCAGCTGAGCCAGCTCCGCACAAGCGGGTTATCCTGACGATGGGCGGCAAGGGCGGTGTCGGCAAAACGAATTTCATTCTGAGCGTGGCCGAGTGGCTGGAGGCGAATGAAGTGCCTTTCAAGCTCCTTGACCTCGATACCGAAAACAAGGCCCGCGGCAGCCTGAAGCATTACTTCCACGGCGCGGCGGAGAAGATCGACATTCATACGGATGCCGGGCTCGACGCTTTTATCGACTATCTAGATGGAGGGCCGCCGATCGTTCTGGCCGACATGGGCTCCGGTTCGGGCGGGGTTACCTATGAATGGTTTAACACGATGTATGAGAGTGCGCGGGACCTGGGGATTGGTTTCACGGCCATCGGCATCGTGACGCCCGATCCGGCCAGCGTGGAAAGCGTGCTGAACTGGGCCAGGCAGCTCCAGCGGAGGGTGGAGTACATCATCGTGGAAAACGCGATCGTGAAGAAACCCAATTTCGATTACTGGCGGAACAGCGAACAGGCGGAGGAATTCCGGCGGGTGTTTCAGCTCGGGACGATCCGGATGGGGTATCGACTGCCGGAGCTTGAAAACGCGGCGCGTCAGCACGGCAAAACATTAGGCGAAGTAGCCAAGCGTCAGGGGACGGTTGCGGAGCTGCAGACCGCTTCGCTGGTGGCTCGCGCACAGGCGCTGCAGCGAGATCTGTTCCGGGAAATCGAGAAAGTAAAGGACCTGTTGTTGCCGTGATCCCCCCACCGGGAAAGATTAATGGGCATCGATCCTCTGAGCCGGATCTGATCGACCGTATCGCCGCTGCATTGCCGGCCGAGGTCCGAGCGGATTACTACCGGGAGATGTCGCACTGCCAAACGCTGCCAGAGAGCGATGAGATGTTGCGGATTCTCCGGGCCATGCAGTTTCTAACGATTCTGATTGAGCAGGCGCCAGGCCAGGTAGCGACGGAGCGGGAGAAGCTGGCGCAGATTTTGGCGCGCAGCATCGAGGCGATCCAGGTCACGCACCAGGCGAGTGTCGCTTGGCAGAAGCAGATCGAAGATCGCCTTACGAAACTGCCGGCGGAGATCGCCAGAGGTATCAGTCCGGAAGCGATAGCGGAGAAGATCAACGAGAGCTTGCGGCAGGAGTTTGCAAAATCCGGCATTCCGGAGACGGCGCAAGCGCTCAGCGTGGCTTCCAAACAAATGAAGCAAGCCACAGGGGAATTTCAGCGGACGGCTGGGCAGCTCACGAATTCGTATACAGGCGCGGTCGAGGAAGCACGGCGCGCCGTCGATCAAATCCGTTCGAGCGTTGCGCATGCGACCGAAACAGCTAGGCGGGCGGTGGACGATATCAAACGGAGTTTTCTGCTTGATTACAAATATTTCATAAGTACGTTGTGTGGCTCGGCTCTGGCATTGGGCTTGATCCTGGGTTATTTCAGCTACATCTGGCTGCATCCGAGTCCCCCAGAATTGCGGCCCGCCGCCGTGCAGCAACAGCCGATCCGCGCTAATCCGCCACCCTCGTCCGGTAAACCGATTCGAAAGAAGCGGACCGAACCTGGTGCTTCAGGTCAAATGCAGTAATTGAGCTATTTGCGATATCATGCGGACCTTTCCTACTCCGGCACGAACATGGCCGGGTAAGCCACGGGAGGTTCTTGCTGGCCGGATGTTACGGCATCAGGTTGTGGACCTCGAAGGTTGTCTCCTGGGGCGGAGTGGTGAAACCGCCACTGATGGGAGAGCAGCCGATCCACTTCCTGCCGTAGCGCTGGCGCCAAGCGCTGACCGCAGGGACAATCGAACAGCACCCAAAGCCGGACTAACACTCGCACCACTTCCGCATCATAGGTCGCCCCTCGAACGGGCTGCTTCTGCTCCCTTTTCACCGCCGCGGGGTGGGCCAACTTCCGGACCAACACTTTCCGGTTCAACCCCGTCCGTTTGCGCGCCCAGTTCAACAGCCGGGTCTTCTGTCTCTTGCTCGCGCGCTGGTATTCCCCGCGCAATGTTTCCAAGTATTGCTCGCGTGCGTTCATGTCCATTCGTAGGTTTGGGGCGTTCCCCTGACCCTGGACGCATAACGCGCTACGGTTACTTTTTCAAATGACCCAACCGATTCGGTTCAGTTACATTTTAGATGCCCCAATTCGCACTGGATCAAAAGGATGGTGGCTTGGCGTATACTCACCGTTCAGGGGAACCCAAAATGGAAATCCCGGCTCAATTAGGAGGGGACATGAAAGCAAGAACGATCCTACTGACTCTTTTGCTGTGCTTCGTCGGAGCAGCCGTATGCTTTGCCGATGATCCACAGATGGGCAGCTGGAAGCTGAACGAGACCAAGTCCAAAATCGCTGTGGGGTCGCCCAAGAACACCACGGTTGTCTACGAGGCCGCTGGAGACAGCGTGAAAGTCACGGTCGATGGCACCGACGCCGACGGTAAGCCGCTGCATAACGAATGGACGGGCAAGTACGACGGCAAAGACTACCCGATCACAGGAGATCCGACTACGGATACGCGGTCCTACAAGAAAATCAACGATCATCCCCTGGCGTTCACCAACAAAAAGGGTGACAAGGTTACGATTAGCGGTCGTGCGGTCGTGTCGGCCGACGGCAAGACCCGCAGGGTCACTCTCACCGGAACTGATTCAAAGGGCAAGAAGTTCACCAGCACTGCGGTATACGAAAAACAGTAGAGGCAGCCACCCGGTACCGCCTGTCCTTCACCTCAGTTGCTCTGCTAAACCAAGTCCGGGCAGTCGATCGAGTGCGGCTGATTAAGCTCTTGGGCGCAGTCAAAGCATTTCTGCGCAAGGCGATGAAGGGGCAGCGCATCCCCACAAAGATCACACTCGACGCCTACGCGGCCTCACACCGTGCCGTGGCTGATTTGAAGCAGAGTGGCGAGTTGCCCAAGCGAGTCCGGGTGCGGAGCAGTAAATATCTGAATAACATCATCGAACAGGATCACCGGCGTGTGAAGCAACGGCTTGGTCCGATGCTGGGCCTGAAAAGCTTCCGAAACGCAGCGGTTGTGATCAGCGGAATCGAACTGGCGGAGAAGATTAAGAAGGGCCAGTTCAAAACAGGCAAGCTCGGCGGAGACAAGGTGAGGATGCCGGAGATCTGGCAAGCTGCCTTGGCTGCCTGATCAGAAACCCTCTCATTCAACAGGACGAAACCCGCCGACTTGGCTAAACCCTGAATTTGCACCAGAACCCTTGAGAAGCCCGTCCTTCAATCGCCGGTTGCCTTCTCGGCGAGTACCGCGTAAACGTGGCCAGCGTGGCGCAAGATAGGCGTGCCCTGATCGGCCACGTCCTGTATCATCCGATGAAGTCGAATCGCGAGGCGGTCTGAAAACAGCGGGTACTTAAAGAATGAAAATGGTCCGAAGCCCAGCGTCATACCAGAGATGATGCGAAGGCCGGACTTCTTAAGAGCAGCATTGAATTGCCGCAGCGAGTAAACTCTCGGCCTTGGCTTCCGTTCCGACCGGCGCATTAATGTCTTAAGTGGATCGAACACGGGATGCAGCGTAGGATCAAGCAGTCGATACGCCGCCCAGCGATTGTCCATGGTGACGATTAGATGTCCACCGCGAGCGACCACTCGCGCGAGCTGATCAATTGCCCGTTGAAGATCTGCCCCCCATTCAGTCACACCAACCGCAATCACGAGAGCGAACGCGTCGTCGGAAACGGGCAACCGGAGGACATCACCAACTAAGCAACGGACGTTTACGCCAGATTCGAACGCTAGACGCTGAGTGAACGCGATCATCGCTGGTGCGACGTCCAACGCATCCACAGAGTAGCCCCGCCGGGCCAGCTCAACCGTCGTGACTCCCGGGCCACAGCCAACTTCTAGCACCCTCGTTTTGGCAGGCAGTTTCAGGCGGTCAACAAATTCTAAAACGACATCCCGGCGTTGTTGATACATGTATGCATAGACATCCTGGCGTACATATAGATCGCGCCATTGAGCGGCCGTTCCATCGAAATAGTCCCCAATCGTTTGGTGTTCGCTCATTGAACGCCCTCTGTCGTTTGGGAAAGACGGCAATTCGTGGTTCAGAACAGTAAGAGCCCCACGTCTTGCTACACTCCGGCTCCGCTGACCTTTGCTGTTCGATCCAATACCCATTCCAGACGCTGGATAGCGGCGCATACCTCGTCCGCCCGAAGTGCTGCCTCATTCTCAACTTGGGCGTAGAGTCGCACGTCGGCTGAAAGCGTTTGGGCCGTTTAAGTTCGTCCAGTTGGTTCCCGATCCGATCGGCCGCTTTAGGTGAAAGCATTGATTGTTGCTGCTAGCAGGAACTTAGGGGATTCAGCAAGATCCCTTTATCACTCGGTTACAGAGCAACCTTGCTTCTCAGCTCGCCTCTAATGATTGGGTGTAAGCGGTGCGTTACGTGATGCTTCTAAAAGACGAAGTGCTGGAAGTCGCGGCATGTCCGGCGGATGCGGTGTTTGTTCGCTGTGCGGAATTGGTCCACTGCCCCGCGCGAGCACGGCTCGGAGTTGGGCGTTCGCGACTCGGGATCCCGACCGCCGGGGGTCGCGTCGGCGGGAAATCGAGGCTTGGACTAGTGGCATATCAGCAGGCCGTGAGGAGTATGACGATAGCGGTGATGTGGGCAAGGTTCATGTGGGGCCCGCTCATTCGATCTCCTGCTTCTGTTTGAGAGTGTCAATCGCAGCTCGGAGGGCATTTACAGCCCGGTCGAAGTGTTCGTGATTCAGGAAAAACCGAGCATCGGTGATGTAGGCCAGGACGCCCCGAGCTGACGCAGGCTGAGCGCCACACCCTCCAAACAGGTCTCGGACCAGCTCCAGGGCTTCCGTGATGTGTGTCGTTGCGCTTCATCCGTAGCACGGCCGGCGGCCTGGTGGCGCGCTTGCGTGAGTTCAGCGAAGGAGGTCCTTCATCCGCCCGACTGTCCCTCATCTTCCGGGCGTGGCGGATCGGCGTGCTGCGTCGTACGGCCCTTGATCTCATCTCTCAAAGAGTTGCTATCGTTCGGTTTGAGTGATTCCGACTGATCGAGTTTCACACGCCCTGAGAGACGGCTAAGGGCTTCGTCCGCAGACAGCGACAAATATCAAACACTTCAAACAGCGACTACGCGACAAAGAACGCGAACTTCTATCGAATATCACACGCCTCAGAGAAGAAGCGCGCATTTCGGGCGAAGCTGAAGTCAGAGATTCTACGGACGACGCCACCTCCTCCCAGGGCATATCTGAATCATTCCAAGAAGCCACCCTGGCGTCGCAGGCGTTGATACAAGTGCAGCTTGCGCTTCGAAGACGGCGTTTATGGTAAGTGCGCGGCCTGCGGTCGCCAGATTGAAGCTGCCCGCTTGGAAGCAATTCCCTGGGTGCTATATTGCCTGGAGGACCAGGAGAAACAGGCCTGTTAAGCCGAACGGTTGAGTCAACGTTCCATATGGAGGGGCCCGTGCACGAATCACACCAGAAGGCTGCGGAACAGCATGAGTTGGCGGCACGCGCTCATCGTACTGCCGCGGAGCACAATGAGAAAGGCGATAACCCGCCTGGCAACTGGCATTCGGAACGGGCACTCGAATACGCCGACCGCGCTTACAGACTTGCAAAAGAGGCCCACAATAAATCCGGGCAGATAGAGAGTCTTTGATGTCCACTCGTTACAACAACGGATCACATTACGAAAATCATCAGCGAGCCGCCGAGTTACACGACCTGGCGGCCCACGCTCATCGTGCTGCCGCGGAGCATCACGGCAAACAAGATCATCAGACGGGACAGGAGCAGTCAAGGCAAGCCCTGGAGCACTCCCAGCAAGCTTACCTGCACACTGAACAGGTATACCGGAAGACGAAAAACAAGCATGGCATCGCCGCATTCGGGCATGAGGATATTGCAACTCTCGCTTACGAACTCTGGCGAGCGAGAGGTTGTCCAGAGGGATCCCCGGATGAGGATTGGTTCCATGCCGCGGAGCAATTGCGATCTCACAAGTAGACCCCTCCCATCAGCCGCGCATGGGAGACGAGGGTTGTCCAAAATGCGGGGCCTGAGATGGAGCCAATTCGCCGGCCACAGCAACGCGTGTGCCATAAGAAGGTGAGCATCCGCGAGGCCTATAGTTGGCATAGCGAAGAGCGGCTCAAACGAGTTTTGCAAATAAAGGAGAAACTCATCTATATGCTACGACAAGCCAAAGACCTAAACGGTTACAAACTGGGTGCCCGCGACGGGGAGATCGGCAAGGTAAGAGAGTTCTACTTCGATGACCAGAGTTGGGCGGTTCGATATCTCGTTGCTGATACAGGCGACTGGCTGAGCGG
>JBPCJX010000046.1:0-28816 GCA_051004875.1 Bryobacteraceae bacterium
CGATAGCGGACGTTCTATGCCGGACTCTGGAGTCGTTCCAGGGGCGAAGCGGCGTGGACGGCTTCAGTAGTCTGGACGCACGTCGAACCATAATTTCACTCGTCTCCTCAACTACGTCGGAAATGGAGTGTCGATTCTATGGCGAGATGCTGCGCATCGCGGTCTCCGATCGGCAGGGCCGAGACGTTGTCGAATGTATCTGCACTGCTTTACTGCAGGCCGGGCACCCAACCTTGGCGTATGACGTTCTGCTTGAGTGCCTGACGTTCGCAGCGAGTTGGGCCAACCGAGGCATCGACCTTGAAACAGCTTTTGCTGTTGTTGCAGCTCCGCATTTGGCTGACCGGCGGCAGTTGCTGGTACAGAACTTCCTTGAGCCCGTTCTTTACGCCTCCGAAGAGCGCGGTGCACCTGAGCAGTTGAACCGTTTGTCGTCACTCGCCGGTGAGACGGATTGCATGAAGTATGTGTTGCATCGAGTTGGCGGACCGTTCACGGGCAGGTTGCAGCTTGAAGTCGATCGCACTCTCGGACGGGGCGTGCGACGGGTTCTCGTCGTGCAAAACATCCGCGACGGCCAAGGAGACGAAATCATCCGCTGTGTCCCGCTGATTCAAGCACTCCTGGATTTCAATCCCAATTTGACGATCGTCCTGCTGACGAACCGCGGTTATTTGTATGCACATCCGCGAATCGAAGTGGTGTCCCTAAACGACAGCTTACTTGTGGCCGAAGAGCTCGAAACCAAGTTCGATGGCGTCCTGGACTTCTTTGAACCTAATATCCGCGTGATGAATCATGACAACGGATTGGAATCGAAGGTCCAGAGCTACGTCCAGAAGCAACGGCCGGCAGTATTCTTAACGTCCGAGAAGGCGTACAATCATTTCGTCTATAAACGAGTTGAAGTCGAAGGGCGGTGCTACGCCCGGAGTCTTGGCCTCGATCGACAGCGAGTTGAGAACGTTTATGAAACGACACTCCGCTTGCTTGCTGAGATGGGCCTGCCACTGCGTATTGGGCAAAACACACCAGCGTCGGAATGGGTGCTTGCAGGCTGCGATTGGCCGGTCGGCGCAACGGAGTGGCTTCGTCTGACGCAGGCAAATGTCGACGAACGTCCGGTAGCGTTGTTGGGCCCATTCGGTGGCGCGGAGCCGCTGAAAGGCTTTGCAGATCTCGACCATGAATCGCTGGCTGCCCAGATAAGCGGGTTAATAGCCGAAGGGTTCTTCGTTGTATTGGCTCCGAATGGAACTGAGTGGGGAAGCGCCGCAGTAGCGAAGAATGTGATCGGTCGCCTCTCGCTCGAGGAACGGGGCTTTGTAGCGATTGGCCCCGATTCGGCAGAAAAGGGCCCAACCGCCGAGTGGACATCCCCTAAGTCGCCGCTTTCTTATCGCGACACTGTCACGCGCATGCTCACCTACTTCGTCCGGTTCGCATCGCTCGTTGTCGCCGTCGAAGGCTGGATGATCCACGCTGCATACTGCCTCGGCAAGCCATACCGGACGGTGATGATGCCCTACTCGCAAGGTATCGACTGGCAGCCGTTTGCGCAAACATCGCGGCAGCAGATCCAATGGCCGATGCAGCCCTTGAAAGTTGCTCCGGCAGGTCCCCTGGTAGTCGAGCAGCCCCGCAAGTTCTGTCTGGTCGCTCTGCTCCGCCTGTGCGGCGCCTCCGCAGATCCGCGCGCGGGCGACCTGCTGTACCGTGCGATCCGCAGCCCCGACCGTGATCTTCGTGCCGCAGCAGTGGCCGGTCTTAGTCTTCGGCACGATGAAGCAGCGCACAACTTGATCGTTGCAGCCTTACAAGACCCGTGGTACCGGGCGCGAGCTGCGGCTGCCGAATCACTGCTCCTCGGTGACACGGACATCGCGAGAGAAACTCTACTGGTTCACGCATATATCGGTCGGCCGAAGCGGGATTGGCCGGCCATCATCGGCTTAGGAAAGTCTGCGATGCCCGCTCTCGAAGTTGCTCTACACGACGATGACGATGTAGTCCGACGCGAGACAGCATGGGCGATCCGCTTGCTGAATGCCGGTTCGAAGTTCCGCACCCCGAGCTTCCGCCGTCGAACAATCCGCGTTTTTTCCCGACTCATTCACGCGCCACCAGCCACATAGCGGAAGGTCTGAAACGTGAGAGTGTCCAACTTGTTCCATCGCGGGCGAGACCTGCCGGAAAAACATGACTCTCCTCGCGTCCTCATACTCACGCCGGTAAAGGATGCTGCCGATTGCCTGGACGACTACTGCCGCCTGCTGCTCCGTACCACATATCCGCACCGACGCATCTCACTGGGCTTCCTTGAGAGTGATAGCAGCGATTCGACTTTTGCCGATCTGCAGCGCCGAATCCCCGATCTCGGCCGTGCGTTCCGCCGGGTCGAACTGTGGAAGAAGGACTTCGGATACAACCTTCCCGTGGGGGTCCATCGCGGTGACGCAAGCGTTAGAATCCAGCGCCGCCGGGTTCTCGCCAAAAGCCGCAATCAGCTGTTGTTTCGCGCGCTCGATGACGAAGTTTGGGTCCTTTGGCTCGATGTTGATGTGATCGAGTATCCGCCCGACATCATTGAGCGCCTGCTCGCCACGGGGAAGAACATAATCCAGCCGCACTGTGTTTTAAAGCGCGGCGGGGCCACTTTCGACCGAAACGCCTGGCGCGACCATGGGACGCAGCATCTTGACAACCTGCGTGGAACCGGCGAAGTCGTCGAATTGCACTCGGTGGGCGGCGCGATGCTGCTGGTCCGAGCCGATCTGCATCGAGACGGATTGATCTTTCCACCGTTCCTCTATGGCCGTCAAAACAGCCGGGTGCGACAAGGAATCGGAGAGTTGGAAACCGAAGGGCTCGGAATCATGGCGGGTGACATGGGCTGTTCCTGCTGGGGCATGCCGGACCTGGAGATTCTCCATCGGTGCCGGTAGCAAAGCCCGAACTTCTCTACCTTAGTCCGGTAGTGCCTGCTCTCACCGGCAATGGTCTGGCAATGCGGGCGGGTATGGTGCTGGAAGCTCTATCCTCGCGCTACTCCGTCTCGCTCGTCGTCGTTAAGCTCTATACCTCGCCGGACCACGATGTGCCCGAGTATTTCGCTCGAATTTGTCGCCGCTGTGCGGTCGCGGGTATAACAGGCGCCAACTCCTGGCGGATATGGCGGCGGCAACAAACAGTTTTAGGCGAGGTCCTGCGCGTCTACAAGCAACTTTCTTTTGAGGTGATCCATGTATTCCGGTTGGCGATGCTTCCCTTTGCCCAGCCATTCGTGCAGGCCTTCCCGAGTGCACGCTGCGATCTGGATCTAGACGATATCGAATCCCTGACGCATGACCGCATCGCTCGATTGGCTGATTCAAACAGCGATGATGAAGTGGCTTCGTCGGAAAGGCGAGCTGCGGACTGTAGCCGATCAATGGAGCAGCGGGCGTGCGCACAATTTAATCGCATGTATGTCTGTTCTCAAGAAGACAAAGACCGATTTCTGAACCTGCACGCGCGAACGGACGTTCGGGTGCTTCCGAATGCGGTGCGTATCGCCAAACCCCTGCCTGGCTCTCCCAATGCGCCTTTTTCGCTGCTGTTCGTTGGTACGCTCGGCTACTATCCTAACGAGGATGCTGCCCTGTACTTGTGCCGCGAACTCGTAACGCGCCTGCGCAAACGGACCAGTCGAACCTTCGAAGTGCGCATCGTCGGAACGGGCACCAGCGTTCGACTGCGCCAAGCGGCAGCCGAAGCAGGGGCGGATGTCACGGGATTCGTCAGGGATATGCGCCGGGCGTATGAACGCGCCGCTATGCTCGTCGTGCCGATTCGGGCAGCTGGGGGAACCCGCATCAAGATCTTAGAAGCGTGGAGCTACGGCCGTCCCGTGATAGCTTCGCCGATTGGCATCGAAGGACTTGCCGCACGCCATGACGAACACGCTCTGATTGCCGATAATCCAGATTTGTTTGCTGACTCCTGTTTGAGGCTGATGGAAGACGCCGAATTATCGAAAAGGCTGATTGAGAATAGCCATTCTCTAGTTGCAAGTCTGTACTCGGCTGAAGTTCTCAAGAGAACCATCGGCGCACTGGACGATTGACCTCGGCAAGGATTCCGATCAGGCGCTCGGTCGCCTTTTCCCAAGTGAAGTCGCGGAGGATTCGGTGCTGCGCGCCAGCTGTCGGCTCGTTCATACCGTCAATCGCATCACGGATTGCGCTGACTGCTTCTGTTTCGTCGGGCTCCCACCAGTTCGCATGGCAAAACAACGCAGCCGTGGCCGGATCGCCATGGAAAACAGCCGGCACCTCACGAGCCGTCAGTAGACGCGCTGTGGACGGATCCAGATAGGACTGATACGCACTGTGAGCCGGCGCGATCAGCTTCAAGCCCGTTGCAGCCGCCTCCATCATAGCCAGATCCCATCCCTCTCCGAAAGACATACTGATGTAGTGTGTTGCGGTACGGTAAAGCTTTGGCATTTCGGCACCCGCCAGAATGCGACGAATGAAAAGAACGGGCGCCGAATCCTTCAATCGCTTCCCCAATTTCTGCTGCATCGCATCGAGCTGCGCGTTGAACTCGTCATGAGCACCCGGAACCCATGCACCGGTTTTGAGAATCAGGACAGCATCGTCGGCGGGTTTCGTCGCATGCAGCCACGTGCGAAGTAAACCGATCAGGTTCTTCCGCGCACTTAGTTCAGAGACATTCAGGAAACGAACTCTATATTGCGAGACTGGTTTACCAGTTGGCAGAATTAACTCGAGCGGCTCCAAGGCCGTCAAGTATCGTGACGGATCGATGCCCAGGGGGCACAGACGAATCCGCTCCTTGTCTACGCCGCTTGCAATCCATGCGTGGCGCGACGATTCAGCCGGAAGGATGACCAGATCGTGTGCTTGATTCTGCCGCACCCATTCGATCGGGATTCGAGACGCCTCAAACATCGTGAAATTCACATTGCGCTTTCCGCGCCACGGCTGCGCGTGCGTCGGCAGCGTAAAATGAAGGACGATGTTCGATTCGACCGGCTGATCCAGTGACTCGAACAGATCATCCCTCAGCGGATTGGGAAGCTTAGCAGCGGTCCACTGCGGGACATCCAAGAGTTGAACTCGAATGCCCTGCCGGTGCAGTTCACGAACGAACTCGCGAACGTGGTGATCGTAGCCGCTTGGGCCGCGGAACGGTCCACGGACGGTAAGTGCTTTTAGGGGCGCCGCATCCCGCCTCATGAGACGACGTGCCGGATGCCGCCCGGTCGTTCCAGGGATTTCGGCTTTTTTCTCATCTCAGGATCCGGCAGGTAATCTGCTCATCTTCTTTCTGCCCCAACGAATAACGCTGCCTCAAACATGTGCGCAGCGCCTTGTATCGCGGCTGCGCATGGGCAGTTTCATGCACGGTGTCCGTGAGTCTCGTCTGCGCTTGGCAGGCCGCCTGATCGGAGTACGATCGGTCCGCGACCTCACCGTCGCGCCAGGAACTGAGTTACAATTCGCAGCCGCTGGGTTTGTAGATGTTAAGCCGATACCGAGAGTTGCTAGAGGACGGAACGTAATGAATCCCCTAAACTCTACTACCACGTCCAAGTATTCACCGGTCCAGCGTGCCTTTGATTTCATCTCCAAGTCAGGGTGCGTACCCGGGCCTCTTTGCCCCGACGCGTACATCCGGGAGAGTCAGCCTCAGAACCACATCCCAGCGCTTGAGACAGTGAAGACTGCCTTGAGCAGGGAGCGCTTTTTCTGAAAAGTAGATCATTGAAGCGCGTAAAAGACCGTTCAATCGAGGAACATTTAGTGTGCGGAAATCTTGAGGACAAGTATTCGACCGGGCTTCATAGATAGGGATGGAAATGGGCATCTCGGTTGTGACAGGCTTGCATTCTGGGTCAGAACGGACGCTCGCGCCCGAAAACCCGCAGGAAGCGTCTAATCGCGCGCTGAAGGGCCCCGGGTCGACCGATCAATCTGGCAGATAGCTTCTAAATGATACGCGAGGTGGGCAACGCTCGCCGTGACGGCTGTTAGCTCCATATGAGTGAGGTCACGCGAACGCTTTACCGTTTCCCGCCATTCATAGGCTTCACGCCGGAGGGCTTCTCACCGGGATGTCCATTCACCCTCGGACACTGCACCCAAAGCCCAGCTTCCGCTGTAATCGGCATCGGCGAACGGCTTCTCGCCGGGACTCCAGCGATTCAGCAACTCCAACCCGTAACGCAAATGGTCCACATGCGCCGCGATAGAAGCACCTCCGCCGGATGGTACCGCTGACGCTTTCTCCGCAGAGACCTCATGGAGCGAGCTGATGAGGCCCGGGATCCTTAGGATTGAGTACCCAAGCTGCGTCGGGCGCGGAGCCATCGATCAATTCGTTCATTACGTTCAACATTGCGTTGAGAACCTTGGATTTAGTTATTGCCGACTTCGAAGATCCACTCCGTGCGCGGTCCTGAGAATGTTCGCTCAGAAATTTCAAGGCTTCGCCTTTCTAGCTTGGTTGCACAGCGGACTCCAGAGTTCTGCCACCCGTTGGGGCACCGTCAATAGCTTGGATTGCGCGGACCAACAGGCGGGTGTTGTCGATCCGGCGAACGGCCACCCGATGAAGTCCGAGCGGTTTGGCCGGTCAGGGGATCGCGCAGTGAAGACGCCTGTAAGAGGGTTGTGCGCGTCCCCGCGCATGTGAATTTTGGGTGAGCTGCCAAAGTGCCCGATGCCGGTTCGGAATATGAGAGGGCTGAAAGTGATGGGAAGACCCACACCTGCATCGCTTCGACGTTGCACATTGCCATGGCCCAATGGGCAACCCCGCTGACCAGCCGTATGGAAACGCAGTGCTGCGGTAGTTCGAGATCCACGACTTTGATGGGGTGATGTCTCGTCGAGCTGAGGTGAAAGCCGAGGTGGTGATACCGGCCGTCCGAATCACTGGCAAGGCTGGCTCCGCGATCCGGATGGTATACCGTGTTTTAGCCAGCCCGACGATTTCGGCCCCCACGTGGCGCCGCCGAGCATGCGGCTTATAAATACGAAAGCAGCGGATTTCTGCTCCTCATTTTCACGCCTGCATACCACTTGCAAGGGGGATAGCAGAGTGCGACGACGAAGATCCAAACGCACCAGATGAAGCCCAAACTGTAGCCATATCCGGCAGGACGGCCTGTCAAGACGCCGCCCTTCGGGATCTCTGCCAACCACCATCTCCACTCGCCGCCGCTCGCGGCGGAAATGATAAGTGCCAGGAGATGAATAATGGCGATGTGCAACAAGAAATAAAAGAACGGAACCCGGCCGTACACTCGGAGCGCGCTCTGTGTTCGATTGAAGACCCCTCGTTTTTCAGCAGATTCGATACCGGCCATGACGAAGGCCGCAATTCCCAAGGTCGCGAGCAAAAAAAGGAGCGACGGCGGGTACTTTTGAACGTTAAGGAACGATAGCAGGGTACGCCACCAACTCGCTTGTGCCGTCCACTGGACCGAGTCACCATACAGATTGGTCCACCGCAGCAGAACAAAAGCAACGAGCATTAAGGCAGCCACGTGACACTCAAATCGTATTCTTTGATCTACAGGTTTGAGCACCACGCCTCCAAAGGCGTATCCGAGGGCCATAACTCCGACCCAAGGCACTAGCGGGTACGCGACCGTGACGATTGGTGGCTTGATCGGTACCCCGGTGATCGAGCCCGGAACGTGCAAAAGCGACCATAGCCACCCAAGCGGCCCAAAACTTGCCGGCGTTATCGTGTCGAGTGCGTTGTGCCCCAGGATTAACAACCCACCGATCACCAGAACTGAGCGAACCCGCAAATGAATGAACGCGGCCATGATCATCATTGAGGCGCCGATCACCCAAATCACTTCCAGGAGTTGCACATTCCATTGCCAATGAAAGTTAAAGACGAGGTGTACGAGCGTCAGCTCAACGCCAATGAGCCACAGTCCACGAGTGAGCAGCAGTCCCGTAAGCGCGCGCGTCGTCTTGCGCTGTTGCTGAAGAAAGATAGACGTGCCCGCGAGCAACACAAACACCGGAGCGCAGAGGTGTGTCACCCAGCGCGTCACAAACAGCATCAAAGTAGTCTGCTGCGGGTCCAACGGATTACCTGCGAAATCCGTGAAGAACTCGCGCGTATGATCCAGGGCCATTAGCACCATCACGAAGCCGCGCAGGGTATCAATCGTGGTCACGCGTGTTCGCGTCGCGCCTGAAGCGGATGCCGCCATTGCAGCGCTGAAGGTCGAAGCGTTCATAGCGATTTAGGCTAGGTCGATGCCATGTTACGCGGCCAAAGCCGTTGAATCGGGCGGGTCCTGCAGCTTCGATTGGCGGCTCGCAATCCAGTCGGCAATCACCCAGGCCCCACTTGCCATAGCCAGACTGATCGCGTTACCAGACCACACCATATGTTCCCGTGGATGAGCGAAGAGGGAAGGCATCCACACCAGAGCGCCAAATAGGATCAGCATCAGAGTGAGTAACCGGGAGGCAAGAACGGCCAGAACTCCCGAGAGTATGGCCATCGCGGCAAGCAGGTGAGCAACCCCAGTCGCCACTGCCCAGAAGTGTTGTCCCGGAGGAATCCATTTCGGAACCATGTTCGCCGTTTCCGGAATTGCAAAGAAGTGGTTCAGCGCGAAGGCCAGGACGCAAATGCCGTATACAACACCGCCGATCTGCCCGGTTCTGGAAATCGTTGCCGGATTGCGATTTTCTACCGACGCGTAAACAACCAGCGCTGCCGCCACTAACGACAATTGCTCGAAAACTCCACCCCAGGTTCCAAAGATCTGCGGATAGGAAACGACGCGGGGCAGCCACAGCAAGGCAAAGATGAAGTAAAGAATGCCTAGGACTATGAGTCCGGCTCGAGCGAAGCGCTTCCGCTGAATCGCGGCTCCGGCCACAATCAGACAAACAGCGGCGATGTAGGCAAGCGCCTTCCGACCGGGGGTGCTGGCTGGAACTGGCTGCCAAACATCGGCAAAGTCACCCGAGACCAAACCCACCATGCCAAGCACAATCGCACCCAATCCATACACCGGAACACCCAGGCTTCCCAAGACTTTGAGATTGTACGTGGGAGAATGCGCTTCGTGAGTATCGGTCATGATCTCGAAATCTGATCTTACGGCTGTATTGGTACAAATGGTAAAGCCATTTTACGGTTATAAATTAGACCAATTCGGGACACGTGCCTAAAACCATCAGCTCGCTTGACCTCACGCTAAATAGTCGTCTTCCCGACCAGAGCGTGACGGACTGGCTCTATCGAGAATTGCGCCGTGCGATTCTCGAAGGCCGCTTACCGCCCGGAACCAGATTGCCTGCCTCGAGAGATTTCGCGCAACAGCATGACGTATCGCTAGGCACCGTCGTCAGCGTACTCGAACGACTGCAAACCTAAGGATATCTATTCTCGCGTGTTGATCGGGCACGTGGGTGAATGAGGGCGTAGCAGCCGCCAACCCGGTTCCCGCACAGAATGTGAAACCGCCGCCGTATGTTCGTCGCGTGATTTCGGCTTATGCGCGGCCGAAGGCGTTCGTGGGTCTAGCCAGGACGAAGGCTGCGCGCCCCTTTCAGATGCGAGACCCGGCCGTCGCAGAGTTTCCGGTCAAGCTTTGGGGATACCTGACGGCGCGGCGCGCACGAGGGTTCGCTTCATGGTTACGGACTGAAGACGATGGACGCGGATATCGCCCGTTACGGGAAGCCATTGCACAATACGTTGGCGTCGTCTCGTGGCGTGCGATGTACTCCCGATCAGATCATCGTCGTCTCTGGCGTGCAACAAGCTCTAGACCTTCTCGCCAGCCGACCTTCGAGACAGCAACTGTTTTCAACGAACTTAGACACTCGATGTGTGCCTTCAGCACGATCTTAACCGCACTGTTTCGAGTTTCGATGCTCAGTTAAGGTTGCGAAACGGGCGGTTTCTCGACATACCCTGTTCGACAAAATGCGACCTTACCGCCGTTCACAGGATTAGCAGAGGGACGCCAGCCGCTGGTTCTGACTTTCACATTGGATTAAGCATCGCTATGATTTTTCCGATGGTGCTCGGACTCCGAGGCTCCTCATTCGCGAGCCATTCAGGAACGGTTTCCGGCATCCTCATCGGACTGGTGGCATGACACTGCCTTAGGTCGTTGGAAAGCTAGGTGCGGCTGGCGGATCCGGACCGGCTTGTTTTAGTGGTGCTGAATGCATTGGCGGTTTTCAGCTAGTGGCAGACACAATTCTGCGGCACCAAAAAACTTGAAGTGATCGAGAACCCGACGGAGCACAACCTCCTTTCGTATATATATAGTTTTAGGTTCGATGTTGCATCAGGCCACGCGTGGGCTAAAAATTCTTGCCTGAGATGCCAATTTTAGGGCTACTAATATGTGCGTTACTATCGGGTGCGAGTGATCTGCCCAACTTGCCGAAGGTTGATACCGCGAACTTCTCTCCTGCCATCAAAGCGCAGATTAAACAAGCGGAATCGGAGGCGAAAGCTCACCCGCACGATGCCCATCTCGTAGGAATATTCGGCATGGTTCTCCATGCGTATCGTCAATACGATGGAGCGGCGTCCGCATACTCGCGTGCGCTTGCGCTCGAACCGCAGAATTTCGACTGGGCTAGTCTGCTCGGTATAGCGGAGTTAGAGGAAGGCCAATTCGATGTTGCCGCAAAGACTTTCCGGTTAGCGCTGGCGATTCGACCCGATGACCTTTCAGCACAGCTGCACCTTGCTCAATGTTTGGTCTCGACCCCAGACTGGGACGCGGCCGGGCGAATTTATAAGCAGATCCTTAAGGTTCACCGTGATTGTCCACAGGCTTGGTATGGACTTGGCCGCGTGCAAGTGGCGAAGGGTGATCATGTATCCGCGGCGGCGTCCTTCACCTACGCTTGCAACCTCTTTCCTCAATACGGCGCGGCGCAGTTTGCCCTGGCCGGAGAACTACGCAAGCTTGGTAAGTCGTCCGAGGCCGGGCTACATTTCGCGTTGTATTCAAAGAATTCAGCGATTGAGCCGCCACTCCCGGATCCTCCCGCCCAGCGAGTCGAGCAGCTAAATCAAAGCTCGACGGCGCATTTGCAACGCGGCGCAGAACTGGAGAGTGCCGGTAAGCTGGACGATGCCATTCGGGAGCATCAGGATGTGCTCCGGTCAGATCCGAACAATGTGCAAGCGCATATCAACTTAATTTCGCTCTATGGACGCACCGGCGACACGACGGCCGCCAGGCAGCACTTTGACGCGGCTAGCAAGCTCTCCCCAAACCGGCCCGATGCTTGGTATAACTACGGCGTTCTTCTGTTCAGCCAGCAGAAATACGACGAAGCGGAACAAGCATTCCGTCGAGCTTTAGTTATAAACCCGAACTACGCTGAAGCGCGCAACAATCTTGGGGCAACCTACGAGCTAGAGCGCCGTAAGGAGGAAGCGACGAGCGAGTTCCGTGCCGCCAGCGCAGACCGGCCCGATTATCCGCTTGCCCGGTTTCATCTGGCGCGCATCCTGGTTAACGAAAACAAATACGAGGAAGCCATTCAGCAACTCCTGCGAGCACTTCAACCAGAAGAGGAGAACACTCCTATTTACACTTACGCACTGGCCGCCGCGTATGCGCGCTCCGGCAACCGCGAACAAGCGCTGCGCTACTACCGCGAGGCGCACGATCGTGCCGTTGCGCATGGCCAATCGCAATTGCTTACCAGCATCGAACGCGATGTAAAGATGCTCGAGGGTGATAAGTGAGCTGCTTCTCCCGACGCAGTTTTTTTCGCGCGCTTGCGCCTGCGGCTCTGCCGAGTAACATATTCCTGCCGCATGCGAGTAGTGATGACCCGGGTTTGTTTCGCGAGGCGGCCGCTGAAACCGGACTCAATTTCCATCACTTCAGTGGCGCAACAGGCAAGCACTACATGCCCGAAATTATGGGTCCTGGAGTTGCCCTTTTCGACTACGATAATGACGGTGATTTAGACATTTACCTTGTCCAAGGGACGAGCCTGGACCAAAACGGCAAGCTTATAGCTGAGCCGCCGAGCGGATGGAAACCGGGAAACCGTCTCTTTAAAAATCTCCTGTCTGAAACTGGTCGGTTGCGGTTTGTTGACGTGACGGACGAAGCCGGTGTCGGTCATGTTGGCTACGGCATGGGAGTTGCTGTTGGCGACTACGACAACGATGGCTTTCTGGATCTATACGTCACGAATTTCGGCCTGAACGTGCTTTATCACAATAACGGGAACGGCACCTTTACCGATGTCACGCATCAAGCCGGGATAGAGGATTCCCATTGGTCGACCAGTGCTGCGTGGCTCGATTTCGACGGCGACGGATGGCTCGACTTATTTGTCTGCAACTACGTCGACTTTACAGTCGAAGGAAATCGCGCTTGCGTTTCGCCGGCCGGCGAACCGGATTACTGCACGCCGAAGGCTTACCATGCTATTCCCTCTCGCTTATTTCGAAATTTGAGAAATGGGCGGTTTGAGGATGTTAGCGAGGCTTCAGGGATCAATCGTTCTTATGGACCCGCACTCGGCGTTGTGTGTGCGGATTTCAACGGCGACGGGCGCTCGGATATTTATGTGGCTAACGACACTGCCGCGAATTTGTTGTGGCTCAACCAGGGCGACGGCACGTTTCGTGATGCGGGGCTCGATGCCGGCGTTGCATACAGTGCGGACGGAAGGCCTAAGGCGGGAATGGGCGTGACCCTCGGCGATGTCGAAAACAATGGCGGCCAGGTGCTCCTGGTGACGAATTTGACGCGAGAGGGTGTTACTGTTTTTCGCGGAGATGCCGAAGGTCAGTTCGAAGACGCTACTGCGCAATTTGGGTTACTGCAGCCAACATTCGGCTACACCGGGTTCGGCACTCAGTGGTTTGACTACGATAACGACGGCCTGCTAGATCTTTTCATTGCGAATGGCGCGGTTACGCTTCTCGCGAACGGCCAAACCGGCGGTTCGCCGTATGTACAGCGCAAGCAGCTATTTCACAACGAAGCGGGCAAACGTTTCCGGGAGACATCTAAGTTTGCCGGCCCAGCTTTTCAGACTGCAGAGGTCAGTCGTGGAGCGGCGTTCGGCGACATCGATAACGATGGCGCTATCGACATCGTGATCACGAACAATGATGGACCAGTCCGCTTGTTTCGAAATCAAGCAGGGAAAAAGGCGCATTGGCTTTCCCTAAAGCTGGAATCGCCGGGCTTGAACCGCTTCGCAATTGGCGCTCGAGCCGCCTTCATCCGCCGGGGCAAACAGAGTTCCTGGCGTCAAGTCCGCGCAGACTCCAGCTATCTCAGCGCGAGTGACCTCCGAGTGCATTTTGGACTCGGCGATCAACCTGAGATCGAAGCGGCAATCGTAGAGTGGCCGGATCGCTCGCGAGAAAGGTTCGAAGGAATCAAAGCTGATCGCATCGTTACGCTGCGGCGGGGATCAGGGAAGCGGGCCGCAGAGTGACAAAAGAGATCCTGCTGGTTGCCGTTTCTATCGTCGCTGGGGGCTGCTTTATCTGTCGATTTTCGTGCGGAGTTCCGGAACCTTCTCAGATCCGCTTCCGAGACGTCGCGAAGAGCGCAAATTGAAGTTCGTCCTTAACAACAATCCCACTCCGCAAACGGCACTCCCCTCTCTGCAGAAGGAAGTCGCCGAAATACTGGAATCGGCTCTACCGCAATGAAGGCGGCGTGAAATTTACCGATGTCACCGAAGAAGCAGGAGTGCCGGGTGCCGGCTATTCCATGGGCGTCGCGGCCGGGGACTTTGACAATGATGGCCGTGTGGATCTATTTGTGGCTGGCGTTTACCGAAATATTTATATAAAAATTGAGCGGATGGAAAGGCTTGAAGACGTAAAGGGCGAAATCGCTTATCAAGAGCAACAAATGGTCTGTTGCGGCCCGGTTGGTTTGACTACGATAACGACGGCTACTCGATTTCTTTGTAGCGAATTACGCTAAGTGGACGCCCGATTTCAATCAGTTTTGCGGCGATGCCACTCGAAACATCCGTGTTTACTGCCATCCGAAGTATTTTGAGGGAGTGTCCAATCAGCTCTATCACAACCGGGGTAATGGAACATTCGAAGAGGTTTTCGAACGGGCAGGAATCGCGGGACATATCGGTAGGGGAATGAGCGTTGCCTCTGCAGATTACGACGGCGAAGGATTCACGCATATTTTCGTCACAAACGATAACCTGCCGACCTTCCTGTTTCGCAACCGAGACGATGCAACTTTCGAGGAAGTTGGGTTGAAGCCAATGTTGCGCTGCCTGAACACGCAAGAGCGATTGCCAGCATGGGAGTCGATTCCGCGATTACGGAAACGACGGGCTTCCGGACATCGCCGTGACTGCATTGACTGGAGACACGTTTCCTTTGTTCCGAAACAACGGGCATGGGACTTTCGAAGATGTGACCTACTCGAGCCGGATCGGACCGCAAACGATTCGATGCAGCGGTTGGTAGCAACGGGCTGTTGATTTTGACAGCGATACGTACAAAGACCTGTTTACTGCGAACTCACACGGCAATGACCGAATTGACTCGTTCGAAGCGACACCCTAAAAGCAGGCGAATCGGGATCTAGGAACCTGGGCAATGGCAAATTCCAAAATGTTTCCGGCGAGGCCGGGCCAGGATTTAATATTGCGCGCGCTCACCGGGGAAGTGCTTTCGCGACGGGAAAATTGATGTTGTGGTCTCCTCCCTGGGAGAACCAGCTGAACTATGGGAGAACGTCAGCACTTCCTCAAATCACTGGCTTATTCTTCGATTGATTGGACGCCGCAGTAACCGAGATGGAATCGGTGCGCATCAGCATAGGGCCCACTCGAATGTAATGACAACCGCCGTCAGCTACGCGTCTTCGAGCGATTCTGGCGTACTTCGGATTGGGGCAAACGAAACAGATCGACGCGATCAAAATACGCTGGCCAAGTGGGGTTATTCAACTGTTTAGCAATGTGAAAGCGGACCAGGTTCTCGAGGTTGGCGAACCGAAGACTTGAGGTGCTCACAACTCACGATCAACCTCTTGGGAACTTTTGCAGAGTTTGAAAAAGCAAATTGATTTTCGGTTGCACCTACGAGGTCGCTGTCGCAATGTCAAAGTTCGCAGAAGGGGCAAAGGACGACGAGCAACTAGCAATTCACTTCAATGGCGCTCAACAGTTGACTAGCTGCCCCTCAAGTCCGCGCAGGTATCGGAGTTTGGTTAGGGTGTTCCAGCGGTGTGGTCGGATTGATGAACGGCCAGCAAAGAGTACCGATCAGATACATAGCGGCCATCGAATACAGGAACACCTCGTATTTCCCACCTGTTGCTTGGAGGATGTAACCCCCAACTACCGGTCCCACAAACCCGGCAAGATTACCCATCATATTCATCGATCCGGATAACGTGCCAGCATATTTTCCGCCCACATCCATACAAGTCGCCCATGCGCCGGGCATCACGAGATCATTACAAAAACTCGTCAGGCCGAGGAAGGCAATCGTGGTGAGCGGATGCGTCATCTGAATAGAAATGCACAGAGCGAGCGCAGCGCCAAAGAAGCCCATCATCGCCAGCGCGCGTCGAGCCCGTGCGATACTTCCCATCCAGTGAACTACGCGCGGCGCCAGCAATCCGCAAAAGAGAGAGCCGAGTCCACCGAAGAACAGGGGGACGAATGCCAGGGCTGCTCGTTGGTCGTCGGAAAGTTCGGGATATCGGGTGCGGAGGAACTGGGGCAGCCAGGTGATATAGAAGTACCAGGGATAAGTCAGACAAAAATACTGCGCCCAAAGCAGCCAGACCGTCCTCGATGAGATGAGCTTTCTCCAAGGCACATCTGCATGTCCGCCGCTCAGGTCTTCGTTTCCAGCGAGCAGAGCCAGTTCTGCTGCGTTCACAGATTTATGTTCACGGGGCTTATCCCGGAACCAACGAAAGAACAAAACGGCCCAAATGGCCCCGAGCGAGCCGAAGAGAGGAAACGCAACGTGCCAACTCACTAACTTTAGAACCTGCACGGCCAATAGGGGCGTTATGGCGCCCGCCCAGCGCGCTGCCATCCACATGATGCTTTGCATTTTCACGCGCTCGTGAACTTGTAACCATGCGCTGAATGCTTTTGTCAGGTTTGGAAAACAACCTGCTTCACCCGCCCCGAACAGAAACTGAATGGTGACTAGGGAGGAAAAACTCCAAGCCGTCCCCGTCAGTCCTGTAAAGCAGGACCACCAGATCACCACGCGCATCAGCACTCTTCGCGGTCCCAACCAATCCCCCATCCAGCCGCCCGGCATTTCAAATAGGGCGTACGCGATCGCGAATGCACCGAAGATATATCCTCTCTGCCAGGATTGCAGGCCTAACTCAGCGGCGACTCCTTTCGGTCCGGGCATAGCTTGCGACATGAGTACGCGGTCGATGTAGGACAAAATGGCGAGCGCAACCGCGAAAACCACAACCCAGTAGCGCGTGTGCGTCGGTTTCTCGCCGGGTATAGAAATTCGTTCGGGAAGAGAGGCCATTGCTTCTTAAATTCGCACATTCAATTGTTCGAGTCTGTTAAGAACCGCCTCAAGCAATCTCATCGGTAGAATTGCGGCGCCGTCAACTCGCTTTGCGGCATTGTCAAGACCTAAATGGTCGAGCATCATTGCTGCTGAGAAGATCGCGCCAACGGATTCGCGACTCCCTTCCCCGTAGTGTCTGGTGTGGAGCCATGAACAGCTCAAACATCGAAGGAAATTTTGGCGTTGGTTCGAGATTCCCACTAGCCCCAGGCCAGTGCGGTTGGTGATCATTGCGGAAAGGTCTCTCAGAATGTCGCCGAACAGATTTGAGGCACGACCACGTCGAATGTTTGAGGCCGACGCACAAAGTTCATGGCGCCGCGTCGACGAGCAGAAATTTTGTTTGGATGTCGCTATAGCTTGAGCAACTTCTTCAAACACGCGATCCCACAGGACTATGGTGAAGCCCTGTGCGTTCGATGTGACCTTTCGCTTCTTGTTGCGCTGGCGCGCCAGTTCGAAGGCCAACCGAACCAGCGTTCTACGCCGTGCCTTGTGAATACAGCAGTCTGAATTGCCACCTGTTGCGTATAGCCCTCGTGAACAAATCCGCCCAGTTGGGCGTATTCGCCTTCCGTGTTTTCTCGGACATCGACCATGTCCACGTTCTTTGGTCCAAACCCTCGTAGCGGCGGATTTCACCTTGACAAAGAACGCCGGACGAAGGTTTGCAAATTGATCGAATCTCCGGCGAATCGGAAGCCGCAGGCCGTTCAGTGTGACATGATCTGGGAGTTCAGGGTGGCCAACAGCAGCGAGCAGAATTGCATCGTGACTGGACAGCACGTCCAATGCATCGGTGGGCATCATCCCGTCATGCTGGAGATAGTATTCGCTGCCCTAATCGTAATAAGCGGCGTCAAGCGTGGTTTCGGAATGTGAAGCTGCGCAAGGGACTGCTTCAAATGCGGCGGATGTCACCTCACGTCCGATTCCATCGCCGGGAATGATGCCAATTGAGAGATTGCTCATTATCGATTCGTGCGAGAGATGTGTCGACTCCTAGTCGAAGCCGTAGGCAGCATGGTCCGAACTGTTCGGCAGCGCGCGTCAAACGTGTGCGAACCACTGATTATCGACCGAGCCGAATAAATGATTGCTGACCGATGTTGGCAGAGGTATTTTACATTCTCCACTACAGGGCGCTCCGTCGCTCGCTGAGATTGGCACGTTCGGTTCCTCATCCGTGGAACCGCGGCAACGAAATTGCGAATCATCTCGAGTGTCGACAGACGTTGTGAAATGGTGGATGGATCACACCGGGCGACAGCGTTCACGCGGACCTCGTGCGCCGTAAGTTCTTTGGCCAGCGCCGTCGTGAATGTAATCAAGCCGTCCTTTGCCGTCACGTAAGCTCCTGCTCCTGGTCCGCCGCCATTCCGTCCAGCAATGGAAGCGATATTGATAACTGCTCCTTTCTTGCGCGAACATTAACCGGCCACGAATTGCGAGCAAAGCATCGCATTTTTATGGGTTGACCTCCATGGCCTCATCCCAACGTTCCTCGGCGATATCCAAGAACCTTGAGCGCTCGATGAGTGAGCCAACATTATTCACCAGAACGTCAATGGGCCCGAACCGCTCAGTGGTTTGCCTCACCATTGCTTCAATATCCTTCCGCTACATCAGCCTGTAGACCTGAGATGCGGCAAGCGCAAATACGGCTTGACGCCACTGCGCTCGCTCCGAAAGAGGGCTGGTCACTTTACGAGTACATGCCTCATCTAGGTGACGTCTGCCAGGTGGCATCGCACTTAGAGGATTCCTCAAAGATGGCGTGCCACTTGATAGTCATGCCAGCTCAGCGGGCGTGAGCATCGGAGATGCCGGCGTGTCGACGCTCTCAGCATCGGTCCGATCGCCAGGTGACGAGGAGCATCTCCATCGACAGCCTCGTAACACTCCGAGGCCGCAGTCCTGCCCCGGTTCGGGTCTACACCATGCACGTGACTTCTGCGATTTTCGCCTACCTGAATTGAAGGGAACCCTATGTATCATCACTTGAAGAAACTCATGTACACGGTAAACGTCGGCACTCCAGACCCGCGGTTCGGCAACATGCTGCTCGAACAATTCGGCGGCGCAAACGGGGAACTCGCCGCAGCTATGCAGTATTCCATCCAGGGATGGAATTGCGACGACCCCGATCGAAAAGACTTGCTGATGGATATTGGTACCGAAGAGCTGAGTCATCTCGAAGTGGTGGGAACGCTCGCCCGCATGCATTTAAAGCCTATGAAATCGGACCGCGACGCTGCTCACGCAGATCCTTTGATCGCCATTGCCGGCGGGGGCGGAGTCTCGTTGTTCAACTCCATGGGAGATCCCTGGACGGCGGATTACCTGAAGATCACCGGAGAACTCGACGTAGACTTGCGCAGCAATATCGCCGCCGAAGCGCGCGCCAAGATCGTCTACGAACGCCTGATCGATTTCTGCGACGATCCTGGCACGATTGATGCTCTGCAATTTCTGATGACGCGTGAGATCACCCACATGAAGGCCTTCACGGCGGCGCTCGAGAGCATGGGGAAGCCCATCTTCTCGATCGGCAGGATTCCGCCTACGCCAGGTCTAGTGAATCAATTTTTCAACGACTCAACGGGAATCGGCGATCGAGGCGAACCGGACGTGCGTGGACCATGGAACCAGGGCGGCGACTGGCAGTTTGTGGATTCACCCGCCTTTCAGGAATTACAGTCCGAAAAAGCCGGAACCCGAAGCCCGGCTGAGGGAGCCGATGGCGACGGAGCGTCGAATGGCGGTTCACGCGGCCGTAGCAGCGCTCGCGAACAAACTACTAGGCAGGCCGCCTCTCGCAAACCTGCAGGAAAAAAATAGCGACATTTACGCGGCCATTCACGGCGCCAGCCGATGAGAGGCCGCCAGAACATCGAATTCTGACGGAAGGGAATTGAACGTATGCCACAAGTAAGAGAGTTGCTCATCGAGGAACTGCAGGATCTCCTGCACGCGGAAAATCAACTGGTAGCGGCATTGCCGAAAATGGCGAAGGCCGCACGTCAGCTGAAGCTCAAGGAAGCGTTCGAGAAACACTTGGCCCAGACGCAGGTACATGTGGAGCGCCTGAAGAAGGCCTTTGAGCTACTGGGAGAAGAAGCACAAGCGAAGCCGTGTAGGGCCATGATAGGTCTTGTGCAGGAAGGCCAGGAAAAGATCGACAAAAGCGAGGAGAAACAAGAACTTGCGGCCGATCTGTCGCTGATCACTGCCGCACAAAAAGTCGAGCATTACGAGATCTCAGGTTACGGCACAGTCCGCAGCCTTGCTCGCCTAATTGGTGAAAAAGAGGTCGCCACGCTGCTGACTCACACTCTCGGAGAAGAGGAAAGCACGGATCATCTGTTAACGGAAATCTCGAAGCCGCTGCTCCAGCAGGCCAGAGTGGACGAACTCGAAGAAGAAGTGGAAGAGGCAGCCTCCGCGCAAGCTTGATATAACGGCCTCGCCGTCACCGGAGCTCAAAGTCTCAGCTTCGCTTCGTAGGGGCCCGGCAAATCATTATTTCCGCCCAGCCGCGACGGCGATAGTGACAAGCTAGAAGCGGATAAAGTTCCCAGCAATTCGTCATCCCTTCCTAACGTCACATAGCGACTGGGACATGCGGTCGAGTGTATGGCCATTCTCCAAGCCCTTTGCAGCGATTTTCGACGATACTTGGTAAAACGTCACGTTACCGAGGCCGCCAAAGATGCCGGTCAGCAAACCGAAAGCCGCGCCTTTGTTAGGTGGTCCGGTCGTCTGCCGTAAATTCTTCCAGAAGAGCATCCACGCCAATAACGGGAGCAGCCCGATCGAGAACAATACCTGGTTCATCCAGGGGGAAATGCGATCGACAACGATTTTTGACTCTAATCCCCACGATCCCCAAAGAAGCAACGTGGCAATCGAGAGCAGCATCCAGGAGGAAGTCAGAGTACGGAAACGGCTTGGCGCGAACACATAGCGGCACTCCGAGCTTTCGCAACTCTCGGTTGTAGCGGCCTTCAACCACCCGCCTTGCCAGGGATCGTCCATAGGATCTTCAACACTAGGCATCTTGGGCGGATCCCAGGGCCAATTCTTAACCAGTATTCGACCACCGCGTCCTTTTGCGCTTTACCTTGGAATCGAATTCGGATTTCACGAACATCACGCTCTTCATCCCACTCCAGCCCGATGTTCTCCGCCTTACGGGCTGACCCTAAATCTGCGAAGCGGTGCGTCTGTGATCCCGACCACGATGTGAGTTGTGCGAAGGGAGCAAGATCGAGATAAGTGGCGGATGTCGCCTGCGCATGTTAGCGCCAAAGCTGCCACTACAATCGTGCCGCTCAGCCGCATTCCACGCTCCGCTTGGCTTCTCGAGCGTCGAGTTACGTGGATGTTCACAATGGCAGGATCTCCCCCTCACGCAGTTTCAGATACACATCACAAACGAAGAGTGGAGTCTATGTACCCTATTGTGCGGCAGGTGCCCGTAATTTTTTCACTTATCTGGCGCGAGATTTCTAAATCCGTGTAACGGTTTCGTCTTGAAAGGCGTGTTTCAGCCTGTTGCGGCGGCTCCGCAAAGCGTTGCTTATCCCAATCCGATGCCAAAGGCTCAGCACATCGTCATTCATCGCCAGAATCGATCCGGGGGTGCAACCCGTAAGCTGTGAAAAAGCGAACAGGAATAACTCACATTCCGGAAGGCCTAGACCCGCCATTCGCGAAAAAGGTGGATCAGGATCTGGCGCGCGAGCGTCTCTACCATCGTCGCGTTAACCACGACGCTGCTGCTGGAACTCATCGATCAATTTGGGAACCAGCTCGAATGCCTCCTCACTACGTGCTTTTCCGCGAAATGCGAAGTCGCGCGAAACGCGCAGTGCGGCAGGGATCGCGCCTATCTACGCTGCCGCGCGACTGCACGCATCGGTTTGCCACCTGAGATTGCCGATCTCCGAGAATCTGCGCACCGAACAGTCTCCCCGTGCTGGGATCACCTGTGCTTCTGAAGCAAAGCGCTCTGCGCCTGGACAGTATGCTTTGTGATCGAAGTGGCGGCATTCAACCGTAAATGGCTTCAAAGCCTGCTTGGAGCGCTTCGTCTTCGCGCAGGCGTTTTCGAGCGATCGCCAGGTCGAAGACTTTCACTACCTGCGTGCCGAGTGAGCCCTGAAACTCGCGTTATCCGCCCGCCGCGTTTTCCCCGGCTACGCGTTTTTGTTTGTGCGATGTCGTGCCGAGTGGCCGTCCCGATCTTGAACGATGGCGTGCACCGCGGCGTCGCTTTCTACGCGGACACCATGGCTGCGAAGAGTGGCTTCCACAGCGCTGCCGAACTGGGCATCAACGGTCGGCTGTACTGTTTGCGCGCGGCCTACCAGCGTCACATTCAATCCACGGCGCGTCAGTGCGTCTGCCATCTCGAGTCCGATATAGCCGGAGCCAACGATGACAGCTGAGCGTGGCTCCTGGCCGGCGAGATAGCGGCGGCTCACACGAAAGCTATCTTCCATTGTGTGCAGCGGGTAAACGCCAGGTAACTCGACGCCAGGAATGGGAGGAACGATCGGTCGTGCGGCGGTGGCGATCAGCAGTGCATCATTACGGAACTGGTTTTTCTCTGCCGCCGTTGTTGATGGCCAAAACACCAGCAAGGCGCGGGTTTTCTGCTGACTCAGAGAGAGAATTGAATCAACTCACTACGCCTTTTCGCAAAGCATACAGGATCAATTCCGGAATGCTATGTACATTGAGCTTCTGCATGAGATGTCCGCGATGAGTATCGACGCTGTGGGGACTTACGCCAAGCAGGCTTGCTATATCCTTGGTAGATTTCAATTCAGCGACAAGCTGCAGTAGTTCTCGCTCTCTTGCCGTCAGCAAATCCTAGCGATCTTCGATTCCCTGACGCTGGAGTTGCCGCAGGTAATCATCTGCTAGAACTTTGCTAACCGCCGGGCTGAAAAGGCTTTTTCAGCAGACATTGCATGTACGGCTTGGATGAGGTCCGCCTCGGCAGAGTCCTTCAGGAGGTAACCGCGCGCTCCAGCTCTCAAAGCCTTTAGAACGCTCTCATCTGAATGCATGCTAAGAATCACTACGGCAGTGCGCAGGCGCTATGGTCGTGCGCATAGATGGGTGCCATTTGCTGCGTATGGATTATCAGCTGTAATCGGATTCTTCAGAGTCAGCGCCTCGGCGCATTTTCCGGCGGATGCATTCTTGGGTGCTGCAGCGGTCGGATACGGGATCGGGCGCTTCACCGTCCTTCATCAATGACATTGTCCGTCTCGGAGGTGGTTGAACGCTTCTTGACGCTGCCAGATGGCCAGTCTTCGTGTAGCAAAATGGACAGGCAAATGCGGCAGATGTTGACAGCAATATGCTGCAGGCAAGAGCTCTGAATGAGCGCGGCCCAAAATCAATATGTCCGTGAATTCTCCGTTGGGTTCTGACCGGATTACGGGAATACACTATCAGCACAGCGCATCACTGGCTGTACGCTTCCCCACTCCGGCCAGCCGCATCGGGCTTCTGCCACTCAGCCGGGGCTCTTTTCTCTCCAATCGGCACGGTTCACCAAATCCTGCATGGCCGCATGTGAGTCGCCGGCCCATGGCTTGACCAGCGGCTTTGACGAAGCGGCTGTAGGGATCTCGCGCTCGCGCGACAGATTGGATTATTCCATCTCGAGGCGGCTCGGGTACGCAAGTCAGAAACGTTTTTACTAGCGTGTCAACGACGGCGAAGAGAGCCTGCTGGCCACGATACACCCGTCCCGCGATTCGCGTTCCAGGGTGGCCCGCGATCCGCTCTTCCGCTTCGGTTAGTTCCCCATCGCGTCCGTTGAGCTCGTTCCGAATGGCCGCGCGGATAAAAGCGCTTGGACTGAGGTAGCCCCGGTTTTCGCTGCCTCCTCAACTTGCTGTTACTCCTGTTCACTTATCCGAAGACCAATCCTCACATTCCTTGTTGCCATCGCACACTCCTCAATGAACAAGGGGTGGGAATGGCATTTTTGAACATTCCGCCTCGCAACTAATTCCTGTCGAACAGTCGTCGAACCCGCACCGGGTTGTCTCCCACCCGGTAAATTCACGAAACGACTACAAGAGGGCAAGAAATCGGAAGCACCACGTTCGACATCCTTTATGTTCCTCTATCAGGTTTTTTGCTGTCTTTTGGTCGCTGTCTCTGCCACTCCTGCTTGCAAACTGCTTCAGACGGTTGCTGCTCACCGGAAACTCGCCCTATTGTTTCAGCCTGTTTCGAATCTGTTGCGGACGGGTTGCCGAGAGAAATATTTGCGATTGTTGTCCGGAAACCCGCTTCTTGACTCCTTATCTGTAGGGGCCGCGCTTCTGGCAATGCCTGCAAGCTCCGCATCGCAGCTACGGAAGAGAACAAAATCGGACCTAGCCCATCTGCGTTCGCTTCCAGGTATTGAACCTGCGACCAACACGGGCCAGGTGGCGTGGATCTGGCCCGAGATCGAGGCCGGACTGGCCACAGGAAAGAAGCTGCGGGAAATATGGGACGCGGCGCGCGACGATGGCCTCGATATTCCATACCCGCAGTTTCGTGTTTACGTCTCCCGGCTTCGGAGCAGGCAATCGCGGCAGCGCCGATCAGAACTAGAAGCGACACCGCGCGCTGCTGCCGATTCAAGCGTCGCACCCTGTTTGAGCCTGCTGAACCGAGCGATCCCTTTCGCAATCTTCGCGAGCAGCGAGAGAAAAAGCAATCGGGCGAATTTCACTAGGATCCGTTCTCAATTCAAAAGCGGTTGATCGATTAGGAGCATTCGACATGGCAACGACAGAAACCGCAAAACCGAAAAGCAACCGGGTCCATCTGGTTCTGCAGGGCAAAGGCGGCGTCGGCAAGAGTTTGATCTCCGCCATTCTCGGTCAGTACTTCGAGATAAGGAAAGTCACTCCACATTGCTTCGACACAGACCCGGTCAACGCAACGTTCGCGCCATACCAGGCCCTAGCGGCGGAACACATCAATGTTCTCCGGCGGGGCGCAATTTATGATAGTCGCTTCGACGAGCTGTTCGAAAAGAACTGCCAGATCGAAGGCGTCTGCATCGTGGACACTGGCGCCACCACATTCGTTCCTCTGTGGAACTACATTTTCGAAAACGACATCCTGAGCCTCCTCGCCGGAAGGTCACACCGCGTCTTCGTCCATTCCATCATCGCGGGGCGGACAGGCCGTGACCGACACTCTGAATGGCTTCGAGCGGCTCGCGGAGAACAACCACCGAGAACAATGTGATCGTCTGGCTGAACGAGTACTTCGGCGAGGTCTCGAAAGACGGCAAGCCGTTCGAGCAGTTCCGGGCCACCGGGGAGCAGGCCCACGAACTTCTCGGAAGGGTGGTCATTCGAGAGCGTAATCCGAACACATACGGTGACGACATGCGCCAGATGCTGGCGAAGCGATTGACGTTCGAAGAGGCCAGCCGGCTCGCCGAGTTCTCCCTCGTTTCGAAACAGCGTCTGGCGATTATCCGCCGCGAGCTGTTCGAACAACTGGGACAGACCGAAATGGAGTGACCCCTTGTCACAACCGATCAGCTTCGACGTTCAACGCCTGATCGGTGAGATAGCGGCCCGGCATCGCTTCTACTCAAACCGGACGACGCCGCATTCGCAATTCGTGACCATGAATCGCCTGGTGCTGGAAGAATCGCTCGAAGTCCTTCATTCCCGTGTGCTTGAAGATCTAGCGCTTTTCCATACCACTGCTCAGAAAACTCAGAACCGAGCGGAGTTTCCGCGGTCGCATGATCGCGGCCCCATTGATCGGTGTTCCAGAGCGGGTGCGGGAGAGATGAAGCAAATCGCCACGTTAATTGCCTTCCGTTTTTCTATAAACGTCTGAAAGCGTATAAACCGTCTGGAAGCGCATGATGAATACCTGCACACTTCGACTCACATTGATCTTCGTGGAAAGCTACAGCTACAAAATCGACTACAGTCGATTCCACGCCATAGCCAGAATCGCCCCGATCTAATTGAAATAATTGGTCGGGGCGGCAAGATTCGAACTTGCGACCCCCTGCGCCCAAGGAATGAAGCTTGTGGTTTACGGAGCGATACCGAAGTGCACCGAGGAGATCACAATTCAAAAGCCGCACAACAACTTACAAAGATTTTAGGAACACCGAGGTATATCGAGGTACACCAAGAAACACCGAGACGACTCCGGTTCCGCGTGTACATTCGCGTGTACGCGGGTGGTTGCCTCGGTTCGCACGTCGTGGCCTCTGCTTTTTCACTGCAACCACGCTATGCGTTGTTTTCAGCGCTTCTTCCGAGAGCTGCGAAGGGCGGTATAGCGCAGCAGGAGGATCATGGCTCGCGCCCTGAGGCGTTCGTAAGGAAACGCGCCCGATCGCGCCGGATGCTGCGATGTTCTTCGGCATCGGCACCCTTTCCGCGCAATTTCTCAATGTCCATTCATTGTCGACACAGAGCCGGAAAAGGTGGCGCAGGATTTCAAGTTCCTTGATCCATGTGCGGGCGCTTGTAGTGGGGTCTTAGCGTGGAGATGGGCTATTTCGCCCCTTCAAAAAGCCGATGGCCGGTCAGCGCTCTTAGGCGCTCTTTAATCTGATCATCGGACAACGCCTCATAAAATTCCGGGGGGCGATCCTCTGAATACGGAATAAAAACAACCCGATTAGCATTGCGAACCTCGAACCAGATATAGGGACCGTGGTTCTAAACCCAATGTGCGTGGATGGAGGGCTCTTTTACGAAACGAACTGCTTGGGTTTGGACAGGCGCGGTAGTCGATTTTGCGAGACGAAGCCAAATGGGACTCTTAGGAGGCGAGCGCCTGCGCGAGTGCGATTGAGGCGTCGTCCTTCCAGTTGTCGCGTGGCTCTGCGGCGGCCCGGGCGAACATCCATAAACGAACGCGCTCGTGATCCAGGCCTACGAGATCCGCAAAACGGCGGATGAGCGCGTCAGGCTCTGAGCGAAGTCTCATGTCGCAGTTGAAAAGATGCTGGGTCGCGTCATAAGCGGGATCGCCGACGAACGGTTTGGGGTCGATGACCAGCCACGGCTCTCGCTCGCGCCCGGAGGACGTTCCCGGCATGCAGATCGGTCGCTAGCAGCACCTGCATGGGCGCACTGCGCGGCAATTCCTCGAAGAGGCGCAGCCCCTCAGAGACAAGATCTGGGTCGGGCCATTGCTCGACTTGGGCCAGCGTCTCATTGCTCCAATACGCGGTCATACCCGAGAGCGGGCGGAACGGGTGGGGTGCTGATGGCGAGCGCCAGAGCCGATTAAGAAGTTGCGCGATGACAAGATCCTGCTCGGGTTCTGGCAGGGCGCGCGGACCGTTCCCGGCCCACAGCGCTCAAGCAACATGGCGCCAAGGTCGTCGTCCGCTTCAAGGAGCCGCACCGTTGGGTTTCCGTTCCAGAAGCGCAGGCCATGGAGTTCGTGCTCACTTTCCATGTGTGGCATTCCGAACTTCAGCACGGCGGAGCTCCCATCGGCCCGAGCGACTGACGCCACCCATGCGCAACTCACCTCCTCACTATCGAACGCAATAACTTTGTCAACTATATAATCGCCCTATTCAGTCTTGTTCGCGAGCATTCGCGTTGTTTGCTCTGGCACTCTGCTTTCAACGATTTCCGTCCATTTCCCAAATACGCGTAAGCACGAATAACAGCGAAAAGGGGCGGAGCTACGGAACTCGTTCCGTACATAGTTCCGTACATGAACAACAGTCAACGGCAGAGTAGCTCCCGCCCAGTCCGTTCCAGCTCGGCGCAGCGTTCCAGCTCGGCGCAGCGTTTCAGCTCGGCGCAGCTATGACTGCGAAGTGGTAAGCCAGAGGTCTGCAAAACCTTTATTCGGCGGTTCGATCCCGCCCCGCGCCTCCAATCTACCTCAATAACTTACACAAATCACAGCTTTAACGCTGAGGCGCTCATTGCTTCTCGCGTGCTCTCAGCTGCGAACACAGGGCGAAGCGGGACCTCTTCCGGGGGAGCAAAGGTGGGAGAGGGCCTTGAGCGCTCCCACCCGACGAAGCACGTTGAACCCTACGCCAAACACGCTGTTTCGTGCTTGCAGCCGCGAGTCACCGGGCGTACGAAACAGGCCCGATTTTCACCGCGTCGAGCCTCAAGAGGCGCGCGCATGCGTGAGAAGCTTCCCACCCGAAGATCCGAAAACATTGCAGAGGTGCACTCGTGAGCGAGTCCAAAAACTCTAAAAGAACAGGGCACCGTTTCGGGCCAGGTAACCGGCACGGTCGCGGCCGCCCGGAAGGTTCACGCAACCGAGCAACGATCCTGCTTCAGCAGATGCTCGCGGGTGAAGCGGAGGCGATTACGCAAAAGGCTATTGCGATGGCCAAGAATGGCGATGGGCTCGCGTTGAAGCTCTGTATGGAACGACTGATCCCGCCCGTGAAAGATCGGCACATCCAGCTCACGTTTCCGCCCGTTCATACCGCGCAGGACGTGATCGAGGCAAGCTTCCGCCTGGTGCAGGCTGTGGCGGACGGGAGCATAACGCCCGGTGAAGCACATGCTGTGTCGGGTCTGCTTGAGGTGCACAGGCGAGCGAGCGAGACGGCGAGCTTAGAGAAGCGCATCGGTGAATTGGAGGCAAAGGTTGGGAATGGCGAACGGTAGCCTTGAACGGCGTCTTTCAAAGCTGGAGAAAGCCGGCGGCGGTGTGTCGACCTTCGATGAGCGGCTTCGCAAGTTTTGCGCGCATGGCCACGTCAGGTATACCGATGAAATGCGAGAGGCGCTCCGCGGCCACGAGGCCGAGATTCACATCAGCGAAGACGGACTTATGACATATGAAAACTTCCGAATTGTTTGCCGCTGCTTGGGTGTTAAGGGCGCGTGAGTACCGTGATGCAGGGAGATTCTGAGTTACGACAATTCCTTTTAGTGAACGTCAGACCAGGTTCGAAGGAGCACGCGTGAGAACTCACGAAGTTTTTGCGCTGAACTGCTTCTCTTGCGGCACCGCAGTGGAATTGCCGACCAACTGCGACCCGTGCTGTCCACGCTGCGGATCAGCGCTCAACATCCAATGGCGCGGCGAACCGGTAGAGCATCCCGCGATAGAGTACCCGGACGCTGCTGCTGATGAATGGGCGCTTCGAAAGATCGGCTTCTTCGTAATCTGAGCCAGCTTGAGGAAGCAAGTCCGGTCGCACACGAAG
>JBPCJX010000047.1:0-16089 GCA_051004875.1 Bryobacteraceae bacterium
CACCTCCTTAGGATCGTTTTTGGTGCACTCTGTGTCTTCGAATCATGGTGTGAATATTACTGGCCCCAGATGACCCGTCACCGGAGTAGCAGTACCGGCACTCGCGCAGTTCGACATGCAAGTGTAAGCTGTGCAGAGCATGATCGAGGCCAAAACGAAAGCTCGTTTCTTCGAACCTATGCTGCTACTCGCAACGAGTTCCCTACCTGAGGGTGATGACTGGGAGTACGAGCTGAAGCTGGACGGCTATCGTGCTATAGAGCAATGGAAATGTGCACCTGCGCTCCAGAAACAACAAAGATTTAGCAGTGAGATACCCGCAATCGCGAAAGGATTGCAGAAACTCCCCGATGAGACCGTGATCGACGGAGAGGTCGTCGCACTGGATGACTCCGGGCCGACCGTCGTTCAACACGCTGCAGAACTATGGATCATCGACTGCGCCGATTTTCTATTACGCATTCGGTGTGCTGACACTGGCGAGTCGGGATGCGAGAACTGAGCCGTTGGAAAAACGCGCGGCGAATTGCTCCACACGAAGGTGCTTGCAAAATTACAGGAGCCGATCCGCTACTCCCCGGACTTGGAAGGCAGCCTTCCAGACCTGCTATCTGACGAATAGCTTCGCGCTGATTCTGGCCCCGGCCTTGGCAAATCGGTTATTCCCAGCCATGCTCCTCCCAGTGTTTGTTGGGGAGGCATCACTCTGCCTTTGGCTCGTTGACAAGGGCGTGAATGTTCCGAAGTGGCAGGAGCAAGTAAGTGTGGAGCGATCTCGCGCAGCGTAACCCGGCCATCGGGGCCGTGCGGACGCTACCCCTAATGGTGGGGTGATTACTTCGCTCAATTGTCAATGTACGAATAGCCGACTTATAGTCGAGCCAAGGAGTTGGCTCAAGAGGTTGGGTTTCAACAGCCGTCGGCCGCGGCGGTTGTGGAAAAGTTCTCTATGGCTTGTTCCGATTCCGTTCTGGCGCTTGATCAGAGCGGAGAATGAGGAATAGGCATAGAGGGCAGGCGTCCCGTTGCTACGAATATTGCCGACTAACAATTTGATGTTTTCGCGTAGACCCTCGAGCAGCGGGATGTGCTTCGCTAAGACGAATTCTCAGAAGCCGTCGCTGGGTCACAGCACGACATCTATAAGTCCTTTGGAGATGCGAAGCCTGCTTGCTGAAAGTAATGGCGGAGCGAAAGCGAGAGATGAAGAAGAAAGATAACGCGGATGGCGACGAGCGCTACGCAGCATGGGTGGGATTCGACTGGGGAGACCAGGAGCACGTTTGGGGGCATTGTCAAGTTGAGGCAAAATCGGGGCGTTTGAGGGAAATGACTCGCGTGGGGTGATCGGCCGGGAGGCCCGTTTTTGCCGTCCGAAAATGACACTGTGACAATCAGCCACCTTCAACCGATGGGCACATTTCCGCTCAACTTGACAATGCCCAAAAGAGAACTGACGCAACGAGGTTCGTCAGACGTCCCTGTGCTCGCGATCAGGACCCTAGGTATTCTCGCTCAATCCGAGAATAGTTATGCCTCACACGGTTCACTTGCGGGTTGACTCACGCTGCCTCGCAACAGCACTTACTTCTGCGTAAGCCGTGCACTGGGCAGAGCGTTCGCGCTGGGAAAAGATTACTCCCCGCATGTGCCTGACCCATTCGACCGGGTTCCACAATTTCTGGTTCATCGAACGCGACGAGAGGCTGCGTATTCATTTCGAACCGGGCACGCGCTACAGCTATTCAGGGGAAGGTTTCATCTTGCTGCAATTCGTCATCGAACACCCACCGCACCAATTCGCCGCCGAGCCGAACGTGGGTCTCGTCTGGTCGCCAGCATCCCTTCGAACACCACAGCTCTCTGCGAAGTGGCCGGGAAACCGTAGGCCTGCAGCTTAGGCCGAAAGAATCACTTTGAGTGCCTCGTTCTTGGCCGCGTGACTGAAGACTTCATAGGCGTCCATGATTCTATCCAATGAGAAATGATGTGTAATAAATACTTTTAGATCGATCTTTTTTGATTGAACGATCTTCAGCAGCAAGGATGTTGTCGCCGCATCCACAAGCCGCGTTGTGATCGAAATGTTATGGTCCCACAAGTTTTCGAGGTGCAGATCTACCTTCTTTCCGTGCACGCCGATGTTAGCGATCGTGCCTCCGGCGGCCACAATTTGCTCGCACAAGTTAAACGTGGCGGGAATTCCGACTGCTTCGATGGCTGTATCGACACCACGGCCCGCAGTCAAATGCTTCACCTTCTCGACCGCCTTCCCATCAGAGCTATTGATTGTGTGGGTTGCGCCAAAGCGCCTGGCCACTGCGAGCCGGCTATCATCAAGGTCGATCACGATGAGCTGCGATGTTGAGTAAAACTGCGCGGTCAGTAACGCTGCGAGGCCTACCGGGCCGGCGCCAACAATAGCAACGGTGCTCCCCGGCTGCACTTTCCCATTGAGCACGCCGCATTCGAAACCAGTGGGCAGGATGTCGCTCAACATAACAAGCCCTTCTTCATCTGCCCCATCTGGGATTGGGTACAGGCTTGTGTCCGCGTGAGGAATGCGGACGTATTCCGCCTGAGTGCCATCAATCTTATTACCAAGGATCCAGCCACCGGTCGTGCAGTGGGAGTACATGTTTCTACGGCAGTATTCGCATACGCCGCAGGAAGATATGCAAGAGACAATCACGCGGTCTCCAGCTTTGAATGTCGTAACTCCCTCTCCGGCCGTGTTGACAAATCCCACACCCTCGTGCCCGAGAATCCTGCCAGGCTCGCACGTGGGAACATCTCCCTTCAGGATGTGAAGGTCAGTTCCGCAGATAGTGGTTTTATGGATTTTGACAATCGCATCCGTTGCCGCTACGATCTTAGGCAGCGGCCGATCCTCCATTGCCATTTTTCCCGGCCCATGATAGACAAGCGCTTTTATAACTTGCTCCTTCAACTCACCTGCTCATCGACGCCTCTGTTCAACCGACCAGCTTGGCATTGCGGTTCAGCAGGGCGCCCAAAACGCGACAGAAAACAATTGTCTTGCTTAACGACTACAGTTTGATGTGCTTACAGGTTTTTTGATTATTCATTGCACGAAGGGTATCAGAATCTGGGAGTGGGCCAGCAACGGTGGAGGGGCGGAGCCGAATGTTTCAGTGGCAAGCGCTCGCGACAATCCTGACCGGGGAGGCGCTTGCTGGAATTGCGATCCTTCGACAGGAGCTTCCCGGATCTAAAGATCCGTTTCGTCAATGTGGTCGATCTATGTCGTCTGCAGCCGGACACGGACATGCGCCCCCTGGCTCTCGCATCAGGCTTCGACTGCCTGTTCACCAAAGATATTGACACCTCGGCGGAATGAGGACGCCCAGCCACACGTGGGAACCTACTTCTGAATGCTCTTTTCCGATTCCCGATGGGCCGCTTGTGCCAATTCGAAAGCTTTGGTGGAGTGCTCCAAAGCCATTTTCGAATGTTCATGTCCCGTCTGGTGGTCGCCCTTTCCGTGATGCTCCATCGCTACGCCGTGAGCGTGTGCCGCGAGTTGGTGAAGTTCGGCGGCTTTATGGTGCGAATCGTTCATCGTGCTTGACCTCGATCCAATGGTACCTGCTGCGCAGTCAGTCAAACCTGTGCCAATCGGGAACTCTCTTCGGTCTGAGGAAGGATGACAACACCCGATTCCGATAGTACGGCGGAGACTCCAGTCAACGACGGGACAGTAGCTTCTAGCTTAGCGGCGCCACCGGCCTGCCCGCCTGAGCCGCAGGTTCGCACGAAGGCGAAGAACCAGAAAATTAGCGTTTCACCCGCTGTCCTCGATGCCGCCCGGAAGGAAGGGGAAGAGCTGCTTCAATCTTTGCGGACGACGCCGGGGGCCTGACCCAAACGGAAGCCGAAGAACGCGCGCGCACGACGGGTCCGAACGAGGTGGCACAAGAGCGCCGGCAAGGCTGGCCGACCCGCCTTCTGAAAATTATTCGCAATCCGCTGGTGATCCTGCTCGCGACGTTGTCGGCGCTTTCCTTCTCTACGGGCGACTCGCGCGCTGGGACCGTGATGGCGGTCATGGTGGCGCTCGGAGTCGCGCTCCGGTTCTTCCAGGAGGCCCGGGCGGACACAGCGGCGGCGAAGCTCAAGGCCATGATTCACGTGACCGCGACCGTCTTTCGGGATGGCGACGCGAGAGAGATGCCGCTCCGGGAGCTGGTACCGGGAGACGTGCGGGTACTCTCTTCCAAAGACCTCTTCGTGAGCCAGGGGAGCCTCACAGGGGAGTCGCTCCCTGTCGAGAAGTTTCACTACTCCGAGACTGATGCGCGGTCGAGACTTGAATTCTATGTGGGGCGGCGAAAAGCGAAAGACCTCCGGATTCGGGCGCATGAAAGGTCTACCGGATCTCGTAGCCGATAGTGACAAGCTGCGTGACATCAAAGTAGTCCACGACGCAGTCAGTTCACTTCTGGACAAGGCTCGGGAACACGATGAAAAGCTGGCCTCGGTGGTTGGTGAATGTCAACAGGATACCCGGCGATACCTGCTGCTTCTGAGCGGACGCATCATCGGGGGACAACGGAGAGCATTATCGGAGCGCGACCGCCATTGCCTTGTTCAGGTACTCGGATACGAGATTCCGGAAAGCGAGTTCAAGTCTGTTGCAGAACAGCTTTCGACCTCGAGTTCCGAAGAACTCGATAGAATCCTGCCTCTGGTGTTGAAACTCGAGCGTGAGTCTAGAGGCCGCGCCTGGTCGGTTAAGTGGGATATTGCGGACATCGAAAGCATTGGCAGGAGCGTTGCGAGGCTGTATGGTGATCCCCTCGGGCGAAGGAGAAATCTCGTGGAGAGAATCGGCCTCCAGCTTCGTACCCTGCTTGATGCCGAACGGGAAGACCCAACAGAATCGGCTCATGGCGGTATCGAGCAAGGCCAGTCGGCCGCTCAGGAAGTGCACCCGGGCGAAACGCTGATGACATCAAACGCGAACTGGTCGAGCTCGTCGGTCTGAGCGAAGTGAAAGCGGGCGTTCTTGCGCTTTCCAACTTGTTGCGAGTTCGAAAGCTTCGAGCGGAACAGGGCGCTCGACGGCGTCCTTTTTATCGACGAGGCGTATGCACTCTACGGCGAGGGTAAGGACTTCGGACCGGAAGCCACAAATATTCTGCTGAAACTGATGGAGGATCACCGCGATCGGTTAATCGTGATCGTGGCTGGTTACCTCGATCGATCTGATGCGAAAGTTTCTTGAAAGTAACCCCGGCCTGAAATCGCGATTCAGTAAATTCATCCATTTTGAGGACTACACGCCCGAGCAGATGGCCGAAATTCTGCGCCTCTTTCTGAAGTCTGCGGAGTATGAGGCGAGTGAAGATGCGCTTGCACCCGCGCTCGGTCTCTTTTCCGAGCTGTACCTAAAACGCGACCAGCATTTTGGAAACGCCAGACTCGTCAGGAATGTTTTCGAACGCATCCAGCAGGAGCATGCCGACAGAATTTCAGGTCTCGAGAATCCTGACCGCAATGACCTGATCTCGATAGAGTCCGCCGATGTTCTGGCGGAGATTGAGAGTTTCCGGCGCGCGCCCATCGATGCTTCCGGCACTGATTAGCTTCGGACATGACAGGTGCGTGCGCGGGGGCTGCCTTTCTGGATGTCCGTGTTAGCTCCAGCCAGTGTAGGCCTCCTCAGATTCCTCGCGATCGTCCGGTTGATCACGAAGGCGGCGCCATGATTGGCCGCGTCTCTGCGTCTGGTTCCGGGTTTGCCGGTCGCGATTCCATTTGTATTGCTAAATCGTGGCAGCCGTACCTTACTATGACCGTCCAGCATCAGTCGACAAACGGCAGCCGCTGTTGGTTCGGCTGTTTCGGAGGTCGACCCTGGAACACTTTTTGCTGGTTTCGCAGCATAGCAGCAAGTAGTTGCCAAGTCGGGCCTGGCGTTTCTCGCCACGGCGCGGGTACAGTCACGCGCAAGTAAGTGCTGTAGTCTTGATCGAAATGGGCGAGCGTGCCGGATACCGTCATTGAATCTCGCTCTTCTTCTGTGAAGATCCCGATCTCGATCAGCCCGCATTCAACCGGAACCTCGCAGACCTTCAGCAATCCTGCGACCGTAACGAAATAGAACTCATTCGAATAGCGCAATCCGATCCGGCGTTTCAAAGGTTGCCTCATCTCACACAGGAAGTCCGCACGTGATGTTTTCACTTCGTAGCACACCCGCTTCATTGAAGTGTGGGCGAAGCAATTGAGTGCAAATGCATCGAGCCGCTGAGCGGCACTGCTGCGGAGTCCAGTCCCTACCCTTAGCTCACGGAGGAAGATCCACTCCGATGCGCTTGCATGAAGACATCCCTGGACGATATCGAGCAGGGCGTTTGACCCGAGTTCGTATGAGCGGTCATGCGGTTGCTCCGCTCGAGGAATCGTTGCTGGTCTGGGACTTACAGTAGTGGTTGCAGCCATAATGGACCATTGTCAATCCCGACGCAACCGCGGTAGCAAAATCGGTCCCGGCGTGCCGAACATCGTAAACAGATCACGGATGCGTGCTTACTATATGTGTGGTTGAGCCTGGGTACAGCGTTGGAAGTTCGGCATGAACGATGCGACTTCTCGCATCTGCAGCCCGACAGCTTGTCGGTGCACAGACACTTACGGGTAAGAGCTAGGCGAAAGTAGTCAAGGAGCAGAATAGGGTAAGCCACATGGCCGAACATACTCTCGATTCCATCGCGTTTCCGGTCCTGGATGCGGACCAGATTGGCCAGTTGGCCAATTGCGCTACAGTCGCACCAAAACAGTATCGGGATGGCGAAACCCTCATCACGGTCGGTGATCGCTTGTTTAAATTTTTCGTCGTCAAGTCGGGTGAGATAGAGATCCTTGACTATTCCGGCCACGCGCCGAGGACGATCACCATCCACCGGAAGGGCCAGTTCACCGGCGACATTTCGCATTTGACCGGCACACCTGCCATTATCACCGCGATTGCGCGAGGCGAGTGCCAGGTATTCGAGGTCTCAGGAGAGGCTCTGCGACATGTATTGAATCAGTGTCCCGGCCTGAGCGATATTATTCTCCAGGCTTTTATCGCGCGCCGGCAGTTGTTGCGCGAGTCGCCTAATTTTGTCGGCCTGCGTGTGATTGGATCGCGCTATTCCCCGGATACATTTCGCGTGCGTGATTTTCTTACCAGGAATCGCGTGCTCTTTACCTGGGTCGATTTGGAGACGGAGCCGCAGGTGAATCGCCTGCTGAAAGAGTTCGGCGTGACCGAGGCGGATACGCCCGTAGTGGCATGCGCGCATATGCTGCTGTTGCGCAATCCATCGAATCAGAGCTTGGCGAATGAAATCGGCATTCATCGACCTCTCGAGCAGACCGTTTTTGATCTGCTCGTCGTGGGGGCGGGCCCAGCGGGTTTGGCCGCCGCGGTTTACGGTGCGTCGGAAGGGCTGCGCACGGCCGTATTGGATTCTACGGCTCCTGGCGGCCAGGCAGGCAGCAGCATGCGGATTGAAAACTATCTGGGCTTTCCCACCGGGCTGACGGGCGCCGAGCTGACAGATCGGGCGACCCTCCAGGCTAATAAATTTGGCGCGCACCTCTCGATTCCCACGGCGGCCACTCGCTTATCGTTCGAGAACGGGTACGCGACTCTTGAAACCGGTGGCGACGAGCCCATCACTACCAAGTGCCTCCTGATAGCGACGGGCGCCCAATATCGGCGGCTCGATGTCGAGGGCGTTGAGCGCTTCGAAGGCACAGGGCTTTACTACGCAGCAACGGCGGCCGAAGCGCTGCTCTGCCGCGGATGTCCGGTGATTGTCGTGGGCGGCGGCAACTCGGCGGGACAGGCGGCTGTCTTTCTGGCGGGGCACGCGAGCCAAGTGTTGCTACTCATTCGCGGCGATGACCTGAATGAAAATATGTCGAGCTACTTAGTCCACCGGATCGAGCAGACGCCCAATATCGAGCTGCTCTCCACAACTGTGATCCGGCAAATGCTGGGCGACGGTCATCTCAATGCGATCGGGATCGTAAACCGAAACACCGGACAGCTGCGAACCATTGAGACTCCGGCTGTATTTAGTTTCATCGGCGCAACACCTTTAACGGATTGGCTGCCTGTGGAGATTGAGCGAGACGCGAAGGGATTCGTCCAGACGGGAACGGCTCTCTCGCAGTCGCGATCGTGGGGGATCGCGCGGCCGCCATTCCTGCTGGAGACCAGCCATCCGGGTGTGTTTGCCGCGGGCGACGTGCGCTCCGGGTCCGTGAAGCGTGTTGCCTCTGCCGTCGGTGAAGGCGCGATGGCGGTCCAGTTCGTGCATGAGTACCTGAAACAGATGTAGTCACCGTCCCCGCAAAAACGTAGACGATTCGATCCTCTGGACTCCATGTCGCAGAATGAGATCCTGGGCGTGTTGCAAGACATAGCGGCTAAGAAATGCTGCACACGCACACTCCGGTATGTGGGCCGTGCAATCGCCGAGCCAGAATCAGCCACTAAGGTGCGAGAAAGCGGAGAACCGCGTCCTTTTGCCTCAGAAATCATCCAACTGACGTGAGTCATGTTGCGCTCTCTGTGTTGGATCTCGTAGCGCTCCGGCCAGGAGAGACTGCAGGCGCAGCGATTGGCCGCAGCGTTGAAACAGCGCAGCATGTAGAGAAACTCGGCTATAAGCGCTATTGGCTGGCCGAGCACCATTCCATCCTCGGACTCGCCTGCTCCGCAACTCCGGTCCTTATTGGCCATGTTGCGAACGCGACCAAAACAATCCGCGTTGGCTCTGGCGGTGTCATGCTGCCGAATCATGTACCGCTGGTTGTTGCCGAGCAGTTCGGCACTCTTGAGTCGCTCTTTCCCGGGCGCATCGATCTTGGGCTCGGTCGCGCACCAGGTTCCGACGGAGTAACCATGCGTGCGCTACGCCGTGACCTGCACAGCACCGGAGAAGATTTCCCCGAATTGGTCCAGGAACTCCGGACTTATTTAGGTGCTCCCATGCCCGGTCAACGAGTCTTTGCTGTCCCCGGCCAAAACACGAATGTCCCCATTACGTTGCTCGGATCCTCCGATTTCAGCGCGCAGCTTGCCGGGCAATTAGGCCTGCCATTCGCATTTGCTGCCCATTTCGCCCCGGATTACTTGCTGCCCGCCCTGCAGCTCTACAGGCAGACGTTCAATCGCAACGGCTTTGGACGTGAGCCTTATGCGATGGTTGGCCTTCCCATCATCGTCGCGCCTACCGACGCGGAAGCCCAACGTTTGCTGACCACGCCGCAGCAGCGCTTTCTCGCTCTTACCCGCAACCAGCCTGTTGAACTGAAGCCGCCCGTTGATTCCATGGAGGGCCTTTGGACCCCCTGGGAGAAACAGGCCGTCGATGCCCGGTTGCGGCAAGCAGTTGTAGGGGGTCCAGAAACCGTCGCAAGAAAATTGCTGGAATTCGTAAAGTTAACGGGCGTACAAGAGATCTTCGCGGTCACCGATACGTACGGAGCAATCAGACCGGCTACGCTCTTATAGCCTGTTGGCCGAGGTTGTTTCTAAGACTTCCGTAGCTGAATGATCGAGTGATCGAAATCGATCGCTTGCACCGCAAAAACGGGTGCGCCTGGTACGATAAGCCCGCTGATACCCGCTGCCGAACTTCTCAGCTTTCTAAAGCAGACTCATGGCCCCTGGACAGAGCGTGACGTTTCCAAAGCTCTAAACGTTAGCTCTGCTGATGCTAAGCAGGCCATCAACGCGATGCAGTCTGCAAGGCTGCATCGAGCCGATTGCTAGAAGCCAGAAATGGACAAGGACGGACGAAGGTTTAACCGTCTCTGGAGCGAATCAGCCGAGCTGGAATGGTTTCAGGCAAAAGAGAAACTGTTGAAGTCCACGAAAACCGGTAGTTGAAATCTAAACCTTGGGCTGACGTGTCACTGTGTCGTCAGTAGGAGGGTCCCGCAAGAATTCACTAGGCGTACAAAAGCTGTTCATTCGCTTCGCCGTGCAATGCCCTCAGGCCCTCCTCAAGGCAAGGAGGCAAAAACATCCTCTGGTGGAAAGCATTGCCACGTTTGAGCGTTGCGCAAAGCCCTTCTACCTGGGCTATAAGGTCCTTGCTCAAATTCAACGATGACAGGATTTCGTAGAAGTCGTGCCAACATTCAAAGTTCACGTACGGCGAAGTGCCGGATGCGTTGACTGGCTGAAGATCGAACGCAAAGCCCCCGTCCTTTATTGCAAAAAGGTTCAACTGGTATTCACCCAAGCGTGTCTCCCTTGCCCATGGGACTCCTTCTAAGTGGCAGATTGAACACCCGTAAGATCGCCAGTGCTGAACGCCGGCCGGGGGGAGGGCGATTCGGGCTCGCGGCTGCAAAGATGAACGAGTGTCGCTGGTTTAAACCGAGACTCGTGGAGCAAGCTTACTCTACCGGTGGAGACTAACTGGACGGGGAATCTGATGTTCCACATCGTGCTATATCTTTGGGAGGCGTTTCAAATGAGGTCAGCTGTGAAGCGTACCTGTTTCCGCGTAATAAAAAACTGTCGTGTTCGGCGCGAATATGCCCAAGGAGGTGCGGTGAAGGTTCTGCGCCTCGCGGCGGCGTCCTTTGTGGCGCTAGCCTTTCCGCTGATCGGAATGAGTCAAGAAATCACCGGCAATATCGGCGGTAGCGTCACTGACCCCACCGGCTCAGTAGTTCCTAATGCAACCGTAAGCGTGACAAACACTGGAACGGGGGTTTCCCGGACCACAACCACGACATCGGCGGGTGCCTTCAACCTGAATGCTCTGCAGGTTGGCAATTACTCTCTTCATGTCGAGAGCCCGGGGTTCAAACAGTATCAAACGATGGATATCCGCTTGGATGTAAACGACCGCCTGAACTTCGAAGTGAAGCTGGAAGTAGGCGCGCTAGATCAGCGCGTAGAAGTTTCTGCTGCGGCCGTGCAGTTGCAAACGGAAACGAGCGAGATCTCCAATCTCGTAGGCGCCGCACAGACACAGGCCATGCCGCTGAACGGGCGGGTTTTCAGTCAGCTCGTCGAATTAGCACCGGGCGTTGTCGCGGAGAATGGACGCGTGAGCGGGGGAGTTGGACTCGATAGTAATACCGGGGTTTCAATCAACGGTAATCAGAGCAACTCCAATCTGTGGCTGGTTGATGGCCAGAACAACATGGATATCGGCTCGAATGCCCAGAACGTCGTAACACCGCCCTTGGATGCTCTTGAAGAATTCAAGGTTCTGCGGAATAACTTCAGCGCTGAATTCGGGCAAGTCACGGGCGGAGTGATCAACGTCGTGACGAAGCAGGGCACGCGCGACTTCCACGGAAGCATTTATGAATACCTGCGCAACGACAAGCTGGACGCGAACGATTTCTTCCTGAACTCTTCCGGATCTCCAAAGAGCGAGCTGCGCTTTAATAACTTTGGCTACACTCTGGGAGGCCCGTTCTGGATTCCTGGTCTGTACAACAAGGACCGAACCAAAGATTTCTTTTTCGCTTCTTATGAGGGGAGGCGCGAAGTACGCGGCAATGTCGCAACTGATACGGTCCCCACTGCGCGTCAGCGACTAGGCATTCTTGATCCTACATGTCAAGTAACCGTGGGTGCCTGCACGGCGCAGCCCGCTGATCCACAGGAGCAGGTGCTCTCGGGTGAAGCAAATGTACCCGCATCCCAGATCGACCCCAACGCAGCGGCCATCTTGGCGCGATATCCATTGCCCAATGCAAACTTTAACGGTTTCAACTTCATCGCTAGCGAGAACAAGGGCACGGTAGATGATGTTCAGTTGTATCGCTGGGATCATAACTTCAGCGAAAAGGCGATGCTTATGGTTCGCACGATGGAGGAAAACCAAGGCTTGGGAAATATCAACAACCAGCTTTGGGGCGACGATAACTTTCCAACTGTGAGCAGCGATTGGACCTTTCGGGCTTGGAATACCGTCGCCAAACTGACTTACCTGATCACCCCGCATTTGATCAACGATTTCCAGGTCGGGTATACGCAAAACTTCATCCAGTTCCAGACAAGCAAGAGTTCTGATCCGACGCTCGCCTCCCGCGCCGGGTTCACGTATACGGAATTATTCCCAGAGACCAGCGGTTCATTTCCTGCGGTCGGTGCGGGCGATGGTTTTGGCGGACTTCAGCATCAGGCTCCGTTTACCAACCGCGAAGCGCTCATTCAGTTGAAGGACGATGTAGCGTATACATTCGGCTCCCATACCCTAAAGACGGGCTTTTTTCTTGGACTAAGTCGCAAGCGAGAGCCAGCTAACGGCGGGTCTGACCCCACCGCGGGCAACTTATCCTTCGACAGCTTCAGCAATCTTCTTACCGGCAACATCGCAACCTACCAAGAACCAGCAACACTGAATCCGGTCTACGATCGCTGGCACGACGGTGCAGTCTACTTTCAGGACACCTGGAAGGCTACGCCGAGCCTGACACTCGACTTCGGACTTCGGTGGCAGTACCTGGGCCAGGTTTTTTCGGCTCACGATAATATCGCCAACTTTTATCCCAGCCGCTACGATCCCTCCAGGTGCTCGACAGCTGCATTTGATGCAAACGGATTGCTAGATCCGACGTTATGCGACACGCTGAACGGGATCGTGACACCGCAGTCCGCCAATCTGCCCAGCCGTGCACTTGTGAGAAATCATGAGAACGATTGGGAGCCACGCGGCGGAATAGCATGGGCGCCTGGATTATTTTCGAAGAAGTTCGTGCTTCGGACCGGGGCCGGCATTTTCCACGGTCGCGATGCGATATCCCAAACCAGTGCTCTAGGCCAGCTTCCGCCTAATGACCGCACGGCCAGCCTCAACAACATCACGTTTTCGCAGCTTGTGCCTGGCCAACTTTCACCATTCAATCCAAACACTCCGCAACCCCCAACGCTGCTCCAGGCGCTCGACCCTACCTACAACAATCCGGCATCGTATCAATATAGTGCCGGAATTCAGTACCAAGCCGCTCGAGACACGGTTCTGGAGTTGGATTATGTCGGGAGCCACCAGATCCATCAGGGTCGGAACCGGGACATCAATCAGACCCCCTATACCGTTCTTCCGAGCATTTACCAGGGTCTCGTGAACCCGGATCTTTTCCGGCAATACCTTGGTTTTAGCCATATATATGTAAATGGGCGGGACGGCACAAGCCGTTACAACGCTCTACAGTTCTCTGCGAATCACCGGTTTACAGCAGGCGTGGAATTTCAGGTGGCTTACACTTGGAGCCGCTTGATCTCGGACACGCTCAATCAAGACACCGAAGGGCTTAATAGTCCAGCGCAAGACGCATTTAATTTGCGAGCAGAGAAGGGGCTCGGCACACAGGACGAACCGCAGGCGGTTACCGTGAATTATATTTGGGAACTGCCCTTTTTCAAGAAGAGTTCCAACAAGCTGCTGAAGGGCAGTCTTGGCGGATGGGAACTGGCTGGCATTTACATTGCGCATTCCGGCCTTCCTCAAAACGTGTGTATCGACCATGATGTGGTTGGCTTGTCTGACGGCGGCATTATCTGCCAAAGGCCGAATCTCGTCACAAGCCCCAGCTTCGATCGCAGTAAGCAGAGCATAGCGGAGTACTTCAATACGAACGCCTTCGTGCTACAGGCTCCGGGCACCTTCGGGAATGCAGCTCGCAACGTAGTACGCGGACCGGGAATCAACAACCTGGATTTCTCGGTCTTCAAAAATTTCTTTCTGCCGCGTTTCCTCGGTCAGTCGGGGGATGAGGGACCGAGATTGCAGTTCCGTGGCGAGTTCTTCAACGTGTTGAATCATACTCAGTTCAGTTCCATCAACACCACGTTTGTGCCGGTTGCAGATGTCGCAGGAGCGTCCGCCAGTCCTTCATCTGGCTTCGGCTCGGTAACCGGAGCATATGCCCCTCGAGAGATTCAACTGGCTCTGAAGCTCGTATTTTGATAAAGAGGAAGCTGAAGCGTCTGACTGTTGGGCTGCTTGAATTAGAGCATGCGGTCGGCGTGTTGTATCTCAGCCTTCATTCTGATCAGTTCACTGGCGATAGGGCAATCAGATCGGGCCCAAGCAGCAGGAGCCCACTATACCGCGGGGATCAAGGCATCCGGTCAAAAAGAATTTTCGAGTGCTGCACGTGAGTTTCAGGAGACGTTGAGAATTGAGCCTCGATTTCCCGGCGCTCACAAACAGCTCGGACTGGCACTCTTTCAACTGCACGAGTACGACTCAGCAATTCCCACGCTCGAAGAAGCCAAAGCCGAGCAGCCTGCAGATGCCCAAGTCCTTCTGGCTTTAGGAACATCATTGGCACATACGCATCATCGAGAAAGGGCACAAGAGATTTTTGTTGAGCTGTTGAAAGCACAGCCAGATTCGCCAGAGCTTCATTTACTGTGGGGTGAGGCATACGCCAGCCAGTTTCAGGATGAAAACGCTGAGAGAGAATTCCGTCGCGCCATTGAACTCTCTCCCAAACTTGCGTGGGCGCATTTTGATCTCGGACTTCTACAAATCCACCGACATCACCTGGATGATGCGCGACAGGAATTCGCTGCGGAGCTGAACGCTTATCCAGAGAACGCACGTGCCCGCTATCATCTCGCGTTCGTACTACTTGAACAGAATAGGCCCGAGGAGGCGCTTCCCCTACTGAAAGAGGTCGTGCGCCAGAAGCCGGACTATGCTGAAGCACACTATAGTCTTGGCAAATTGCTGCTCCAGCGGGGTGATGTGAAGACCGCGATCACCGAATTAGAGTTAGCAGCGAAGTATGGACCGTCGAAGACCTACTCTCATTACCAACTTGGAAGAGCCTATGCGAAGGCTGGCCGTCAAGATGATGCTCAAAGAGAGTTCCAGACCGTCAAAGAGTTAGAGGCTCATCCAGTCGCAAGCCGACCCGGCTCAGTTGCCGTTCCTGAATGAGGCTGCGCCGCCGCGAATTTTTCAGCTTTTTGCCGCCCCTTCCTGCGCGGGCAAGGAGTAGCATCGCGGAATATCCAGGCGAGCCCGCGGCCCCAATAGTCCGGACTCCCATTCCTGGCTCACGCATTGTCAACTTGAGGATTGGGGATACTTGTGACGTGGAATGGCTGGGCTTTTGTGGAGTGGCTCCGGCCCCGGTCAGGGTCCGCCAGACTGCGAAGAATCGCGATCGCAAGAGCCGGTGATTGCTCGATCTCAGTAAGTGGCGGCCCACTCGGAACAGATTCTGGACGGCATCGTGGAGTAAGAGAAACCGTTGTGCCTGCCTGGCGGATTTGAATCGGCGCATTTGCCGTTCCCTTAGGCGGGTCGGCTGATGCAAGGCTTCGGCTCGATTGTTAGCATATCGCTCCACACAATGAGTCACGTTGCGAAGATGGTTCGCATGGCAGCGGAGTAGCTTCTCAGTTTGTCGGTAATGATCCGCAGCGGTTCGGAGCCCTGGCCGCGCAACAGTCTTCGAAAGAATCGTTCTGCGGCGCACTGATCACGATGCGGTTGGACCAGGATGTCGATTACGTCGCCGTCTTGATCCACCGCACGCCATAGATACTGCTGTTGGCCGTTGATCCGAATGAAGACTTCATCCAAGTGCCACTGGTCGCCGAGCCGTCCCTCTCGTCGCTTCAGTTTCCGAGCATAGTCAGCACCGAACTCTTGACACCGCTGTCGAATCGTCTCATACGACACGATGATTCCGCGCTCGGCGAGAAGATCCTCGACATCTCGGAAGCTCAGGCAGAAGCGATGGTAAGCCCAGACTGCATAGCTGATGATCTCGGGAGGAAAACGATACCCGCAGTAACGAGACCGATCGCTCTTCATGGCACCAGTCTTTCAGTTTCATGCTAAGTTGAACCTGGTATATCGGTGTCAAGTAGAAAATGAACTGGGAAGCGAATGAGAGTTGCACTTGAGCTTGAGGCGGTCATCATTGCACGCTGGCTCAGCTCCGTCTGAAAAGCACGCAAAGAGCAAAAAGGTGAACCGCTGCGCGGCTGTCTTTCGCGTTGACTGCCCACAGCCTCGCTCGGGAGCTTCACCAAATCAATGTCTCTCGTGAAGAGCCCTGGGGTTTCCC
>JBPCJX010000048.1:0-40829 GCA_051004875.1 Bryobacteraceae bacterium
ACGAAGGGTATGGATTAGCGCAGCCAAAGCGGCCGGTTGATTCCGGCGACTAGGATAGTACAGAAAGAAGCCAGGATATGGCTGGCACCAATCTTCAAGAACCTTCACTACCGCTCCACTCGCGAGATGCTCAGCCCCATGCTCCTCGGACATATATGCGAGTCCTACACCATCGACGGCGGCACTAATCACAAGCTCGAAATCATCGACGATCAGTGGACCGTTCACCGCAACGGACAGCGATTTCCTACCCTTTTCGAACTCCCACCGGTAGACGCCAGCAGATCCGTGTCGGAAGTTGATACATCGATGGCGAATCAGGTCGCGAGGCGATCTCGGCTTTGCATGCAATTCGAAATATGAGGGTGAACCGACGATTGCGGGCCTTTGATCTGACGATACACGGACCGCGATCATGTCCGTTTCGATGTATTCCCCGAAGTGGATGCCAGCGTCGAACCCTCCGGCTACGATGTCCATGCGACTGTCATCCGTTGTTACCTCTAGCGTGATGTCCGGGTAATCTCGGACAAATCGACCAATGGTTCGCGCCAGGACAGTTTTTACTGCAAGACGCGGCGCAAGTAAACGGACGCGGCCCGCAGGTTTGTTTCGTGATCCCGAAACTTGGCCCAGTGCCTCTCGAATCTCTGTAAACGCGGGTTGGACCCGCTTAAGCAGGTTTTCTCCAGGAATGGTCGGTGCAACGCTCCGGGTGGTTCGGGACAGCAACCGCACACCGATTTCCTCCTCGAGGTCGCGCATTGCGTGGCTGACTGCGGAGGGAGTGATACCAAGTCGCTTTGCGGCCTTAGTAAAACTGCGCTCCTCTGCAACCGTGAGAAACATGGATAACGCGCTGAGATCATCCGTCGCCATTTGTGAATTTTACTCACAACTCTTTGTTGATTTGGGCACCTTCTCAACCGCTCAGTTTGCAATTAGCCTGGAAATAGAGAAACGGACAAGATGCCTCACGTGATCGTCAAGCTCTGGCCCGGCAAATCGGAAGAGCAAAAGAACCGGCTAGCCGAGAAGATCACGCAGGACGTAATGGAAGTTCTGAATTATGGAGCGGAATCGGTTTCCGTGGCCCTCCAGGAAGTCGCACCACAAGATTGGAAGGACAAGGTTTATAGGCCCGACATCGTTGCGCAAACGGGCAACCTCTACAAGAAGCCGGGCTACACGATGTGAGGGACCGGAGAGATGTTCACGATGAGCACGTGGTCAAAAGACGAACTGCAAGAGATTGCTACAAACGACGACTTACACATTTCACCTTTCCGTGAAGATGGCGTGACGTATGGCACACCAACTTGGATTTGGTCTGTGGCGGTTGGTGAAGAGCTTTTTGTGCGTGCCTACAACGGACAGAATTCTCGTTGGTATCAAGCCGCCATACGGCAAAAGGCTGGGCGAATCACATCAGCCGGGATAACGAAGGAAGTCATTTTTGAACCGGTTAATGACAGGAGCAACGATCGCATCGATAATGCTTACCGCGAGAAGTACACCGGCAGCCCTTATCTCAGCTCAATGATAGGCGCTCGAGCCCGCTCCGCGACCGTCAAGGTCGTGCCGCGCTGAATCGAGAAAAGCGGTCTTAGCGAAGAAGAGAACACATCAATCATGAATAACAATCCGTTGGACTTTAGTAGCAAGGTGGCACTCGTGACCGGGGCAGCCGCCGGCATGGGGCTGGCGGCGGCGCAAGCGTTTGGCGAGGCAGGCGCGGCAGTCGTGATGGCCGACTTCAGAGAGGACGCGGTGAAGGCGGAAGCCCAGAAGCTGGTGGCCGCTGGCCATAGGGCAATCGCCGTTCGCTGCGATGTGAGTGACGACGCACAGGTTGAGCACATGGTGGACCGAACCGTTGCCGAGTTCGGCCGACTCGATGCCGCCTTCAATAACGCGGGAGTAATGGCCCGCATCGCCTCGACGGCAGATAGCACCCGCGAAGAGTGGGACCGCGTAAATGGGATCAACTTGCGCGGCGTGTGGAGCTGTATCCGCGTAAACGCGGTCAACCCCGGCCTGATCGACACACAGATCGCCCGCGATGTCGTCAGGGGGGATGAGCAGGCCTACGCCGACATAGCGAAGCACGTTCCAATCGGTCGCGCGGGCAGGCCCCAGGAGATCGCGTCGGCCGTGCTGTGGCTTTGCAGTTCCGGGTCCAGCTACGTGGTGGGTCACGCCCTCACGTGGACGGCGGAATGACGGTGGTGTGATCGCGTCCTGAGCAACCTGATCGCAATAAACAAGGAGACCCCACATGCAAGGAACTATGCTATACGGCCCCCGCGACATTCGGCTTGAAGACCGATTGGAGCCCACAATTATCAAGCCGACAGATGCCATCCTCCGCCTTTCGGCCACATGTATCTGCGGATCGGACCTCTGGCCCTATCGCGGCATTGCTGAGGTGGCGCAACCGACGCCCATGGGTCACGAGTACTGCGGCATCGTAGAAGAGGTCGGTAAGGAGGTCAGGAACATCAAGCCCGGCCAGTTCGTTGTCGGCTCGTTCGCTACCTCCGATAACACTTGCGTCATCTGTCGCGACGGCTATCAATCATCATGCCGGCAACGCGAGTTCATGAGCACCGCGCAGGCCCCGATGTTGCGAGTTCCTCTTGCTGACGGCACCTTGGTAGCAACACTCGATCTTCCTCCAAAGGAGCTGATTGCGAGTTTGCTCGCCACGTCTGACGTTTTGGGAACCGGCTGGTTCGCCGCGGATGCCGCAAACGTCAAGCCAGGGTCGACCGCGGTAGTTGTTGGTGACGGCGCGGTCGGGCTGCTCGCTGTGCTTTCAGCCGAACAGATGGGTGCTGAGCGGATCATCGCCATGAGCCGGCACGAGTCACGGCAGAAACTCGCGCGAGAGTTCGGCGCAACCGATATCGTGACCGAACGTGCTGATGAAGGCATTGCGCAAGTGAAAGAGCTAACCAAGGGAATCGGCGCAGATTCCGTGCTTGAGTGCGTTGGCACGAAGGAATCAATGATGCAGGCAATCCGCTCCGCACGTCCTGGCGGCTTCGTGAGCTACGTTGGGGTTCCGCACGGGGTCGAGCTCGACGGGACCGAGCTGTTCTTTGCCCACGTGCATTTGCACGGCGGCCCAGCCCCGGTTCGCCGATACCTGCCGGAGCTGATACATCTCGTGCTGAGCGAGAAGATCAATCCCGGGAAGGTATTCGATTTGACGCTGCCGCTCGATCAGGTTGCCGAAGGGTACCGCGCGATGGACGAACGCCGGGCGATCAAGGCACTGCTTCGTCCCTAAGTCTTCGAGTCGAGGTGAAAACGCATGAAGCGCAGATGGTTCTGCCTGCTGCTGGCGCAAGTGATCGGACATCCAACGACTGGAAATAGGAGCAGTAAGAAGAGGAGTATAAAAATGGAAATCAAACGAGTTGGCTCGCAACCGTCCGGAAAGGGACCTGCAGAGTGGTTCACCGGCAGTGTACGGATCGATCCGCTTTTCCAGGCACCCGATCCAGCGTTCGTGCAAGGCGCCAGTGTGACCTTCGAACCCGGAGCACGGACTGCGTGGCACACACATCCGCTGGGCCAGACGCTAATTGTCACTGCCGGGTGCGGCTGGGCTCAGCGCGAAGGTGGACCAATCGAGGAGATCCGGCCCAGTGATGTCGTCTGGTTCGCGCCAGGCGAAAAGCATTGGCACGGCGCTTCGCCGACGACCGGCATGACCCACATCGCCATCCAGGAGAAGAAGGCTGGCAAGGTTGTTGACTGGATGGAACATGTTAGCGATGAGCACTACCGTTCGCGCAGCGCTGAATAATTCAACAAGGCATTGACGAGGAGACCGTATGCAGAAGCGCACACTTGGGAAGAATGGCCTGGAAGTCTCGAGCGTAGGACTCGGGTGCATGGGAATGAGCTGGTCCTATGGACCGCCGAAAGACAAGCACGACATGATCGCTCTGATTCGAGCGGCGGTAGAAAGAGGAATACGTTCTTCGATACTGCGGAAGTGTATGGGCCGCTCTCTAACGAAGAGCTTGTCGGCGAGGCACTCGCGCCGTTCCGTGGGCAAGTGGTGATAGCGACCAAGTTCGGCTGGGAAGCGGATTTGAATAACGGCGGCAAGTGGACTGCCCTGAATAGCCGGCCTGAGCACATCAAACAAGTGGCTGAAGCATCGCTCAGACGCCTGAAGGTGGAGGTAATCGATCTCTTTTACCAGCACCGTGTCGATCTGAATGTCCCGATCGAAGACGTTGAAGGGGGAGTAAAGGATCTGATTCAGCAAGGCAAGGTGAAGCACTTCGGTCTGTCTGAAGCAGGCGCTCAGACGATTCGTCGCGCGAACGCCGTGCAGCCCGTCGCCGCCTTGCAAAGCGAGTACTCGCTATTTTGGAGGCAGCCGGAGCAAGAGATTATTCCCACACTTGAGGAACTCGGGATCGGATTCGTTCCATTCAGCCCGCTTGGCAAAGGGTTTCTCACCGGCAAGATCACCGCAGAGACGAAGTTCGATAGCACAGATTTCCGCAGCACAGTACCGCGTTTCAGTGAGGAGAATCGGATAGCAAATCAAGCCTTAGTCGATCTGCTGTCAAAATTCGCGGAACAGAAGAAAGCAACACCTGCTCAGATCGCACTCGCCTGGTTGCTTGCCAAGAAGCCTTGGATCGTCCCGATTCCGGGCACAACCAAGCTGGAACGCCTGGAAGAAAATCTCGGCGCCCTCAACGTCAAACTCGCCGCTGACGATCTCAGCGCCATTGAAACTGCCTCCTCGCAAATCAAAATCGAAGGGGCTCGATATCCGGAGTTCCACGAAAAGCTGGTTGGCCGCTGAGCGGCATTGAAGGAGTCAGCAAATGAACACAGTCCGAGCGGGTCTGTTGGTCGTGATCTTTGCAGTTAGCGGGTTTTCGCAGGCGAGTTCCACGCAGGTTCATCGCCAGGCCCGTGTATCCGATCGAGAGAGAGTGATTGGTGCATGGCAGCTTGTCTCGCTAGCAGCTCCTGGATCGGATGGAAAAACAATGTCCGTCAGTCATCCGGTGGGCATGCTGACCTACACACGGGATGGCCACGTGTCAGTGCAACTGATGTATCCAGCGTCGGAAAGCGCGATCTCCAATGAGTACGTTCTTAACGGCTACGAAGCTTCCTTCGGGAGCTACGAGGTAAATGAGGCGAAGCATATGCTCATTCATCACATTGAGGGAGCCAATACTCGCGATTTGCTCGTCGGAAAGAACCTGCCACGCCTGTATGAGTTCGATGCCCAAGGGAACCTGGTAATCAAGTCAGCTCGATCCCACGAACATTGGTCAGCCACATGGAAGCATTACTGACCCGGCCTCAGCGAAACTGATCGGAATCGATGAAACGGTCCTCCGAAAGACATATTGTTTCCGGATTGTGATCGTATCACGCGCAACCTGGACATTGGCAGAATTTCGACCGCTTTGCGTCCAATGTCGGTTAGCCGACCACCCCAGGACGAGACGAAAACAAGCCGTTTCCGTTCGGTATCCTCTTTGTCTGACCGGCCGCTTATTGCTCCGTTTTTGCGAAAGGTATTGATCAGCGCAGCCAAAGCAGCGGACTGATTTCGACAGCTTGGGCAATACAGGAAGTAACCGGGAAAAGTCGGACACCAGTCCTTGAGAATCTGAACGAGGCGACCTTTCGCAATCATCTCCGATAGCGACGGTTCTAAGGCCATCCCTGCCCACACCCTTTAACACCGCCTCGATAACTAATTCCGAGTCGTCGAAAGTCACTGGTCCCTGAGGGTTGACGGTCACGCTCTTGCGCCCTTTTTCAAACTCCCACCTGTAAACCCCGCCGCCAAACGGAAATCCTGACTGACGCGCACCGCGATCATATCGCCTTGTATGAATTCCCCGATCTGAATGCCCGCATCGAATTCACCGGCAACGACGTCGACCGGATCATTCGACGTTGTGACCTCCAGCACTACTTCGGGGTACGTGCTTGTGAAGTGTGCCAGCCTGGGTAAGAGGACCATCAGAGCAGCAGCTCGCGGAATCACAATCCGGGTGCGCCCGGCGGGGCGATCTCTGAGTTTACGAACTTCAGCCAGAGATTGGTCGACACGTTCGAGAACGGGTATCAGATGCTCGAGGAGAGCACGGCCCGCTGCGGTGGGCGACACGCTTCGCGTTGTTCGCGCGAGCAACTGAATGCCTAATTTCTTTTCGAGTCCGCTCATGCTGTGGCTGAGTGCGGATTGCGAGATGCCAAGCCGGACAGCAGCACGAGTAAAACTCCTCTCTTCGGCCACTATTGCGAAAGCGGCAAGCTGAACGAGGTCATGGGATTGAGCCGAATGGGTTGCGTTAGCTGGAACGAACTAAACGGCTCCTAGAAAAGGAACGATAAATGCAGAAGCGTACATTAGGGAGAAATGGTCTCGAGGTGTCAGCCATCGGCCTCGGCTGCATGGGCATGAGCGCGAATTACGGCCCGCCAGAAGATAAGCAGAAAATGATTAACCTAATGCACGCCGCCTTTGATCGCGGCGTGAGGTTTTTCGACACGGCGGAGGTCTACGGTCCGTTTGTGAATGAAGAGCTCGTCGAGAAGGCCTCATGTCGATGCGTGACAAGGTCGTCATTGCAACGAAGTTCGGTTTTCAATTCGATCCGCACACGCGAGGTGTCGTTGGCAGGAACAGCCGGCCGGAACATATCCGGCAAGTTGCCGAGGAATCTCTGAAACGGCTCAAGACGGACTACATCGATCTTCTGTATCAGCACCGTGTTGACCCCAATGTGCCGATCGAAGACGTCGCCGGTACTGTGAAGGACCTGATCCAGGCGGGCAAGGTGAATACGACGGGATCATTCGAGGAGGGCGATATCCGCCGAACATTCCCTCGTTTACGCCAGAGGCTCTCAAGGCAAATCAGCCCTTACTCGATCTCATCAAGAAGGTCGCTGAAGAAAAGAACGCGACTCCCGCTCAGATTGCCATCGCGTGGCTGCTGGCGCAGAAGCCGTGGATCGTGCCGATCCCGGGAAGCTGCAACGCCTCGAAGAGAACCTCGGATCGGTTAACGTCAAACTCACACCTGAAGAGTTGAGCCGGATCACCGAGGAAGCTTCGAAGATCCCGGTCCAAGGCGATCGCGCCAACGGAAGAGAGAGCTTCGATTGAAAGCAGAGGTCGCCCGGCCAAACAGCGGATGTCGCAAGCCTTTCCCGGCTCGAATACGCGAGTGTAAAAGGTTTCTATGTGCTACAACGCAGCGTTTCACAAAGGGCTCGAATCGCGATGAGGGAACGCCTCGTCCCGACCGCCGATCCGGCATAATGCGGCGACCAGCGGCGACTCAATCCTCAGCTCACCGCTTTCTTCACGAGTGCGCCGATCTTTGCCTCGTCGGCAGCGGTTAGCTCCTTTAGCGCAAAGGCGGTCGGCCACATGTGGCCTTCGTCAAGGTTCGCTTTGTCGCTGAAGCCGAGCGTTGCGTACCTCGTCTTGAACTTTTGTGCACTTTGGAAGAAGCAGACGACATTGCCGTCCTTGGCATACGCGGGCATCCCGTACCAGGTTTTCGGCGACAGGGCTGGCCCGTTGGCTTTGATGATCGCATGGAGCCGATCGGCCATGGTGCGATCGGGCTGTGGGAGCGCGGCGATCTTCGCGAGCACGGCGCTTTCCCCATTTGCCTTGCCCGCACGCCGCCCGTGGCGCGCGTCCGCCTTCAACTCTTGGAGGCGCTCCCTCATCGCGACTCGTTCCTCCGTACGTGAATCCCGTGGGCTCCTTTTTCGTCGATGTAGTGCTTTTGGGAAACTTCTGCGATTTGGCAACTGGGGTTATGGGTTTTTGAAGCATTTCTGATCTCGGCAGCACTTGCAAGCGACAAGATACGTCGAGAGTTGTGCCGTTCAGTGCCGGAATAATCATGGGGCAGGGACAAAGCCGGCGATAAAAGGGCGGGAACGCGTCTGATGCGCACTGCACGGGGTGTAGGAGGCACGCACTCCGTGCATGGCGTGCGAGAGAGCACGTCCAAGGACCGAGATTGAACCAGGTCACGAGCTATCAAGATAAGCAACCAGTCCGTAGCCCTCGCACTGAAGTTGAAAAGCGGTCAATCGTTCTATGACCTGCATGGGAGCCCGACACTGCGGACAGGAATGGGCTGAAGTAACCGAGCCGCTCGTGGCGACAACCGCAGGAGCGGCATGGAGCAGGTCTCGGCATAACAGCAGAAGCAGACTGCGATGGCGATTGGCAAGAAAGCCGAAGTAGCGGATACGCGGGAAGCCACTGGCAGCACGTGCTGCAGAAAGCGACGTAAGAACTCTTCGTGGCTAAGCGTCATCGCACGCGGCCTTGCTGTGATGCGCGTAATCCTTCCATCGGAAGGTGACGTCGTGATCAGTGACGTTCAGCAGCCGGTGATTGGAGATTCCGACGCGATGGGTGGAGCGAGCCAGGTAATGCAATACATGCTCGGTCCCCCAAACGGTGGCTTGGAGTAGACGACCCAGTCTTCGCGAAAGAGAGTGCGCGCAAAAGCATTGAACGCTTTGGGGCTGGACAACTGTTCGCAGACGCCGAAGAACTGAAGCCGGTTTTTGCGAAAGAGCTGCTTCAACCCGGCAACGAACTTGCCCCGGAACACGCGGCTGAAGACTCGCACCGGCAGGAAGGAACCTTGCTACGAATAAAACCAGCGATCATGGTCTAGCTATAACCCGCCGCCTGGCACAAGACAGTGGACATGCGGATCCGGTTGCAGGGTCTGATCCCACGTGTGCAGAATACTCAAGAAGCCGATGAGTGCCCCAAGGCGTTTGGGTCGGCTGCCACTTCGAGCAGTGTGGATGCAGTGGCCTCGAACAGGAGAGCCAAAAGCGTTCGCTTGTTCTGCCACATCAGCGGAACGAGTCGATGCGGCACGCTGAAGACGACGATAGTAAGTGACCGGCAAAAGCTCCTGTTGCCGCGATCGGAGCCACTTATCGCAGGCGTTGGTCTGGCACTTGGGGCAATGGCGATTCCGGCACGAGTTGTAAGAGATGGTCTGATGTCCGGCGCGGGCCCGCACTGATCGCGATGTCCATTAAGCGCAGCCGTGCGGCAGCGCGTGATGGCATTCAGCACTTTGGCCTGAGGGCAGGCCAAGCACTTCCGGTAACGATCCAGAAATCGACTGCCGCCTCGGCGAATGACATCAGCCCCCTCCCAGCGTGGCCGCGTCATCACTCCTCGTTGTCGGAGCCGTTGATTTTACGAAAGTCCTGGATCGAGATCGATCCAACGGCTTGATGGCCGCCTGAAGATGTCGTCGGGACACGTGCAGGTAAATCGCTGTATCCTTCAACCGCTGATCTCCGAGCAGCAGCTGAATCGTTCGCAGATCCGTTCCGGCCTCCAGCATGTGCGTCGCAAAACTGTGCCGCAACGTATGCGGTCCAATGCGCTTGGTGAACCCAGCACGTAAGGCCGCTTCATGGCACGCATTCCACACGACCTTGTCGGAGATGGGACGCTCGGGATTGATGGGCTCAACCCGGCTTGGGAAAAGGTAGGTGTATGGCTTGTCCTTGCAACATCGCCGATACTCACGCAAAGCTTCGAGCAGCTTCGGCGTGAGCGGCAGATCGCGATCGCGCGACCCTTTCCCCTGATGCGCATGGATCAGCATCAGAGCGGTGTCGCTGTCGCTGATTTTTAATCGCACCGCTTCGGGTCGCCTCAGCCCTGTTGCATACAGCAACAGGAGGAACGTGCGATGTCGCAGGTTCGGGTGCAGCTTCGATGAGTCGGACTACGTCCCCCTGGCTCAGGACGACCGGCAGCTTCTTCGGCGCTCGCACGAGCGGCAAATCATCGGGGTCGATGTCGCGCCGGCGAAGCGTTTTCCTATATGCCGTCAAGCTCAACCCGCGAAGGTGAGTACCCCAGTCAGTTGTCGCGAGCATCGCCTTCTCCATGAAATATGCCGATCAGTAAAGGGTAACCGGCAAGTATTTAGGAATCAGCTGGCAAAAGATCCAGTGGAAACTAAGCTCAGCAAGCGTGACGAGGGTCGGAGGCCCTTCTGCTGGGATGGCCAGCTAGTACGTTGAAAGTCGATTCGGCTCCGGCTCGAGACCGGCTTTGTTCTACAGGCGCCGAATTAAGTTCGGCGTTCGCTGCATTTACTCTCTTGAACCACACCCGATGCATAGGACACGTCGTTGCGGTTTGTCCGTACACTCTGCATGAACGTCGCGTTAATGCGGTGCCCTCGCCACCCCGAACTCTTTCTACAGCTTCTTCCTTCTGGTGTGCTTGGTACCGCTTCAGCCGACAACCATTGCGCCCGGCACTCGCGCCCTTTCTGCTTGCGCTTCTTTTCTTCCTTGGTTGAGGAAAGCGCACTGCAAGGCGGTTTCGGTCCCACCACAAAGTTCAAGGGCTACGGCCTTTCGCAAACCCGGCGAAAAACTTTGCGGTCTCCAGCTGTTGCTAGGCGGCGTGTAAGCGCCTTCCGGTACGACACCGCAAACCGTCGTAGATTTCCAACCATCCGCCGCCGCGCAGCAGCGTGCCCTGGAGCTGCTCGAAATTGCCAAGGAGGATCGATTAACTCGGATGAGAAATCTGAATTGGAGCACTTCACGGAATTGGAACATATCCTTCGGATGGCCAAGGCGCGGGCGCGCCAGATTCTTGCTGTCAAGTAGTGACTTGGCCCGAATCCGTACGCAGGCTGGTTGAATTACGCGCACTGGAGCGCTGCGAGTATTGACTGCTTCAGCAAGCCGATGCTGGTTCCCCGCATCAAATTGATCATGTGATTAGCCGAAACCATTGCGGAAAAGGACACCCGGACAACTTAGCTCTCGCTTGCTATCTGTGTAACCGATTAAAGGGAGCGACATCGCTTCGATTCATCCCGGCACGGGGGAGCTGGCGCGGTTGTTTCATCCCCGTCAGGATCGTTGGGCAGAGTATTTTCGCATTGCTGGTTCCGTCATAAAGCCGTTCACAACAAAGGGCCTTGCTACATCTCATCTGCTGCGGCTAAATATCCCGGCAGCGTGGTCGAGCGGCAAACGTTGCAGGCTTGGATCGGTATCTCGGCCGTGAAAAATGGATTCCAAGCGTCAGTGCAGACCAGTTGCTCCACAGCCTTTCTAGGTTTGCCCAACTCTAGGTTAGTCCAACGATCAATCCTTAAAAAAGCCGGCCAAAGAAAACGCACTTCTTGGAGGCTGACCAACGATTCTGAAAACTGAGCCCATAGCGTCTGAGAGTCTCCGGCTGAACCACCTACGGCGCGGAACACTGTTACTGCGCATCTCAGTGACGAAACCACTTAGCGAATTCGAAAGGAGGCCCTGAAAAGGCTGGCGGCGGCGGTTTGATTGCGTCCGCGGCCACCATTTTCTACTCAAGAGTAAACGCGTAGAGCGAATCGCCCGCACCCACTATCAAATATTGCTGCCCATCCACAATGTAAGTCTCCGGCCCGTTACTTACATTGTCGGCAAGGCCGGCATGCCAGAGAATGCTCCCGTCCGCAGGATCGAATGCAACTAGATGTCTCACGCCGTCCCCGGCAAACAGCAGTTTTCCCGCGGTTGTCAGGATGCCTGTCTCGCCGCCGCCGGATGGATAGCGATGGTTCCAGACGGTTTTGCCCGTTTTGTAATCGATAGCGCGCAGGCTGCCTCCATACGACCCAACGCCACGCTCCGCAGCGCCGTAGCCCTCTGGATGCGGATCGGTATCAGTGAGATAAAACATGCTGAATGACTCCGCAGTGCCAACGTAAAGGAGGCCGGTCTCAGGATCGAAACTGGGCGCGGGCCAGTTGGTGGCGCCATCGGAGGGCGGCGAAACAAGCACGCCATCGATCGTAGCCTCCTTCGCGGCATCGGCAATCGGCTGGCCCTTGGCATCAATGCCCTTCGACCAGTTCATGGTTCGGATCATAGGAGCCGTCAACAGGTTTTTGCCATTGGTCCGATCCAGCAAAAAGAAATAACCGTTCCGGTTCGCTTGCGCCAGCAGCTTGCGTGGCTTGCCGCCGAATTCTCCGTCGATCAAGACGGGCGTTTGTATTGCATCCCAATCATGCGTGTCATGCGGCGAGGCTTGAAAATACCAGGCCAATTTCCCGGTATCAACATTCAGCGCCACGATCGAGCACGTATAAAGATCGTCCCCTTTCCGACTGCGACCTGTCAAAACAGGATTGGGATTGCCGGTACCCAGGTAATAGAGATGCAACTCAGGATCGTAGGTTCCTGGCAACCAGGTCATACCGCCACCATGCCGCATCGAGTACTCATCCGGCCAAGTCTCCGAGCCGGGATCCCCTTTCTTGAGCGGCTCGCTCCACCATTTCCATTGGACCGCGCCGGTTTCCGGATCGTGCGCCTCGAGGAACCCTGGAACGTCCAGCGAGTCGCCTCCGGTCCCAACAATGACGTGATTTCCTATGACCACGGGCGCTGGGGTCGAGAAATACTCCTGCTTCACATCGGCGATTTCGACATGCCAACGCTCTTTACCGGTGCTCGCATCAAGAGAAACAAGGTAATTGTCGGGCGTTTCGAAGAACAACCAATTGCCGTACATGCCCATACCGCGATTGCCGATATGAATGCCGCCCTTGGTCTTCCAAAAGTAATGCCATAATTCATGGCCGGACCGCGCGTCGACAGCCCACGCATTGTCGGGAGTAGCAAAGTAGAGGATGCCGTTCACCATCAGCGGCGTCGCTTTGATGGTCGAAACATCAGGATCAGTTGGGGCCCCTTCGGTCACGTCTGGTCCTTCTCCCCCCACGAGCACGCCCGAGCCCGGTCCAACCTTTACTCGATAGATCCACGCCAGCGTCAGGTGTTTGACATTCGATTGATTGATCTGCGTGAGCGTGCTGAAGCGGCGGCCTGAATAGTCGCCATTGTACGTTGGCCATGCATCAGTCGCGGGTTTGGTCAACAGTGCCGGGTCGAGGATCTGCGCGAACAGTGCCCTTGGCAGTAAGCCCATAGACACGATAAGCAGAAAAAAATTCATCTTCATTTCAGAGTCACCAAGTAGGCCGTGAGATTGTGGATGTCGCGGTCGGTATACTGCATCAGCATGTCGGAGTGGACCTTCAGCGGATTATGGACTTCTACGCGAGGAGTGTCCTTCTTTCGGGTGAACGATTGATAGTTGCCAGCGGCATCCCGTAGCGCCACGTTGAAGTCATCGATGTGAACGAGATTGCCACTGAAGGATTCGCCGGACGCAACTGTGACAGTAACGGTCACGGCGGATTTATTCTGTGCGGATGCACCGGAGCTGCTCTGACTCCAACGATCCCGCGGCATTAACAACTTGTCCTGGAGGCTGACCGGTTCATATTTCGAGCCGATTCCCTTCAGGTCACCCGCAATCGAGTGGCAGGAGTTGCACTTCCCGGCGCCGTTGAAATACGCCTGGCCTGCTTTCGCGTCCCCCGTCACGATATTGAGAATTTTATAGGTGTCGCGTTGCGCGGCCGCGCTGATGGATTTATGCAAGAAGTTGGCGATATCGGAAATCTGCTCCGGTGTCATGACAAATCTCGGCATGCCCTTGTCAGGCCGGCCTTTCAAAATCATCTGCCCTATGCTCTTGCCATTCTCATCGTCTAGAACCAGCACGGAGCGAAGCAGATCCGGACCTTTTTCTCCGCCCTTCGCGTGTGTCCCGTGGCAAAAGCCGCAGGTCGCCACGAAAGTCTTCTGCCCGCGCTCCACCGACGCTGGATCGTACTTCGGCGGTGGTGACTGGGCTGCAGCGCGCATGGCGGCGACAGCTGTTAGGGCCAGCACAAGCCCTGTAATCTTTCCCTTGCCGTGCAAATTTTTTCTCCTCCAGTTCGGAATGCGAATGCCGAACGACTCCTCAATACAGAGTAGTGCAGTACGAATGTTTTAATTCGGGTCCGCCAGCCGAATGTTTTGAGCCCAGTTCGGCACCCTCTACACGAGATATGCAAGATCAACGCAAAACCGTTAAACTGGCCCCAATGACACACAGTCGAAACATCTCCAGGCGGAGCTTTACTTCGATTGCGGGTGCAGGGTTGGCCAGCCTGGTGCGAGCGCAACACAAAATCCCCATCGCGGTGCAGCTATATTCCGTTCGCACCCTGTGTGCCGCGGACATGCCTGGAACCATCGGGGGCGTCGCGAAGCTCGGCTATCAGGCAGTCGAGTTCGCCGGCTATTACGGCCATACCGCGACCGAACTTAGGAAGATGCTCGACGAAAACGGTCTCAAGTGCTGCGGTACACACCTCCACATTGACGCGTTTTTGGGCGACAGCCTTCAGAAGACTATCGAGTTCAACAAAGTCATCGGCAACCCCACGCTCATCGTTCCCGGATTGCCGAAAAACTATACGGAATCCCAGGCTGCATGGAAGCACACTGCTCAAATCTTCAACGACATCTCCGAAAAGGCCGAAACTCAGGGGATGCGGGTCGGATACCACAATCACACGGCCGAGTTTGAACCCCTCGATGGCGAAAAGCCCTTCGATATTTTTTTCGGTAATACCAGGAAGGAAGTCGTCATGCAACTCGACATCGGACATGCTGTAGGTGGCGGTGCAGACCCTCTCACGTTGCTGAAGCGCTACTCGGGACGAGCAAAATCGGTGCACGTGAAAGAACACTCCGCTACAAAGCGCGACGCGCTGATCGGAGACGGAGAGGTGAAATGGCAGGAAGTATTAACCGCCTGCGAAACAGTCGGCGGTACCGAGTGGTACATCATCGAAGAAGAAACGGGCGCGTATCCTGGCCTCGAAGGCATCGCGCAGAGCTTGAAGCGCTTGCACTCGCTCGGGAGATGAGTATCAGGTACAGGGCCTAATGCCGTAGCCATCGAGTTCGGATATCATCTATATATTCAGAAACATTAAATTGATTTTCGACCGAAGATTCCCTTGCATCCACTTTCCCCGCATTTCGCCTTGTCAGCACTCGCAGTAATCATCGTGTTGAATACTAGTTGCAGTTCGCGCGTGACAGCGGAACAAACTCCGCGGGTCGTGACCGTAGCCCAGTCCGGTTCGGCCGACGTCATAGGAAGCGACAGTGAAGCGCTTCAAAAGGCGGCACGTCTCTTGCATCCCGGCGACACATTGTCCATCGGAGCCGGAACATACGCGATGGAGGACAGCCTCTTCGTTCCATCTGGCGTGACGGTCCGCGGCGTACCCGAAAAAACAGTCCTTCGCAAAAGTCGGGGAATTGAGAGCCCACTCGTCGAAGACGGCGATTACGGAGAAACTTTCCTCGCCGTAGCGGAGCCTCAGAAATTCCGTCCGGGTATGGGCATTGCAGTCACAGATGACACATCGAACTCGGGATGGGCGATTACGGTTTCGAGTGTTGCCAGCGTGAAAGCTCCCTACGTCATCATCAATCCAATGACCGTGCGCGATTACGATGAGGAGCGCCTCCACGCTCGCGTGACCAATACATTCCCTATTCTGTGTGCAATCGGCGGCGCAAATATCGTCGTTCAAGACCTTATCGTTGATGGGAATCGGGCTGAGAACGCGTATATTGACGGCTGCCGCGGTGGAGCAATTTACATGTACCGCGTGCGCAATGTTACCGTTCGCAACTGCACAGCGCGAAACTATAACGGCGACGGCATCTCGTTCCAGATCAGCGACGGCGTTCACGTACTAAACAGCGAATCGTATGGCCACGCAGGATATGGCATTCACCCCGGTACCGGAAGCGTCAATTCTCTGGTGAAAGATTGCCGTATGCACAATAACGGGGACATCGGCCTGTTCCTCTGCTGGCGCGTGCGGCACGGCCGGTTCGAGAACAATCTGATCGAGAACAACGGACATTACGGGATCTCAATCGGGCACAAAGATACTGACAACGAGTTTGTCGGTAACACCATCGCGCGAAACGGGATTACCGGCGTCTACTTTCGCAAGGAAACACCGAAGAACAGCGGAAGCCGCAATGTTTTCCGTAGTAACAAAGTTCTTGATAATGGTAATGCACACGAGGGGTATGGTTTTTATATCGAGCCACATGCAGGTGACCTGGTAATCGAGGGGAACCAGATTGCTGATACGCGCGCCGCCAGCGGCACCCAAAAATATGGAATTTACAAGGCAGTCGGCGCCGGGTCCGTCGATGCCCGAAACAACTCCATGTCCGGACACGCTGCGCAAGATTATCACGATGCCGCGCTGCGGGCAGGGGCAAGCCGGTAACCGCTTTAGTAAGTCGCTCTTCCTCCGCTGATGTCGAATACAGCCCCAGTCGAGAAGCTGCACTCTTCAGACGCCAGCCACGACACGAGCGCGGCCACTTCATCCGGCTTGCCGACGCGGTTCATCGGAATTTTCGCGACCATGTAGTTCACGGCTTCATCAGTCAACTGCGTCAAAATCTCAGTTTCGATCACGGCAGGCGTAACGCAGTTGACATAAAGGCCCTTCGTAGCTACTTCTTTCGCCAGGGCTTTGGTGAACCCAATGACTCCCGCCTTCGAGGACGAATAGGCGCTCATATTGGGATTGCCTTCCTTACCGGAAATCGATGCAACATTGATAATTCGGCCTGACCCGCGCGCCAGCATCGACGGTAACACAGCTTTGCAGCAATAAAAAACAGCGTCGAGATTCACTGAAAAAACGCGCCGCCACTCTTGCTCGGAATACTCGACCACCGGCGCAGCCTTTCCGGCCACTCCCGCATTGTTCACCAGGACATCAATACTGGAATAGCGGTCAAGAATGCGATCCACCATGGCGCGAACCGCTGCAGCATCGGTAATATCAGCTGCGATTGGAAACGGTTCACCCAAGGCGGCCAGCTCATCGGCAGCTTTTTGCGTCGCCGCTTCATCGATGTCTGCGATGGCAACAGCCATGCCGTCTTTCAGAAGCCGCGATGCGATGGCTTTGCCAATCCCTCGCGCCGCTCCCGTGATGAGCGCGGCCTTCATTGGCTTCCCCTCAACTTGCCCCAGCACCCATCTATTTGCAACTGATCCCTACACATTTCTCGGCAACTTCTGATTGAGCTCATGAGCAAGATTATCCACCGCCGTCACGCTGCTGAGTTCGAGCACCTCTGCATCCTGTTCCGCTTCCGTAATCCCTAGATGGCGGCAAATGAGTTGCTGCAGCTGTAAGATCTTGGTCACTTCTTTTTCCGCCAGCAGATTCACTTGCAGATCGAGATGGTTGCGGTAGTCGGCCCGCTGGCTCATACGGTTCTGCTTAATAAGAACAAACGTTGACAGCAGCACACCTTCGAGCGACACCAGCATGCAGAGTAATGCGAATGGATACGGATCAAACTTCCAGGAAGACCCGATGACGCCTGTGTTGATGATCACCCAAACTCCGAACCAAATTACGTGGATTGCCACGAACGCGATGCTTCCCACGAAGTTCGCAATAACGTCAGAAATATGGTCCGCCGTTGTTCGTTCTTGGAGTGCCTGTTCTTCGAGTTTGACAATGGCGTTGATATTAGCCTGCGCCGAAGCCGGCGTTGCGGATTGGTTAATTGCCTCCATAACATCTTCATTTTCGCGTGTTCCTGAAATAAGATTAGCCTCAGTTCCTGTGATCGGCACTTAGATCGGAACGGTAAATTTACTGGATCAAAACGGTGTATTTACTAGGGTCAAATTTTAGCCATGATTTTCCCCGCTCTTGCTGCACAGGCTCCCTTACTTCGATCGTTCCTGTGAACGGACGGCATCATGCCAGAATTTGTACAGTCGTTTTCAGCCGAATATCTCCGAGGAGCTTCCTACCGTGATGTCAACGACGCACCTTGACGTCTCCCTCCCGTGAGTCTGCTGCGGATCTATGCGCAGATTGCTGTACTCGAAGTTCGTGTAACTCAACCCATAGCAAACGGATAAAGCGGCATCGCTAGCATATCCACGTAACGCTTGCCCCAACTTTTCGTGATCCAATATTCCTTTGACGGCTTGTAATTGTAATTGTAATAGGCGGGCAGTTGTCCCGAATGTCGCGGCACGGTAATCGCCAATTTGCCGCTCGGATCCGTATCGCTGAACAGTATTTTCGCGACGTGTGGACCAACTTGGGCAAGGACGTCGCCACGAAGATGAACGCGTGTAAGAGGTTTACCGAAGGAGCCTAATACACACGGCATATTCAACTGTCCGACTTTTTCCTTAAGCGTGAAGGGGGCGCATCAATTCGTCATTTCACTTTTCGAGAGGCTGATTCGAATCCAGATAAACTGGCGGAAGAGGTTTCGCTTGAGCGCCGCTAACGCCGCGACGATCAGCAGCAGGCACAACAACACGGGGGCCAGACGAAGTTGTTTCATGTCTATGCGGCAGTCCTCTGGGCGCCGCAATCAAACTAGCGCGCCAGTGCTTCGTACAGAAGCATGTCAAACACCAGGTTCACAGGCTTTTTATCCTAGCTCCCGAGTTAGCCCACCAAACGTGAACTCGCGGATGAACGGCGGATTCTGGTCGAAATCGCTGTATCGCATCCATATCGGCTTCACAACGAAATACACGATGCCGGGCCAACTCAAATGGGCCATGCAATCAGGCCATGTTTGAAAGTACGTTTTTTGATAGCGCTCCAACTCCGGCGCTTTGAGTTCCTCGGCACGGCCCTCATACTGCACCGTCTGCTCGCCTGTCCAGCCAATGGCGAAGCAACAAGTGGGCCTGGCGATCAGATTTGGATATTTCCGGGAGCTCTTAACGGTATCGAAGATGATCTCCAGCTCTGGCGTGACAGCAATGCCTACGAGCGCACATTGAGGCGTGTCAGAAGGAGCGATCGTCCCCAGCACGCCCAGCTTGCTTTGCGCGATCAATTGATACACATCTGCTTCAGTCATGCGGCCGACCTCCACAGGAGTGTAGCCCAACCCTGCTTACAGGCGGAAAGTCTTGACTTTTACCGCCGCCCTGATATTCTCCTAGTAAAAAGATCAACTTCAGGCTTTCCCCAGCTGCCTCGTTGCTCAGCGGGACATTTTTAACGTCTTTCACTTACTTCACTTTCTGGAGGTTCGCTGTGTCTCTCCGAAGATTGGCAGCTGTTATCGCTGGCCTACTCGTCTCAACTCTTACGCAAGCCCAAACCTTCCGTGGCGGTATCTCCGGCAGCGTTGTTGATCAAAGCGGCGCGACCATTGCCGGCGCGAACGTCAAACTTCTCGGCACTGATACCGGATTCACGCGCACTGTGCAATCCACAAACGCGGGCGAATTTATCTTTCAAGACCTGCCCCTTGGCAAGTACTCGCTCACAGTAAGCCAGCAGGGATTTCAGACGCAGGAAATACACGATATCAACGTCGAGGCCGGCAGGATCTTTAATCTTCAAGCAAAACTCTCCGTCGCCGCGCAGGCTACTACGGTCGAAGTCGCCGCGAGTACCGTAGCCATTGAGACTTCCTCAACCGCTCTCACGAGTGTTATTCCCACAAAAACCATCACCGACGTTCCACTGAACGGCCGGGACTTCACTCAGCTCTTAAAATTGAATCCTGGTGTGAACGCCGCCGGCTCCGTCAACGGAACCCGCACCAACGCTATCAACTGGCAAATCGATGGGGCCGACAACAACGACGAGTGGCACAACTCGCAGGCTGTGAACCAGGGCGGCGTCTCAGAATCGCCGGTACGATTCTGCCCATCGACGCCATTGACGAGTTCTCGCTTCAGACTAACAGCAACGCCGAACAGGGTCGCAACAGCGGCGGCGTGCTGAACGTCGTCATCAAGTCAGGTACCAACGATTTCCATGGTTCGCTCTATTACTTCAATCGGAATGAATTTCTCGCTGCCAAGAACTGGTTCACGCCCTCCAATCAGCGCGTCCAAGAGCTCAGGAACAGTCAGCCTGGTGGTTCAATGGGCGGCCCGATTTGGCGAAATCACACGTTCTTCTTCATGACCTACGAACAACAGAACTTCATCGCTGGCAACACCGCGTTAGGCACGGCGCCCTCTGCCGCTTGGGTTGCTCTGGCGACAACAGTTCTCGCAAGAAATGACGTCCCGGTGAATCCCGTCTCCCTAAATCTGATCAATTCGCTGTGGCCGGGCAATAGCCTGACTGGTCCTGCCACACAGAACAATTTCTTCAGCACCGCCAATACCACCTCCGACAGCTACAACGGGATCGTGAAGATCGATCACATCTTCAATGAGAAGAATAATGTCGCCTTCCGCTATTTCGGCGGCACCGGTTCGCAAACCGCTTATGCAGGCTCGGTGATTCCTTACTACTATCAGGTCGCACCAAGCAGAATGCACAATTTCTCGCTTGTCTATAACGGGGTCATTTCTGCTCGGTTTGTCAGTCAGACGCTCGCTGGAGTGAACTACTTCAAACAGGTCTTCAATGACGCAAACACCGGATTCGACATGCCCGCCCTGGGACTGAACACGGGCGTGACAAATCCAACACTCTTTGGATCTCCCGACCTTCTGATCAACGGTTTTGACGAACTCGGAGTCACGCCGCATCTTGGTCGAATCGATACAACCGGTCATATCGACGAAACGCTGACCTACACGACCGGCCCCCATCAAATGCGATTCGGAGCTGAGTACCGTCGCGCCCGTCTCGACGTCTTTTATGACCGTAATAAGCGAGGCGCTTTCACCTTCGATGGCACACAGGGTCCGCTGGCTGCGATCAGTCCTGACGATACTTGGGGTACTGGCAATGGTTCACTCAATGCACTCGCCGACTTTCTTGCCGGCCGAGTCGCTCCCAACCAAGCCAATATTACTTTTGGCGACCTGCAACGCAATTACTATATGAATGGCGTCACCGCGTTCTTCCAGGACACCTGGAAAGCTACTCCGAGTCTGACATTGAATTACGGGCTGAATTGGAATTATCAAAGCCCGATTTACGATTACACTAATCGCATCTCAACTTTCATTCCGTCAATGGGCGGCATCGTTTACCAAAACCAGCTTGGCAGTCTATGGCCCAGCGATTATCACGATTTCGGACCCCGCTTTGGGTTCGCCTATCAACCCAAATTCAACAGCAAACTGGTCGTGCGCGGCGGATATGGCATCTTCTACCAGGTTCCCAACGTCAACTACTTCGGCGATAATCGCCCCAAAAATCGCGGTGCTACGGGCATCCTTTCGAATCCGGGAGGGTCTTCCCCCGTCTTCGCGCTCAGCAACCAAAACGCCTTCACTATCCAATCCGGTGTGCCGGTCTTTGGCAGTTCCACGTTCCCGACCGGGCCCTTCGGTGCCTTTTCCGTCAGTCAGGATTTCGTTACCGGATACGTACAGAATTTCAATACCAATATTGAATACCAGCTCAACCGGTCTTCCGTGCTCGAAGTCGGCTATACCGGCAGCTTAAGCCGCCACTTGCCCGTTACTCTCGATATCAACCAAATTCCCATCGGCGCGCCCGAAGCTAACAGTTCACGGCCGTATTTCAGCGAGTTCCCGAATCTCTCAACCATCAACGAGATTCAATCTGTCGGCAATGGCCACTACAATGGGATGATCGTCTCGCTTCGCACGTCTGGCTTTCACGGCTTTAATACAAAGCTCAACTACACATGGGGACACTCTCGCGACGATCTCTCCTCCACTCGCGGCATCATTCCGCAGAACAGTTATTGCCTCAGGTGCGATTACGGGAACTCCGACAACGACATCCGGCACTCGTTCGCTGGGTTTATCAGCTACGACGTTCCGAATCCGTCGCATATGAAGCTGCTGCTCGGCGGGTGGCAGTTGAATTCGTTACTCACTTTCTACTCAGGTTCCCCCTTCTCGGTATATAGCGGAAGCAATACCAGCGGTACACGCGAAAACGTAGATCGAGCCGAGGTCACCGGCGATCCGTTCCAGAACGTGCCGCCAAACGACAAAGCCACCCAAACCGCCTATTGGTTTAACCCAGCCGCTTTTGCTTTGCCTGCTCAGGGGACCTACGCCAACCAGCCTCGCAATGAGTTCTATGGACCACCGGTTTATCAGGTCGATCTCTCGGTGTTCAAGAATACGAAGATCACCGAGCGCGTTACGACCCAACTTCGTCTGGAGATCTTCAACATCTTTAATACCCTTGACCTTGCTTCTCCCGCTAACCCGGCTATAGGTCTCATTACGTCTAGCAACACAGTTGGTGGTGGCCTCGGTCTCATAACCTCTACACTGGGCACCGCCATCGGTGCACCAGGTATCGGTACCGGCGAATCGCGCAACGTTCAACTCGGTCTGAAGATTATTTTCTAAACCGATCTATTGAGCCCGCAGCGTAACGGGCCCAAACCACGTCCGCAGCAATCGCCGCCGCCAGACTGCTCCGGTCCTGGCGCGCTCATCCGGAGTCGTGAAGCCGTAGTCATAAAGCAACGCGCGCATGTAATGGGGAGGTTTTGCAAATGGCGCTGGGTTCATCAGGCCGATGACCGTCGACTCTCCCTGCATGAGCCGGTACATGAGTCCTCCTACCCACTCGTTTTCCTGATAATCTCCTAACGCAGCGAACCACATCTGCCAGTCGAGCCGCGGCTGGTGCGGAGCAACTAACGGAAGTTCACGATGCAGTTCGCCAGGCTTGTAACGGAAAGAATATTCCTTCCAATTCACCCGATCGTCTGAGCCTTCGATCACGATTTCGGGCCGCGTAGTCGTCATTACTGCGAACAATCCGTAGGTGTTCACAATCTGGAAAGGAGCAATCAGCGCCAGTGGCTTCGAAAACGGTCTCTCGAATCCCGGCGCAAACATGGCAATTAGCTGTATCGCCCCAATCGCAATCAACACAACCAGCAATGTGTTCAAAGCCGGCTCCAAAATTCGCGCACGCACGGGCCGCACTCGCCTGCGAAGTATCCTGCCCAGAGGCGCAAATGTCCGATCATCAAATGCCCAAAGGCATAGCGCAAGCGTCAGAAAATTGAAGAACGCGTAGTTGCCCGTCAAAAGAATGAGCACCTGCGTCGCCATCAATAGCCCTGCACCAATGTGTCGAACCAACCTCGGCCCGAACAGCAGAAATGGAGCAACCAGCTCGATCCCCAGAGTCGCGGCCGTCATCGAATCAAGCATCCATGTGGGCGCTCGATAAACGTAATAGGCCAGCGGATTCGGCAGCGGCTGCGTCATGAAATGAAACCGCATCGCGTGAAGATTGCGCCAATTCGGATCGCCTGATAGCAATTTGACTAACCCCGACTCGAACATCAGACGGAACAGCAAGAATCGGTAAGCCCACACCAAGTAGCGCGTGCCGGCGAAGAGCGCCAAGAATCCGGACTCCAGCAACAGCGCGTCCCATTGAAAAGCAGTGAAGGGCTGCCCGGCCGAGACTAAGGAGAGATAAAGGACGAAGCACACCGCTGCTGACGATCTGGGAAAAAACCCGAGCATTAACGAGACCGCGGCTATACATCCTGCGACACAGCACCACACCAGGGCCGAGTCGCTGCTGTTAAACCAGAAAAAAGTTGGAACTGACAAGAAGACCCGAGCGCCTGCTTGCCCGCGCATTGCAGCCATGACTTGCGCAATCGGCACGATCCCGTGCGATCCAACCAGTCCCACCATCTGCGGCCACAGCGAGCCAAATGCCGCAAAATAGATCAAGCCGAGCAGGCGCAAGAATAGCGCGTCCGTCAGTTCAAAAGGACCTGGGTCTCTCAGTAAGCTGAGAAGCCTACTGCTGGTGGCCCGTAAGTTCATCAGCAGTGATAAAAACAGGTTCGATATCGACGGGTATGCCCTTCAAGCGATCCAGAGCTCGCGCCAAATCAGGTCGCACCACCCCAAGCTCCTCAAGCATTTTCTTGGCTGCCGCATAATCGCCTTGCGCCTCGACCGTCAGCAGATCATGCGTCAAATCGCGAACAGCTTGCTTGACTGTGGCGTAATTGACGTCGAATGATCCGTCCGGGCGTGCCACGAACGCGCCATGCTGCATCAGATAGTTGAATTGCAGCGCCATACCCTGCCCATGCGCTTCGGTAATGCCAAACCGCAACGTGCGAAACGATGAAGCCAGGAATGTGTTGTAAAGCTTTCTTTCGTTCTCTTCCCCGCCCCGAAGAATGCCTTTATCGAAGAAATACTGCACCATAAACAGGCCCGTAACGTCTGCTTTTGCCTCTTCGATGGTGCTGTAGAGCTCCTTCAATTGCTGCCGCACAGAAGTGGTCTTGCCATTGATCTTGATCTCATGCGGGCCGATACCATGACTTAGCTCGTGCGCCAAGATGTGCGTGAAGAACCAATCGAAGCTCAGATCCGGCTGAGCCGATACTGACAGCACAACGCGCGAAATCGGTATAAGGGTGTCATCAAATTTCGCATGCTGAACGTTTTTCAGCATCACCTTCTTACTGCCCTTCTGCTGAATCACTCGCTCGTCATTTGGCAGATTGAAGGCCGCCGTTTCCACGCCGTGATTGCCGTCACCAGCGGAAAATACTTCGTTCACTACTCGGATCGGCGTCGCCGCGCCGAGCTTCGGATTCCGGTAACCCAGCTCGACCGGCAGATTGTTCTCTACTTCCTGAAGATGTCTCGAAAAATCCTTCAGCTTTTCGGTCTCCGCATCGTCCCTGATGCAAATGTAAGCTTCAAACGCCGCCTTGTAGCCAAAAAGTTCATCGTTATATGTCTCGTACGGCCCGATCGTTACGTCCACAGGAGCATCAACGTCCATCCAGGCCAAATCACTCGCGTAGTAGTCGTCGTTCAGAAATGCTGCCGCTCGCATCTCGAGAAAACGTCTAAGCGACGTGCTCTGAGTCAACGCTGCCGCTTCCCGCAGCAAGTTCGCCGCCCGTTGCAGGTCGTCATGATACTCGCGATAGTACGGCACGGTTTCCAAGTGCCGATTTTGTGGATCGCGCCGGATCACCGTGAAAAAACTCTTCGCCAGTTCGCCTTCCTTTTCCGGCAGTCCGGCCACCCAATGCTCGAACTCTTCCCGCGTCATGTCTTCGGGATAGAAATTCGCCCCCAGCGGTTTGCGTTCCGGAACGCCAGGGAGAAACGCGCGGTGCGCATCGAGGTCTGACCAAGGTCCTTTGTTGATCCAAAACATGTGCAGCCTTGCCCTGCCCAGCGGCGACGTATCCTGCCGAAGTTGCCGGTACAGCTTCTCGTTACCGCTCCACAACTGCTGCAGAAACATATCATCGATCACGTGTCCGGCCTCAATCAGTTTGACTAACGCCTTCCGATCCCCGGAGTGGAGGCGCGCAATATCGACCGTGAGCGGAGTCGGCACAAAACGGCTTGCCACTTTTTGTAGTTCCGCGGTATCGGGAAAAGCTGTTGCAACATTCGTCCGGGCACTCATAAAGGTTGTGAAAAGTAGCAAGACAAGAGAATGTCTCATCGCTGAAATCTACATCGAGCGTACCGCGCCGCGCCTACGGGAGCCCCTTATGCTATGGTGCGAAGAGAAATGCAGGGATTGGCGCGGTAGCCAAGTGGTAAGGCAGAGGTCTGCAAAACCTTTATTCGGCGGTTCGATCCCGCCCCGCGCCTCCAACAACTTACAGAAACCACAGGCTTTTCCCCTCGGACGTTAGCGGACGAGAACGACCGCCATTCGGCGAATAGGAGCCGAAGCGGCTGCCTTGGTCGGACAAAAAACCGGACACGACCTCACTTTCTGTCCGGCTTGTGTCCACCCCTTCAAGCATTCCAATTCATAGTCGCTGGCTCTGGCTCCGGTTGCAGTTGGAGCAGGCGAGTTCCATTTGATCATCTCGCCGGAGCAGTCTCCCTTTTCGACTTTCCCAAACATGCTCTCAGGAGGTATCTATCGACAACACTCGTGCGTGCCAGGGGCGCGCTCTCCCCTCGCTTTTCTTTGGACTGTTCTTACTGAAAGGAGTTGATTTGCATGACACGATGGAAAACTTTGCCCGCGCAGCTCCAAATTGCAAGCGTGGCATTGCTTTCGAAGCCAGGTGCACGATTAGCGTTAGTGACGCTGATTAGCACTTTGGCGTGCTGGGCGCAGGACCCATTCTCCAGTCTGGGCGGGGCGGCACAAACGATCTCGACTGGCACGTTCGTGACCGGTCTGGTCGAATTCGCAATTGTAGTCGCTGGACTGTTGCTTGCGTTTAGCGGGCGAGTGCTCGGTGGGGTTCTGATCGCGATCGTCGGCGGAGGCATGCTCGCGCTTTCCGCTGCCAAGTGGGAAGGCTGGATTCAAGGCCTTTAGCGATGACAACGCCCACCTACCGGTCCATCAATCAGACAGCGACCCTGCTAGGGATCGATCGTAGGCTGTGCATTGTCATCCTGATCGTCGCGTTTCTGATCTTTCGCCACTTTACCTTCTCGTCAGCCTTGGTGGCCTTCGCTCTGCTGTGGAGCGGGGCCTACTGGGTGACGAAACACGATCCCGAATTGGTCGTAATCGTTCCGAAGGCCTTTGGGCAACGCAGCGTGTACGACCCAGGCAAAACAACCAACAAGAAAGGAGGTCTTTTCTAAATCATGTTTTCCCGCAGGTCGCCGAGCTTGCTTCAGGATGCTGGCGCATGCGCCGACGAAATCGCCCTATTGCGATTCATAAATGACATCACGTTTGAAACCAAACTTGGCGACCTCGGGATGATTTTGTCGTTGTCTGGTATCGATCCGGATTGCCGGACCGACGAAGTGCTGAATGCGTTCACCCGACGCTACGAATCGGCGATGCGCTTGTTCGATGACCGCTTTCGTGTTTATTCATACGTTGTCAAGCGCTCCGGTGCGACACCGCCATACCGGGAATACTATCCCACATACGCAGCCACCGCAGCGGTACACCGGCGCGTGAAAGCGCTCGAAGCGCGCTCCGGTTCCTTATATGAGATCAAGCTTTATCTGGCTGTGCTGTATGAAGGCTTTCGGCCACAGAAAAAGTTGGTCGGCACGTTGCGGCGTGCAACCGAAGATGTAGCCGGAAAAGCGAAACGAGCGCTGGAGATCCTGGGCGGCGCCCTGCGTTCGTTTCAGTCATTAATGGACGATCTGCTGTCGACGGAGGTGCTTCACGAGCGGGAAGCACGCTTGTTTCTCCGCAGTCTCTTCAACTACGATCCTGGGCATGTCGCCGCGTTTCATCTGGAACCAGCTGGTCGGCTCGATACAACAATAATCGATTCTCAGATCGATGTCTATGCCGATCACCTTCGGGTGAACGACTTCTTCGCAAAATCCATTTCGCTCAAGCAGCTTCCCGGCTCGACCGCTCCCAATCTGCTCGTCGACTTGCTCGCGATTGATTCCGATCTGATCGCCTGCACGGAATGGAAGCCGCAGAGCAATCTGCACATGAGGCGCGTGATTCGTACGAAGCAAACGGGTTTCGATGCCCTATTTCTCAACCTGGCTGCGCTTGCTCTCCACGGCCGCGGCGTGCCGAAGTCGGAGTTGCCGCGCAAGCACGAAGTGGAAGCGCATTACGACTCGCTCGGGCGTTGCATGCAGGAGATCGAGAACCGCGGCAATTACTTCGGTGCCTTTGCGTCCACGGTCATTTTGATCGGCAGGAGCCTAGAGCGCCTCCGGGAAACGGTTTCACAGGTCGTGAAGGTCTTTGGTCGGTGGGATGCTTCCTTAGTTGACGAACGGTTGAATCTTTTCGCTTCTTGGCTTTCGATTCTGCCCGGCAATTACCGGTATACACGCCGCTATCAGTACCTGCTGAACGTGAACTATGCCGATATGGCCATGATCTGGGCCAGCTACACCGGCGAGAAGCGCAATCCGCATCTGAAAGACGAGTATTTGTGCACGTTCGAAACGCCTGACCAGCAGTTGTTTTATTTCAACGGACATGTAGGTGGCGTCTGCGGCATGCAGATCCTCGGCGCGCCGGAGTCAGGCAAGTCGTTTCTCACCAACTATCTCATCGCGCAAGCGCAGAAGTATGACCCGGCGACCATGATCCTCGATATCGGGCACAGCTACCGTGATCTCGTTCCCGAATTCGGCGGATCCTATTTTGAGATCTCTCTCAAAGATCAGGCCGCGAGGATCAATCCGTTCTCGTTACCGCCCACTTCAGACAATCTGGAATTTCTCTTCTACTTCGTACGCCTACTGGTGGGCCACGATTCGGAGGCTGCGCTTGACGATCAGGCGCAGGAACATCGCCATATTCACGAGGGACTCGACGCGATCTATGCGCTTGCGCCGAAAGATCGCCGATTGCAGAACCTGAGCCTTCCGGCACGGCTTTATACGCGCCTGAAGCGCTGGTGCGAGGGCGGCCAGTATGGGCATCTGTTCGACAACGTCGAGGACACCATCCGCTTCTCGCATCTAACGGCATTCGAATTTCAAGGTATGGAACGCGCGCTGGACGCCTTGCGCCCGCTCTCGTTCTATCTTCAGCAACGTTTTGACGCCGTTGTGTACGAGCCTATGCAACTCAAGCGGCTGAAATTGTTGGTGCTCGATGAGTGCTGGCGCTGGATGCTGCTTTCCGAGATGGGGCCATACATGGTCGAGAAGTTGAAGATCGGACGAAAGCACAACCTCGGGAACATCTTCGTCACGCAGAGTGGGCTCGATGCGGAACGTGCGGGTTATGGCGCATTGCTAAACGAAGCGTGTCCCATGACGATTTTCCTGTCAAACCCGAAGATTCAGACCGCTACCTACCGGGAGCTGTTCGGGCTCAACGAGAAGCAGGCCGAGCGCATCGTGCGCCAGCGGCCCCGGCAGGATGTAACCATTTCTACCCCGCAGTACTTCAAGACCGTGGCGTTGCGGATCGACAACGATCAGGATCGCTTGACGTATTCGAACGATCCGAACAGCAATCGAGAGAAACAGCTTCGCCGCCAAATGAACCCGGCGGCGAGAGCGTAACCGGAGGATAAACAGCTTGATGCGTAAAGGATTTTTGGCCATCTTCTTTGTGGTCGTTGCGTTTGGCTCTGACAAGCAGGCCGATACAACCACGGAGACCGTCGTTGCGCATGACGAGGACATCATTCCATTGCACTCTTCCGTTCGGGAAACCACGCTGATCGTGCTTCCCGCTTCGGAGAAGGCTATGGGCGTGTTCTGTGGGGACAAGACCTACTGGAATGTCGATGTGATTCCGGGTGCGGAGCGGTACATTGCTGTGAAGCCGTCGAAAGCTGGAATCTCAACGGACATCCATATCGTCACCGATCACAACAACTCATACACATTCCAAGCTGTCGAAGGTGCCAACGGCTCGGTAGCGCTGAAGCTGTTTGTCAAGCCGGCTGACGCGTCTTCGCTGGAGAAGCCGCCCGCCTTTGTTTCGGCCTCGGAAGTCGCAGGGCTGAAACAGCAGCTCGCCGATACACAGGCAGCTCTGAAAAAAGTGCAGGACACATCGGCTGCTCAGGTGAAGGCCAAGAGCGAGCAGGCACGTGCCGACTACCCGGACACGATGCAATTTTCCTATAACTTCAAAAAAGACAAACCACCGTTCAATGTGGAGGCAGTCTGGCACGACGACAAGTTTACGTACATTCGGGCACACCCGCAGGAAGCTCCTGCGCTGTATGAGGTGAAGGACGGCAAACCCAACCTGATCCAGTTTGAACTCAGGCCGGATGGGTTGTACTTCGTCCCCAAGATTCTCGATCGGGCGTACCTGCAGATCGGCAGACAGAGGCTCGACATCTGGAAATAACATGGATAGCACTCCGCAAGCTCCTGCAACGCCGCCGAACTCTTTCGGCTCGCCGACACCGTCGCCGGGAGTCAGGCAGCAGTACCAGCCGCCAGAGGGCGCGATCTCGATTGTGCGCCTGAAACGCGTCGGCATAGCAGGCGGGCTGCTGGTGCTCGGCTATTTCACGATCTGGGGGAGCTGTCACCGGCAACCGGCGACTCCTGAGAAGAAGAAAGCCACCGCCCAGGTCTGGCCCATGATTCCGGCCAATATCGATTCCCAGCAGGCGGAACTCGACCGCGAGATTGAGGAAGCAAAGCGCGCAGCGGAACAGGCGGAGTTTGCAAAACGGCGCGCGCAAAACACCTTTGACGCGGATGGCCCACATACAGCGCAAGTCGATCCGGTCTCGCAACTACGACAGCAACTGCGATTAGAAGATATTCGCCGCGCGCACAGTGCGACGTCTGCCTCGACGATCGCCTTTGCTCGCCAGGGCGGCCATGCGGAAACGAAAGCCGACAGCGATTCGCCCGCTCCCGTGGCCGCGGCCGTTCAAAAAGACAAAGAATCTTCGGCTGCGACGAAGGCCGCCGAGAACCAAAGCGCTCCAGCATCGAACGGCGATCCACCACCCGGCACGTACCGCCTTGATGAAGGCACCATCATCGAAACCATTTTGCTCAATCGCCTCGATGGTGAATTCAGCGGCCCAGTGATCACGCAAGTTGCTAACGATGTTTATAGTCGGGCCGGGCTGGAGCTGCTGATCCCAAGGGGTTCACGCCTTTTGGGCGAGGCGCGTGAAGTCAATGGCTTTAATCAGCGTCGGCTTGCCATTCTGTTTCATCGCCTGATTCTGCCCAACGGCAAAGCGGTCTCGCTCGATAAGTTCCGTGGTCTCGACCAGATCGGCGAGACCGGCCTCGTCAGCAAGATCGACCATCATTACCTGGAAATCTTCGGCACCTCGCTCGCACTCGGCGGAATCGGCGGCCTCGCCCAGATCGGCGCTTACGGAGGTTACGGTTACGATCCCGCGACTGGCTTTCGCATCGGCGTCACTGAGCGCATGGGGTCGAGCGCTGAACAGGTTCTAGCAAAGTTCCTGAACAAGTATCCAACGATCAAGGTCCTCGAAGGAACCAGGATCAAGGTCATTCTTACCAACGATCTCAATCTGGAGGCCTACCAGTAAACAAGGCCAGAAGAGGTGAACCTATGAACGATCTAAATCCCGAAACCCGCCGTAATCTTCACTACGCCGCGTTTCCAGGCAAGGCCGCCAGTGCCTTTGTCGTACTCCTTCTCTGTCTCTTTGTCGGCCTGTTCGGCACGGCCCTGGTCGCGTACCTCTGGGGCGCAATCGTCCGGTACTTTTTTGGAGGATTTTGATGCGGAAACGAATCCTGATTCCAATCTTTCTCGCGTATTTACCAACGACAGTACTCGCCCAGATCTTGGGTCCCACTATCGTTTTTGATCCGACGCAGTCAGCACACGTGCTTACGGAAATCGCGCGCATCGTCCAGCTCTATAACACGGCCACCCAGACGTACAACCAAATCGCCTACAACGCTGGTTGGTTCACGATCAAAAGTCGCTGGCTCGGCATACCGACACAGGTTGTGAATAGCAATACGCGCAGCATTTTCGGCGAGACCGGCGGCTGGAATCCCGCTGTTACCGCAGGCATCAACATTCCTGGTGTTTGGAGTACCGCGACCTATGGCATTCACCCGCCGCCCTTCTATGCCGGTTTTCCGCTGGGCGCGAGTTCGACGTCTGCGAACATTGCATCCGTCAATGTAGCCGATGGCATCAGCCAAGCCGCGATGCTGGCCATCGCCAATAGCCGCAGCAATCAACCGGGGAATGATCTGGCGCTCTCGAATCTCGAAGAGTCTTCCCAGGAAACAGGCAGAGGCGCGAACTCCGAAGTCGAGCAATTGAATCTATTGACCAGCGGCACTGTGCTGGCCAATCGTCAGCAAGAGGATGCGAATGCCCTTCTCACAACCATCGCCGAGCAGCAGATCCTGACCAACAAAGTCCAACGGGACATGCTCGCGGACAACCTCAACGTGATGACTGCTGCCGACAACTACACGGCAGGTGAAGCCACCCAGTGGGGTGGATCGGCAACAACGATCGCGGGGTACAGCCAATGATCTTGAAACTGCTTGTCGCCCTCACAGCTGCCGTTGTGCTTCTCGGTTCCTTGTACCTCGAAGTTCATAAACGGAACCACGGGGTCCTCGATGGTGTGAAGGCGCAGCAAGTACCAACGATGCAATCGGCGAAAACCATACGCGATTACAGCCAATAATATGTTCTTACCAATCCTGGCGCAGGCTCCGGTTCCAGTGAATCCCGGAACCGTGGACATTATCAGTTTTGTCACAAACGCGCTCGATTCCATTGTTGATCCCACGAGCGGCATCTTTCTCGCGACCGCTCAGCCCCTATTGGACGAGCTTGGACTGCTCGCGCTTGTCATTGGAGCCCTGAGCTGGACGTACGGATATCTCACGGGCAATCACATCTTCAGTGGCGAGCATTTCTGGCGCGTGCTTATCCGATACCTGATCGCCTACAACCTGCTCCGGTACTATAACGCGCCGCTGCCGCTCGTCGGGTATAACTTCCACCAGCTCTTCACGCAGGAAGCCCGCTGGATGGCAGCCCAGATCGACATTACGGTCCTCGACCGCTTTCTGAGCCAGATCCAGCAGATCTGGGGAACGATGGAGAAACCGCATCCCTGGGATATTCCAGCCACGATCATCTACGTCTGGATCGGCCTCGACATGGCCATGATCGAGTGCGGATTATTCGCCATCACGGCGTTTAGTTTTTGGGCCATCGGTATCGGGCTCATCCTCGGGCCGTTCTTTATCGTCGCCTACTTGTTCCGTGCCACCAGCCATTTCTTTTGGGCGTGGGTGAATTACATGATCAAGTACTCGCTGTATCGCGTGGTTGCGTCGGCGCTCGTCGCGGTCTTCAGCAATGTCCTTCTCAATTTCCTGACCAACACCGTTCACGGCGATTACAGCCTTGGGCATTGGTGGGCGATCTCCATCTCCTGGACGGTTGTGATCATCGCTGGGCTGTTTGCCTGCCTCAAGGTTTCGCAATTAGTCAATGATCTGACCACGGGCGGCGCGTATGCGGGTGCCGGCCTTCCGATCCCTGTTCTGCGGAGGTTTTTGTAATGGCAAGTTTCTATCCGGCAACTGACTTGAATAACGCGAAATGGGTTCGCTCGAAAGCCGAGCAATTCGGCGCTCTGGCACTCGCGAACAACTATCTGTTGGCCCTGATCGCGCTTTTAGTGATGGCGCTGGCAGTGCTTGGTTGGGAAGTCTGGCGCAATACCGAGGCTATTGCCCAGTTCAGGCCTATTGTGGTTCGCATCAACGAACTCGGCAATGCCCAGGCAGTTTATCTGTCCGATTCGAGCTATCGGCCCCAGGCCGCAGAGGTGAAACACTTTCTTTCGGACTTCGTCACGAAGTACTACACGCACAAGAAAGAGCGGCTTGAGGACTACTATCTCAGCAAGTATTACCTAAGCCGGCAGCTCGGCATTCAATCGTGGATTGACGATCAACAAACCAAGTGGATCAAAAAGCTACTGGCCGGACAGCTTGAACAGACCGCAGCACAGGTTCGCAAGGTTTCTGTTACGAACCTGGACAAGGCCCCGTACGAGGCGCTCGTCGATTTTGAGCGGATCGTCTACTCGCCAAATGGCGATCAGGCAGTCCGCCGCGAGGATCTGACAGCGACGATCCGTTTTACCTTCGCCGATAAAGTCGAGCCACGGATGATGCAGTACAACCCGCTTGGCTTGACCATCATCGACTTCCACGCCGATCAGGCGTTTCATTAAGCACCCTGGAGGACTCATTTATGCCATTGATTCAACCGGAAAAGAAGACTACGAATGAACAGCTCAACGTCACGCTCTCTTCCGAAACGTTGCAGGAGCTTCGAGCATATGCGAAGTTTCTGAACAATTCAAGCGTGTCGTATGTTCTGGCTCAGCTGATTGCCACGCTCGGACGTGATAAAGAGTTCCAGCAATGGAAGGCCGGACACCAGCTTGAGGTACAGGCCTCGGTTGTGCCGTCCCAAAAGAACGGCGCCACTGAAAAGGAGTAGAGACGCATGGCAGATCTTCTGGAGCGCATCCGCAACGTTTACGATGATCATCAGGACCGTGAGCGCCGGCAGGCCCGCCAGGAAGGCTATGTGGCAGCGGTGCACGAAACTCGCGATGCGCTGTTGTCCTCGGCTTTGGCGACCCAGCACCAGTGGCGGGAAGAAGTGCAGGCTGCTGGGCCTAACAGCAACCACGAAGCCATTCACGCGAAATATGCGGCTCGGCTACAGGGACTGAACGACGCGTTTGCCGCTCTCAGGCAAGGCGATCCCGGTATTACGACACAGATTGATGTAGAGCAATTCAAGCAGAGTGCGACCGAGCGCATACGTTATCAGCGCCAGGAGCACAGCTTGGCGGACAACCGAATCGATCATGGATACGACTACAGCATTTCTTACTGAGGCAGACCCTATGAAGTTACCAACCACGTCAGTAAATTCAGCTACACGATTGAGTGGTCCCTCGGAGTGTGTCGTGCTCTCATGCGAGGTTTCGGACAGTCGTGGAGCCGCCGCTTCGCGGCTGTTATTCAGATTTACACTAGACCCCTTATTAGGGTCTACCCGGGTCTACCGAGTCTTTTCCGCAACATTCCCGTTCCGGTCTACCGAGGTCTACCTCTGATGCCTCGCAGACTCCCTCACACTCTCTCGACCAAGCTGGCCGCATCGGAGCTCAAATCACTACAGGCACGCGCTCACATTTTAGGGCTCACCCAGAGTGAATACCTCCGCTTGTTAGTGCTCGCGGAGCTCCAATCGGTGAACGAGCAGAGTCTGCTGCAGGCGGTGGAGGCAGAGCACACCCGGCTCGTTTTAATCGCCGCGCAGCAAGGCAAGGCTCTGAACGCAACGACGCTTCGCGAGCTCAGATCGCAGGCCATTCTCAATGCGCCCACGGTCGTCGAGCAGACGGTCCGCATTCTCAAACAACAACGAAATGGGGGTCAGTAGAGTGAAGAGCTTTCCGACTCGCGCACCCGTGGGGATGCTCCTCGGAGCCGTTCTCGGGTTCCTGTCGATTGTTCCAGTTTTCGTCATTTGGCGTCGCTACGAACCGCCACTCGAAAGGTTTTACTTCCCGCAGTACGTCGGCAGCACGCTCGCTCAGACGCCGATCGGAACAGTGACTTCGTTCTTCAACTCGCGGCACAATACGCGCACTTATTTCGTCCTTGTGCAGAGCGGCAAGCCGCTTACTAGCGTAACTGACCTTGCTCCGGCGGGCCACATCTCCGTGCGGTTCGTGACCACCACGCCGCATATCTTCAGCATCTGGTTACAGAACCAGATCTATGCCGGTCGCGAGTTTCGAAAGGTCCTCCGAACACCGCTGGCGCTCTCGACCGGTATCGGCTTGAGCCTGTTCCTTTCCGGGGTCATTTTGGATTTTCAGCGCCGCAAGCGAGCACGCGAAGGCGTTCCGTTGCGCGGGCCTGACCTCATGACGCGGCGGGCCTTCAACCGCGCTACGAAAGGAGACGGGTTTAAACTTCATGTCTTCGATTAAGCCGTTACGCGTGCGCCGCAGAGATGAGAGCAAACATTTTCTTGCTGTCGGCGATACAGGCGTCGGCAAAAGCCAGTTCATCAAACAGCTTCTCTACTATGCACAGGAGTGCGGCGATAGCTGCGTCGTTCTCGATTCCAAGCTCGAATTTATTCCCGAGTTCTATTCACCTGAGCGAGGCGACAAGATTCTTTCGCCAAAAGACGCGCGCTGCATTTATTGGGATATCGCGAGTGAAGTCACCGACGAGGCCGATGCTGTTTCGGTGATGCGTGCCCTCTACCCCACGCATCCGAGTAATCCGTATGCGCAGTTTTTTGACGATCAGGCCTGCAAGATTGCAGCCTATCTGCTGACATACAGCGATCCGCGGCCAAGTTGTAGTGACTACGCCTCCTGGCTGGCGCGGCCCGAGGAAATTTTCAAACGCGTCGCCGGGAGCGAGCACGAGCAGACGCTCAGCCCCAAGTCGCCCAACATGGTGAACAGTATTCTCGCGACCCTGAACACAGTCGGCTACGCGCTGCGCATGATGCCGAGCGATCGTGTGAGTCGCGAGCTTTTTACGGTCCGAGAATGGGCACGGCACCGGCAGGGTTGGCTGTTTCTACCAAATACGGCAGACACCCGTGAAGCGTTGCGCCCGCTCCAGAGCGCCTGGGCCGATATGGCGATGCTCCGTGTAATGTCCAGCCAGGAGCAAAAGCGGCGCGTGTGGATCGTTCTCGACGAGCTCGATTCGTTGAACACCATTCCGAAGCTGACGGAAGGCATGACCATGATGCGCTCCACCGGGAATGCGCTGGTGCTCGGGATGCAGAACACGGCCCAGCTTGAAGACCGCTACGGGCGTCAAGCCGATACGATCTTTTCCCAAGCCGGAACCAAGATGATCTTTGCCGTAAGTGAGTCGAAGACGGCCAAGTCGCTCCAGGACCTATTTGGAGAAGTCGAAATCCGGCGCTATCGCGAAAGCCGGACTGGTTCCTTTTTCGGCAAGCACGACCGCAACAACTTCAGCGGGCCGGAAGATATTCGCAAGCCCTTACTACTCGCTTCCGAAATTCAGGGCCTTCCGGACCTGATGGGCTACTTTTGCCAGCGCCCCAGCGATCGCGAGCCCGGCTTACATGTGGTCTTGGTGCGGTTACCCTATTCGCCGCCGGTCCAACGGCACCCGGCTCTCATCGAGCGCGTGATTCCGAAAATCGATCGGTCACTCTGGATGGCTCCCGAGGCGGGACAGGAGCAAGTCTTCCAACCGGTTATTTCGCCCCTGATCTCACCGTCCCCGGAACTCTGATGCTCACGATCACCAAACTCGGGATTGGCACCGCCCGCGAATATTTTCAAAAGGAATTCGCGAACGCGAGCAACTCCTATTTCTCGGAGCAGGGGGTTACCCAGGGTCGCTGGACTGGCAGCCTTGCAGAAGATCTCGGGCTTTCTGGAGCGGTCAGTGAAGAGACTTACCTGCGCTTAATCGAAGGGCAAGATCCGAAGACCGGTGAGCAGTGGATCAAGCACCGCGATACCTATTTAACGCGCGAAGGAAAGGAAGCGGGGCATATTCCAGCTTGGGACTTGACCCTCAGCGCCCCGAAATCGTTTTCACTCGCGGCTCTGGTCGGCGAAGACGAGCGCTTAATTCGCGCAGCGCAGCTTGCGAACACGAGAGCGATGGAAGTCATGGAGCGTTACGTCCAGGCGCGCGGCGGCGGCAACCGACTACCTATCAATACGGGGCGCTGGATTCTCGCGACGTTCCAGCACGACACATCCCGGCCAGTGGATGGCTACCCGGCGCCGCAAATGCACTTTCATAACGTCCTGATGAACGTGCAGCGCGACTTCACTGGTCAGTTCCGGGCCCTCCAATCGGCTGAGCTGTTCAAAGCGAAATCGCTCGGCACGGCGGTGTTCTATTCGGAGCTGCAGCGCCAGGCTCATGAGCTTGGCTACGAAACGAGCATCGATCCCCAAACCAAAGCGCCCGAGATCAAGGGCTTCTCGCAGGACTATCTCGCAGCCGAATCGTTACGCCGCCATGAAATCCTGGATCGGCTCGAAAAACTGGGAATGTCGGGCAGTCGGGCCGCTCAGATTGCGGCGCTGAGTAGCCGGGAAGACAAACTGAAACTCACTCCCGACGAGCTCAGCGCCCTGCATCAGGCGCATGGCGAGATCTACGGCAACCAGGCGCAGCGAGCTTATTCCGAGGCGCTCGAACGCGGTCCTGTCCAGACCCGGCAGTTCGCCACTCCTGCCAGCGCGGTCGATTTTGCCGAACGCCGCTTATCCGAACGGAATGCCGTGTTCGAACACTACGAGCTGGTGCGCGATGCCTTGCGCTATGGCCGCGGCACGGTTGATGTTCAAACAGTCGAAGCCGAAGTGCGGAAACGGGTTCGCGAAGAACGGCTGATCCAAATCCATCATTACCGAGACTCCGCACCTGGGGCGCGCTACACAACACCGGAAATGATCCGTCTGGAGCGCGAAGTGATTGAACGAGTCAGGGCAGGCATTGGAATGGTCTCGCCGATTACCGAACGTGTGGATCTCAGCCGTTATCCTCAGCTCGCCGACAATCCGAAGCGGCAGGAAATCCTCCGGGGCATTCTAGCGACGCACGATCAGGTGGTCGCGTTGCAAGGCACTGCCGGTAGTGCCAAATCAACAGCGGCGGGCATCCTTCGGGAGGTTGCGGAAGAGCATGGATTCCAAGTGAAAGGCTTGGCTCCGACGGGCAAAGCTCGCGATGCGTTACAGGAAAAAGGTATTCCCTCCGAAACCCTGCAACTGCACCTCATCCGTGCGCGCGGCCAGGACCGGGCAGAACGTGGGAATACCCTCTACATCCTGGATGAAGCGAGCCTTGCTTCGACGAAGCAGATGCACGCCTTCCTTGACACGCTCGGCGTAAAGGATCACGTGCTTCTAATCGGCGATGACGATCCGAATCCACGTAAGGTGGGGCAACACATCAGCATCGAAGCGGGCCGGCTCTTCCAGGAATTGCAGGAAGCGGGTATAAAAACCGCGCACCTCAATCGCATCTATCGGCAGAAAGACCCGGAGCTGAAACAAGTAATTCTGGAATTCCGGCATGGTCGCACTCAAGAAGGGCTGGATTTGCTCGCGAGGCAGCAGCGCATTCACGAATACACGAACCCCAGAGAGCGTTATGCCGCGATCGCTAACACCTATTTGGAACGGCCGAAGGGCACGCTAGTGGTTTCTCCGGACAACAAGTCACGGGACGAACTGAACGCCACGATTCGCAACCGCATGCGCGAGAGCGGCATATTGAGCCACGATGCACACGAATTCGTCACGCTTGTGCCGCGCGATGTCTCGGGCATCGACCGTACGCAGGCCGATTCCTATCGAATGGGCGATACGATCCGGTTTCTGCGGAGCAATCGGCAACTGGGCGTCGAGAGCAAATCTTATGCCCAGGTGATTGACTCAGATACGGCGCAGAACCGGCTCACCATCCGAACACAAAATGACCGCATCCTGACCTACGATCCCCGGCAAGCCTCAGGCGTTTCCGTCTACGAGAGCAGAGTTCAGTCGTTCGGCGTAGGTGACCGCATCCAGCTCACCGCGAATTCCACGGACCTCGGCCTGAGCACGCGCGATATCGGAACAATTACAAAGCTCGACACGAATGGCAACATTCAGGTTCAGCTTGACAAGGGGCGGAAGGTTCGGTGGAATCTAGCGGATCACCGCCATATCGATTACGCCTATGCGATGACCAGCTACTCGGCGCAAGGAACCACCGTCGATCGCGTGCTGCTTCAGATCGACACCTCTGATTACCGTCTGACCAGCCTCATCGACAAGACGCTCGCGTACGTGGGTGCATCCCGCGCACAGCACGATATCCAGATCTTCGCAGATGACGCGAGCCGTCTAGAGCGTTCCCTCGGTCGTGAAAATGAACGGGCCAAGGCGCTTTCTCCTGAGCAGATCCGTGCTTACCGACCTGAAGGAAGATCCATTGCCTATGTTTGAGCTGATTCTTCCTCATCTCCCGCCGAGACTTCAGGAGGCGATCCTATCGCCCGATTACACGGAGATTTGTGTGAACGAGGATGGCCGGGTTTTCGTGGAATCAGCTGGGTCGAACGCGATGCTCGAACTCGCGGGGATCGCACCGAAACAGGTACAGCTCCGTCACGCTGTCAACGCGATTGCACGAACACTGGCGCGCTGCGAAGCCGACGAAGCGAACCCGATCCTCAACGCTCGCCTACCGGATGGGTCGCGTGTGGCGGCCATGTTACCGCCCGTTACGGAAGGCGTTGTCCTGACCGTGCGCAAGTTTCGGCCGAACTGGTTCACGCTCGAAGAACTGGTCACGAATAGAACCCTGTCGCCTGGATTTCATGACGAGCTCTTCGAGGCCGTCGGACGTCGCCAAAATATTCTCATCAGTGGACCCACCGGCTCGGGGAAGACCACGCTGGTTAAGGCACTGCTCGATTTGATCCCGGAAGAAGAACGTGTTCTGCTGATTGAGGATACTGCCGAGCTTCCACTCCAACGTCCCAATCGTGTTCGCCTCACCGCTCGTGAAGGCGTTTCGGTTCGCGATCTGCTGAAAGCATCATTACGCCACCGGCCCGATCGCATTATTGTTGGCGAAGTGCGAGACGGCGCGGCATACGATCTGCTCCAAGCCCTCAACACCGGGCACGCCGGCTCAATTTCCACACTGCACGCAAGTTCTGCTTTACACGCCTTGAACCGTCTGGCACGGCTCGCATTACAGGCCGATACCGGCCTGCCTTTCAGCTCGATCCAAAGCGAGATTGGCGATGCGATCCAGTACGTCGTTCATATCGAACGGCGCGGCGCCCGCCGCGAACTCACGGAACTCATTCGTGTCACCGGCTTCCATCCGGATACCGGACGCTGGCAATTCGTACCGCTTGGTGGAGCTGTGGCATGCGGATAAAAGCTCCTCAGGGCGCTGCCCTCGCGCGAGTCGAAGCCGTATCCCCAGACTTCCGCGCTGCGCTTGTGCAGCTCTTCGCTGCGCTTCGTCCTTTCCGCTTCGCTTCACGGATGGGCGATCCCCCTCGGCTTGACTCTTGCTACCCCGGACCTCGCCGGTCGGGCAGGGGTTGCAGGGCGCAACCCTAATTCCATTTCAGAAAGGAAAAAACTCTTATGAACATCAATCGCATCACTCTCGCGGGATACACCGGAAAAGATCCACGCACCACCGCTACTCAGAACGGCAGGAACATGACGAAGCTTTCTGTCGCCACTTCCAAGCGCTACAAAGATACGGATGGAAATTGGCAAGAGAAAACGCAATGGCACACCTGCGTCTGCTACGGCCCGACTGCCGAGTACGCGGCCAAGATCCAGACCGGCAGCCATGTGTTTCTCGAAGGCGAGCTCCTATATCGCGAGTACGAACGCACCATCGAAACCGAAAGCGGCCCA